>ARQU01000148.1 GCA_000384615.1 alpha proteobacterium SCGC AAA536-G10 | reverse complement strand
TATAAACTGGCCTTCACCTGTATTTATTTGATGCCGGACAGCTGCTAATATCCCAACAGAAGCAAACATACCTGCCATTAGATCTCCGATCGGAACTCCAACTTTCATAGGCTCACCGTCTGGCTCTCCCGTTAAAGCCATTACACCACCCATTGCTTGAATTAATCCGTCGTATCCTGGTCTGGATGCATATGGCCCAGTCTGTCCAAAACCAGTAATAGAACAATATATTAACTTTGGAAAATCTGATTTTAAATTATTATATCCAAGTCCGTATTTTTCTAAGGTACCTGTTTTAAAGTTTTCAACTAAGATATCACATTCAGATAATAATTTTTTAACTAAGCCCTGACCTTCTTTTGTACTAAGATTGATCGTAATCGATCTTTTGTTTCTATTAGCGCCACAAAAATACGCGCTAAGGTCTGTCTCTTCGCCATCATCATTTTTTACAAAAGGTGGAGCAAATCCTCTAGTATCGTCGCCACCTCCAGGTCTCTCAACTT
>ARQU01000147.1 GCA_000384615.1 alpha proteobacterium SCGC AAA536-G10 | reverse complement strand
AACAGCGTCTACGTCTGTTGTGCCAACTTTTTCAACTGCTTTTACATACATCTTAAATCCAATTACATGTGCCTCCATCGGATCATTAGTAACTCTCTTATCACCCATCGTAGATTTCCATTGTTTAATAAAATCAGTATTCAAGTCCGATTCAGCTGATTGAAAATAATTCCACGCAGCAAGATGACCAACTAAATTTTTAGTATCAAGACCTGATAATTCTTCTTCACCTACAGAAAATGCAACAACTGGAATATCATCGGCTTTGATACCAGCAGCAGCGAGTTCTTTGTAAAAACCTATATTGGCGTCGCCGTTAATAGTTGAAATAACACCAACTTTTTTACCATCTGCACCAAGACCAACCACATCAGCTACGATTTTAGACCAATCTGAGTGACCAAATGGTGTATAATTTACAAAAATGTCTGATTCAGGAATTCCTTTGTCAATAAGATATTGCTTTAAGATTTTATTAGTTGTTCTTGGATATACATAGTCAGTCCCA
>ARQU01000146.1 GCA_000384615.1 alpha proteobacterium SCGC AAA536-G10 | reverse complement strand
ATATCAGCCGTAAAAAGAAACTATTAGAAAAACAAAAAGCAGGTAAAAAAAGAATGAGGCAGTTTGGAAGTGTTGAGATACCTCAAAATGCTTTCTTTGAAGCACTAAAAATGGGTGATAATTAAATTAAACTCTTTTTGGATTAGTAATTTAGTTACCGACTTTTTTCTTAGCTGATTTTTTTATTCCAAATCCAATAAATAGAAAACTTAATACCGCCAAAAAAGGAGCTGCTGGTAACAATAATACAGAAGATATAAAGGGATGCCAGATAAATCCAGAACAATTTAATACTTCTAGAGCTGAACAAGGATCAATGTATCTGCTTACAATAGCTTCGGTTATTTGCAGACTATTTGGAGAAAAATAAAACCAAAATTGTCCCAACTGAGTAATTTCACTTTTATTTTCAATTTGTAAAATTATGTCAAAATAGTTGCTAATAATTGTAAGTATAAAAGAACTTATTCCTAAAAGTATGAAAATTCTTCCTATTATCAAC
>ARQU01000145.1 GCA_000384615.1 alpha proteobacterium SCGC AAA536-G10 | reverse complement strand
CATAAAAAACTTTTAACTATGAATTTGGCAATATAGGCTTAATTTCAGGAAAAAAATTTTCTAACTCATATCCTACATTTAACAAAATATCTTCCCTATATTTTCTTGTAATAAATTGAACTCCCAGTGGGATATTGGAAGTAGTTTTATTTGTTGAAAATGTTAAACCTGGAAGTCCTAAATATGGAGGTGCAATTTGAGGAAGCATTGAATCAAAAACTAAATCAAAAGATTCGGCTGATTCTAGGTCTTTTAGGTCTGGAAAAGGTAAGTCTCCGGTTACAGGACATAAAATCAAAGGATAATTATCAAAGAAACTGTTCCAGTCTCTACTTATTCTTGCTCTGTTTTGAAGGGCATCCATAAAGTTTTCTAAGCTAGTGTCCGGACATCTTCTGGACATTTGATCATAAATAAAATTTGCGTCAGGATCATTTTCTTTTTTTATTGCTTCTCCCCCGGTTCTTCTAAATTCCCCAAGCCATAAAGCAGCTTGAAATTTAGCTGCTTC
>ARQU01000144.1 GCA_000384615.1 alpha proteobacterium SCGC AAA536-G10 | reverse complement strand
AGTTCAAACAATCTCAACGAATCTAGCTTTAAATATACCAAAGAGGTGCTAGATGGCAATCAGGCAATACTTGAATTTGAAACAACCATTGATGGCAAGTACGTCAATGGGGTTGATATAGTTACTTTCAATGATGAGGGAAAAATATCAGAATTCAAAGTAATGATTAGGCCATTGCAAGCAGTAAATATAATTCATATGCAAATGCAGGATATGCTTGCAACTATGAAGTAAATGGCTGATTTAATTTTTTATCATAACCCTAGGTGCAGCAAATCTAGAGAAGCTTTAAAGCTTTTAGAGGATAATGATCAGGATTTCTCAACTTTCTTATATTTAAATGAAAATTTAAATCATGTTGATCTTGCATCTCTCCTCGATAGGCTTGGAATTTCTGCGAGAGAATTACTAAGAAAAAATGAAGATGACTATAAATCTAATAATTTAAAGAATATCGAATTGGGAAATAATGAGCTTATAGAATTTATGATTCAATTCCCAAAAATAATAGAGA
>ARQU01000143.1 GCA_000384615.1 alpha proteobacterium SCGC AAA536-G10 | reverse complement strand
TGTTTATTAGAGTTGAGTAATATGAGAGGCTCTAATGGATAATTCTATAAGGGGGGGCAGATAATGAGTCTAGATTTTTTAACTGATGATCTGTTGATTAAAAATAATAATTTTGATAGGCCTGTAATTGTTACAGGTGCTGGTGGTTGCATTGGAGCATGGATACTTACAATTCTACATAGATCAAACATTCCTTGTGTAGCTCTTGATTTGTCCAATAATAAAGATCGACTTAAACTTCTTCTTGGTAATGAAGCGTCTAAAATCAAATGGCAAGTGTGCGACATTACCGATCTTAAAATGCTAAAGAAAATTATCATAAGCTTTAACCCAGGTGCTATAATTCATCTAGCGGGTCTGCAAGTACCATTTTGTGCTAAAGATCCGGCATTAGGTGCTCGTGTCAATGTAGAGGGCACAATTAATATTCTTGAAATTGCTAAAGAAGCAAATATTAAGAGGACTGTTTATGCTTCGTCGGTTGCTGCATTAGGAATGCCTCCTAAAGGTCCTTGGAAA
>ARQU01000142.1 GCA_000384615.1 alpha proteobacterium SCGC AAA536-G10 | reverse complement strand
TAATTTTTATAATATAAAGGCTGAAGATTTGAAGGGTAAGGTTAAACAAGCCTTTTCCAATGGATTTATGGGATGCTCTACTTTTGGTTATTCTACACTTGTAAGTTTGGTTAATATAAGTGAAGAGGAAATAAAAAAATTACAAAATAAACTTGGTCAATATCTGGTTGATAATTATGGAGCTCCTTCAATAGATGTTGCTGAAAAAGCCGCATTGGAGGAAATAAATTTTATGTTAGATTTATGTAAAGACCATGAATTAGGAAGTCTTTTAAGTTTATCAAGAGATTGGTCTGAAGAAGGTATCAAAGAAAAATTTAGGAATTTACCAAAGGCGGACTCTTGTGCCGAACAAAAAATATGGACGGTAGTAGAAGAAGGTTAAATTTAAGGAAAAATCAGAAAAATGGTAAAAAATGATTTTTGGTTAACATCTGGTTGGCATCTTTTAGATAAAGATGATGAAGGCAGACTTTTGCCTACTGAAGACTTTATGAGGGTATATTTCTATAGACCTGAA
>ARQU01000141.1 GCA_000384615.1 alpha proteobacterium SCGC AAA536-G10 | reverse complement strand
AAAAGCAAAAAGAGTTTTAAAAAATTTAGATAAAGGTGAAACTGTTGTATTTATTTCAGATGATCCTGCAAGCCCGATTGATTTCTCTCATTTTTCTGAAAATGAAGGATATAATATTTCAATTAAAAGCTTAGAAACAGGTAAACACTATTTCACACTCTCTAAGATATAATTTTTGAGTTTATGATAAAATAATATGAATATTTTAAGATCTTTTTTATTCAATATTCAATTCTACATTGGGACTAGTGTTTTAGTCACGATATGTTTGCCATGTCTTTTATTTCCAAGACCAGTTGTTATTTTTATTAATAAAATTTGGTGTCTTATAATGACTAAAGGAATGAAATGGTGGCTAAATACTGATATCAGAGTAATTGGTAAAATTCCTTCAAAAAATAAAGTTGTTATATATGCTATAAAGCACCAATCTGCTTGGGAAACTGTTTTTTGTACGGATCTTTTTTCAATGCCATCAATAGTATTGAAAAAAGCCTTGATTTTTTTACCTGTAATTGGTCT
>ARQU01000140.1 GCA_000384615.1 alpha proteobacterium SCGC AAA536-G10 | reverse complement strand
AAAAGCTTGACCTGGCCCAACTGGTGGAAGCTGATCAGCGTCACCTATAAAAACTATCGATGTTTTATCAGGAATAGACTCTAAAAGCTCTTGCATTAAATTTATGTCAATCATAGAAGATTCGTCTACAATCATAAAATCAAATGTTTTATCGGTCTTCTCACCAAATTTACCAAGATATGAATGTATAGTTGATGGATTAAATGATTTAAGACCTTCTGCTGAAATTCTTTTTGCTGCTTTTCCAGTTGGTGCAGAAATTTTGATTGATAGTTTTAGAAGCTTTAGAGCACTAACTAATCCCCTAACCATAGTTGTTTTTCCAGCTCCTGGGCCCCCTGTAATTATAGAAATAGGTGAGTTTATAGCTTTGTTAATTGCATCCATTTGTTCATCTGATAAATCAACTCCCTCTGAAACTTTTAATTCATTTTTAAAAAATTCTTTTAATTGTTTTGTTCTAATATTAGTTTTTCGAATTCTTTTAATTTCAGATATAATTTTCAAATCTCTCTCATATGAG
>ARQU01000139.1 GCA_000384615.1 alpha proteobacterium SCGC AAA536-G10 | reverse complement strand
ACTTTGGGATTTAAAGTCTAAAGCTAGTAATTTGAGTTTAGTAGACATGTTAGGAGGTCTAAGTCGAGATTACATACCAATATATAATACATGTGCTGCTGATGGGTATAACTGGAATGCAAATTCGCGGTCTCGGTCAGTAGTATCAACTAATGTAAAAAAAGAAAAAAATAATTACGACGATTTAGAAATGCAAGCTCAAAACCCAGGGGAATTAGCACAGAGTCTGTTGAATGAGGGTGTTTCAGCAATGAAAATTTGGCCGTTTGATGAATTTGCATTTCCAACGAAAGGTCAAATGATATCCTTGGAAAATTTAAAGGAAGGTATTAATCGAATTGAAAAAATACGTAAAGCTGTTGGAAATAAGATTGATATAATGCTTGAATATCATTCATTATGGCAATTAGCGCCAGCTTTAAAAATAGCCCGTCAAGTAGATGAATTTGATGTTTTTTGGCATGAAGATCCTATAAACATGGCTCACTTAAAAGATCTTGCTGAGTTTAGAAAAAAACATCATA
>ARQU01000138.1 GCA_000384615.1 alpha proteobacterium SCGC AAA536-G10 | reverse complement strand
TCCTATCCCTAAAAGAGCAAAATCAAGAGGATTAATTATAGTAGCAAATCATCCTTTTGGAGTTGCAGATGGAGTTTTTTATCTTGGTTTGCCTCAACATTAGATGAAAATTTTAAAGTTATTGCTCATGGAGTTCTCAGACAAGAACCTATACTTGCAGACAATATTCTTCCTATTGATTTTAGTAATAGTAAAAATGCAATGAGAAATAATGTTGTGACAAGACAAACAGCTATAAAAATTTTAAAAAATGGTGGTGTTGTAGCTATTTTCCCTGCTGGAGGAGTGGCTTGGTCAAGAAAAAAAGGGTTGCCTATTCAAGAGGATGATTGGAAACCTATGCTTGGAAGACTAATCAATGATTCAAATTGCGATCTCATAATGACTAAATTTGACGGTCAAAACTCCAAGGCATTCCAGTTAGCGTCTCGCGTTCATCAAACTATAAAGCAAAGTTTATATTTATATGAAATTAAGAAAAGTTTAGATAAACCAATGCGATTCAAAGTTTTGAAATATTTAAAA
>ARQU01000137.1 GCA_000384615.1 alpha proteobacterium SCGC AAA536-G10 | reverse complement strand
GCTAAACTCCACCACAGAAAAGCTCTAGGATAACTGACAATTACACCTTGGCCTTGATAATACATATTTCCGATAATAAGCCTTGAGGATGGGTGTTCTCGAAGCGCTGCATATTTGAAGGCTTTCAAAGCTGACTTATAATTTTTTTTTATCCCTGAACCTTTTAAGTAAGCATGACCTAAAGCGTAATTAGCTAGAATGTTACCTTGATTAGCAGACAAAAAAAACCAGCTAAATGCTTCATTATTATTGACTGGGACCCCCAACCCTTTTTTGTACATAATTCCTAAGTTATATTGAGCTTTATCATCTCCCAAATTCGCTTCATAACTCAAATAATATAAAGCTTTCTTATAGTCTTGATCCTCTAATGCCTGATACCCTTTTTGTCTGTCATTTGCAAGAGTAGTTGAGCTAAAAATAATTAAAATCAAAAAAAATAATTTTATCATTTTGAATTTTTCCTTCTTTATAATTAATAAAATGACATTACCAGCTCCACAAAAATTTTTTTATCTTTAAATT
>ARQU01000136.1 GCA_000384615.1 alpha proteobacterium SCGC AAA536-G10 | reverse complement strand
AAAATGATTTCTGCAAACGATTTTTTAAATGGTACAAAGATAAAAATTGGTGAAAAATTTGGAAATTCAAAATAGCATAAGATACGCATTATTAATCGAGTATAATGGTAACGATCTTGTCGGGTGGCAGAAACAAAATGAAGGTATGTCCGTACAAAGCAATCTTGAAAAAGCTGCAAAAAATATTTTCAATCAAGATTTTGAGATTCAAGGTTCAGGCCGCACCGATGCTGGGGTACATGCCCTTGGTCAAATTGCTCATATAAATTTACCAAAAGGTCATAGATTAACATCAAGACATCCTTTTTATATTATCTCTGCATTCAACTCCTTATTAAGAAATACTAATATAAGAGTAATTTCTACTAAACCTGTCAAACCAGAATTTAATGCCAGATTTAGCGCGATTAAACGTTTTTACAAATACAGAATTCTCTGTAGAGCAGCTCCTCCTGGCTTAGAAAGGGGGAAAGTATGGCATTTTAGAAAAAAATTAAATATCAGTTTAATGCAAGAAGGTGTTGG
>ARQU01000135.1 GCA_000384615.1 alpha proteobacterium SCGC AAA536-G10 | reverse complement strand
TTTCCACTTATGGCAACTGTAATGATTGCATTGGATAAATGTACTAGAGAAAATGGATGTTTACAGGTTTTATCCGGTTCAAACAACTTAGGTAGAATTGATCATGCTTTGCTTGAGAGCGGACAAGTAGGAGTGGATCTCAAAAGAGTTGAGGAGGCAAAAAAACATTTAGAGTTGGTTTATTGTGAAATGGACCCAGGCGATGTTTTGTTCTTTCATTGTAATACTCTCCATAGATCAGATAAAAATAATTCTCCTGACAGACGTTGGACGCTTTTATGTTGTTATAATGCAGCAAGAAATAATCCTTTTGTAGAGCATCATCATCCAAAATACACTCCTCTAAAAAAATTAACTAATGATGAAATTATAAAAGCAGGAGATAAGTTTTTGGATGTTAACGATGTTGACACGTTCTTAAAGAGGCCAACAGCACCACCTGAACTTTCAAAAAAAGGTGGGAAGTTATTTAATGCTTAAAGTGATTTGTTCAACTCTTTTTGAAGGTATAAGGATAAATCTCTA
>ARQU01000134.1 GCA_000384615.1 alpha proteobacterium SCGC AAA536-G10 | reverse complement strand
AGCGCCTTCGACCCCGCGAAAGCGCCCGCCGCCATCTCAACGATGAACATAGCGCCGTTGATGGCGATGACGATCCACAATGCCCGCTTGAATGCGGCGGAAACGCCGTCGAATTGGTCATCTTGTCCGCAGCAACTTGCACTCATACCTTGCTCCTGTAATTCATTATCGAGGCTTGTCATCCAATTGAACGACGCCTTGAAAGCCCCTAGTCTGAGATAATAATATCTACAATCGTTGTAGGAGCAAGAGGAAAATTTGATGAACGTAAGAGATATTTCAATTGGCGAACTGGCAGAAAGAGCTGGTTGCACTGTCCAGATCATTCGGCACTACGAGAAAATCGGTCTGTTGCCGGATACGAGGCGCACCAGCGGCAATCGGCGCATCTATTCAGAAGATCAGGCCTCGAGGCTGATCTTTATCCGTCACAGCCGGGAGCTGGGTTTCAGTCTGGACGATATTCGCCAATTGCTGTCGTTTTCGGATCAGCCCGAACAGTCGTGTGAACAAGTGGACGCCATCG
>ARQU01000133.1 GCA_000384615.1 alpha proteobacterium SCGC AAA536-G10 | reverse complement strand
AAATTTACTTGATAGTACTACAAACGCAGAAAACACAAGAATAATTAAGAACAATATCCCCAAGATTAATAATGAATTTTTCAAAAGAATAAAAGCATATACCGGGACCATTTTCTCTTTCCAATGGTCACTAATTCTCGATGAAATAATAATGCGAAATACCTTATTCGAATTTCTACCAATTGAATTAAAGTAAGACAAGAATCTCAGTCTCAATAATGACTCAATACTAATAACACAAGCAACAACAAGATATAAATAATCCATCATATGGGATTGATAATTTTGTTTTATTTCCTTCTATTTTTTAACATTCTTTTAATTGGGTAATACAAGATACCAAATAGCGCTAATAAAACTGCTCCAATAACTCCAAGAACCGCAGCAATGACCCCACCGCCCATACCAGGCCCTAAGTATGCAAATACAGAGCTACTAATTGATAACAGAACAAGTATTAAATTTATTTTTTTCATTTCTAATCCACTATGTTTATAATTTTATTAACTTTTTTGATATCTTCTGGTTT
>ARQU01000132.1 GCA_000384615.1 alpha proteobacterium SCGC AAA536-G10 | reverse complement strand
CTAGAACTGTTCCCATCACCGTAACTGACATTGCTAATCCACCAGGAACTTTCCTGAGTAAAATTTGAGTGGTCCTCAATAGATCATTAGCAATACCACTTCTTTCCATCATAGTTCCCATAAAAACAAAACTTGGTATGGCAACTAAAATTAGGTTTTCAGCAGAAAACCCCCACATCCGAGGCACGAAGTTAAAAAATTCTGCTATTTTAAAGACACCAAATAAATATCCTATAAATCCATAGGTAATCGCTACACCCCCTAATATGAAGCCAACGGGGTAACCTATAAATAAAAGAACTCCCATAGTCAGAAACATAAATATTGGTAGGTACTCAATTATAATTTCAACAAAATCCATAACCGCTCCTATGCTTTCTTTTTATTATTATCTATTTCAAAATCACCATTAAACCTTTGCCATGCTACTATTCTTGATACTCTCCATCCATATTTTAACGACAAAAGAAAAAGACAAATAAAAATAGTTAAAGTTAAAAAAGATGAACTATTTTTAAGTCCCTCAAAAA
>ARQU01000131.1 GCA_000384615.1 alpha proteobacterium SCGC AAA536-G10 | reverse complement strand
CATTTAACTTGACCTTTTAAAAGGCATATTTTATAAACATATAATCATTTATGGGGTTAAAATGTCTAGAGTGTGTGAAATTTCTGGTAAAAATGTTATGAGTGGAAATAACGTTAGTCATGCTAAAAATAAAACTAAAAGGAAATTTTTACCTAATCTTCAAAACGTTAAGTTTTTTAGTAAGTCTTTAAATAAGTCTATTAAATTGAAGGTAAGTGTAAGAGCCTTAAAGTCGGTTGAAAAAAATGGTGGTTTAGATGATTATCTTTCAAAGACCAGCAATAGAGTTTTAGCTACAGAAGCGATAGCTATAAAAAAATTAATATTAAAAAATGTTAATAAACAGAGTAATGAATCTTAAACTTACTCTTCATTAAATAGGTCGGCTAATTGCTCTGTTAAGGCTCCACCTAATTGTTCTGCATCAGTTAAAGTAATAGCTTTGTTATAGTATCTAGTAACATCGTGTCCTATTCCTATTGCAACTAATTCAACAGTTGATTTGTTTTCTATAAAAGAAATAACTTGTTTTAA
>ARQU01000130.1 GCA_000384615.1 alpha proteobacterium SCGC AAA536-G10 | reverse complement strand
TCTATCCAGGATATTTGCAGTCCTCTGTTTTGTTCTGCTTATTCCTAGGATTCCTGTATTTTAGCAAAAATGGATGGAAGTGGAACGCCAAAGATGTTTGGGAGAAAATCAAATCAGGTCTCTGTTATAACATTTTCTTTGCACTTCCTATCGTACTTTGGGGCTTGGTAGTTATGATGCAGCCGAAGATTGGTAAAGTTGCAGAGATCTCTAACTTTAAGCTATTTGTCTGGATTTATTATGATGTAGTTGACCATGGAGTGAGTGGTCTGTTGATGAATATTTTCTCACGGGCTCTAAATTATGGAAGTGTATTTCTCCAAGAGACAGGATTACTTACAGGAGGATTGGCCTTGTTAATATCAGGGTCTTACTTTCAAAAAGTGAAGATTTTTAACCAATTAAGTGAGATACAAAAATGCCTGTTGTACTCAATTGGACTCTGCCTATTAGTGTCAGTAACTTTTTGGTTCTTTATGGGGCTATATGTTTGGAATTACAGTCGTGCTTCAGGAATGCTCCTCTTGTTACTTTTTGCCTTTTTACTCTGT
>ARQU01000129.1 GCA_000384615.1 alpha proteobacterium SCGC AAA536-G10 | reverse complement strand
TTTTTTTTGGGACTTCTTTTAATTCTAATGCACCCGTGGAGGTGACTATTTTCTTCTCATCAATATTAACATTTGGAAGATGAGTAGCTTCTGATCCTGTTGCAATTATTATGTTTTTAGCATGTATAAGATCTCTAGTATTTTCACCAGTAATTTCAATCGAGTTTGCTGTAATTAACTTTGCTGTTCCAATATACTTTTTTACTTTATTTTTTTTATATAGAAAATCAATTCCCTTAGTAAGTTCGTCAACTATTCCAGATTTTTTTTTCAATAATTTTGTTAAATCTAATTTAACATCTTTACAAGTTATACCCCATTCTTTGTTACCATTTAATTTAACTGCATTTTCATATTGCTCAGATGCATGAAGCATTGCTTTAGATGGAATACAACCAACATTTAAACAAGTCCCACCTAAGGTTGTTCTTTTTTCGATACTAGCAACTTTCATACCCTTTTGTGCCGCAACTATTGATGCAACATAACCTCCTGGACCAGAACCTATAACAACAAGATCATATTTTTCTTCAGACATACTAAACCTTTACTT
>ARQU01000128.1 GCA_000384615.1 alpha proteobacterium SCGC AAA536-G10 | reverse complement strand
AAAAAAATTAATAACTTTAAAAATAAAGCCAGATAATAATTTTGGTCGTATTTTAAATAAAACCTCTAGATACTTTGCTATATTTGGAGGTTTTATTCTTTTAATTGCTGCCTTGATCAGTATATTCTCTATTTTTGGCCGAGTTGTATTTTCATCACCCATTTTGGGTGACTTTGAATTAGTTGAAATTGCGTGTGCAGTTGCTATTGGTTCATTTCTACCTTTATGTCATCTTAAAAACGGAAATGTCATTGTAGACTTTATAACAGCTAAATTACCTAAAAATAAAATCTATTTCTTAGATGCTTTTAGCTCTCTATTATTCGGATTTGTAGCCCTTTTCTTTAGCTCAAGAATGATTTTAGGAGCAAAAGATATGTATGTTTACCAAGAAGAAACTATGCTTTTAGCATTTCCTATATGGGTACCATTTTTACCTGTTATCGCATCTTTCTTTCTTCTAACTATTTGTTGCTTTTATACTTTTATTTTAAAAGTCTATGACATATTAGGAAATTAGTTTTAATGGATAAATTTACACTTGGTATACTAG
>ARQU01000127.1 GCA_000384615.1 alpha proteobacterium SCGC AAA536-G10 | reverse complement strand
AGAGCTTCTCGAACATTATGATCAGTTATTAATATGCCTATGTTCTTTTCTTTTAATTTATTCAAGACTTGTTTTATATCATCTATTGCAATTGGATCAATGCCTGCAAAAGGCTCATCAAGAAGTATTATTTTTGGCTCTGCCGCAAGCGTTCTTGCAATTTCAACCTTTCTTCTTTGTCCACCAGATAGTTGCCTGCCTTTAAGATCTATAATTTTTGATAAACCAAATTCATCTATTGATTTTTCAATAAATTTATCAATGTCTTCTTTTTTTGGAATAGAAATTTCTGCAAGACCAAGTAAATTCTCATAAACAGACAAATTTTGAAAGATTGAGGGCTCCTGAGGAAGATATTTGATTCCAAGTTTTGATCGTTTATGCATAGATAGTTCAGAAATATCTTGACCATTAAAAATAATTTCACCATGATCTGGCTTTAATAGACCAGCAATTATATAAAAGGTTGTTGTCTTACCTGCACCATTAGGGCCTAATAGACCGTTTACTCTTCCAAGAGGAACATCAAAACTTACTTCATCAACTATAGTTTT
>ARQU01000126.1 GCA_000384615.1 alpha proteobacterium SCGC AAA536-G10 | reverse complement strand
TGATGGATGGTAGGGTCGGTTTTATAAGAGATACCCTTGATAAAAATGGTTTTAAAAATGTACAAATAATGTCATATGCAGCAAAATATGCATCAGCTTTCTATGGACCATTTAGAGATGCCGTTGGATCAAATTTATCTCTATTAAAAAAATCTAAGCAAAGTTACCAAATGGATCCTGCAAACTCTGATGAAGCTCTAAAAGAGATAGCGCTTGATATAAGCGAAGGAGCAGACATGGTTATTGTAAAGCCTGGAATGCCCTATTTAGATATAATTTTTAGAGTAAAACAAAAGTTTAAAATGCCAACATACGCTTATCAAGTATCAGGAGAGTATTCTATGATAAAAAACGCTATTGAGAAGGGATGGTTTGACGAGGATAGAATTATTTTTGAGAGCCTAATAGCATTCAAAAGAGCTGGATGTAATGGTATTATTACATATTTTGCTCCATATATAGCAAAAAAATTACTTAACAAAGATGATAAAAATTAATTTCGTAAGTCGTAATAATTAATATGATAGATATAAAACCTAAAAGTGTATTAGAACA
>ARQU01000125.1 GCA_000384615.1 alpha proteobacterium SCGC AAA536-G10 | reverse complement strand
GGGAGAATTTGTTGTTCCTGCAAAGGTACAAATTTTAGGTTGCTTATTTCAGATCTTTTTAGGTGGGGTTTTTACAGTAGGTTGGTTTGGGTTTAAAAGTTTTGGTATTATTGGGCCAGCAATTGCCATGGTTGTTTCACATTTCCTTATGATGATATATTTATATTTTTATATTAAATATAAACAAAAAATCATAAAGCTCAGAACTTACCCTCTAAACAAAAAATCCTTTTTAGATATAATGAAAGTAGGGGCTGGAGGTCTAATCAATAGCATTACAATTGCAGGAACAGTTGCCGTCGTAACAGCTTCAGTAAGTCATTATGGCATTGAAGCTCTTGCTGGTTACGGTCTTGGAAGTAGGTTAGAAATTATAATTACTCCATTAGTATTTGGTATCGGATCTGTTCTTACAGCTGCAGTTGGTATTAATGCCGGTGCAAATCAAATGAGCAGGGCAAAAAAAATTGCTTGGGTTGGTGCAATAATATCTTTTGTTATTATCGGCGTCATTAGTATAGCAGTAGCTGTTTTTCCAGAACTTTGGTTAGACAATT
>ARQU01000124.1 GCA_000384615.1 alpha proteobacterium SCGC AAA536-G10 | reverse complement strand
CACCCAATAAAAGGTCAGGGTATTTATGCCTATATCACACTCATGATTGGTGAATCTTTTTATGAAGGCTTTGATGAAGATATAAAGCAATTTGTTGCAAAAGAGATAGGTCCTATTGCAAAACCTGATCTTATTCAAAATGCTCCAGGACTTCCAAAAACTAGATCAGGTAAAATTATGAGAAGAATTCTTAGAAAGATAGCAGAAGGAGACTTATCAAATTTAGGAGATATATCAACTTTAGCTGATCCATCTGTTGTAAATTCACTAATTGAAAATAAACAAAGTTTATGAAAAAAGTGTTAGTGCTTTTCTCTTTAACATTAATTCAAGGATGTCTCGTATCAAATAAAGAATTTAAAGAACTTGATACTGATAATAGTTTTGCTACATCTGCTCAATCAATTAAATGTATGCAAATGGTTACGCCTCAGCAGCCTACTCCAATTAATGATGAGGGTGACACAATTGAAGTATATGATCAAAGCGATTGTTATAATGACCTTGCAAAGACAAATGTAAGAACGTTAACTCTTGAGCTAAAAAAATCAGAAATA
>ARQU01000123.1 GCA_000384615.1 alpha proteobacterium SCGC AAA536-G10 | reverse complement strand
AATCCAGAAGCAATGCTCATATCAAGAACATTTCTAACAGTTGCGTCTTCATAAGCAGTTCCCTTGGTTTCTGGTAAAATATGTGAAATGTAGTTGTTAATATTAATTACTTTTTTCTCTACTAGTATTCCAGTTAACAAAGAAGTTAAAGACTTTGATACTGAAAAAATAATATGAGGAGTATTAAACCTTGTGAATTTATCATAAAACTCAAATTTAATTTTACCCTTATGCATAACTAAAAAAGCATCTGTGTCACATATTTTAAAAATTTCTTTAAGTTTGTAAGAAGTATTTTTATGATCAATGACTAGATCATCTATGTCTATTAACTGTTTTTGTAATATAACCTCTTTATCAGGGTTATTATAAATTGGTGATGTTGGTATTAAATTTCTTACATTTACAAATGACCAAGAATTGAAAGGATATTTTCGCCAATTATCTAGAGTAACTTGGTATTTAATTGGAGGTGGGCTACCTTTCATGATTTTATTAATGTCAAAAAAAGTCATTTTTTCTCAAAAAACTAATAATCCTATCTTTATTCATCATTAT
>ARQU01000122.1 GCA_000384615.1 alpha proteobacterium SCGC AAA536-G10 | reverse complement strand
TTACTTTTTCTGGGATATTTATTTCTTCAGACATTCAATTTCTCCTACGATTAATAAATTAAATATAAATTAAAAATATGGTAAAATATATAAGTGAAATTTTACTTTTAATAATTAAAAGGATCAGAGTGATAATATGAAAATGTTTTCAACAATTATAATATCGTTTATTTTAATTGGTTTTAATTCTGTCTTTGCAGCAGAAAGTTTAGACAATTCTCTAATGAATAAGAATACAATTGAATGTACTTCTGAACCAGTAATTAAGTATATTCCTATTAAAGGTATGGATAACAGTTCATTAATGTATGCAGTATTGATCAATCACCAAAAAAAGAAATATCAATTAGTATCCGATAAAAATAATAATATTAAATGTATTTTTAATTAACATTTTCAAATGACCTTAGATTACCACAAACCTTACAACAATAGAGATCCAGATAGTCTAAATAAATGGATTAAAAATGAAGATGGAACATTTGAGAGTTGTAATATATTTCATTTAATAGATTTCTTTAATGAAAATGAGAAAGGTAAGAAAAGACATTGTTCTAAGGG
>ARQU01000121.1 GCA_000384615.1 alpha proteobacterium SCGC AAA536-G10 | reverse complement strand
CGACATTAAAGAACCATAAACTCCCCCATTAGAAATTGTAAACGTTCCACCGGCCATATCAGAAATACCTAAACTTCCGTCTTTTGCTTTTTTACCAAAATCTGCAATGGCAATCTCAGTTTCACCAAAAGACATTTTATCTGCATTTTTTAGGACTGGCACGACTAAACCTTGAGAAGTACCAACTGCAACACCTATGTTATAATAATTTTTGTAAATAATGTCATTGTTATCTATTTCTGCATTAACTGCAGGAAATTGGCTTAGTGCATCTATTGAGGCTTTAACAAAAAAACTCATATATCCAAGTCTAACTCCATTTTTCTTTTGAAAACTATCTTGATAATTATTTCGCATTTCCATTAAAGCTGTCATATCGACTTCATTGTATGTTGTTAACATAGCAGCAGTATTTTGTGCTTCCTTTAATCTACGAGCGATAGCTTGTCGTAAACGGGACATTGGGACACGTTCTTCAAGGTTTTTTATTAACGGCTTCTTCAATTACATCAGATTTATTGCTATTTATCTTACTTTCAACTTTTTCAGGTACACTTACTTG
>ARQU01000120.1 GCA_000384615.1 alpha proteobacterium SCGC AAA536-G10 | reverse complement strand
TCATACAATTATCTATAAGTTTGCGAAAAAATTTGGTTTTGCAGACCGTATGTTCAGGCAAATCAAAGTTACGAATGACGAACCTTATATTGAAGACGTGACACGTGAGTTTAATTCTGGAATGTGGACTATTGGTTATACTGGTCAGTCACCAGAGAGACTAAAAGCTCATATGAAGAATCAACACGTTTTTGATAGAACTACTCTTCAAGCTGTAGGTAGTGAAATAGACGGTGATTATTATGGTCTTCCTTGGCCTTGTTGGGGAAATCCAGAAATGAAACATCCTGGTACTCCATTACTTTATGATACATCAAAGCCAGTTGCTGAAGGTGGTCTATGTTTTAGAGCTAGATTTGGAGTTGAACATGATGGTAATAATTTATTAGCTGAAGGTTCATACCCTGTTGGTTCTGAAATAAAAGATGGTTATCCTCAGTTCACTATGGCTATGCTTAAAAAACTTGGTTGGGATAAAGACCTAACAGCCAAGGAAAAGGCAGCTATAGATAAAGTAGCAGGTGATAAAACAAACTGGAAAGTCGACTTATCTGGTGGTATCCA
>ARQU01000119.1 GCA_000384615.1 alpha proteobacterium SCGC AAA536-G10 | reverse complement strand
TATCTCTTAATTTTTTTAAAACCTCTTCACCAAATAATTTCCATGATTTTTCTTCAAGTTTTTTGCTTGGCCAAACTGTCATAGAATATCTTTGTGTATCAGAAACATCCACAGACATCCTTAGGAGCATTCCTTCTGCAAACCCCTTTGTTTTTCCAATTTGTACTAAAAGATTTGAGGCCGCTTCTTTTGAGAAGTCATTCATAAAAGATAATTTCACAATTCTTACATACATTTACTTAACCAGATAATATCAACTTAAATTTTAAGTAAAAAATGTTCCAAAATGAAAAAATAATCAAGAAGATCTTTGTTAATCAATTTTTCATTGGATTTATGGCCTTCAGAACCTGTTCCAGGTCCAATATTGATAATATTAACATCATCATCTGCAAAATATCTACCATCACTTACGCCAATAGAAGATAAAAATCTTGGTTTTTTACCCGTAATAACTTCTTTAGAATTAGATAATTCTTTCAGATAAATATTAGATTTATTTGACTTAAATGAGTTTGTACCAGTAAGAAATTTTATTTTTGCAGATTTATCAATTCTTAAAAT
>ARQU01000118.1 GCA_000384615.1 alpha proteobacterium SCGC AAA536-G10 | reverse complement strand
AATGATTTATGAAAATTTTAAAAGTAATTACCCTACAAAATAAGAAAATTAAATTAGATCTTTTACCTGAAATTGGAGGAAGAATTAGTAGTTTAATTTTTGACGATTTTCATGTTTTACGTCCAATACCTCACCATGATCTAAAGTCTATTCATTTGTTTAAAGGTGGAAGTTTTCCATTAGCTCCATTTTCTAATAGAATTAAAAATGCAAAATTTAGATTTAATGGATTAGAATATAACTTGAATCAAAATGCTTTTCCTCATGCAATTCATGGTCATGGATACTTAAGTGAATGGAGTATTGTAGAACAATCAAATTCTTCTGTTATTTTAATTTATCGACATGAAGCAGATAAATTCGGTTGGCCTTGGTCATATGAAATAACTCAATCAATTTATTTGACTGCGTTCTCATGCAAAATTGAACTAAAACTCCTGAATAATTCAAAAAACATCATGCCTTTTGGATTTGGAATACACCCATTTTTTAATTTTAATGATGAGATTAAATTAAAATTCAATGCTTCTAGAGAATGGGAAGGACAACCAGAAGATTTTCCAACC
>ARQU01000117.1 GCA_000384615.1 alpha proteobacterium SCGC AAA536-G10 | reverse complement strand
ACTAAAAATGGAACGATTAATAATATAGATCCTATTCCGATAGCAATTGTACATAGTGCTATGACCATTTGGATAGAAGTTTTAAAGAATAAATATAATTTAAAGAACAAAAAAATATTAAGTAAAAACCTTCTAATTTACTTAGAAGATGTTTTAGAAGCATTTGGTTATGATGCTGATATAAAAAAAACTTATTATAATTGGCACGAATTAAAAAATATGTCTTAGTATTAAAAATAAATAAATAACTTGGAGATTAAATTAAATGGGATCATTTCTAAGTAAATCTGAAACTTCTGACTTTCATAAAAATGGTTATGTTATAGTTAAAAATTTTTTTAATGAGAAAGAAACAGAACTTTTACAGAATGCCTCAAGACAGGATCCAGCCATAAGAGATCATTTATATGATAGAAAAGATTCTGAAGGTTTAACAACAAAAATGATGGCATGGAATCATCCTGACGATAGTATTTATGGCGTCACGGCAAGATCAGAAAAAATTGTTGATACAATGGAAAGTTTACTTGGAGGTGAAGTTTATCACTATCACTCTAAAATCACGGC
>ARQU01000116.1 GCA_000384615.1 alpha proteobacterium SCGC AAA536-G10 | reverse complement strand
TATTTTTACTTATTTTATCTAATGGCCATAATAACACTTGATTATCATCACCACCTGATACTAAACGACTATTATCTGGGGAAAACTTAACTGTATTTACAGCTGCATCATGTCCTATCAATGTTAATTTTTCTTTTATAGGGTTTAAATCCCATACCACTACTGAATAATCAAAACTAGCACTTGCCATTAATTTATTATCAGATGAAACTGCTAAACCCTTCACCGGACCTCCATGGGCAGTGTATTGTTCTATCGCACTCACACTTTGATTTAATAAAAAAAAAGAAATCAAGACTATAAAAATAATCTTGATTTTATTTTGAAAAATTTTACTTAGACGCATTTCATTTAGTTGATTTTTACTCGGCAGGCTCAGGTTTATTACTTTTCTCTTGATCCATTTCTTTTGCCCAGAGATTGTGGTGTTCTTTAGCCCAATTCTTATCAACCTCTCCGCTATTCATAGCGTCTAAGGCGCCTTCCATTCCAACAGATCCAATATATATATGAGCAATTATCATAATCATTAGTCCAAGTGAAACAACACCATGCCAAACTTGATTATATT
>ARQU01000115.1 GCA_000384615.1 alpha proteobacterium SCGC AAA536-G10 | reverse complement strand
AATAGAAATTGGACTCACTTATCCCGAGAATACTGCTGGTGGTCTTTTGAATACAGACGTCATAAGTGTGAGGCCCAGCCATAGCATCGAAGTTGTTATTAATTACTTAAGGGATCAAAAAGATTTACCCGATAACACAGATAAAATTTTTGTGGTTAATAAAGAAGATGAGTATGTTGGTGAGTTAGCAATAGGAAAAATCATAACTAGTAAGCCATGTTTATCTGTTCGAGAAGTAATGGATACAAGTGCAAATCCTATTTTTGTCAATCAAGATGATAAAGAGGTAGCTACAATATTTGAAAGAAACGATATTATATCCTCAGCAGTTATTGATGAGTCAGGTAAGCTCATAGGCAGAATTACAATTGATGATGTTTTAGATGTTATAAGGGAAGATGCCGATCAAAATTTTTTAGGGATGGCAGGTGTTGCTGAGGATACTTTTGCTCCACCAGGAAGAGCAGCAAGAAGCAGAGTATTTTGGTTAAGTATGAATCTATTAACTGCCTTTATCGCATCTATGACAATTAATATATTCAAAGATGTTTTAGATCAGATTGTTTATCTTG
>ARQU01000114.1 GCA_000384615.1 alpha proteobacterium SCGC AAA536-G10 | reverse complement strand
AGATATCGACTTTGTTAATCTAACCTACAAGTTTGGATTAGGCGGAGGCCCAACAGAGAAAGACGCACTAGTTCAAGATTTAATTGCTGATCAGGCATTTAATAATACATCAATGAAGAAAAAGATGCTTGATAAAGTAAGACGTAAAAATCAGATCGTAATTCAAACAGGCTTTACAGCTTCGGCTGGGGGAGTGTAATATGATTAATTTATTTAAAATAATTTGTTTATCAATTATATTGACCTTGTTTTCTACTTATAAAGTCTTTGCAATTTCAGCCGAGGATAGTGGAGAATGCAGTACAGGTGCAAATATTTTTGCTGGTTCAAATACCGCCTGTCGTTTTACACCACAACTTTATAAATCAAGTGTTTTTGAAATGGGTCTTTGTACAGTTAATCCTATGGCTGGGGCATCTTTAGATAGGTCTACATGTACAACTGTTTTTACAGCAACTGACCAAACAAATGGTTCACAACATGATTTTGCTTTAGGTGATGTCAATCTTGTAGGAACTTCTACTTCACCTGCAATTGGGACATATCAATTTCCATATATTATTTTAAGTAATGATTTTAGT
>ARQU01000113.1 GCA_000384615.1 alpha proteobacterium SCGC AAA536-G10 | reverse complement strand
TTCTTAAGTCCATAGCCCCGTGAATCTTTATTGATTTCATATCTATTTTCCTGCATTTGAAATTAAGATTTTAAAGTTAAATTTTTGAAAGATGATTAGCAATATTTTTATTATTTATATATATTTTACTTTTATTTAATTTGGAGATAGTGAATGAGTTCTGGAACAGAATTATTTAACCTAAAAGGTAAAAGAGCTCTTATAACAGGTTCGTCTCAAGGAATAGGTTTCGCTTTAGCTAAAGGACTTGATGAAGCTGGCGCAGAAATTATTTTAAATGGAAGGAATAAAGAAAAATTAGATAAAGCAGCAAAAGCCCTTACCCCACAAAATAATTTGCATCAATTATCTTTCGACGTTACTGATAAAAATGAAATTGATAATGTTGTTAATAAATTTGAAAACGAAATAGGTTCAATTGAAATATTAGTAAATAATGCTGGAATGCAACATCGAACACCGCTAGAAGATTTTCCACCTGATATGTTTGAACAATTATTAAAAACAAATATTTCATCCGTTTTTAATGTAAGCCAAGTAGTAGCAAGGCATATGATCAAAAGGGGCTCAGGAAAAATTAT
>ARQU01000112.1 GCA_000384615.1 alpha proteobacterium SCGC AAA536-G10 | reverse complement strand
TGCAACACCAGTTGGTATGCCTATTCCTAAAGTTGCGCCATCCTTATCAAAAGGCGTTATTACCGGAATGGTTGTTCCTTGGGAAATCATGCCATCTTTTAAGCTTCAGGAACTAACTAAATCCCATACAAATGTTGCTGGGAAGAGAGGACTTTATACTACTCCTTTTCTGTTTGTTATGAACAAAGCAAAATATGATTCATTATCTCCAGCACACAAAAAAGTAATAGATAATAATTCTGGAATGTCGTTAGCAAAACAAGCTGGTGTTTTATGGGATGGATTTGAAGGTCCAGCGCGCGCTTTAGCCGTTAAAGCTGGAGGTGAATTTCATACTCTACAGGGAGCACCTTTGGCAGAAATAAAGAAAGCTGCCGATGAAGTAATTCAAGATTGGATTAAAAATGCTAATAGTAAAGGTCTAGACGGACAAAAACTTTATGATACAGCTAAATCTTTAATTTCAAAATATGAAAAAACATTATAAAACTTTTTAATGAGTTTTATAAAAAAATTAATAACTTTAAAAATAAAGCCAGATAATAATTTTGGTCGTATTTTAAATAAAACCTCTAGATACTTTGCTA
>ARQU01000111.1 GCA_000384615.1 alpha proteobacterium SCGC AAA536-G10 | reverse complement strand
AAAACAATCAACCAGCAATCGCTATAACAGATACCTCTAATATGTTTGGAGTATTAGAGTTTTCTATTAAAATGGTTTCTAAGGGAATTCAACCAATAATTGGAATGCAAGTAAATATTTCTGGTTCATCAAACTGTAAAGAAAGTGTTGGTGAAGTTGTTTTAATTGCAAAAAACAAAGTTGGTTATAAAAATTTATTAGTTTTAGCAAGTGAATTGTCAACTAATACTAACTTTGAAAAGTTCATAATTTTTGAGAACTTAAAAACTTATAAAGATGGTATTATTCTATTAACTGGTGGTGTTGAAAATGGTTTTATTGGCAAGCCAGCATCTTTAGGAAATATTAAATTAGTAAATGATAGGTTGATAGTTTTAAAAGAATTATTTAATGACAACCTTTATATTGAACTTCAAAGGCATGGTATTAAAAGTCAACTTAATGCCGAAAAAATCTTATTAGATTTTAGTGACAATTTTAATCTACCTGTTGTTGCAACAAATGATTGTTTTTTTGAAAACAAGGAAAAATTCAATGCCCATCAAGTATTAACATGTATTGATAAAGGTCTGACAATTTCTTCAAATAATAGG
>ARQU01000110.1 GCA_000384615.1 alpha proteobacterium SCGC AAA536-G10 | reverse complement strand
CCAGACATGGGTATCTTTATGAAAGAATGGTTATCACTATACGACTCTAAGTCAGGTGAGCGCGGCATCTTTAATAGAGAAGCAGCCATAGCAACTGTAGCTAAGATAGGTAGACGAGATGTTAACCACGACTTTGGTTGTAACCCGTGTAGTGAAATTATATTAAGAGACGGACAATTTTGTAATCTTACTGAAGTAGTAGTAAGAGGAAGTGACACGCAAAAAGATATTATGCGTAAGGTAAGACTAGCTTCTATACTAGGAACGTTCCAAGCATCTCTTACTAACCTAAAACGATTAAGAAAGAAGTGGATTATTAATACTAAAGAAGAAGCACTATTAGGTGTATCTCTTACAGGTATTATGGATAACTCTTTTATGAATGGAAGTAATGATGGTAGAGGATATCATGGTAAGAAAAGCTTACCAGACTTCTTAACAGCTCTGCGAAAAGAGACTGTTAAAGTTAATAAAGATTGGTCAGAGTTACTAGGTATTCAACAAGCAACTGCTACTACTGCTGTTAAACCTAGCGGTACAGTAAGCCAGTTAGTAGATTCAGCATCAGGCATACACCCTAGACACCATGACCATTATATCCGTAGAGTTAGAT
>ARQU01000109.1 GCA_000384615.1 alpha proteobacterium SCGC AAA536-G10 | reverse complement strand
AATCAGCAGCATATGTTGAACTAAAATTTAATAATGGCCAAAATTCTATTTTTGGATGTGGAATTGATACAAGCATAACCGTTGCGCCAATCCTTGCTGTTATAAGCGCAATTAACAAAATTGATTTTAAGTAATTATGGAAAACAAAAAGATTCATCTTAAAAACAGAAAAGTTTTAAAAGTCTCAGGTGAAAATAGCATTGAATTCTTAAACAATATTTTAACAACTGATATTTCCAAGTTAAAACCAAATGAAGTTTCACCAAGTGCATTACTATCGCCACAAGGTAGAATATTATTTGATATGTTAGTAAGTTTAAATAATCTTGAAAATTTAATAGATTATAAATCGATTTGTATCGAACATGATGTGGACCATCAAGATGAACTAATTAAAAAACTACAAATGTATAATTTAAGAAGACAAGTCACCATAGAAGAAACAAGTTATGGTGTTTTAGTCACAACTAATAATTCAAATTATACTCATACTCTAATTGATAAAAGATTTTTTAACGAATGCCTTAAAAGAGTTTATATCCAGAACTTCTCAGATACTAAAAATAGTTACGTGAATGATAATACAAATATAAATTGGTATGATCTATTAAGATA
>ARQU01000108.1 GCA_000384615.1 alpha proteobacterium SCGC AAA536-G10 | reverse complement strand
AAACGATAATACGAATGAATTGCTTCATAATCCTGCAGACTTACCAGATATAAACCATATTAATTATATAGAAGAACCATGGATCAAAGCGACTATAATGGTTCCAGACCAATATGTTGGCTCAGTATTAACACTTTGTACTGAAAGAAGGGGGGAGCAAATAGATTTAACATATGCCGGAACCAGAGCTATGATTGTTTATAAATTGCCTTTAAACGAAGTAGTTTTTGATTTTTATGATAAATTGAAAAGTATGACCTCAGGTTATGCTAGTTTTGATTATCAAATGGATAATTACAAGAAAGGAGATCTTGTTCGCGTTTCAATATTAGTTAATGGGGATCCTGTTGATGCTTTAGCCATGATAAGTCATAGGGATCAAGCAGAAAATAGAGGTCGTGCTATATGTACAAGATTAAAAGATTTAATACCGAGGCAACTTTTTAAGGTTGCTTTACAAGCAGCCATTGGAGGGAAAGTTATTGCAAGAGAAACCATATCAGCTATGAGAAAGGATGTTACTGCAAAATGTTATGGTGGAGATATCAGCCGTAAAAAGAAACTATTAGAAAAACAAAAAGCAGGTAAAAAAAGAATGAGGCAGTTTGGAAGTGTT
>ARQU01000107.1 GCA_000384615.1 alpha proteobacterium SCGC AAA536-G10 | reverse complement strand
TCTGAAATTCTAACTCACCCATGTCAGCTTCAGGTCCACCTGCACAAAAAGTACATTTGTCCATTTTTCCTCTAGATCCAAATATCCAGAAGGTGCAGATCCTTATGTATTAGGTGAGGCAGCAAATACTGCAATGACTTATGGATATGACTCAGTAACACAGATGCAAGAGACTAAGTGCTCATTGTGTCAAATTGAACTAGCTTAAGGAGGGCTTAAAAATGGCACGAATGAAATTCTTATGCGATGCAGAAAGATGTATTGAGTGTAACGCTTGTGTAACAGCATGTAAAAATGAACATGAAGTTCCATGGGGAATAAACAGAAGAAGGGTTGTAACCATACAAGATGGTAAGCCAGGTGAAAGGTCAATATCAGTTGCGTGCATGCATTGTTCTGATGCTCCTTGTATGGCTGTATGTCCAGTTGACTGTTTTTACCAGACAGATCAAGGAGTAGTTTTACACTCTAAAGATCTTTGCATTGGTTGTGGCTACTGCTTTTACGCTTGTCCTTTTGGTGCACCACAATTTCCACAAGCTGGTAATTATGGATCTAGAGGAAAAATGGACAAATGTACTTTTTGTGCAGGTGGACCTGAAGCTGACATGGGTGAGTTAGAATTTCAGA
>ARQU01000106.1 GCA_000384615.1 alpha proteobacterium SCGC AAA536-G10 | reverse complement strand
ATATTATAGGAGTTACCGATGGGTAAATGTAAAGAAGGTTACGGAGGTAGAAGAAAATAATGGGTGGAAAACGTTTAAATAATAGTCAGCTTACTGCAAAAGAAGCCCAACACTTAGCAAAACGTAAGCGCAGAAATAATAGTCAGCTTACTGCAAAAGAAGCCCAACACTTAGCAAAACGTAAGCGCATCAAAAATGGTTCTGGTTAAACTATGCGTAAACCAGGATCGAAAGGTGCGCCTACTCGAATGGCATTAAAGAAATCACAAACGAAAAAAAAGAGCACGTAAAAGTGCTCTAATTTTCTACAGTTATTTTTGAACGTTCTGTTAACTCGTCAAGAATTTCTTTTTCTTGTTTGTACGCATCATATTCATCTTCGGTAGTATCACATGATGGCATCTGACCAGTTTCAATTTGATGAAAATATTCTTTAATATACCATAAACGCTCATGAATTAGATCGTTAACTTTACTTTCTAATTCTATTTTTGTGAATCGTTTTTGCTTAGTTGCTAGCATATTGTTTCCTCATACGTTCCATTGATTCATGAGATTTACGCTCATATTCACCTTTGGCTTCGTATACTGCATTTAAAAATTTTTCACTATCGAACTTACAATTTTTAAATTTG
>ARQU01000105.1 GCA_000384615.1 alpha proteobacterium SCGC AAA536-G10 | reverse complement strand
TTTTTCAATGCCATCAATAGTATTGAAAAAAGCCTTGATTTTTTTTACCTGTAATTGGTCTATATTTTTTAAGATCTGGAGCTATTCCAATTACAAGAGATCAAGGTATAAACGCATTAAAAAAAATGGGAAGAAATGCAAAGCGAGCAGTAAAAGAAAAACGGTCAATGATGATTTTTCCTCAGGGGACGAGGGTGTCTCCAGGAGTCTCCACTAAGGAAAAACCATATCTTCCTGGAGTGTTTTTTTATACTCTCAAACCAAAGTTTCAGTGGTTCCAGTTGCTCACAATGCTGGTTTGTTATGGCCCAAAAATAGTTTTATCAAATATCCTAATAAACTTAAATCAAAGTCTATTACTATAAAAATTCTTCCTGAAATAAAGCCAGGTTTGTCAAAAATAGAATTTTTAAAAAAATTAGAAACCACTATTGAAAATAGTTCAAATGAGTTAATAAAATTGGAGGGTAAATAATGGATAGTTTTTCTCATGGTGGAGGAAATAATAAGCAACTAAATGTTCTTGGAAATGCTCTTGCCATTGCAACCATATCAGCTTCTTTATTAATGATAATGTCATTAGCTTTTTTTGGATCTGAAATCATTCCTACTGCCCTTATGATCATATTAGTATTA
>ARQU01000104.1 GCA_000384615.1 alpha proteobacterium SCGC AAA536-G10 | reverse complement strand
AGATGCAAAACAGAAAATATTTAGAGAATTAGACAGGTTATCTTCAAAAAATACAATTTTAGCATCATCGTCATCTTATCTTCTCATTTCTAAAATATCAGAATATGTTGAGCATAAACATAGATGTATAAATGCTCACCCAGCTCTGCCACCTCATGTTGTTCCTTTTGTTGAAGTTGTTGGTAGTAACTATACTTCTAGTGAAATAGTTCGAAAAGCAATTAACTTATACAAAAAAGCTAACTACGCAGCAATAGTAGTTAATAAAGAGACTGAGGGTTTTGTTTTAAATAGGTTACAAGGAGCATTACTAAACGAAGCTGTTCGTTTGCATGAGGGAGGTTATGCTTCGATGGAAGATATAGATATAGCCTTAAAACATGCACTAGGAATAAGGTGGGCATTTATGGGCCCCTTCGAAATAATGGATTTGAATGCCCCAGAAGGCATTAAAGACTCTTTTTCTAGGTATAAGAGTGGTATACAAAATTTAGCAAGAGAACAAAATAGTGTACCTGATTACTCTGAAGAATATTTGAGTAAATTAGAAAATGAGCAAAGAAAGAGATTATCTTATTCTGAAAGATCAAATAGAATAGAAAAAAGAAATAAGATGATTGCGTCAATTAGAAAGTTAAA
>ARQU01000103.1 GCA_000384615.1 alpha proteobacterium SCGC AAA536-G10 | reverse complement strand
CACTTATTGGAATCATGCTAGGTGTTGCAACTTTAATTGTTGTTATGTCTGTGATGAATGGGTTTAGAACAGAATTGGTTGATAGAATATTAGGAATTAATGGACATTTAATTGTTTACAACAATAACGGAACTGAAATATCAAATTATAATGAAGTTGTAAAAAAAATTTTAGATATAGAAAATGTTGTTGCTGTAACCCCTCATTTGGAGGGACAGGCTCTAGTTAAAACAAAAAGTTCCGTCTCTGGAGTTATAGTAAGAGGGGCTAACTGGTCAGATCTAGCTGCAAAAAAATTATTATGGGAATCTCTTGATCAATCTACTATTAAAAACTTTAAGGATAAAGAGAACATAGTTTTAGGTTACAGATTAGCACAAAGATTAAATATTGAAATAGGTGATTACATATCGCTAATATCTCCAAATGGACTTGAAACAGCTCTTGGTATTTTGCCTGTAAAACAAAACTTTATGGTAGGGGGATTTTTTGATATAGGTATGTATGAATATGATAACAATTTTATTTTTATTCCGTGGAAAAAAGCTGAGAATTTTCTATCAACAAAAAATATAGCTCATGGAATTGAGATTTTTTTAAACAATCAAAATTTAACATCACAAGTTTATGATGATTTGCTAAT
>ARQU01000102.1 GCA_000384615.1 alpha proteobacterium SCGC AAA536-G10 | reverse complement strand
AGCTTTGCGAAATAGATCTATTTTCAGTGTACGCCTTAAGGTTGCTAATTTTAACTATAACAAGGACAAGTGAAGTTATTAAATCTAAATTTGAACAATTTGACTTAAATAAGGGGATTTGGACCCTACCTTATTACAATATGAAAGCAAGAAAAGAACATAAAGTTCCTCTATCAAATGAGGCTATCTCTATTATCGAATTAATGAGAAAGAAACATAATCATGAATATGTCTTTACTAATCCATATACAGGCAAACATATTTCTAATGGGGCAATGCTTGTTTTTATAAAAAAAAGATTTCCTCAATTTAAAATAACGGTACATGGATTTAGGACAACCTTTAGAACTTGGGCAGAAGAACAAGGAAAATATCAGCATTATGCAATTAAGTTTTCACAATCACATCAATTACCAGACAAAGTAGAAAAAGCATATATGAGGACAGATTTAATGCCTGAAAGAAAGATAATTATGAATGATTGGGAAAAATATTTAATATCTTACTTAGCTTAATGTTGTTTCATGCCAAATGATTTGCTAATATATATTAACTAAAGAGCACTACAATTTATTTGTACGCCAAATCACTGTGAGGCGAAACCCTGTGATGTGATTGCGCGCATGTAAACATGCTATTACTTCGAAA
>ARQU01000101.1 GCA_000384615.1 alpha proteobacterium SCGC AAA536-G10 | reverse complement strand
CTTATTTCTTCTGAAGTTAACTCTGCAGAATTATCTAATAAAAGATTAAGGTTGTTTTTTTCATCAAAGCTTTCCATCACTTGATTCTACCTTATTGTATATTTGATTGCCTGTTTCTAGAGGAAGCTATATTGAGTTTTTTACGGTACTTTGAGATTGTTCTTCTTGCAAGATTAAAACCTCTTTTATTCAATTCTAAGGCAATTTTATTATCACTCTTGGGCTTATTTTCTTCTTGAATAATAGACTCGATTAATTGCATCAATTGGCTTGGTGTAACGTCTCTTGTTTTAGATACAGATGATATCAATAGAGACTTTAAAGGGATTATCCCTTTGGGTGTATCAATATATTTCGATCTAAGTATTCTTGAAATAGTTGATGGATGTAAGCCAAGCTCATCAGAAAGATTTTTGTTAGTTAAAGGATTAATTTTAAGGGGATTATCTTGAAGAAAAGAAATTTGTCGTTTGCATATGAGTTCTCCAACCTGCATGACAGTATCATTTCTTTTTTTAACAGAGGACAACAGCCATTTTGCATCCTGAATTTTTTCAGCAAGTTGTTTATTTGGTTTATTTTTTAATTGTAAACTTGTTTGTTCAATTAACTCTTCATCAATTTTTATTGTTGGAAAAGTATCATTAATAAAAT
>ARQU01000100.1 GCA_000384615.1 alpha proteobacterium SCGC AAA536-G10 | reverse complement strand
GAAGACTACGCGGTAAACGTAACTGTCACCTCTTCTATTGCAGGCATCATGATACCGCCTAGCCACAATATGATTTTATTTGCTGTTGCGACTGGCGGTGGGGTGTCAATCACTCAACTCTTTTTATCTGGGATAATACCAGGCGTTGTAATGTGTATTTGTTTGGCTTTAGTTGCTTACTTGGTGGCTGTTCAAAGAGGTTACAAATCAGAAGTTTTTCCGGGATACTATGCTCTGTTTTTACATTTTGTGACTGCACTACCAGGACTATTTACGGCAGTTATAATAGTGGGAGGAGTATTAACAGGTATTTTTACAGTAACAGAATCAGGTGCATTTGGGACTCTTTATGCTTTCCTAGTTACAGTTTTTGTTTATAGGGCTTTAACTTGGGAAAATTTTAAAATTGCTGTGATTAATTCAGTTAAGACTACATCTATGGTTATGATACTAGTTGCTAGTGCATCTGCTTTTGGTTACATGTTAACTTTTTATCAAGTTCCATCCCAAATGATAACCTTTATGAATGGTATATCAAGTAATCCTATTGTTATTTTATTGATGATAAACATAATGTTATTAGTCTTGGGAATGATTATGGATATGGCTGCATTGATCCTAATTTGCACGCCAATTTTTTTACCATTAGCTGTAT
>ARQU01000099.1 GCA_000384615.1 alpha proteobacterium SCGC AAA536-G10 | reverse complement strand
ATTACCTAGTGCTGAGATTCACGCTAAAGGGAAGAAATATGATAAAGCTGGTTTGTGGCATCTTGTAGCTAACGGTTTGCCTTTAGATTTCAAAATTGCATCTGATAATGAAACAGTAAATGAACTACTTAATAGAATCATAGAGACTGGAGCATTTGTAACAATAGCTCATCCAGAGTGGTATTCATTATCGTCTGATGAGGCCATTAAAGTAAGTAATGCTCACGCAGTTGAAATCTATAATCACGCCGCAACAATTAGCTCAAATAGAGGTAGTGGAATAGCTACAGCTGACTTCCTACTAAATAATAATAAAAAAATTTTACTAACTGCATCTGACGATTCGCATTTTCATAAAGAAGATGCTTTAGGAGGTTGGGTATTCGTAAAATGCAGAAACCTGTCTATACAAGATATTTTATATTCCCTTAAAAAGGGCAATTATTACTCTTCTACAGGGATAGCAATACATAATATAGAACTTGATGATAATGAACTCTTAATACAATGTAGTCCAGCTTCACACATAATTATTTCAGGCTCTTCTAATACCTCCCTTTCCAAAAATGGTTACAATATTACAAGTGCCAAATTTGATTTAAATAAGCTTGATACAAATTTTTTTAGAGTAACAGTATTAAACGAGTATGGTAAAT
>ARQU01000098.1 GCA_000384615.1 alpha proteobacterium SCGC AAA536-G10 | reverse complement strand
CTTTATTTACATAGTCCATAAAGCTTTGCATCCAGTTACCGTCTTCTTGTATCTGAAATTCCCATTGTAAAGTTTCTTGATGTAATCCTTTGTCGCTGGGGTGTGCTATGTTTAATGTTAATTGTGCTGTGCTCATTAGTGCTCCTTGTTATCTGTAACTTTATCGTACCCTAGAATTGCCATGCTCTTTAATAAAGAGCGTATGCAGTCTTCGGCTGCGTCATGTGTTCCTGAACTTAAATCTTGTGAGTGAGTAACAGCTACTGCTGACTCTAACATTAGACTTAAATCTTCTGCTAATCTTTTTTCTTCTACCATATTATACTCCTATTTACGCCAATCATTTTTCCATAATGGTCTTGGCTTTTTTCTTAATAACTCTCTATAAAGTTCGGCAGTCTTATCCATTTGAACAAGACTACCGGGTTCTTTTTGTTTGTCTTTAGGATTTAAACTCCTACCCATTGCGCTAGTAATCCTACTATAACAATGATAACAAATATACTAAGGCTTTTATTCTCCTTAGCTTTTTCTTTTAGTGTCTTCGGATCTATTCTCCAAGTCATAACTTCTCCTTACTTAGATAATTCACTCGTTATATCTTTGTCAAGTAACTTCCAGATAATACCTGCAGCAATGATGCCTGCTAATCCTGCGTTACCTAAT
>ARQU01000097.1 GCA_000384615.1 alpha proteobacterium SCGC AAA536-G10 | reverse complement strand
CTCAATTTCTTCACTAAATGAATAATAATACCAGGCTCTTTCGTACGGTGTAATTTTTTTTCTGAATCTTCTAAGCAAAGGTAAAAAGCCATTGCATTCGAAAAATCTTCTTAATGTATCTTTTGGAAGAATCCATGGCCTTCTTAATCCAGCACCATGAATAACATACTTAAGTTGGTCTTTTGGTCTTAGCGAAGCCTGTTTTGTCCAAGGGAATGCTCTAAATCTAAATTGTGCTTTAATGTTATCTATTTCAATATGATTAGACGATATTGAAAATACTTTCTGGTTTGGTTGCCTAAGAATAATATTTAGAATGTCTTGTTCTAAAAAATACCATCGAGGATTTGTAGTAGCTTCATTGATTTGGATAAGATGCTTTAGAGACAAATCAACCCATTGGTCTATAATTTTTTGGTCTCTTGGTAATTGAAATGCAAAAAATCCATCGTTGATGTAAGGAAAAGGTTTCAGATTAGTACTAAGCCCAGTTTCAATACATTGTCTGGCAGTTAGAACATCAAAAGGGTCATATTTGTTTCCACACTCCGTGCTGACAATTGGAGCTTCGTCGATTAATTTCAAATGAAAACCTAAGGGGCGTTCTATTATAGTGTCACAATCCAAATAAAGATAATTGCCTGCAGGTAAATCCTTTAGAGCAATAAGCCA
>ARQU01000096.1 GCA_000384615.1 alpha proteobacterium SCGC AAA536-G10 | reverse complement strand
TTTTTTATTTCTACTACACTTTTTTCAAACGCATTTTCATCTTTATATTCGAAGATTGAGGATAAGGCAAAACCTCCACCCTTATTCCAAACCTGATTAACCCTCCAACGCAGTAGTCCATATTTTTTTAATTTTTTATACATTTCATCTCCATGTTTTTCCATAAAATGTAGAAATGATTCCATTTCGATTTCAGTAGAAAAATCATTTAAAGTGTAACTAATTAGTTTTGCTTCAGACATATTTTAACTAGTCTCCATGATCATTAAATAATTAAGTCTAACCAAAATATATATTAAAGGTAAAGAGTAATTGATATTTCTCTTTGGGTATTATCGTGATTTATAGATTAGATTTTGCTAGTAAGTTTTGGGTAGAGTGAATGTTATTTTTGTAATAATATATTAAGAAAAATAAGTCAGGATAATTTATAAATGATTACATCTATTGACCATATAGTTTTAACATCTAAAGATGTTGATAAAACTATTTTTTTTTACTGCGATATCCTAGGAATGAAACTTGAAGAAAATATTGATGAATACAAAGGTAAAAAAAGAATCTATTTAAAATTTGGAAGTCAAAAAATCAATATTCACTCAGAAAAAAAACCTTTTATTCCTCATGCTAAAAATCCTATTTCAGGTGCAGTGGATGTTTGTTTTTTAAGTT
>ARQU01000095.1 GCA_000384615.1 alpha proteobacterium SCGC AAA536-G10 | reverse complement strand
GCTCTTCCAAATACTTTATATAACGTAGGTCCGGCTCTCTTTTTCCCATTTTTCACAAGAGTATGGCAAACACTACATTTTCTAGCAAATTGTTTTTCACCGTTACTAACTTCTATGGCAGGATTAAATCTTCTAGCTGGGCCTGGTCTTTCTAAAAATTTTGGCGGAAAATCAAAGATTTCCCATCTCGTTAGAAAATCATCTAATCCAGCAACTATTAATGAAGAATCTTTTGGAAAAAGTATATTGTCCCATATTGGCCCATTTACAGCATTAAAATCTCTTACTAATGACCAATTTTTTGTATCTAAAATTATCATACGACCTTTTGCATTTCCAAAACTTATCATATTTTCTTTTTTTAAATAATACATTGACAAAATTGGCACTCGATCTTCTTTTATTTTTAATATTAATTTATCTTTTGTAAATTCACTTATTTGAATTTGACCGTCAGTGGCACCATAGGCAATAAAATTTTCTTTCTCATCTATTTCAAATTTAGATATCCCCCACCCATTTTTGATTAGTGGTCTTACATATTCTCCGCTTTCCGCCTTCCATAGCTTAATTTCACCGTCTGATCCTGAGCTATATATATGTTTATTATCTTCAGAGTATTTTGCAGAATAAACTGGACCTTTATGTCCCCTAAGTGACATTATTTTTTTTCTTTG
>ARQU01000094.1 GCA_000384615.1 alpha proteobacterium SCGC AAA536-G10 | reverse complement strand
AACATTGGAAGGCATTAATTAATGGACCACTTAAATCAAAAAAGTTTGCCGGATTATTAATTACTCATTATCACCCTGATCACATTGGGATGGCCGGGTGGCTTCAAAATAAATTAAACATAAAATGTTACACTAGTGAAAAAGAACTTTTTACTGCAAAAACATTTCGCTCAATGCCAGATGATAAATATGCTGATATCTTCAGAAATGTTTTTGTAAGGGCTGGTATGAGTGAAGAAGATATTATCGCAAAGGGACCAGCCACAAGACTTTATAAAAATAGAGTTTATGAACTTCCAGAATTTGAAATTATCAAATCTGGACATGAAATTGAATCAAATGATGGTAATTGGTTAGTAAGAACTGACTCAGGTCATTCACCAGAACATATTTCATTATTGGACAAAAAAAGAAAGTTATACCTCTCAGGAGATTTTTTATTACCTCGTATATCTCCCAACATTTCTGATAATTTTTTTGATCCTCTTGATGATAGACTAGGAGGATATTTTAAGTACTTAAATCAAATTCAAGTAATTGGTTCTGATACAAAAGTTTTTCCTTGTCATGATTGGCCTTTCATAAACGGATCAGAACGGGCTCAAGATTTAATCAAACACCATAATAATAGACTTAGTTTAATTTTAAATGAGTTAGAAAATCGAAGTATTACAATTAT
>ARQU01000093.1 GCA_000384615.1 alpha proteobacterium SCGC AAA536-G10 | reverse complement strand
TATTTATTATTGTAATAATGGTTGTACTTATCTTTTTTTTGAAAAATCATTCTACAAAAATTATAACTTTTTTCAAAAGATTGTTGAGTAACCCAATGATTAGGGCTCTAGCATTAAGAGGCCTTTGGAGAGTTTTAAGATTATTAATTTTTAGAAGATAATTAGTTTATTAGACTTTTATAAAAACGTAGAAAGTATGGAAAAATATTTTCAACAATTTTAACAACCCCTTTTTTATTCGGGTGTATCATATCTTTTTGATTATAAGAAGGTTCCAAAGCTACATCTTTCAAAAAGAATGGATAAAAAAATACATCGTATTTTTTAGACAAGCTTGGGTAAATGGCATTAAATTCATTTACATATTCCCTTCCAAGGTTAGACGGTGCTTTCATACCGATAAGCATTGTAGGAATTTTAATTTTTTTTAAATGTGTCAAGATATTCTCAATATTTCTATAAGTTATTATGGGATTAATTCCTCTCAATGCATCGTTGGCACCAATTGAAATTATTACTGCATCATACTCTTCTTCTAATACCCATTTAAACCTATTCAATAAACCGGTGGAAGTTTCACCAGAAATTCCAGAATTTGTTAGCTTTAAATTAATTTTAGAATGATTGATTTTATTTTGTAATTGATTAACGAAACCATCTTCTTTTAATAATCCATATCCTGC
>ARQU01000092.1 GCA_000384615.1 alpha proteobacterium SCGC AAA536-G10 | reverse complement strand
GAGGTAATGGAAGAAACAAGAAATCATTCAGCCTTAGCAAAAAAGATTGATGATTCATATCAAGCCCACCTTAAGGAATGTGGTGGTATGATGGCTAATTTTGAAGTCTTTTCAACCAACCAACGAAATCGTGTGTTGGGTTTAATATAAATATATGAAGAGGTCAGTAAAACTGGCCTCTTCTTTTAGAGAGTTTTTATGAGTTTTTTTTATCTAAGATTTTTTGGCTGGTCCATATTATCTTTTATTTGTGCATTTATTTTTGATAATTTTTTAATAGTTAATTTTAATTTTCCAGGTGCTTTTAATCTTTTCCATCAATATTCGCATTTATCTTTGATTGAAGTGTTTTTGTATTTATTATTTATACTTTTTGGTTTTCTTTTTTTAAAATTAAACTCAAATAACTCATTAAGAGATGATGCTAATCTTTTACATAATATTAACTTATATTTAATCAGATCATCCTTTTGGATTGTCTTGCTTATAGGTATTTCAGATTTCACTATATCTTTTTTAAGAGTTGAAAGTTTTTTTAATATCTTTTTTGATAAAGATATAGCTAATAATTTTACAAGACCAATATATGTTGGAAATTTTGTGCATTTTCCATTGATGATTTTAGGCTTTCTTTTAGGGTTGTTTACAAAAACATTAGGTTTTCATTGGTTATCATTATTAAT
>ARQU01000091.1 GCA_000384615.1 alpha proteobacterium SCGC AAA536-G10 | reverse complement strand
ACCCTAAGTATTTATCTAAAAAACCAGGATATATAAAAAGAAGAATTGAATTCGATCATCCTGCTTTTAAAGATTTTTTAGAAGAAAATACTTATGACGTTGCTTTGACAAGAGCTACTGAAATAGCGCATTATGTTTCAGATATGAAGTCTAAAGGTTTTGGTGGTTCAAAATTAAATGCCAAGATATTAGCTATAAGAGACGAAATTTTTTCTAAGTATGGTCAAGAAGGTGTAGACAAATATATGCCTGAAGTAGCTTTTGAAATACGTAGGCATTATGAAATGCATATGGGAGAATATCATAAAATAAAAAATGATACTGCAAGAGCTGCAGCTGCTAATGCGGGTGCTATGATGTCTTTTGCTTATATGGGTATGGCTGTTTTTTCTTCTGCTTCTGAAATAGGATTAATGTTTAGGAATATGAGCGGAGTAGATGCTAATGATGAAAAGCTTTTTGTTAAAATGACTAAGCAATTAGCAAAATTAACTAAACAATCAATGATTGCTCAAATGAAAAAGATAAGAAAATTTGAAGGTGATTGGGCAGACACCAGCTTTAGAGACGAATTATTAGATAGACAAATAGCTCGTGGTATGACTGGAAAAGAATACGGAGCTGGGCATATTGTTGATGCTGAATTTGATCAAGACAGAAGAACATGGTTACAAAGAAAAGGTATGCC
>ARQU01000090.1 GCA_000384615.1 alpha proteobacterium SCGC AAA536-G10 | reverse complement strand
CAGGTGCAGTGGATGTTTGTTTTTTAAGTTCTTTACCAATAAAAGATTGGATGAAAGTTCTAAAGAAAAAAGAAATAGAAGTAGAAATAGGACCTGTTCAAAGAGAAGGTGCAACGGGTAAATTAAATTCTATATATTTAAGAGATCCTGATATGAATTTAATAGAAATTTCAAACAAAATATAACAATCTGTCCTAAACTTATTTTTATTAAATAGCAACATAAGTTATATAAAAAAATCCTACTTATATTTATCTAGTTCTTTAACTAACTCTGGCATAGGAATAAGTTCATCTTGATCATCGCCTGATGAATGAACGACAACCCATATACAATCTTTTTTACTTTGATTGAAAGGAGTATGTGGCACATTTTCAGGAATAAATATTTGTTCACCTTTTTTAACTAATGTTTGTTTTTCTAATTTATTTCCGTGAAACAAAGTGCATTCACCTTCTAACAAATAAGCAATAGTTTCAATTTCTTTATGAATGTGAGGTATTGAGTGAACACCTGGTGGCATTGGCAAAACATTCATACATACCTTTTGAGAACCTGCTGTATTTCTGGACACACCTGAATTATAGGTAACACCTTGTGCACCTAAATATGTTTCACCTGGTTTGATTAACTTTACTTTTTTGCCCATTTAATTAAAAACGATATTCTAATTAATGATAGTGAAAAATTTCATAACGAGA
>ARQU01000089.1 GCA_000384615.1 alpha proteobacterium SCGC AAA536-G10 | reverse complement strand
TAGGACACGAGATGAGTGTAAGAAATGGAAGACGCTAAAACCTTTCGCAATTAAGTCGCTACGGAAAGAGCTTGCAAAGAGAATGACAATCCTGGAAAAATTGGATATCCAGTAAATTTAGCTTTACAAAATTAAATTATGACGCATATAATGCGGCGCTTAACAAGGACACACTATGAGACCTAAAATTCATCCCGAATATAGAGAAGTGTTGTTTCATGATACGAGCGTAGATGAGTTTTTCATAATCGGGTCTACACTGAAAACCAGTGAAACAAAAAAATGGAAGGACGGTAATACCTATCCTTATTATGTAGTAGAAACTTCCTCTGCATCACACCCTTTTTACACAGGAAAACAGCAAGTTGCTAAGGCCGAGGGAAGAGTAGCAAATTTCAATCGTAGGTTTGGGCATTTGTCTAAAAAATAAAAATTCCCTCAAAGATAATCTTTCAAGAAAATTACGACAGCTTGTTGGTAGATATCCCTATTTTCTTTCTTCCTATACCCGTGTCCTTCATTTAGAGCATTCATATACCAGACTTTATTGCCATTTTCTCTGAGTGATTTTACGATTTGTTCTGCCTCAGTAACTGGAACTCTTGGGTCATTTTCACCTTGAACCACGAATATAGGAACGCTGATTTTATCAACATTATTCTTGGGGCTAATTTCTTGTAGGAACTTTTCCATTTCAGGATC
>ARQU01000088.1 GCA_000384615.1 alpha proteobacterium SCGC AAA536-G10 | reverse complement strand
AATTTGTACCTCCACAAGAAGTTAGGAGAACTTTAATATGAAAACAAAAAGAGATACACTACCAAATGATTATCAAAACTTTATTGCTCTTAGCAGGTATGCAAGATGGTTACCTGAAAAGAACCGTAGAGAAACGTGGAAAGAAACAGTAGCACGTTACTTTGATTTCATGGAAGAACACTTAAAAGAAAATACTAATCACGAGCTAGACTCTGTAACTAGAAAGATACTAGAGGAAGCCGTATTCAATTTAGATGTAATGCCAAGCATGAGAGCACTAATGACAGCAGGTAAAGCCTTAAAGCTTAGTAATATAGCAGGCTATAACTGTGCGTACCTTAGTGTAGACCACCCTAAAGCTTTTGATGAATGTCTATACATTCTAATGAACGGTACAGGCGTAGGCTTTAGTGTAGAAGAAGAACAGGTAAAGAAATTACCTGAGATAGCTTCAGAGATAGTAGACGTAGATGACACGATCGTTGTCCAAGACAGTAAAGAAGGATGGCAATCAGGTTATAGAAAATTAATAAGATATTTATTCGATGGTGAAATACCTAAGTGGGATATGTCTAAGGTCAGAAAAAAAGGAGCAAGGCTTAATACCTTTGGTGGTAGAGCTAGTGGTCCAGAACCTTTAGCAGAACTATTTCAATTTACAGTAGGTATATTTAAGGAAGCAGCAGGTCGTAACTTAAACTCATACGAGTGTCACAGACTAA
>ARQU01000087.1 GCA_000384615.1 alpha proteobacterium SCGC AAA536-G10 | reverse complement strand
AAACTTGTAAATACAGAAGAAATTTTTCAAAAGCTTATTGATAAGTGTGATGATGTTAATCTTCTTATGTTAAGAGCGAGAATAAGATTAGAGTTACCTAGAATAGATAAATCAGATGCCGAGAAAGTTGAAAAAATGATGTTAGAAGGTTTTGAAATTTGCTCGAAGAACAACCCTGAGGAAGCTAAAGTAAAATTAACAGAAGCATATGATATTGCCAAAAAGGCTGCCTCTGAGAGATTTGGACAAACTGGTACAGGTGGATTAGAAACTGTTAAAAAAGAAGTTGAAACCATAAAAGATAAAGATATTTCTAATGGCACAAAAGACAAGCCATGGTGGAAATTTTGGTAGTTAAAATTTAACTTTTTGTTCAAATATTTGTTAAAAAAATGAAAAATAAATTCTTAATAATCTCCTAAAAAAGGAGATCTAAAATGAAATTAAAACCTTTTGATCGTCCAGGAACCTTTTATAAGGGCAATTTGCATGGTCATAGCGATCATTCAGACGGACTACTTAAACCAAAGACTGTCATTGATCATTACAGATCATTTAATTACGATTTTACCTGTCTTTCAGATCATTTGTGGCATGATAAAAAATTTGCAGCCCAAACTGTTTTAGATGTCTCTACATTAAACTATAAAGATTTTGTTGCATTACCTAGTGCTGAGATTCACGCTAAAGGGAAGAAATATCTTTATCTTTTATGGTTTCAACTTCT
>ARQU01000086.1 GCA_000384615.1 alpha proteobacterium SCGC AAA536-G10 | reverse complement strand
ATATACATAGTAATATTTTTATAAATTTAAACCATAATATTGAAATAAATTATTAAATTATTCGAGTTATATTCAGACTTAATTTAAGCCCACAGTTGTCACATAAAAGAAGTTAAATATGTCCAAAAATGATCTAAAAATCCATTTCAGAAAGCAGAATTGCTAGTTGAGCTCCATGCATATCTCTATCAAAAATATGACCTTGAGTTATATTTCTTGGAAAAGAAAACTTAATAACATTTAATTTGTCTATTTCAAATCTTTTTAAATCCTTAATATTTATCATTAATAAATTTGCTATTTTTGAATTATTCAAATTAAGACATACATCCTTATAAACTTCTTGACTTCCACAAAAAATATCAACCGTAATCCAAAATGGGCCTGCATTTTTGGATCTAATTTTCTTAACTTTTTCTCCCAAAATTGACAATTACACCTCTGATACTTTTATGTGAAATGCATCCATTGGATTATTTAATTCTAAAAGGTGATTTAAAGAAAATTCATAAACACAGCCTCTATCTGAATGAACAGGAGAATATGGAAAAGCAAAAGTAGGTAGTTCCTCATTAGTAGTTAGAGGAAAGTGTAGCAAAAATGGATTTATTAATTTTGCAATTTCAGTGGATATTTTATTTCTTTTTGATGTGACAATACATAAAACGCCTACCTCAACAGGAATTCTTTCACTTTTTTCTAAATTACCTAAAGTTGAATTTATACCAATG
>ARQU01000085.1 GCA_000384615.1 alpha proteobacterium SCGC AAA536-G10 | reverse complement strand
ATCAAACTTACTTTCTTCTAAAGTTACAAAAAATTCAGAAAATACGAATAACACTTTATTAGAGACACTCAAAAAGTTTTCACCACTATCACTAATTTCTGGATCTTTAATTAGTGGTGCCGCTATTACAAGTTTTTTGATGATTATTTTTGCCCCAGTACTTACAACAACCAGTTTGGTAAGAGGTCCTGAAACAGAAATAATACTTCCAGCAAATTGGTCCGTTGGAAATGATATTTTATTTACAGCATCAATAGAAAATCAAAAATATTTTCAGTCTTCAGAAAATATAAAGTTAAAAATAGGCACTAATATTTTTTTTACTCTCATACCTATTAGAGGTATGACAATAGATATACAATTAATAGATAGTAAAGGTAATTTTTCAAAACTTTACAAAGGCCTGAGATTAAATAAAGGAAAAACATTTACCACTGAAAAGTTAACTATAACTGGACCAACTGGTATAGATAAATTACAAATTTATGAAGAGGGCAAAATAATCTTTGAAAGTAAATTAAATATTATAGATTAATTTAATAAAAATTCTCTAATTTTAATTGTATAAATTCAAAATATTTGTTACAAATTCTTATCGCCGAGTTAAGAGCAAATTGCGGGCGATTAACAAATTCAGCTAAAGCGTTGTCAGTCGTTTCAACGTCAGTTGTTACGGCTTTTTTTATGGATTGATCTTCCTAAAAGATTGGGCAGTTATACCAAATTGTGCGCCCTG
>ARQU01000084.1 GCA_000384615.1 alpha proteobacterium SCGC AAA536-G10 | reverse complement strand
ATTGATTATGAAAAAGGACGTTTTGAGCTATATTGACAAAAGAAACTCTTTTTTTTGGGTTTCATCTATAGTTATTTTATTTACACTAATTATAATCCTACTTAGTGAGGCATATGGTTTAAATTTAGTTTCAACTAGTTTTACTAAAGTGCTTGGAAAGACTCTATGTTTATGCATTGTTGCTTTAGCCATGGATTTAGTTTGGGGATATTGTGGAATTTTATCTTTAGGCCATTTTGCCTTTTTTGGTCTTGGCGGCTACATGATTGGGATGTGGCTTATGTTCGAAAGAACTAAAAATATCGTCGTAGAGTCAACTCAAAATAATGTACTCCCCTTAACTGAAACAGAAATTAGCCAAGCTGTAGGAACTCAAATTTTTGGAGTCGTGGGTGGTGCAGAGATACCCTTAATTTGGTCTTTTGCAGATTCACTTTTAATCCATATTGTATTAATTCTTCTGGTCCCTGGTGTGTTAGCTTATATTTTTGGTTGGCTGGCTTTTAGGTCAAGAGTGACTGGCGTTTACCTTTCAATTTTAACTCAAGCAATGACACTAGCGCTTTCATTATATCTATTTCAAAATGACAGTGGTTTAAGAGGCAATAATGGTTTATCGGGTTTACAAAATATTCCAAACTTAGATGATTTTTCCCAAGCAGAGTTATCGATATGGTTTCTTATCTTAAGTGCACTAACCCTTATATTTACTTATTATATATGTAATTTAATTGTTAATAGTAAACT
>ARQU01000083.1 GCA_000384615.1 alpha proteobacterium SCGC AAA536-G10 | reverse complement strand
AGGTCACAATGTTGAATTCATAGGTATGCCTAAAGGTGCCTCTAAATATAAATCTAAAATCAGTAAAGACGCTAAATATACATTCACGCAACCTGGAATATATTTGTATCAATGTACGCCTCACAAAGCAATGGGAATGATTGGTCTTGTTGTAGTTGGTGAAGATAAAAATAATTTAGACAAAATTAAGAAAGTTAAAGTTTATGGCAAATCAAAGAAACTATTAAAAAAACTCCTCAAGTCCCTTTAGATTTTTGACAAAACTTGTATTTTACTCTAACTTTGGATAAGGTTGTAAAGGGATAAATATGAATATTAAAAATATTTTAATAGCTTCTGTATTAGCAATGCCACTAACATTTTTAGAAGTTAGCGCTGCTGGTAACGCATCTGACAAATTAAAAGACACGGTTATTAACAAAACTATTCAAGCATTTGAAGATGGTTTTAATTCTTTATTTGAAAATACTGAATTAACTATTGAAGGTAGGACCGCTGCTGATCCAAATTTTACTTTACTGACAATTAATCCCATATCTGAAAATTTAGATAAAGGTGACTTAACGTTTTTCCAAGGCTCTGTTATTAGACAAAATAACCGAAACACGATTAATTTAGGTTTAGGTTATAGACAACTTACCGATGATGAAAAATGGATTTACGGTGTAAATGCTTTCCATGATTATGAAAGTACTTATGAACATTCAAGGATGAGTATTGGGGCAGAATTAAGAAGTTCAGCTTTTGAAGTTA
>ARQU01000082.1 GCA_000384615.1 alpha proteobacterium SCGC AAA536-G10 | reverse complement strand
CTAGATTACGATTAAAAACCTTGGTTTTTGCTATTAATAATGCAGATATAATTATCAACGAATGTAAGAAACTTACCTTCGTACCGCCATCTATAGGTCTTCAATTAAAAATAGAAAAGCTTGATCAACTATTTCATAACTATGTCCCTGACTTTGTTTTGAGTCCTTCAATGAAATTGGTAGAAGATAGTGGGAATATTATCAATTTCACACCGTTCATCAGAAAATCATTAGAAGTAGAAAAGAATAATAGCAAAACACTACCAACTATAAAAAACTGTTTGATTATGTTAAGTGGTTCTGACTTTGGCAGTAATGTAGATTTTGTAAAACATTTAGCAATGAATTCTGATATTCGAGTTTCTGTTGTAGGACGAGAAGGGGCATCATCAAAAAATTTAACCTTTTATGGAAAGCTTATTGATAACAAGAAATTGGTTATAGATGCTAATATTCTTGTAATCAATGCCGGTTTTAGTGCTGTCAGTGAAGCATTTGTGTTAGGAATACCTGCAGTAGTAATCCCAATTAAAAATCACGCTGAGCAATACATAAATGCAAAAATATTTGAGGACTTGGGTTTAGGATATGTCGCCAATGAGAGCAACGTAAATTGTATGATAAATCGACTGATTGCTAATTATACCCAGATTTCTGAAAACCATAGAAACAATGATTTTGCTATTAATGGAGCTGGGGATGCAGCATTATTTATTCAAAAAAAAATCAAACAATCAAATGGATTTTAAAAAAATTATAT
>ARQU01000081.1 GCA_000384615.1 alpha proteobacterium SCGC AAA536-G10 | reverse complement strand
ATAACCTAGAAGAATTAGTTCTATAATAATAATGATAGCTGGATAATAAGAAAATTTATTACCTTCTGTTTGCCTGTAACCTGCCATTACTATAGCTCCAGCTGCACCTATTGCTCCAGCTTGATTAACTGTGGCTATTCCGGATATTATAGAGCCTAGTACTAATACAATAAGAGTTAATGGTGGTATCAAAATAAGAAATACATTGATCCAAAAATTCTTGTCCATTTTACCATTAAAAGGAACAGCCGGTGCGCTTTTGGGAAACAGAAAGGCTAAAACCAAGATAAAAAGCATATAAATTCCAACGAGCAAAATGCCGGGTAAGAATGCACCAAGAAACATCTCTCCAGCGCTTGTAGAAGTAACATCAAAAACAGATGGCATAGAAATTTGCCCAGTCGCGTCCTTATACAAAACTTTTCTCATACTGCTTGCTTGATCGGAGGCTGTTGCTAGCTGATCTGCTAAAATAATTAACACAATTGAAGGTGGTATTATTTGACCTAAGGTGCCTGATGCAGCAATTGTTCCAGTAGCAAGTGGAGCTGAATATTTATTTCTTAACATTGATGGAAGAGAAATTAAACCCATTGCAACTACAGTTGCACCAACTATACCTGTGGTCGCTGCTAATAGAGCTCCAACAAAGACAACAGAAATACCTAACCCACCTCGGACTGGACCAAAGAGTTGTGCCATTGTGATTAGAAGGTCTTCTGCTATTTTTGATCTCTGAAGCATAATTCCCATGAATATAAATAAA
>ARQU01000080.1 GCA_000384615.1 alpha proteobacterium SCGC AAA536-G10 | reverse complement strand
CTATGAATGAGAAATCAAAAATAAAATTTAAACCTCAAAATCTTCTCACAAATCTTCCATTAGCAAATTTAAGTTAACTTTACTTTAAATAATCATCAGTTGTTCTTGGTTTTGGTCGCTCCTTAGTCTTAAGCAATTTATCATTTTGAGTAAACATTACCCCAACCCTGCAATCCTCGCACATTTTGAGCATTTCGGTTCTTCCATCCTGTTCAAACATTGAGTGAGAAGATAGTTTTTCTATAATTCGCTCAATTGATTTGGTTGATCCAAAAGTTTTACCACATTTAATACAATCAAAAGGTTGATCTTCTATAATAACTGTCGCCGACATTGCGTCATCATTCAAGTTGAATTGAGGAACCAGTGAAATAGCTTTTTCCGGGCATGTGGCTACACAAATTCCACATTGTAAGCACGCATCTTCTCTAAATAACAATTGGGGTGAATCAGGATTATCCTGTAAGGCACCAGCTGGACAAGCACTTACACATGACAGGCATATCGTACAACTTTCAAGATTAACATCTACTTTACCATATGGTGAACCTTCAGGTAATTTGATAAGAGAATTTTTATTATTATTACTTTTAGATAAACCTTGGATACCCGCTCTCAAAATACCTCTAGGCGCTCCAAGTGCAATAAATGGAGCAGATTTAATTTTTGTATACCCTTCAGTCTCATATAATTTTAGCTCAACTTTTTCGGGATCATTATCATCTATTATGAAAATTGAATTGCTATTATTTTTTGCTACTCCAGAAAGTAA
>ARQU01000079.1 GCA_000384615.1 alpha proteobacterium SCGC AAA536-G10 | reverse complement strand
CAGGGATTGAATAAATATTTATTAGGAAGCAAAGAAATTTCTGGAACAAATTTTCTGACATAATGACCATCTGAGTCAAATTTTAGACCCTGGGTAATAGGGTTGAAAATTCTAAAATATGGTGCTGCATCTGCTCCGCAACCTGCAATCCACTGCCAACCCGAACTGTTACTAGCTAAGTTTGCATCTACAAGGCAGTCCCAAAACCAACGTTCACCTTTACACCAATGGAGTAATAGATTTTTTACTAGAAATGATCCAACTATCATTCTTAGTCTGTTATGCATATAGCCTGTTGACCATAATTCTCTCATTCCAGCGTCCACTATTGGGTATCCAGTTTGACCATTCTGCCATGCTTTTAGAAATAAAGGATTATCATCCCATGCAAAATTATCAAATTTCTTTTGTAAATTTTTCTTAGGTAGATCAGGAAAATAGAACAATAAGTAATTAGAAAATTCTCTCCATCCCATTTCTGACAAAAACGTGTCAGTATCTTGTTGATGATTAATTCCGAATTTATTTAAATCCCAAACTTTAAACCATACTGTATTTGGTGAAATTTCACCCCAATGCAAATGTGGTGAAAGCCTAGATACATTTTTTTTAGATGGAAAATTTCGACCTTCTTTGTAACCTTCGATTTCAGTTTCAACAAATTCATTTAATCTATTTTTGGCAGCATTTTCTCCAACATTCCATGAGCTTATTATTTTTTCTTTCCAAGAATGTGCCGGCAATAAATTTAATTGATTAATAGACAAGCTTTTAAAGTTTTTTAC
>ARQU01000078.1 GCA_000384615.1 alpha proteobacterium SCGC AAA536-G10 | reverse complement strand
CCGAGTGAAGCTGGAGCAGTTGGTGCGTTTGGTGCAACATTGCTGGCTATAATAGGTAACAAGTTTACTTTTCCAATGTTGAGAAGCGTTCTTCATTCATCAGGTCTTACTATTTCTATGGTATTTATGATTATCTTAAGTGCCACATGTTTTGCTTATGTGTTTAGATCACTTGGAGGTGATTACATAGTCGAAGAATTAATTGAGAAAGCAGGTCTTGGGTCTTGGGGTCTTCTATTTTTACTAATGGGTATGACATTCTTGCTTGGTTTTTTCTTAGATTGGGTTGAGATTACGCTCATCATTCTTCCTATTTTTGCACCACTAGTTGTTTTATTAGACTTTGGTGATCATGTAACTCAAATGACTGGTCTCGATGGACGCAAAGAGACAATGGTTTGGTTTTTGGTATTAATGGCGATAAATCTTCAGACGTCATTCTTAACACCACCATTTGGCTTTGCCTTATTTTACTTAAAAGGTGTTGCCCCACCTGAAGTCGCTACACTAAGTATTTATAAAGGTGTAATACCATTTGTTATAATCCAATTAATTGGTCTTGGCTTAGTTATAAGTCAACCTGAAATGGGATTGTGGCTTCCGCGGCTAATTTAAATTAATTTTAAAAGCCACATCAACTTGATGCGGTTTTTTTTTGAGGTTTAAAAAATGAATAATATTGGTATTTGTGGTGCCGGTCTAATCGGTGCAAGTTGGGCAATTGGTTTTGCAAATGCAGGATTTAAATGTTTTGTCTATGATTCAAATCAGGAAAGTATTAAAAATTTTGAAAAAACATCTGATC
>ARQU01000077.1 GCA_000384615.1 alpha proteobacterium SCGC AAA536-G10 | reverse complement strand
AATTGGTTTTTCCATCATTATCCAGATGAGCGTTTATTAAATACTTTTAAGGAATATTATAAATTAAATAAACTAGCTGGATTGTATGTTGCAAAGTTTATTCTTGAACATAGATACAATGATAATATCAAAAAATTTAATCAAATAGTTGAACCCTTGTTGGGTGAAAATGACTTTAATCTTTTTTTAATAGAACATTTAAAAAGCTCCAATAAAGAGTTACGAAAAAATATTTGTGAATATTATCTATTTTTTGGTAACCATAAACGATCAATAAATAAAGTATTAAAACTAGTTGAAGAAAAATTTTACAAAGGTGACATGTCATACCATGCATGTCTTTTAAGACATTACACTTATCAAGAAAGAGATTTTAAAAAATCACAACTTTTAATAAAAAATTTTAAACCATACAAGCAAATTTATCCTGAAATATTTTTCAGTTATTTATATGTAAAACAACAAGACAAAATTAATAAAAATGAATTCAAAACAGTTTTTAATACTTTAATTAAATCAGATTACGATAAATTCGCTTATGCACATTTTCTTAACATTTTTTATCCAAATATTGTAGAACTTCCTAGATTTGAAAAAAGTCATTCTTCAAAAATAGATGATTGCATCATAAAAGAATTTTCTTGTTTAAATAAAAATTTAAGCAATTTGATGATCGACAAACTTACGCAAGGTATGCGAGACATTTACTTAATAGCTACAACCTTAGGCTACAATGGAAAAAAAATCTTAGATTTTTATACTTTAACTATTAATAAATCTAACTTAACTATTTATCAGAAAGCTTTTATTTTTGACACAGT
>ARQU01000076.1 GCA_000384615.1 alpha proteobacterium SCGC AAA536-G10 | reverse complement strand
CAGCGCAAAATGTAGATATTTGTTTTTCTCTTGGTTTTCTTGATTGGATCTTTCTTGATGAGATTAAAGATCTTAAAAGTAAAATATCTGCAGGCTTTTTCTTTCATAGTTTTTCTGAAAGACGTGTTTCTCCATTTCAAATTGCACACAAGATATTTGTTTACTTCAAATATGGTTATAAATCAGATGGATATAAACCAAATTATTATTCAGAAAAAGATATTGGATATTGTTTTTCTGACCCACAATTCAAACCTTCTTATTTTAGAGCAAATGAACTAAGTTTTGGTACATTTGTATATAAACTTCCTTTTAAAATCACAGAAAACTTATTAATTAATGAATAATAAAACCAAATCATATTTTAATTCAGTAGCCGATCAATATACTTTATCGTCAAATGGAGGTTTGTGGAAAATAATTCGAAATAATGAGAAAAGCTTAACTTTACAAATGTTGAGTAAAACGCAATATGAAAATATATTAGAATTAGGATCTGGTTCTGGCTTTTATACGTATTATCTCAGCTCATTTTCGAACAATAAAATTACCTGTGTAGATTTTTCAAAAAAAATGTTGGAACAAATATTAATCAAAAATACGAGGAAGATAAATGCAGATATAGAGACTTTCATGGATAACAAAAAATATGACCTTATTTTTTGTGCAGGGGCACTAGAATTCACTTCTAGGCCACAAAACCTTTTTCATAACGCTAGCAATATGTTATCTTCAGGCGGTGAACTGGTAATACTGTTACCTAGGAATAATTTTTTTTGGAAATTTATACAAATTATTTCATCAATCCAATGGTATTCAAATAAATTTGTTTT
>ARQU01000075.1 GCA_000384615.1 alpha proteobacterium SCGC AAA536-G10 | reverse complement strand
ATCCATTCTTCCGGCATCAATATAATCATCAGGTACGGTCATAAAAAATTGTCTCATAAGAAAAATTCCAAAAACAGATATAGTCCAGGGTATAATTAATGCTGCATAAGAATTTGTTAAACCTAATTTTGCAAGCATAATGTATAAAGGCAATGCAACAGCATGAATAGGAATTAGTAGACATAGTAAAACTAATGTGAATATAAATTCTCTTCCTACGAATCTTAATTTTGCGAGGGCATAAGCTGCTGGTAAAGCAACAACAACTTGTAATAAAAATATTGAAGCTGTTACTATTACTCCATTTAATAAATATCTCAGCAATGGTGCTTTTGTAAAAGCTTGGGTGTAATTCATATATGCAGGTTTTTTTAGACAATTTTCTGTTACATCTTTTAAAAGAATATTGTAGACTTCTCTTTCGGTTTTACCTGGCATTTTAAGCATTAAAGAATTAACTTCTTCCTTCTCAGGTGTATTAGATTTAAAGCAAAATTGATCAACAATTTTTTCCTGTGTTCCTAAAAAACCTGCTTTTTCTCCTTTAGAATTTTTCCCAGTTTCTATCTCTCCTTGTGACTGAAAAGAATAGCTCATCATGCTGTAAAAGGGGAGGATTACAATAATTGCTCCCAATATTAGTAAAAAATGTTTTATAGGTTGACCAATGTCATAATTCATGAGTAGTGTACCTTTCTTTCAACTAGAAAACGTTGAATTAAGGTAATAGACAAAACTAAAATTAAAAATATAACAGAAATAGCTGCTCCAACTCCAATAAGGTTTTGTTTAATCCCTTTTTCAAAAATTGCAAACATCATCACATATGCTGATT
>ARQU01000074.1 GCA_000384615.1 alpha proteobacterium SCGC AAA536-G10 | reverse complement strand
TACAAAGAATGAAAAAAATTCAAGATAGAAACGATCTTGTGATGTTTTTAAAAGAAGCTACAAAATAAACAAAAAGGAGATGCAAATGAAAATGGTATTAATGAGTAGTGTATTTGCTATTGCCGTTGGCGTTGGAGCGTATTACATCCTGATGAGCACTGGGATGGATACCGCTAATGTTATGTCTAGCATTAATGTAAGGTTATCAAATTAATTTGTGACAAACTTAGATGAAAAAAAATATATATTTCATAAGTAGTTTAATATTTATATTTTTAATTTCATTTGGTTCTATCGCACATGATGCATCAGAAGCATGGAAAAATACATATAAATCAACAGTAATTGTGCTACCAACATGGCCAGGTTATAATAAACCTGGATATGGAGCTCCACAAGGGACAGCACCTGCTGGGACGGGTTTCTATCTTTCAATAGGTAATGATCAACTTGAATCAAAATTCATTATGACAGCTGCTCATGTAATTAAAAATTCAAAAATTGTTGAAATTAAAAACTATAAAAATCAATATGACGAGGTAGAAGTTGTTTTAGTTGATTATAAAACTGATATAGCTATCTTAAAATCAAAGGATAAAGGAAAATCTATTACTCTATCAAAGGAAAAAATTGAAGTTGGAAATCAAGTTTGTGTAATTGGAAATAGTTTTGGATTAGGACGATCCATGGTGGGTTCCTATACCATTTACATTTGAAGCACCACCAAAAAAATTAGCCTTGATAACAGAAATTAGAGGGTTAAAAATTGATCCCATAATAAAAGATGAATTAAAAAACGTTGCAAAACATCTAGAAGATATTGGTTGGATAATTGAAGAA
>ARQU01000073.1 GCA_000384615.1 alpha proteobacterium SCGC AAA536-G10 | reverse complement strand
CTATAGTTTTAAAAATCTAGGGGGAAAACTGCCTTTAAGTCGCCTTTTATTTGACGCTGAGCAAGCCTCGAAAGATGGAATTGCAGTTACAAATACTCTAAAAAATAATATTAAATCTAAATTATCACAATTGATTGATATCCCTGGTTTTAAAGAAACATATTTAAAAGATAACAAAATACCTGAGGTTGGAGATAAATTAACTTTTCCTGCAATGTCAAAAACTTTGTCTATGCTAATAAAGAATGGATTAGAAGATTTCTATTTAGGTGAGATCTCTGAGAGTATTATATCTGATTTATCTGATCTTGGATCCCCCTTAAGTAAAAAAGATTTTGAAAATTTTAAAACTTCTTTTGTAAATCCTTTGGAACTGAAAATAAAAAATGCTAAACTCTTTAACTTACCTCCACCTACTCAAGGATTAGCATCTATATTAATTCTTGGAGTTCTAAATGAGTTGCCTAATTCTTATAAAGATGATGTTGATTTTATTCATACTATTGTTGAGGTAACAAAAGTTGTTTTCAAAATAAGAGATAGGTATATATGTGATCCCAAATATATGACTCAAGATATTAGTCAATTTCTTAAAGATGATTATATTAAAAATTTAGCAAAAAAAATTAATTTTCAAAAAGCTATGCCCTGGCCTGACGCAGATATTGGCGGAGATACAGTATGGTTAGGATCTACAGATTCATATGGCAATTCTGTCAGTTTTATTCAAAGTATTTATTGGGAATTTGGTTCAGGGTTAATCTTACCTAAAACAGGAATAACTATGCAAAATAGAGGTATAAGTTTTTCTTTAGATCAAAATAATTTTAACAAGTTAATTCCTG
>ARQU01000072.1 GCA_000384615.1 alpha proteobacterium SCGC AAA536-G10 | reverse complement strand
TGCACCTTTGACCTGGCCAATTAGGTCCAAAACGCCAGGGTATACCTTTTAAAAGGTTTCTTTTTGTTATCTTGTGAATATTACCTATCATGAGGTTTTATTATACCACAAATTAATACACTTATCAGCAGTGTGGTTACTTGAAACTAAAGGCCATGGTCAGTTGATCATGATCATAGGTTGCATTATTCTTTACCCATGGTCCTTGGATGGTTTTAAATTGATCATGGTTTGAAGACTCAAAAGTAGCTTCCTACTGAAACAAAACTATAATTCGCTCCAACGCCTCATGAACCAAGAACCACGGACCAATGCCCATCTATGACCTTATTACTAAGGGTAGTGGAAAGTTGTTTTTAGAGAGACCCTAGTATCACAAGAAATGCTAACTCACCAACTTCTAAGATCGCAGAATGAAACTGCTATTCGTATCTATCAACCACAAAACGTTTTCCAAAAACATGGCCCAAGGTCCGCGGCACGTGGCGCCTGATCTGATTTGTGATATGATCAGATAGCACGCTATCAACAATGGTGGCGATCTTGTTTGCCATTTATCTGCCCGACTGCCAGCTTTGGCGCAGCAGATAAATGCCGATCATCATCATTGGCAGGGATAATATCTGCCCCATGCTTAGCCCACCTGCCAACAATCCGATATGGGCATCAGGCTGGCGCACAAGCTCGACAAGGAATCGCGCTGCACCGTAGCCAGACAAGAACACACCGCTGAGGCGTCCATGCGCGCCAAGCCATCCCCGCCGCCAGAAAACATACATCGCAATACCAAGCAAAACCCCCTCAAGACCAGCCTCATAAAGCTGGCTTGGGTGACGCGGTTGACCATCGCTAT
>ARQU01000071.1 GCA_000384615.1 alpha proteobacterium SCGC AAA536-G10 | reverse complement strand
ATAATGTAAAATCTAATATTGAAAATGACTTGAAAGAAGTTAAACGTTTTGAAAGTCCTAAGAACGTCAAAACAAAAAATATTGATTTTCCAGAAACTTTTGAAGAAGTGTTAAATCTACTATTAGTGCATAAAGAGGCATTACTTCACGCTCAAATTATAAATAATGTGCATTTAATCTCCTATTCTGAAGGATCTATTAAGATAAGATTAAAGGATAATACAGACGCAGAAATCCTAAAAAATTTATCTTCCACTCTAGAAAATATAACCAAGACTAAATGGCTTGTATCTCAATCTGAAGAAGAAGGTGAAAAAACAATTGTAGAAAAACAGAATAGCGATTTAGATAAAAATAAAGAAAAAATAAAATCCAATCCTCATTTTGCAGAAGTATTTAAACGTTTTCCTCAAGCTGAAATTACTTCGATTGAAGATAAAGATTCTAGCTAAGATTATACTCGGGAAATATGGATGTCAGAACAAGTTCTTGAAAAATTAATAAAAAAAGTAGCCAAGCTTCCAGGCTTAGGACCTAGATCATCTAGACGAGTAGTTCTACATTTACTTAAAGATAAAGAAACTTTACTTCTTCCTCTTATCGAAGATATGAATAATGTTGCAAATAATATAAAAAAATGTGTAGTATGCGGTAATTTAGATGAAAATGATACTTGTCAAATATGTAAAAATTCTTCTAGAAATCAAACATTATTATGCATTGTCGAAACTGTTGCAGACTTGTGGGCTCTAGAAAGATCTAACGTTTATAATGGAAAATATCATATTCTAGGCGGAGTTTTGTCGGCTATAGATGGTATTAATCCTGATCAATTAAATATTGATTCTTTAGAAAAGAGAC
>ARQU01000070.1 GCA_000384615.1 alpha proteobacterium SCGC AAA536-G10 | reverse complement strand
CTAAAACTTGCGTCCAAATGAAATCTAATTATTAATCTATAATTTAAAATTATTCTGTAGAGCTTTTCCTTAAAGCTCTACAGTGGAAATTAAAATGAATTTTTTTTTAAAATTAATCGTCCAACTTTTTTTCGTTTTAATTTTTTCTAACCCTATACATGCATCAGAAACTAAAAATCTAGAAAAAGTTTTAAATAATAATTTCAAACTTATTATAAAAAGTTCTTCAAGAACTATTGAGCCTGTAATTGAAGATTTATTAAGTACCAAATCACCTAATCTTGAAGAATTTCTCAAAAGCTGGAAAAATAAAGAATTATATTATGTAAAAAAATCTAAGCTTATTGCGATTTTAAAACAAAAAAGCTCTAATGGTTACGAACTATTACAGTTTTCAAACAAAACTAGTCTGGGTTTCTTTAAAAAGAAAGAAATAAAAATTATTAAGCCAAATAGCGGTGTTAGATCGAAAATATCTAATGCTCTTATTGGTTTTCAACTATTAAATGACGATCCTAAAGTTAGATCTAAAAGTTTAGAAACACTTACAAGAAAATTCAATTCAAAATATTTAATACCCTTAAAGAGCGCCCTAAAAAAAGAAAATAATCCAGATTTAAAAAAAAGAATGTCTGAATTACTAGTTTTTGGAACTATTAAATATTCTCAAAATGAGGATGAAAAAATATCTTCGTTAAATTCTCTAAGTGGCAACATGTCTATAGAGGCAAGAGGCACTATTGCATCTCTACTTGAGTCAAAATTATATGTCTCTAATAAAATGCCTGATTTACCAAATTTAGCTAGAAATATTATACCAGGTGATTCATATAAAAATGCTGATGGGTCTAGTAACAAACCATTCTTTTATTTCAATAAAAAACCAGAAATCTCTAG
>ARQU01000069.1 GCA_000384615.1 alpha proteobacterium SCGC AAA536-G10 | reverse complement strand
TCAACTCGTTCATTTACCTCAAAGCGCAAGTCTCTTGGTATAATTGGAACAAATTTTCCTTGCATTCCATAAGAATTTGGCCTAGTTCTTCTCCCTAATTCGATAACGTCTTTAAAGCCTTTAGTAGTTATCATTCCGGTTTTGGATAACTTTCTTTCTAATAGTGCATTTGTTGTAGTAGTTGTTCCATGAACAATTATTTTAACATGATTAAGCTTTAATTTTGCTTTATTAATTGCGTCCATTACGCCAAAAGCTTGGTTTTCAGGTGAAGTTGGTACTTTAGCAAACTCTATAGTGTTGTTTTCTTTATCTACATAAAGAAGGTCTGTGAATGTTCCGCCAACATCAATCCCTAATACATTAAAACTTTGATAAATTGAGGTATCATCTTTCATAAGTTATTACCAATTCATAATATATATTAATTAATTTTTACTTTAAATATTTTCAAAAAAAATGTTAGACCATATATTATATTTTTCATCAATGTTTGTTGAAAGTTTAATCAAGCTTAATTTTTTTAGTTGCTAATAATTGTATTATAGACCAGATAAAATAAATGATGCCCTCTATAGTTTGTCTAAAGAAAAACTGACAATAGCTGCTGGATGTACTGACTTACTTCCTTCAACCCAACAGGAAAATCTTGGTAATAATATTTTAGATATTTCAGGAATAAAATCCCTAAGAAATATTAGCTTTGAAAATGGGTTCAGAAAAATAGGTTCTGGTGTTACTTGGACAGATCTTGTAGAAAATAATGAATTACCCAAATGTTATGATATGCTAAAGGAATGTAGCTTACAAATTGGTTCAAAACAAATTCAAAACTTAGGCACTATTGGAGGAAATTTATGTAATGCCTCTCCTGCAGCTGATGGTGTCCCTTGCCTTTTATC
>ARQU01000068.1 GCA_000384615.1 alpha proteobacterium SCGC AAA536-G10 | reverse complement strand
AACAACAATTAAAGTTGCAACACCTAGCATGATTCCAATAAGTGAAAACCATGCAGAAATAGAGATGAATCCTTCAGAACGTCTTGATTTGATATACCTTAAAGCAATGGTCCTTTCAGTTTCATTAAACATCATATGACTGAAGTACTTCCTATAATTATATATTTAAAAAATTTAATAATGCATTATATGACAATTTGGAAATATCACCACTTTTTCTATACTTAACATCAAACAATTTATCTTTAATACCTCTTGGTCCAATTATAATTTGGTATGGCAAACCGATAAGATCAGCCTTAGCTAGCTTCGCTCCAGCTCTCTCGTCGGTATCATCGTAAAGCACGCTAAGAGAATTTTCTTTCATTAAGTTATATAAATTAAAGCAAATTTCATCACAATTATTATCACCACTTTTTAAATTTATGATATGATAATTCCATGGAGCTATCTCTTTAGGCCATACTACGCCATCTTTGTCATGATTTGCCTCAATTACTGCACCTACTAACCTAGAAAGGCCAACACCATATGAGCCCATATAAGTAGGAATACTTTTTCCTTCACTATTGCTTACGGAAGCATTCATAGGAATAGAATATTTTTGGCCAAAATGAAAAATGTGCCCTACCTCAATTCCTCTTGTTTTTACTAGATTAACTTTATTTTTGAAATCATTAGGATTATGTTTTTCTTCAGTAGCTGCGTAAAAAGATGTGTATTTATCAACTTCTTTTTGGAGATCATCATCATAATTTATGTCTTCTATTGAACTTTGAAAATTTAAAAATTCATGTTCCACATAAACTTCACTCTCACCTGTATCAGCAATTATAATAAATTCATGGCTAAGATCACCCCCTATTGGGCCCGTCTCAGCTTTCATAGGAATTGCTTTAAGTCCCATTATTAATAGTTGTAAGTGAA
>ARQU01000067.1 GCA_000384615.1 alpha proteobacterium SCGC AAA536-G10 | reverse complement strand
GGACAAACATTATATTTTGCTAGTCAGGGAACTGGTAAGATATTTTTTCCAGTAATAGTAGGTATAATAAGATTTTTGACTGTATCTGTTGTTTGTTATCTTACTATTATATTTTCTTGGTCTTTAAGTCACATTTTTTATGCGGTATCATTTGGACTTGCTATTACGGGCATTGGTTTAAGTTTATGTATGTTAGGACCAGATTGGAATAGTGAAATTAACCAAAAAAAGATAATGAATACATAGCTATGTTTAAAACGCAAAAAAATAAAAATATTCCAACAATAATCTTCATAAGATATTTATATCATAAATTAAAATTATAAGTAGCAATATGAACAAAAAAATTCAAATTCTTGAAGAAAAAATTACTCTTTTTCAAAATGAGATAATAAGTATGAGTGATGAAATCTATAATCAACAAAAAGAGATACAAGAACTTATGTTGCAAATTAAAACATTAAAATTAGATATAGAAAATATGCAAAATAATAACACAGATAAATTAAATATTTCTGATGACGTTCCACCACATTATTAAATTTACTCAGCTTGGTTGACTTTTGTAATATAAAATATCAAGTTAATATCATTCAAAAACTTTTAGAATGGTCAATGGAAAATTCAACAGCTTACATTTATTTGATTTTAGGTCTTGGTTGTATATTCCTTTATAGAGTTCTAAAAAAAAGATGGAAAATTCAAGATAATAAAAAGAAAACATTATTTAAATTTTTATTTAATAATCTAAATAATAAGAAATAGATCATAATTATCATTGGGGTGAATTCTTATGAAGAACCTAAACTATCTTATAAATCTTCTTAATTATAATAGTTGGGCTAACGATGAATTTTTTAAAGTTATAGTTCAATTATCTCCTGATGAAATTAATAAACAACGTAAATCTTTCATGAATAGTATAAGAAAT
>ARQU01000066.1 GCA_000384615.1 alpha proteobacterium SCGC AAA536-G10 | reverse complement strand
TTAATGATAGATTCCAAATTGCTAGAAGATATGGAGCAGATATTTTTATCTCTATTCATGCAGATGGATTTAAGCTTTCTTCGGTTAAAGGTGCATCTGTTTTTATTTGGTCTGAAGAGGCATCAAGTACAATTGCAAGAAATCTTTCTGATACAAAGAGAGAGCGTATCCTAGCTGAAATTAAAAACTTAAAGCCAACTGACTTTAATGAAGACTATGCTAGAGAGCAATATCCAGAAGTATATGAAAAGAAAATTGAGCAAAGTAAGATTCTTGGAAGCAAAATATTAGATCAACTTAAAAAAGATCCATATACAAAAATTCACAAGAAAAATGTTGAGTATGCTGACTTTAGGGTTCTAAAATCAATTGATATTCCATCTGTACTGGTCGAATCAGGGTTCATAACCAACCCTGAAGATGCTGCGAGACTAAAAGGAAAACCTGGAAGAAGAATGATTGCAAGATCTATCTTTCTTGGAATAAATAATTATTTTATTGAAAATCCGGTATCAGGCACTTTAATAAACGAAAACACAGATCATTTAAAATATACGATACAAAAGGGAGACGTTCTTTCAGAGATTGCAATTAGATTTGGCGTCACTGTAGAGTCAATTGATGAAAAAAATAAATTAAATAATAAGCCGATATATCCTGGGCAAACATTAAAAATATATTTCTAGTTAATATCTATTGGGTCTATATCATATGACCATTTGACCTTCTTGGCTTCTGGCCAGCCTTCAAATTCTTTTACAAGAAACTTTAAAACTTTATTTAGGTATGTCCTTTTTGAAGTCTGGACATATATGTTATGCCTATAATTATCTTTTACTTTTGCAATCATAGATGGAATTGGCCCAATGACATATATGTCATTTCTATTGGCTAATTTATTAATAACCTTCTCTAAAAAAGCCAAATTGCTCTTTTGTGTTGG
>ARQU01000065.1 GCA_000384615.1 alpha proteobacterium SCGC AAA536-G10 | reverse complement strand
AATGAAGAAGTAATAATGAGAGTTTCTGCCAAAAGTTTTTTGCATAGTCAGGTAAGAATAATTGTTGGGACTATAGTTAAAATAGGAGATGGTACATGGAACCCTGATAAAATTTTAGCTATTCTCAAAGGTAAAAATAGAAATTTAGCAGGTCCTACTGCCCCAGCTGATGGTCTTTATTTAGAAAAAGTAAAATATCCTGAAAACTTACTGAATGATAAGTGGCCAATTATATATGACAACCAACAATATGATTAGCTTTTACATTGTCATTGATAATGATCTAGAAAACATACCTAAACTTGCTTCAATAACAACTGATAAAAAAATCATTCCTGTTGCTCCCCATCCTGATAAACCAACCTCTTCTTTGCCAATCCTCCAGAGAGAGAAAGTTACCCATATTACAACACCAATCCCAAAAAAAACAAAAATTGATGGCGGTAAGATTAATCCTAAAATAGCAAATGATAGCATTAAAACTGCTTGAAAAGACTGTATCCAGTTAAAAGGAATAATAAATTTATAAAAGAATTCACCTTTACCAATTTTTTCAAAAATTGTATTTACTAAAATTGAGAATAAACAAATGTCTATGACTGTAATTAAAAGTAATCTTGGCAATATTCCACTTTGAATATCACCATCGAGATTAGCTTTAATGCCGTATGAAGCAAGCGTAGAGACAACTGCATTAACAAAAAAAACAATCCAACAACTATCCCAAAAACCATTATTATTTAATTTAAAAATACTACTTACGTTGCCTTTCTTTGACATGAATTTAAAAGCAGATACAAAACCATCCTTCACAACAAAAGGACTAGGAGGTGGATTAATCAATTTTTTTTACTCCAAAATAATTGTATAGGAACGTATTATAAATATTTGTTAATTTTATAATATCATTTACCTCAACATTTTCATCTACCTTATGCATTGTTTTCCCAACAAGGCCAAACTCAATCACCGGACATATTTTAGTAATAAATCTAGCGTCTGAAGTCCCTCCTGAAGTAGAGTTTTGTGGATTAAGTTT
>ARQU01000064.1 GCA_000384615.1 alpha proteobacterium SCGC AAA536-G10 | reverse complement strand
ATTATTGCAGGAATACCCGAATATATAGTGGCAATCAAAGCTGCTTTGGGGTGTAGGGCAATTGCTGGAAACAGCGCATCTCCGTCATTTGAAATTGCGTTTCCAATCTGAGCAGATAAGGGAATTATTCCATTTAAATATAAAGTTGTAACTAATATTTGAGGACCACAACCCGGCAAAAAACCTATTAAAATAGCTGTCAATGGAATAAAAAAGTAATAAGATTTAAAAATAGCCTCTAAATCAAACTCTCCCAAATGAACAGTTAATTCATATGCAAGAAAAGCTAAAATGACCCAACCTGTAATAAAATTAGTATCTGATACAGTTCTTCTTACAATCTTTTCATCTGATCCAGAAGGAGTGTATCTAAAGCCACTAATAATTGGTAATGCCCACATAATGAAACATAAAGAACCAGCAAAAAAACCAAAAAAAGTAATTGGCCTCTCTATAAATTTATTTGCAAAATATAAATCTAAGTCAATTTGAAAAGCTGTTAAAACTCCAAAAAATATTCCAGGAATAATTAAAACAATCCAAATAAAATCTAAACTTTTTGAAGTCTTATATTTTGATGGTTTACTGTTTAGTTTTATAACGTCACAACCATTCATTTTCATAAAATTTTTCTTATGAATTAAATTTACTAATATTCCTGAGACAAAACCTACAAAAAACCCAATTAACATTATAAATAATCCAATTTTAGGCTCTTCAGCTATTAGTAAAAAAGCTGCATCACCCATAGTAGCAGTTAATGTTGCTACAACTGAACCAAAAGAAACTTTTCCACGAGAATATTGAGTTAAGACTATAATAGCCCCCCCACAACCGGGAAGCGCACCAAGAAATGAGCAAACAAATATTTCTAGTTTTGGGCTTTTATTAAGAACTTTTTCTAAATCAATTTTTAGATATTTTTCCAATGAATAGAAAAACAACAACGTTCCTGCAACAAAACTTGTCACTTGTATGTAAGCCTCAGCAATTGAAGATTTTATGATATCCCAAGTTTCGTTACCTATATTAAAGAATAAGTAAACTCCTATTAGTAAAAAA
>ARQU01000063.1 GCA_000384615.1 alpha proteobacterium SCGC AAA536-G10 | reverse complement strand
ATAGTTTTTATATTTAATTTGTACAAATTTTTAATACTTTTGTTTTGACTTAAGTATTTTTAAGTAATAAATAATAAATTTATTATTATGGACGCGTAGCTCAGCTGGATAGAGCAACTGCCTTCTAAGCAGTAGGTCAGAGGTTCGAATCCTCTCGCGTTCACCATTTATTTTTGAGGTGATTTAATGTTTGGATTAGGTTTATTAAAAGGAACAGCAATAGGATTAACTGGCGGTATCGTAATTGGTTTAGTGATCAAAGAAGCATGTAAACAAATGAAAAATAAAAAAAATCATACAATTAACAATAATTCAACAGCTGACACTTCTGAAGTAAATGGTGTTGACGAAAAATAATACAAATAAAATACATTTTTAACTTATCTATTTTTCCAGCTTGAATACCACTTTACAAATAAATCATATTGTTTTTTTGCGTACATTTTTTGACTGTCACTTAATTTGTCTGTTGGATTAAAATGTAAATCGTAACCTTTATCCCCGTTAAGAACCATTAAAAATTTATAATAAAGAACTAAGTCGGGACCTTCATCAAATGATGATAAAATAGCCAACGCATCTTCAAGTTCTCTAGCTTTTGATCTTGAAACAAGGTCACCCGTAGCAGCTTTTTCGCATAAATTTATTAAATGCAACACTTCATTCGGGAAAGCATTACCAACGCCAGTTATTGCACCTACTGCACCACAATTGACGTAACCATGAAAAACTGTTGTATCAACACCTATCATTAATGATATATTTTCATCTTGCGATGTAATATTTTCTGCTGCATAGGTTAAATCTTTTGAGCCTCCAAATTCCTTGAATCCAACCAAATTTGGAAATTCTCGCCTCAAATCAAAAAATAGATCTGCTTTTGTTGAGAAACCATAATAATGACTATTGTAGATTACTGCTGGTAGGTCTGGTGCTGCGCTTAATATCGAAGCAAAATGAGATCTTTGAGCTATTAATGACGGTCCCCTTGAGAGTACTCTTGGTATAACCATTAGACCAAGCGCTCCTACCTCTTGGGCGTGCTGTGCATGAGCTGTTGCTTTTTTTGAATTAATAGCTCCTGTCCCTACAATTGT
>ARQU01000062.1 GCA_000384615.1 alpha proteobacterium SCGC AAA536-G10 | reverse complement strand
TCAAGATTTGAAAATGAAGCTTGAGGAACCCCATCCATCTTGGGTAAAAATTATTGAAGATAAATGGATTAAAAAATATGGGGCTAGTAATTAAAAGTAGATGGAAAAAAAATTTTATGGCCGACTAGCTAAGGTTTTAGCAATTTTTCTGGGAATATTGATAATAATCCCTATCATTTTTGGCTTTATTGGGTTCTTTTTGCCATCTTTTGGTTATTTTCCTATTCTGGGTAAAAGTGAATTTAACTTAAATTATTTTTATATTTCATTCAATATTGTAGGTATTTCAAAATCTATAATATTGTCAATATTTACTGGTCTAGGGTCGACTTTATTAGCCTTATTCTTTTCACAAGTCATACTTTTGTATTTCTTTAAAACAAGAGCTTATAACTACATCAAAATAATAATATCTCCTTTAATAGCATTACCTCATATTACAATGGGTATTGGGTTGATATTTATGTTTTCCCCAAGTGGTTTATTTTTTAGATTGTTTTCACCTTGGTTAACAGGATTTGATAGACCTCCAAATTTTTTTATAATACCAGATGAGTTTGGCTTTTTTTTAATTTTAGGTCTTATCTTAAAGGAAACTCCTTTTTTTATTTTAGTATCTTTATCTGCGATACAACAATTTTCTGCTAGACAATTATTTGATCTTGGTAAATCTCTTCAAAATTCTAATTTTTTGTCATGGTGTGTTTTAATATTTCCATTAATATATAAAAAAATAAGACTAGTAATTTTCATTATAATTGCTTTCACCGCTTCGGTTGTAGACATGTCATTAATTTTGGCTCCTTCTACTCCATCCACATTGGCAATTAGAATTTTACAAATTTATCAATCTTCTGATATTGACTCGTTTTTTATTGCATCTAATTTAGCTTTGATACAATTATTGATTATTATAATCTTGTTATTATCTTGGATGATTTTAGAAAAAATAGTAAAAAATAAATTATTTTTTATTATTTTTCTGAAAATTTTTTCATTTAAAATATTTTTTTTAAAAAACCTAATATTTGCTTCAGGAGCAAAAGTAATATAAATAATTAGAGGTTAAAAATGAATATTCTTGTTATAGCAGAGCATAATAATACTGACTTA
>ARQU01000061.1 GCA_000384615.1 alpha proteobacterium SCGC AAA536-G10 | reverse complement strand
AAAAAAAATGATGTAATATTTGTTTTGATTAAGTATACAGCAATAAATAAATTATTATTTATGGATACATATTGAATGAAATATAAATCACTTGAAGAAATCCAACAAAATCCAGTTTGGATAAAGTTACAATCTAGGGGTACAGATAAAAAAGAACTCGATAAACAATTTCTATCTCTATCTGACGAAGAAAAAGTTGTTGCAATTGACTTGTTTGAGTCCTTGAAAGTTGTGATGGAAGAAATGCTTAAGGAAAAAAAAACTCATCATTAAATTAAACTTATGATGTGTTTGAAGATATTTTATGAAGCCAAAATTCAATATTTCCTTATTTTACAAAATTGACAAAATTATAAAATTTTCTTGTTATTTTATAATAATTTTAACAATAATTATAATATGGCTAAAATTTAAATTTTGATATTTATAATATTTTATAAATTTATTATTTATACAATTGTATCAATATGATAATATAAATATAATTAATTTTTAAATTGGAAATTAAATGTCACGAATCATAACCTTGATTTTCACCATCTGTATTTTTAATTTTAAATCTTTTGCATTTGAACCATACTCCGGAATTTCCTGCCAAAATTCAAATGTTAGAGGTAAAGTAGAATTTTTTTTTAAACATGATGAAAACTTCATATATGCAACAGCATATAAAAGAGTAAATGGTGAGTTTATTAGAATAGGTAACGTTGTTGGGCAGAAGGTTTCGTCATTTATACTATTTGAAGACAATACGATAGATAAAAATTTAAATTTTGCATGGCATATAGACATGGTTACCAAAAATTTAAAACCTTTTATATTAACGGTTACTAATAAAAATAAATTCAAAATACCTGATAAGCTAGAGTGTATTAGTAAAAACTTTTGGTTCTAAAAATAGATATAGGTGCTCATATGGCTAAATCTGATATTATGATAGATAATGATAAAACAAGAGTTACACGTTGGTTGTTTGAGCCAGGAGAAGATACGGGTGAACATATTCATGAATATGATTATGTGGTTGTTCCTATGAAAGATGGAAAACTTAAAATTGTGAACCATGATGGCAAAGTATCCATAACAGAACTTGTTGAGGGTATAAGTTATTTTAGAAGTAGGGGTGTAAATCACAATGTCATTAATTATAATGATTTTCCATTTTCATTT
>ARQU01000060.1 GCA_000384615.1 alpha proteobacterium SCGC AAA536-G10 | reverse complement strand
CTGCGACAGGATCTTTATCTAGGCATAACAAAGAACAAGCGGATTTAGTAAATGAAGCTTTAGAAACGACCAAAAAAACAACTAAGCATGCGGCTGAATAGTTTGACATATGGAAGATGTCCATTAATTCTAAAAGCTCTAATAAGCATTATAGCACGTATTGAGTCAGTTGTTGCTGCTCTTAAATCTATGGCTGATAAATCACCTTTCCCCACAATACCTCTTGCTACTGCTCTTACACTCTCAACAGTATCTATTGCTCCAACAACTTGACTGTTTTTTTTGGCCCAACTTGGACCATCATCAAGTATAGGTTCATCTCCATTACTCTTAAACCATAGATCCCATTCCTTTGGTACTGCATTTGGATTAATCTTCCATTCTTTGAACAAATCATTAATGAAGGTTACATTTGTACCAGAAAGAAAACTTTGATCAGGGTTTTGATCGTCCATAGCTACAAATCCTTTTAACAAGTGATTAATAAAGGTATACTACACAAAAAGTTGACAAGTAAATCAAGTTATTTCCATAGTTGTATTGCTTTTACGACCGATTTACCCAAACCTGAAGGTGATTCAGACATTATAAAGCCGCAGTCTTTCATAACTTTAACTTTTGAATCTGCGTCACCACTGCCTCCACTAACAATTGCTCCCGCATGCCCCATGGTTCTTCCAGGAGGAGCAGTCTTACCTGCTATAAAGCCAGCTATAGGTTTTTTTATTTTATAATTTTTTATGAAAGCGGCTGCATCTTCTTCAGCGCTACCTCCAATTTCTCCAATCATTAGTATTGCTTCTGTTTGTTCATCATTCAGAAACATTTCAAGACAGTCAATAAAATTAGTGCCATTTATAGGATCACCCCCAATTCCAATACAAGTTGACTGACCCAGCCCTGCGGCAGTTGTTTGAGCAACAGCCTCATAGGTTAATGTACCTGACCTAGAGACTATTCCAACTTTTCCAGGAGTATGAATATGTCCAGGCATTATACCAATTTTACATTGCCCTGGTGTAATTACACCAGGGCAATTTGGTCCAATCAACCTAGAATTCGACTTATTAAGGTACTGCTTAACTTTAATCATATCTTGGACCGGAATACCTTCAGTGATACAGATAATCAATGGTATATTTGAAGAAATAGCTTCTAAAATTGAATCCGCTGCAAATGG
>ARQU01000059.1 GCA_000384615.1 alpha proteobacterium SCGC AAA536-G10 | reverse complement strand
TTTAACAGTCTTTAAATCAAACCTTCGATCTCAACTGGTAAATCATTTCTTTCAATTTCTTCAATTATTTTGTTTAAGTGATCTGAGTTTTGGGTTTCAACAGTAATATTTAATTTGGCCAAACTAGCTGACAAATCCATTGCAAATCTACTATGCTCGACTTGAAGCACGTTAGCTCCATTAGTTGCACAAATTTTTGATATAATTTGTAATTGTCCAGGCTTGTCAGGCATCGTAATACCCAGTGTTGTAACCTGTCCTGATCTAACTAAGTCTCTCATTAAAATTGAGGACAAAACTTTTGAGTCAATATTTCCCCCACATATTATAACGCCAACTTTTTTACCTTTAAATGTGCTAGTATTTTGTAATAACGCGGCCAGACCTGTTGCACCTGCCCCTTCTGCAACAACTTTTTCGTGTTCCGCTAACATTGCTATTGCTCTTTCAATCGATTTATCTGAAACAGTAATTACATCATCTACAAAATCCTGAATTATAGAAAAAGGAATATCACCTATTTTTGAAACAGCTATACCTTCAGCTAAAGTAGATCCTTTGCACTTGATTTTTTTATTAAACATTTTGTTTGTTAAAGATGGATACAAGTCAGATTCAACGCCAATAACCTTTATGTTTTTATTCATTTCTTTTGCTGCCAATGCACAACCTGCTATTAATCCACCACCACCAACCGGTATCAGTAGAACATCAATTTCATTACAGTCAGATAACATTTCATATGAAATAGTGCCTTGGCCAGAAATTACATTTAAATCATTGTAAGGATGAACTTCAATGAATCCTTTATCCTTTATAAGATCTTGTACATGTTGATAGGACTCATCTAAATCAGATCCCTTAATAATAACATTTCCACCAAAATTTTTAGTTCTTCTAATCTTTGTAAAAGGAGTTCCTTCAGGCATTACAATATTTGAGTTAATATCCATCTTATTTGATATAAAAGCTAATCCTTGCGCATGATTTCCAGCAGACATAGCAACCACACCAGAGCTTCTTTCATGATCTGAAAGTGACAAAAGCTTGGAGTAAGAACCTCTTACTTTAAATGCGCCTGTATATTGTCTATTTTCAAACTTGAAGAAAATATTAACACCTAATTTTTCTGAAATAGAGCTTGAATAGCTGGTTTCAGTCCACTTTACATTTTTGGAAATTTTTTTATGTACATCAATAATGTCATCTAGTGTTAATTTCA
>ARQU01000058.1 GCA_000384615.1 alpha proteobacterium SCGC AAA536-G10 | reverse complement strand
TATTAATTTGGAGTTTATGGATATTTAATGATTATGAGCTCTCAAAACTTGAAGCGGCTTAGAAAGAACAAGTTTAATCATTTTAAAAAAGCTAAAAACTGTTACCACAGTTGGAACAATAAAAGACAAAATAATTAAGGTTAAGTAATTTACGTAAAAATCAACATTAAAAACGAAGTATAGTAAAATAAAACTTACCAAGCATCCGATTAACAAGGAAATAAGTGATGCCATTAGACCAATTATAAAATATTCATATAGCCATAGTAATGATATTTTTTTTGGACTTGCTCCTAATATTTTAAATATTGCTATCTCATATAACTTATCTTTTTTACTTACATCTAATATACCTGTTAAAACTATAACTCCTGACAAAAGTGTTATTAAAGCAATAGAGTTAATTATAATTATTAGTAAATTTAAAATTGACTTAATTGCTTTGTAACTTTCTTCTATTGAAATAGAAGATATATTTGAAAATTTAGTGACTACTTTTTCTACAAAATTATTATTTATTTCTTTATTTTCACTTGTAGTTGAGGCAATCCAGGTGTGCGGGGCATTGGTTAAACTACTTTCACTTAATACAAAAATAAAATTAATATTCATATTCTCCCAAATAATTTCTCTTGTATTGAAAATCGTGGCTTCAAAATTTCTACCTAAAATATTAAATCGAATATTATCACCAATTTTCACATTCATTCCTTTGGCAATTTTATCACCCATTGATACTAATAAAGGACCATTATAATCTTTTTTCCACCATTCTCCTGATATTAGCTTAGAGTTTTTAGGTCTTTCATTAGTCCAAGAAAATGCTCTATCTCTTTTAAGCACCCATTCGACTTCTTTATTTACTTTTAATTTTTCAACCTTAATGTCATTTATTTCAGTAATACGACCTCGTAACATTGGTTGAGAGTTAAGAAATAAAATATCTTTTGATGAAGAAGCTAACTTATTAATTGTATCAATTTGGTTTGGTTGAATATCAATTAAAAAATGATTAGGAGCTTCTTTATTAATAGTTTTTGAGATTTTGTTATCTAGACTTTCTTCAATTATATTAAGACTAATTAAAAGTGATAAACCTATACTGAATGAAACAACTATTGTCTTAGAAAAAGAATTCTTACTAATAATTGATTTTCTTACAAGTTCAGATAGAGATCCAGTCTTAAAATTTATCTTTTTTTAAAATATAAAAATATATATTAGTTAATGCGCTTAAAATTATAAAAGAAATAAAAATTGATGTAA
>ARQU01000057.1 GCA_000384615.1 alpha proteobacterium SCGC AAA536-G10 | reverse complement strand
CTTTGCTTCCTAATAAATATTTATTCAATCCCTGGGACGCACCCGATGACATTCTAGAAAAAGCTAATGTAAAATTAGGAGAAAATTATCCAAATCCAATTGTAGATATAAAGGAATCTAGGCAAAAAGCACTTTCTGCTTTTGCTAAATTGAAATCATCTTAATATGTATCAGAAGTTATACAGATATTTATTTTATATGATGTTGTTTGTATTGACTTATCTTTTTTATATATTTCCTTTTGAAACTCTCAGTCAGTATTTATCAAATAAAACAACATCCAAAAAATATTTAATAATTAACACAATTATATTTTTTATACTTATTGTCTATTACCTAAGATCACATAGTACGTTTAAACCACTTAAAATATTCGTATATGAAGGTTTAGGGATTGGTTTTATAAGTTTTTTTGTCATTTCAATTAGTATTTTGGTTAGTTCACTTATTACTATTAGTGAAAAAACAATAGGCATAATATCATTATTAACAATAATGATGATATCAATTTATGGAATGTTTAATGCTAGAAAAGTATTATTAAAAAAGATTACTGTAAAATCATCTAAAATTAATAGAAACTATAATATAATTTTTATTAGCGACGTACATTTAGGTACAAATACTTCAAAACATCTTTCAAAAATCTTAAATAAAATACAAACTTTAGAATATGATTTTTTATTGATTGGAGGAGATCTTATAGATTCCAGTTCCTTTAAATTAAATGATCTAAATTTATTAAATAACTTTAAAAAGGATATATATTTTGTTAACGGAAACCATGAGTATTATCTAAAAGATTTTAAAAATAAAATTGAGCAATTGAAAAAATTTAAAATTAAAGTTCTTAAAAATTCAAGTATACAAATTAATGATATAAACATAATTGGAATTGACGATTTACAAAGTAAATTTTCTAAAATAAAATTTGTTGAAAAGTTAAATAAAAAAAACTTATTTAACTTAGTCCTGTCACATAAACCTGATATTTGGGACAATATAAAAAGTAAAAATGATCTTATGTTGTCAGGACATACTCATAATGGCCAAATTTTTCCATTTAACTTTTTAGTTAAATTAAAATTTAAATTTATTTATGGAATATATGAATACAAAAAATCAAAGCTTTATGTGTCGTCTGGCGCTGGTTGCTGGGGACCTAAGTTGCGTATTGGATCGTCAAACGAAATTGTTAATATTCATTTAACAAAGTTATCTTAAATTTTTATTTAAGAAGCAGGCTGTTATCAATTTTGTAAAATTTAGATGCAGATTTCTTTAATGAATTTGCTGTTAATTCT
>ARQU01000056.1 GCA_000384615.1 alpha proteobacterium SCGC AAA536-G10 | reverse complement strand
AGTATAATAAAATTAATGCAAAATGCATGTGGTGCAAAAGAACCCAAAATCCTCACCCTAATTTTTTAAAAGAAACAATTCCCACTAAAATATTTGAATCAAAAAAAGGGAGAATGGTTGAACTTTGTTTTAGTTGTTTTGAACAAGAAAAAGCTTTTGCAGAAAAACAAAAAATTGATTTTAAAATAATTTTAGATACCAAACTTGAAGTATTAAAGCTCTTAAAACTTTAAATTCAATCTTTTCTTTTTAAAATTAAGTGTTTTTGTTAATAAAAATCTGAATTTAATGAGAAGAAATTTAATTAAAAATTTTATTATTAAAATTATATCGAAGATTTTTTTATTAGCCTTAAAATATGAGGCCTAAGCAATTGTATATTTATAAAAGGATGAATTTTTGAAACATAATCTATATTTTTAAGAGCCTCATTATAATTTTTGAGGTGAATATTAATTTGAACAAGACCCGCAATAGCACCAAAATGTCTAGGTTCTAATTGAAGAGTAAGTTTAATATCATTAACAGATCCTAAATAATCACCCATCAAAAACTTTATTGTTGCAATTTTATTAATTGGCTCAGCCCAAAGCGGTTCTTTTTTTGACAAACTTTCAAATATTTTAAGAGCATTATTTAATTCACCACTTTGTAATAAATTCACTCCTCTCTGCATTTGAAGATTACTTGTTTCATTTGACCCATTTAAAAACCAATGTTTCCAAATTCTACTCTCATAATGTTTTGCTATATTTTTATCACTTGCATTTTTTAATTTAAAAAAAAGATTGTCTAATTCAGAGGCTGAAACATTATTAATAAATGAAGAAAATATAAGCAGAAAAATATTTAAGAGTGTATATTTTGAAATTGCGTTGATAGATATTTTTGTATATTTAATCATAAAAAAAATAAAATTTGTTGGATAATAAATTTTTCCCATTAATAAACAACATCATATAATACAATACCTCTATTTGAAAATACTTTCCAAATTATACCTGTCTTTTTCTTGAATTCAATTTCTGCTTCTCTGAAAATTTTTTGACATTCAACAAAGGCTTTTTCATCCTTATATTCCCATAAATGCCCTAACCTTAAAGTACCTTCTTTATTCCAGATTTGAGTAACAGTCTGTCTGATAGCACCAGCCTTTTTAAATTTATCAAATTTTGCATTCATAATATTTTCCCATTCCATTTCTCCAATTTTCAAATCACTCTTAGTTTGAAAATCAGAAGTTATGTAACTAATAAGTTTGGACTCTGGCATAATTAGCACCTTTATTTTCGTTTAAAAATTTGATGTGATTTCAGTTTACTT
>ARQU01000055.1 GCA_000384615.1 alpha proteobacterium SCGC AAA536-G10 | reverse complement strand
TCATTGGAATATGGGATTAATTTTTTTGATACAGCTGAAATGTATCCAACTTGCCCACTTCGTGCAGAAACTACTGGAAATACAGAAACTATAATTGGCAATTGGATAGAAAAAAATAAATCTAAAAGATCTGATATTATTCTAGCCAGTAAAATATCTGGGAAAGGTTACAAAGCCGTCAGGAATGGTGAGGGTATCAACGAAAAATCAGTAAAGATAGCGATTGAAGGTAGTCTAAAAAAATTGAAAACTGATTATTTAGATCTTTACCAATTACATTGGCCAAACAGAGGTTCATATCACTTTAGACAAAATTGGAATTATAACCCAACAACCCAAGACACAGTGTCTGCCAAAGAAAATATTTTACAGGTTTTAAGAGCTTTGGCTGATATACAAAAAGAAGGAAAAATTAGGTATATTGGCTTGTCTAATGAAACTTGTTGGGGCACTACTCAATTTATTCATTATTTAAAAGAATTTCCTAATCTTACTCTGGCCTCTACTCAAAATGAATATAGTTTACTTTGTAGATTATATGACCTAGATATGGCTGAAATGTCTTATCATGAAAATATTAGTTTGTTAGCTTATTCTCCTTTAGCAGGAGGGTTTCTTACAGGTAAGTATATGGAAGATAAAGTGCCAGACAACTCTAGACTTTCGAGGGTACCAAGTTTATTTGGTAGAATTAACGATAATTCCACTTTAGCTGTAAAAGAGTATGTATTACTTGCAAAAAAATATAATCTAGATCCAGTTCATATGGCCCTTGCTTTTTGTAATCAAAGACCTTTTATGGGCTCTGTAATTTTTGGAGCAACTGATAATTTACAGTTAACTAATATATTAAAAGGACTAGAGGTAGTACTTTCTGAAGAGATCATGTTAGAGATAAATAAGTTATATAAAAGATTTCCAATTACTTTTTAATAATTTTCAAGCTTTAAATTGTTTGTCGTTTCCCCATTTTTTCACTTCTGGGTGTTCATCAACAAAATTACACACTCTTTTAATGTTTGGATATTTTTTTAAGAAATCTTTTGGAAAGCCGTCTACTGCACCTGAAGTTGTCCACCCCACAAAACTCCATAAGGCAATATCTGCAATGCTAAAGTAATCAGTAATTATCAAATCGCTGTTTTCAGGGATATTTTTTTCTAACATTTCAAACTTTCTGGTGAACTCTGTTTCAAAAAATTCTTTTCTTTTAACAATTTTTTTATCAGGTTCTAGATCTCTTCCTGCATTAAAAATTAATACTGTAATATCAGTAATAAAGTCCAAGAATTGATCAATTTTAGCAGCTGCAATATCGTTGTCTTTCGGAT
>ARQU01000054.1 GCA_000384615.1 alpha proteobacterium SCGC AAA536-G10 | reverse complement strand
TGAAAATAGATCTATTTCGCAAAGCTCATTATAAAAACGGTTAACTTCTTCATGATTTAAAAAAGGATGATGCTTAACCTTTTTGATTTTAAAGGGGTTTGGAAGAATGTGATAAAGATGTTCATGCCAAGAGGCAGGATTTTCTTTTAAGTACCATTTCTTTACTTTGGCAAAAGTTATTATTCGGAATAATCGCTGTTGAAGACGTCTTGCAGTCTCTGTTTTAGTAGTCCAAATAGGTAATAACACCTCAACAATGTCATCATTATTAATATCAATAAATGGTTTCCTATCCAAGATAGGAGAGGCGTAAGTAGCAATTGTATTTCGCCATTGTTGTTCGCTTTTAGGATTAGTCCATTCATCTTTCTTTTTTGTTGAAATATAGATATCTGCAATATCTGAGAATTTCTTATTTTGCTGTTGCCGTAAAACCTCAGCTCTATTCTTTTCATCTATAGGGTCAATTTTTTTACCTAATAATTGCTTGTTGTGCAGTGCATATTGTCTTGCTTCTAAAAGGGAAACATCTGGGAAGCTTCCTAAGCCCATTTCTCTAGATTTTTTGTTAATTGTATAGCGAAAACTCCATTTACCCCTTCCTAGGCTAGAAAATGAGATATAAAGACCATTTCCATCGTGATATTTGTCTTTGGATAAAGATAATAATTGTTTTGCATTTAATCTTTTCATGTCATCTCCAGTCTACAACTCGGTCTACAAGTTGGGTTGATTAAAGATGATTTACAGTGAAATACTCTGGAGACCTCTGGTCAATCTTTTTCCCAGTCTTCTGGGGATTGTGACATAGCATGACATAACATAGTTAGGTACATGGCGGAGAGGAAGTCTGCACCGACCAATAGGCAGTTTAGCTGGGCGTTGACAAGGTGTACCTTTTCTAGTTATTGCTTCACATCTTTTGCCTGGCCAGTTAGGGCCAAAACGCCAGGGTATGCCTTTTAAAAGGTTGCTTTTTGTTATCTTTTGAATATCACCGATCATAGGGTTTTATTATATTACAAGAAATATACCTTAGGGAGAACGCGATTTCTAACTTTGAATTACTTATTTAATTTTACTCCTTCTTTCCAAATTCCAGTTATAACTTTTCCAGAAATATCGGTAAATTTCCCATTCCCATGATATAAATCATTTAGAAATTCACCTTCATATTTTGAACCATCTTTGAAATAATATGTTCCTTTGCCGTGTCTTTTGCTATCTTTAAATTCACCTATGTATTTACCTTGGTTTTGATAATCTGCTTCTGCTAAACCTTCTAAAGATCCATTTATAAAACTGCCAACAGTAATATGTCCATTAGATTGTATTAACGTTCCTTCTCCGTTTAAGTAATCATTA
>ARQU01000053.1 GCA_000384615.1 alpha proteobacterium SCGC AAA536-G10 | reverse complement strand
GTCGTACCAATTGTGGCACCTATTTTATTATCAGACCCTTCTGCTAATATAACAGCTGTTTGGTTAGGTGTAATGATTGGACTTAATATTCAAACTTCATTTTTAACACCACCATTTGGCTTTGCATTATTTTACCTAAGAGGTGTTGCGACTAAGGCTGTGAAAACTCTAGAAATGTATAAAGGTGTAATTCCTTTCATTTTGCTTCAATTATTAGCTCTTATTGTTGTTGGTTCATATCCTTCTCTAGTTAATTATCTTCCAAACAGACTAAGCTTTACTTCTGACACTTCTCCACCACCAAAAAATCCTAAATTACAATTATGCATCGAAGAGTATATGAACGAAAATGTTTTAACCGAAGAAAATTTTACAAAAGATTCCTTGATTAAATTAACTGTTGCTGATTTTTCATCTCTTCCAAAGCAATTAAAATCAAAGATAGAAGTTTCAACTTCTAATTTTAGTAAGGGATTTGAACATTTAAAAAAATCTCTAGAAATACAAAATCAAATCTTAATCAAGTCAGAAGAATATAAACCGAAACTAAAAAAAGTACGAAATAAAGAAAAAATAATTAAAGATTTAAATTATCTGATTAAAGAAAATAAAGTTACTCTTTCAAGATTAGACGCTAATGAAACTGATCAAATAAAGAAAATAAATAGTAAAATTAGAACTTTGACCAAAAAAATTAATAATGAAAAACTAAGTTTTCCTAAAAATTGGAATGAAGAATATAAAATTTTCCAAAAACTCATTAAATCAGAAAATATGAATAGAATAAAATATAGAAGGTCAGTAGATAGTTCATATGAAGAAATCGAGATTATTCACAATATATTAAATAAAAAAGACACGCTTTATAAGTTTGAAAAAGATTTTATTAAATTTGATAATGTATTAGAAACGAATGATCCTAAAATTCTATCAAAAGAAATAAAAGAGTTATCTAAAAAGATATCTCGTCTACCAGAAAACTCTAAAATAACTTCCAAGTTGTCAAAAGTTTCAAGAAATTTAAAAAAGAAAAAAGTTAATTACAAAAGAGTGAGAAAAGATTTTGACAAGTCATTTTCTATTTATTTGAGTAAAATTAATTCATTAAAGACTATCGATGGAAATGTTGAGAACTATCTAGGTAATTTTCTTAATGACACGAGAAATACTCTGGGTCTTAGGTTGCAGCAAAGTTTGCCAAAAGATGTTGCTCTATATTTGGCTAGTTGTAAATCATCTCATCGCAATTTATCATTATATTTTTAAAACTATTAGTGTAAAAAATGCAATCATCTAAAATGTCTTTTAAAAATATGATGGTGGCTCCTCACCATTTAGCAGCAAAAACTGGATCAGATATTTTAAAAGAGGGTGGCAATGCAATAGAAGCAATGATTGCATCGGCAGCAATGAT
>ARQU01000052.1 GCA_000384615.1 alpha proteobacterium SCGC AAA536-G10 | reverse complement strand
AAAAAGACTCAATCATTATCCCCACCAACTATCTGGAGGTGAGCAACAAAGAGTTGCAATTGCTAGATCTTTAATATCTTCTCCAGAAATTATAATTGCAGATGAACCCACAGGCAATTTAGATAAAAGAAACAGTGAAGAAGTTATGAAATTAATTTTCAAACTACGGAGTGATTTTGCTTCAACGCTAATATTAGTTACTCATGATGAGACAATTGCTAAACAATGTAATAAAATAATTAAATTAGATAATGGTTTAATTGTTAAAGATGAATAATTTTAAATTTTGGAAATTATCAATTAAAGAATTACGAGGATCTTTCAATGAATTTAAGATTGTTATAACATCAATATTTTTGGGCATTTTCATAATTAGTGCTGTAGGAAGTTTATCTGAAAACCTAAAATTTGAAATTAATAATCAAAGATCTCAGCTTCTTGGAGGAAGTTTTGAACTTTCCACTACATATCAGAAATTTCCTCAAAAAATTAAAAAATGGCTTGAGGTCAATGGAAAAGTCTCAGAAGTAATTGAGTTGAGGACTATGTTGTCTTCAAACAAAAACTTAATTAATAAACATCGATTAGTTGAATTGAAAGCAGTTGACCAAAACTGGCCTTTGATAGGCAGTGTTTCAATTACACCTAATCAAACATTAAATCAGTCTATAAATAACACTAACGTCAATGGAGTTTTGATTGATAAAAATGTAAAAAATCAGCTTAGCCTTGATTTAGGTGATACACTTGATTTAGGTGATTCAAGAATAGTAATTAAAGGAATTATAAAAAAAGAACCAGATAGAATGTTTTCATTTGCAACTTTTGGTTCTCGAGTTCTTTTGTCAATTAAAACATTACAAAAAACAAATTTAATTGTCCCAGGTTCATTAGTAAAATATAAAATAAAATTTATTCCAAACAAAAACAATATCAATTTATCATACTTAAATAAGTTAGTTGAAGGTACTAATATCACTGTTAGGGGTATTAATAGTAGTACTAATAATTTTAATAACTTTATAGAAAGGACTTCTCTTTTTATTTCTATGGTTGGATTAATTACTCTTTTAATATCAGGAATTGGTATTTCTAATGGTGTAAAAGGTTATATAATCAAAAAAATTAAGAATATTGCGATTTTGAAATCATTAGGAGCTAAAAATATACAAGTTTTTTTAATTTACCTTTTTCAAGTCATGGTTATTTTTTTACTTAGCATAATACCTGCTTTACTTGCAGGAATATCAATTCCTTTTTTATTGTCACCAATAATTAGTTCAGAATTATTTGATACTTTTCAAGCAACAATTTTTTTAAAACCAATTATTATTAGTTTTTCTTTTGGTTTAATAGTTTGTCTATTATTTACAATAATACCAATTGCAAGTACCTATAAAATTAAACCAATACAACTTATAAGACACGCAGCTCATAACATTCATAATCAAAGCTCCAAAAAAATAAAAATATTCATATTTTTTTTAATTTGTTTTTTGTCTTACT
>ARQU01000051.1 GCA_000384615.1 alpha proteobacterium SCGC AAA536-G10 | reverse complement strand
AGGAGGTTCTGGCATTTTAACTATACAGTCTACTCTACTATTTGACATAAGCGTGTATTGGAATTGGTAAGCGTTTTGTGGAAGTGCATCTTTGACTATATTTTCAAGTTGAACCTCACCAAAAGCACCCCTTAATTGTTTATTTGATAAAATATTCTGCAAATCATTAACTTGATTAGATAAAGAATTTATATTCTCTTGAGCTCTATCTATTACGGCCAGTCTTTCATGCATTTCCTTCAAAGAATTTTGGGTATTTTGTGTTTGCTGAGTTAAGGTGTTACCAATTGTCGATCCAAAATTTCCTAATCTTTCTTCTATAGTACTACTTAATTGAGAGACTGCTCCTTTCAATTCAGATATTTGACTTATTTCATCTTTAGGGGAAATAGTTTGATAATCAAAGTTTTTTTTATTTTGAAAATAAGTTTTACATATAAAAAAAATTATAATTGAGAGTGTGATAAGAATTATAATAAATATTATTAAATATTTGAAATCCATTTTAACTCCATTTGTAAATAGTATAATATTACAAATTGATTATAAATTAACTACTATAAAATAATTTATCATAAGGGTTATCTTACAAATGAGCATTAAGGAAATAATAAAAGTACCTAATCCTTTTTTAAAGATTACGGCAAAACCAGTTATAAATATTGATAAGAATATTATGACTATTTTAGATGATATGTTGGAGACTATGTACAATGCAAATGGAATAGGTCTAGCTGCCACACAGATTTCAATTGATAAACGATTAATTGTAATGGATTGTGGGAAAACAGATTTTGACCCAAAAGATATGTCAGAAGAAGAGTATAATGAGAAAATTAAAAATGAAAGAATTGAATCTTTTCCAATCAAAATGATTAATCCAAAAATAATTTCTTTTGATAAAAACTTAAATGAAAGAGAAGAAGGTTGTTTATCTATACCTGGATACAACGCAAATGTTAAACGGCCTTCATCTATAAAAGTAACCTATATAGATGAAAATAAAAAAAATAAAACTCTTGACGCTAACGGTTTACTGGCAACTTGCATACAACATGAAATAGATCATTTAAATGGTATTCTTTTTATTGATCATATCTCTAAACTAAAAAGAGAAATAATTCTTAAAAAAGCAATTAAAGAATATACAAACAATTAAAGGTTTATAAAATGAGGTATAATTGAATATAATATTTATGGGGACACCAGATTTTGCAGTCCCAAGTCTAAAATTAGTCGCATCTAATTTCAATGTCATAACTGTTTTTTCTCAACCTGCCCGCCCTAACGGAAGGGGAATGAAATCAAAAAAATCTTCTGTAGAGATCGCTGCTAGAGAATTAAATCTTAATGTTATAACTCCTATCACTTTAAAAAATGAAGATATATTTTCTGAATTTAATCTTCTTAAACCTGATATAGTAGTTGTTGTAGCATACGGGTTACTTCTTCCAGAAAAATATCTTAAAGTTCCAAAATATGGATGTATAAATGGCCACGCTAGTCTTTTACCTAG
>ARQU01000050.1 GCA_000384615.1 alpha proteobacterium SCGC AAA536-G10 | reverse complement strand
CGTAACTGAACCAACTAGTGGTACAGACACTACAAGTTTGAGAACTGTAGCTGTGCGTGATGGAGATGATTACATAATTAATGGACAAAAAATTTGGACCAGTAGGGCTGAGCATTCAGATTTAATGTTGTTGTTAGCTAGAACAACACCTTTAAATCAAGTTAATAAAAAGACTGAAGGTCTCTCTGTTTTTCTTTTAGATATGAGAAAGGCAAAAGGAAACGGTCTTACTATCAGGCCTATAAGAACCATGATGAACCACTCAACGACTGAAGTTTTTTTCGATAACCTTAGAATTCCTGCTTCTAATCTTATAGGTGAGGTAGACAAGGGTTTTAGATACATTTTGTCAGGTATGAATGCAGAAAGAATTTTAATTGCTGCAGAGTGTATCGGTGATGCAAAGTGGTTTACTAAAAAATCAACTGATTATGCTAATGATAGAAATATTTTTGGAAGAGCAATTGGTAAAAACCAAGGTATTCAGTTCCCAATTGCCAAGGCTTATGCTCAAATGAAGGCTGCAGAGCTTATGGTTTATCATGCAGCTAGACTATATGAAGCTGGCAAGCCGATTGGTGAAGAAGCAAATACTGCAAAATTGCTAGCAGCAGATGCCTCATGGGCGGCTGCTGAAGCTTGTGTGCAGACTCACGGTGGCTTTGGCTTTGCAGAGGAATATGATGTTGAAAGAAAGTTTAGGGAAGCTAGATTGTATCAAGTAGCCCCAATTTCTACTAATTTAATATTATCTTACTTAGCTGAGCATGTTTTAGGAATGCCTAGATCATATTAAAGATCATTTATCTTTAACTGCAAGATCTTCAGGCTTCAATCTTAGAATGTCGCTTGTAATAATATTTGCTAAGAACTCGAAACCTTCAGTTTTGTTCCTTATGTCTTGGGCTAGTTTTTCTGATTTTTTGTCAGTAGATTTAACTTTAATAGTTACCCAACTTTCACCATCTTTATCTGGTTCAACAGAGGTTATTGATATAACCAAACCATCTTTAATTTCATAAGTTATAGTTGGAAGATTGTCAGAATATTTTTTCAATGATTTTTTTATATCATAAAAATAAAAACTACTAATAACATCTCTAATATCACTCAACTGAGTTTCGTCAATTTTAAAATTTAAAGATTTAGGAACTATTAAACTTAACTTATTATCTTTATTCTCAACTTTAAAAGTTCCATTTTTGTTGTTTAAAGTGGCTTTCATGAATTGATCGTTTTTTATTGTAAAAATTAAACTCTCAAACCAGTCAGATTTAGTTGTAGGCATTCTTATAGCACCTTTTAGAAGATAGCTTTGATTTTCTTCTGGAAATCTTGCAAATTGACCCCCGCTTAATCCTCCAACAGTCCGATCCACTTTACCAAATAAAATAGATGAATAAATTGTTCCGTCTTGTTTTTTCAAAGTAATCTTTGTTCCATAACCTTCATCCTCCTCCTTGCTTTTATTTCTTTCTGGAAGAAGTAAATTTAAATCAGCATGTCTCTGTGAATCTTTTGTTTTTAATTCCTCAATTCTTAACAATGACAGACTTGTAATTAAGTTTTCCCACATACCCTTCTTAAGTGGATAACCAGATTCTGAAATATAAATATTATCT
>ARQU01000049.1 GCA_000384615.1 alpha proteobacterium SCGC AAA536-G10 | reverse complement strand
TTTATTTGTACGCCAAATCACTGTGAGGCGAAACCCTGTGATGTGATTGCGCGCATGTAAACATGCTATTACTTCGAAATAGATTAATAAATCTAGCGGCGATGGTTCCAAACTTTTTAATTTAACTTTTAATGGGAATAACGCCTATGAAACCAATTTATATACCCAAAAAAGAGGTGGCTAGAATATTCAACAAGAGTGCTTCAACTGTCACTAGATGGTCTAAAGAAATTTCTGACTTTCCAAAACCTTTTCTCCTTGGACCTAATACAGTTATGTGGGATAGAAATGAAATAGAAAACTATATCAATAAGAGAAAAAAGATTAGAGGCTTTCACGGTCACAAGCCCCAGCGAGACAATAATGTCAACAAAACTCAATGAAAAGCAACTAATTGCAATTCATTTACTTGCATCTGGAGTTAAAGCTTCAATTGTTGCAAAACAAATAGGTACTAGGGAAGAAACTTTATCACGTTGGAGGCAAATTGCTGAATTTAAAGAGGCGTTAGATGATGCAACTGAGGATATTTTAAGAGAAATTGTTGAAACTCACAAAAACCTTTTAATATCTTCTCAGAATATAATCTATGATGCCTTGAACAATGAAGATTTGGATTTATTTAAAAAAGCTAATTTAGCTCTTAGGTATTTAAGTTTAATAAAAGGCAAAGATGATATAATGAAAAAATCCTCTGATAATCTATTCAGATTTACTCTATAAGGGGATGTTGATAGGCTGATTGCATTTGAACTTGTAAAAATATTGTGAAAAACTGATTTATGTTTACATTTATTAGAATAATTATTTTGATATTCGTTGTTTTATGGCTTTTAGAGGGAATGGCAGTAATTTAAGTGACAATTTTTTTCATCCGCCTATTGAACAGTATTGTAGTTGAAGACCTACCCAATCTCCGTAAGAACGCACTTTACCTGACATTGTAAATGTATCCCCTATTTTCAAAGATTCTATTACGTCATTTTCTTTACCTTTGGCGTAAAAAGTACCGCATGTTGCAGCTAATCCATCAACAAAATTTACAGATTGATAAAGTTGTAAAAGATATTGTGTATACCCATGTGAACTTCCTTTTCTATCCACTTCTGAAATTTTACCTGTTATACTGATGTATTTATTTTTTAATTCTTTTTCAGTTCTTTCGTTTTGCAGTTCTGTTTCTTTAACATGTTTTTCTGCTAATGTTTTAAAATCAACTCTTTCTACGTATTTTTGATTTGCTGCTAAAGAACTTTCAAATTTTACTTTTTTTCGTTCCTCTTCTGAGAGCTTTTTTGGAGGTTTTATTATAGCTTGTTTTTTAGATAAATTTTTTGGTGTCACTTTAGTATTTTGATTAGAAGCAACTGAAGCAGCACAGCTTAATCCTCTCCGTTTGGCTTCTAATAAATAATCAGTATTTCCTTCATAAACTCTGTTACATATTATATTATCTGCAACATTTGATAATTCTAAAGACGTTAAATTAGATGTAATTTTGTTAATTTTTTGTTTTTCAACAGAAACTATTTGTTGCTGATTCAGATATCTTTCTATTACTGTTTTTAACTCAGTCTTTTCTGTCAAATTTTTTGCATTTTCAATATTCTTTAAATATTTTGATGCTTTATTCCCTTTTTTTGTACCAAAATTGTCTTTTAAAATTCTAGATAAATTATTTTTGCTT
>ARQU01000048.1 GCA_000384615.1 alpha proteobacterium SCGC AAA536-G10 | reverse complement strand
CAAGACGTAAGAAACAGGTTAGACCAAGAAGTTCAATCAGGTGGTTCTGCAGTACAACAATTTAAAGTACCTAATACTCCTTATATAGGAGGTTCTAAAGAATCAGGACCACTTATTATAGGTGATGACTCGGGAGTGCCAACAGCTAATCCGTATAAAGACGTAATAACAATGAAAGATGGTTCTGGTTATTCAGTTATTCCTCAAGATAAAACAGCAGAAGCTAGGGCTATTGCTTATACAGCAAGACAAGCTGAGAAAGCTCAAGATTTAAATATAAATCTTAAGTACGATCCTCTTCAGCTTGAACAAGATTTAGGAATAAGTCCGCAGTCTGCCTTAGCAGCAGCTACTATGGGTAGTCCGGGTACTATGGATTTTAATGAAGAATATGATTTAAGAGCTCCTTATGGTAATTTAGGTCAATTGTCTTCTGGTGTAAGTATGCTTGATCCTGAAAGTAGAAAACAAGAAGTACAAAGACTTATCGACGAAGGCTTTCTTAGAGTAGGTGAAGGAGGTATTCTTGAGAAAGTAAATCAAGACCAGATGCTTAACCAAATGACTCCTGAAATGGAACAAACTTACAATAGCATATTAACAGGTACTGGTGAGGGAACAGGAGTAGAGGCTGCTAAAAGTTACTTAAAGAATGCATTAGGGAAACCAATGATGTCTGCAAGAGGTACTCATAGACCAGCATCTTTAGATACAATTCAAGAAGTAATGGATGGTCTTTGGACTAATTCAAATAAATTAAAAAACTTGTTTGGCAATGCTGCTGTAAATAATCCAGAGTTACAAACTGTTTTTAACGAGTGGACAGGAGATTCCACTGGTATTATTAATGATTCTCTTTATTTACAATTGCTTTTAGCTTATTATAGAGCAATGGAAGAAGCTAGTTATGCTGATTATTCAGATGATGATAAGTGGAGGCATGAAAAATTAAAGTCAGAGAACGGTGGATTTTTAACTGAAGAATTGTTTAGGTCAAAGAGATTTGATAGACCAAACGTATGGCAACCAAGAAAAAGAATATTAAGTGAAAAAATAGGTGACTATATCGAGGAAGTTACTAGAGCAAAATTTAAAAACCCTACTCAAAAAGCTATTATAGGAGAAGGTCTATTAAGTTTAGTACAAAATTCAGATATACTTGGGCATTTACCTAATTCTAAATATGTTATAGGTGAAAAGAACTTAGGTTTTAAAGCTAATCCAAGTTCAGAATCAACAATTGATCCGATTACTGGTCAACAAATAAGCAAGGGTTATAGGTTTAATAACAATCAGGATACAATTCTTGATAATAAAAATAACCCGATAGTAGAAGATGTTAATGGAAAGGTTTATATTGTAGAAGATATAAAAATGGATGATCGTTTAAGAGATTTCTTGTTTGCAAGTAAAGGTATAAGAGACTTAATGCAACCTAACTTTAGAAATAACGTTAGAATTACTCCTAAACCTGATTCTTTGAAAAGAGAATTAGATTCTCCTTTTCTTGGAAAAACTTCAGGAGTTAGTTATGTTAGAACTAACGCAATGAATATACAAGAAGAAATGCCTATGATGATTAATCCTAGGAATTTAAATTTTGTAAGAAATACTTACGTAGGTCCTGAAGAAGGTAGATTAGATTATGCAGAAGGGGCAGATGCTAAGAAAGAGGATATTGGTTTAAAATGGTTTAATTTATTTAATGAAGAGTTTTCTTTTAAGCCACAACATTATCATATAATATTACAACAAGATGCTTACATAA
>ARQU01000047.1 GCA_000384615.1 alpha proteobacterium SCGC AAA536-G10 | reverse complement strand
AAAACCGTCCGTGGACCGTGGTTAAGTGTCTGAATTCCTTAAATTAATTTTTAGGAACTCGGGAGCTGTAGACAAGGATGTATACAAAGTCACCACATTATTTATATCAAAGAAACGGTACTTTTTATTTTTCAAGACAAGTGCCATCAGATTTACAAACAAGATTTAATAAAAAAAGAGTAGTTATTTCTCTAAGAACTTTATCTGAACCAAAAGCTTTAAAATCAGCTATAAAATTGGCTGATCGCTTAGAAACATATTGGAGCACTCTAAGGTTAGAATTATTTCACACCAAAGAACTTAAACTTAGTTTTTTAGATAATGAAAAGATTATTTCTGAAAAGTTAAAACTAAGTGATGCTTTAAATATTTATTTAAAATTAAAAGGAAAGGGCAAAGATGTATTATTTGCTCGAACAGCTAGTAGAAATATTTCTTATGCAATAGAGTGTCTTGGTGACATTGATATCAATTTAATTAAGCCAATTGATTCAGGTAAATATAGAGATTTTCTTTTTAATAAAGGATTATCGGCTTCTTCAGTTCGAAGAATTTTCTCTTCTATCAGTGCAGTGTTTAACATTAGTATAAATGAGGTTGGTATTAATATGCTCAACCCTTTCTCTGGAACATATATCCCTGATGATAATAAAACTAAAACAAGACTTCCAATACCAATAGAAAATATAAGAACTATTCAAGCTGAATGTAAAAGCCTGGACGATGATAACAGATGGTTAATTGCTTTAATCAGTGATACGGGTATGCGCTTATCGGAGGCAGTTGGTTTGCTTACAAGTGACATTATTTTAGATAATCATATACCTCATATTAACCTTGTCAATCATCCATGGAGAAGGCTTAAGACCAAAGGGAGTAATAGAACTATTCCTCTAATAGGAGCTTCTCTATGGGCAGCTAAAAGAGTTAAGAGTGTAAACAACCAATATGCTTTTCCAAGATACACTAATCAAACTAAGTGTAATGCAAACTCAGCAAGTAATGGATTAAACAAATGGCTAAAGCCAAGAATACCAAATGATTGTGTAATTCACTCATTTCGTCACTCTCTAAGGGATAGGTTAAGAGTAGTCCAATGTCCTTCGGATATAGTTGATGCAATAGGTGGTTGGTCAACAAATGGAGTAGGACAGTCTTATGGTTCGGGTTACAATCTAGAAGTGAAATATGAGTGGCTTAATAAGATTTAAAATAACTATATTTTGTATAAAAAAAATATTATTCTTTATATTTTATGGAAATTTAAATGTATTTAATAATTAAATTTTTTCTTGTAGCTTTAATTTTAAGTTCTTGTGCGACACCTGAAGAAAAAAGATTAAGAGCCTTAGAAACACAAAAAAAATTAGCTGGGATGTCTGACTATGATCTTTGCAAGAAAGTTAGAATTCAGGACTGGCCTCCAAGTTGGAGAGGAGGAAAAGGTGTTTTTTGGTATGTAACAGAAGGAACTTATAGAGATGAGTTAATTAAAAGAGGTGTTACCCCTTTTTTATGTTCTAACGCTTCAAAAGCTTGTGTTGGTTTTGGTTATAAATATGGAACTGAAAAACATAGAAGTTGTACAATCGATGAGGGAAGAAATATTGCCAAAATAAGGTCTCAAGAGAAAGCCATTAAAGCTCAACAAGAGGCTGATTATTTAAACAGTATTTCTAGACAGCGACAGCAACAAGATCTTGTAACGCCATACCTTATTAAAAGAAAAAATTAATTTAAGGAATTCAGACACTTAACCACGGTCCACGGACGGTTT
>ARQU01000046.1 GCA_000384615.1 alpha proteobacterium SCGC AAA536-G10 | reverse complement strand
TAGAAACCCAAAAATGGTCTAATCTTCTACCTCTATTTGAAACTTCCCATTTTCTATTTCTATAAGACCACCAAGAATATAACTTTTCACTATATGGTACTATCTCCCTCATTACATCCGTCCATTCACCAGTTTGAATAATACCTAATAACGTCTCTGTTTCTATAGGAGTATGAGAAACCACATTTAAAAGTTGTTTATGTGACCAAACGTCATTTTCCAAAGGAGCTATGTTTAAGTCTCCTACTAAAATTTTATTTCTATTTTTGTCTCTCAGAAAATATTTTTTCATTTCATTTAAGAATGAAATTTTATGCTCAAATTTTGGATTTTTGTAAATATCAGGTTCATCACCTCCTGCAGGAATATAAAAATTATGAAGTTCAATATTTTTATTTAGTTTTACAGAAATATGTCTAGTGTCATTTTTCCCACACCAATTTATAAAGTTTTCATCTTCAAGTTTGAAATTAGATAGAATTGCAACACCATTGTATGATTTTTCACCTCTATAATATTGGTAATTTATACCAATTTTTCTAAATAAATCATAAGGAAAGTATTCATCTTGAGTTTTTGTTTCTTGCAGACACATAATGTCGATTTTTTGATCTTTTACAAACCTTAGAACCTGATCCACTCTAAGTCTGACAGAATTTATATTCCAAGTTGCAATTCTCATTTATACAAGACAAACCTCTAATTTATATGAAAAAAATTTTAAATTAACTCATAATTCCATTTTAATATACACAATGAAAGTATATTTCAATTAATCAATAAATTAATTATCTATCATTAAAATTATATTTTTAACATACAAACTCTGTCATGCTTCAATTTTTGTATTTTTTTAAGATATTTAAAATTATATTTAAGTTTGTCATGACCTACATCTATTACTTTTCTTCTTTTGTCATATATAATTTTTGAATTTAAAGACGAATTTTCTATAATGAAATCAACATATTCGGTACAAGGATAATGAAAACCCATTGAATATAACGAAATCAATAAATCAAAATTAAACTTTGGAATATTATGAATTCTAGGGTTGCAAATTTTAATTTTTTCCATAGGTATACCATTACTCATTAAAAAATTTTTCGTACTAGCTAAACTCGCATATCCTGAACCTTTATTATTAAATCCATGTTTTTGAATTTTAGTGTCCTCAATATCTATTAACAATATATTAATAAATTTTATTTTTTTTAATAATAACATCTCAAAAACACCATTACCTGGACCGATCGAAACTAAATAATCTGCATTTATAATTTTATATATTTTTAGAAATTCATCTACTTCTTTCAAATAATTACCCATAGTTATTTTCATAAATTCTTCGTATTTATTATTGTTGATCAAAAAGTCTATGAGATGATCTTTTTGTTCTCCTTTAAACCATCTAATTAGAACTTCTCGACCTCCACATTTTATAAAGCCATCAGTTCTTTGGAGAATAAGGTTTGTAAAAAAATTTTTTGATTCAGGAAAAACTATATTCATTTTTAAAATCTACAAATTTTAGTTACAATCTATATTAACTCAAAGTTAAAGCTTTATATTAATATTTGACTAAGTAAATCAATTTTAGTTTTATGAGTGGCAAGTCTGTTTATTTTGTGATGAACAATATTATTGTTGTTGTCGAAAATTGGATAAAGAGTTTTAGTTTCTTTAATGGTCCCTTCACAATCGTCTATGATATATATTGTGTATTCAAGATCATTCAAAAAATTTTCAATTTCAAAATTATTACTCTTAGACATGCATTCAAAAAA
>ARQU01000045.1 GCA_000384615.1 alpha proteobacterium SCGC AAA536-G10 | reverse complement strand
ATTTTGGAATGAGATGGGTAGGATCTTTAGTTGCTGATGCAAGTAGAATTTTAATAAGGGGTGGAATATTTTTATATCCAGCTGATAGACGAATCAAGTACAAAGAAGGTAGGCTTCGTCTAACTTATGAAGCAAACCCAGTAGCTTTTTTAGTAGAACAGGCAGGGGGCAAAGCTATTGATGGCGAAGATAACATTTTAAATGTAAAAGTTAAGAATATTCATCAGAGATCCCCCTTAATTTTTGGTTCGTCTGAAGAGGTTTTAGAATTTAAAAATTCCTAAAAGATTTTCACTAAATTTTTTAAAACTTTTATGTAATTTTTAACGTATAAATGTTATTGGTACTTAAATTATTTTATCTAAATTTCTTAGGAGTAAATTTAATGCAAAGTCAGGTAAAATCTAATGAAAAAAAAGTCATTCAAATGGCTAATGCAATTAGATTTTTATCTATGGACGCAGTACAGGCAGCAAATTCGGGTCACCCTGGAATGCCTATGGGCATGGCAGATGTTGCAACTATACTTTTTAAAGACTTCATAAATATTTATCCTAAAAAACCAGACTGGCCGGATAGAGATAGGTTCGTTTTATCGGCTGGTCATGGATCAATGCTTCTTTACGCTCTTCATTATCTTTTAGGATACGAAGATATGCCTATAGAGAATATCAAAAACTTTAGGCAGTTAAATTATAATACTGCGGGTCATCCTGAGTTTGGACACGCAAAAGGTATAGAAACAACAACTGGACCATTAGGACAAGGCTTAGCCACTGCCGTAGGTATGGCTTTAAGTGAAAAATTATTATCCTCTAGGTTTGGTTCAAATTTAGTAAATCATTATACATACGTAATTGCAGGAGATGGTTGCCTTCAGGAAGGAATCAGTCATGAAGCAATTGAGTTTTCAGGGCATTTAAAACTTTCAAAGCTAGTTGTACTTTGGGATGACAATAATATTTCAATTGACGGTTTCACAAACTTATCTAATTCTGCTAACCAAATTTCAAGATTTAAGGCTGCGGGTTGGCATACTCAGGTAATAGATGGTCATAACCATAATGAAATTAAAATGGCTCTTGATAATGCAAAAAAATCAAGAAAACCATCTTTGATTGCTTGTAAAACAACAATTGGATATGGCGCGCCAAGTTTGGCTGGAACCTCCAAGACACACGGAGCACCTCTAGGTGTAGATGAAATCAATGCTACGAGAAAAGCATTAGGGTGGGCAAATAAACCGTTTGAAATACCCTCCGAAATCTTAAATGAATGGAAAAAAATTACATCAAGATCTCACGAGTTATTTGAAACGTGGACAAAAAAATTTGAAAAAAGTCCCAAAAGGAATAGATTTGAGAAATTTATAAGTGGAACCATTCCAAAGTCCTATGATCAAAAAATTAAAATATTCGTAAAACAAATGAAACAAGAAATGCCCAAGCTAGCTACTAGACAATCTAGCCAAAAAACTCTTGAAATAATAAATCAAGTTATAGGCAATACAATTGGAGGTTCAGCAGACCTTACTGGGTCAAATTTGACCAAAACAAGTAAAATGAAAACCGTTTCTTCTAGTAAAGTTTATGGTGATTATATTCATTATGGAATAAGAGAGCATGCAATGGGATCTATAATGAATGGTATAGCTTTACATAAAGGCTTCATACCTTATGGAGGAACTTTTTTAGTATTTAGTGATTATATGAGGTCATCTATTAGGCTTTCTGCATTAATGTCTTTGAAAGTAATTTATGTGTTAACTCACGATTCTATCGGACTTGGGGAAGATGGTCCA
>ARQU01000044.1 GCA_000384615.1 alpha proteobacterium SCGC AAA536-G10 | reverse complement strand
TATTCCTATCAAATTTACATTTAATCTTTTCCAAGCATCATAGTGAAATTGACTAAAGTAACCTGTTCCTACAACTACTAATCTAATACTTTTTTCTGAAAGTATATCAACTAGTGACTTAGAATGCTCTGGTGATAAATTAAGTTCTTTTCTTAATTTTTCAATCTTCTGAGCTTCATCGTCACTTATTACACCATCACTTAAAGCTTGATTTATTTCGGCTTCCAAAATTGCAGCTTTTTGTGCTCTTTGATTAGCAAATGCAGAAGCAACTATACCAGTTAAAAGAGCTACAGTACAAACTCCCATTATTGCTGTAAAAGCTCCAATTATTTTTCCTAGCGGAGTAACTGGTGATACATCCCCATAACCAACAGTTGTTAAGGTGATAAGTCCCCACCACATTGTTTCTGGAATTGAGCTAAACTTTTCTGGCTGGCTATCATGTTCTGCAATATACATCAGTGCACTTGATAAGAATAATGCAATTACCATTAAATATAACGCTGCACTAAAAGACCTCCAATCTGCTTTAATTGCAGAAAAAAAATCCTCAAGTGCTGAACTATAATTAGATATTTTCAATAATCTTAATAATCTTAATACCCTAAGCCACCTAAGATCCAAGCCTCCAAAAAAGTATGGTAAAATAGAAGGTATAATTGCTAAAAAATCTATTAAGCCTGTAAAACTAAATATATATTTCATTCTTTTTATAATATTAGTTGAGTTACCTAGGTCATTTCTTGCAGGAGCAGACCAAACCCTTAATACATATTCAATGCTGAAAATTACAACCGAAAAAAACTCAAATGCGTTGAAAGCTACTTTATATTCATTTCCAATATGTTTCACTGATTCTAAACACACAGCAGCAATGTTTAAAACTATAAGTATAAATAAAATCATATCAACATACTGACTAGGCTTGTCTGCCACATTACCTTTAGATAGAAGTTGACTAGTACGTTTTTGAATTTTTAAATACATCATTAAACCTAATGTAGAAGTTTTGTTGAAACAAAATTAATATTTTGAAGTTCTCTTAAGGTGTAGACGCAACAAGCCCTCCATCAACTATTAGCTCAGTTCCAGTAATATATTTTGCTTCGTCAGAACATAAAAATAATACAGCATTGGCAACATCCCATGATTCACCCATTCTTCCCATTGGTACTTGATCATGTCTTTGTCTAACAAATCCTTCATAATCACCACCTGCATATTTTTGTGCCAATCGGTCTACTAAAGGGGTATGCATCAAACCTGGAACAACGCAGTTTAGTCGAATATTCTTTTTGGCTTCAATTACTGCAGTGGTTTTAGTCATCTGTATAAGTGCCGCTTTTGAGGCGCTATAAGCAACTTGAGGTTTACCTACATACCTTAGTGCAGCAACTGAGGAAATATTAACAATTGAACCTCCTGAGTTTTTTTCCATAATTGGAATAGCACATTTAATACAAAAATAGGCAGTATTTAAATTTAACATAAATTGTTGTTGCCATGTGATTGAATCTATCTCTACTGGTCCTCCAGGCTCAGACTGACCAACAACATTAACTAAAATATCAATTTTTTTATTTTGGGTTTCAGTTTTATTAAAAAATTCTTTTACATCACTTTCATTAGTCATGTTCACCTTATAAAAAGTAAAATCATTACCTTCTTGTTCTATAAAATCGGACGTATTGTTGCCTGCTTCCTCATCAATATCAGTTCCAATAACTTTTGCACCCTGGCGTGCTAAAAGAGTTGCGATTGACCTACCATTTCCAAAACCATCTCCAATGGATCCACATCCTGACACAATGGCAATTTTATCTTTTAGATCTAACATATCAAAAAAATCCTAATAAATTTCTGGTAACCATTGTATTATAAACTTAAACAAAATTTTAATGAAAGTATAGTTAATGATTGATGCATCAAACTTATATCATAATAGGTATGGAAAA
>ARQU01000043.1 GCA_000384615.1 alpha proteobacterium SCGC AAA536-G10 | reverse complement strand
AATAAATTCTATTGTATCTAGAGCTAGTGTAAGAAAATTTTCAAAAAAAATATTTCTAAAGAACTATTAACACTACTTTTGACATCTGCTCAATCAGCCCCGTCCAAGTCAAATCTCCAGCAATACTCAATTATGGTAATACAAAATCAATCCTTAAAAAATGAAATTTCAAAATTGATTGGTGATACAAAATGGGCACTTACTGCACCAGTTTTCCTTTTATTCCTTGCTGACATCAGAAGAAATATTAAAATTACAAATCATAAGGGATATAATCATAAAAATAATAATGTAGATACGTTTATGAATGGTGTTATAGACTCAGCTCTTTCAATGCAGTCTATGATAAGTGCTTCTGAGTCAATTGGTTTAGGCATATGCCCAATAAGCATGATTAGAAATATAATTGAAGAAGTAAAAAATCTTTGCAAATTACCCAAAGGTGTTTTTCCAATTGCTGGACTTGCTTTAGGTTGGCCAGATGAAAAGTCACCAGTATCTATAAGGCTGCCTCAAGATATAGTAATTCATTATAATACATACAATGAAAAAAACTTAATGGATAAAATTAATCAATATGATGAAAGAGTATTTAAAGTAGCTCCTATAGAAAGAAACAAGCAGAGACATATAGATATTTATGGTGTAGCAAAAAAGGGAACCTGGTCAGAAAATATTAGCAGGCAACTTTCTGTAGCTGAAAGAAAAGACTTTAAAAAATGGTTAAAAAATCACGGCTTCAGTCTTGAATAATATCTTCTAAAAGTTTATTAAATTTTTTTTCGTTTTCGTACATTATCCAATGTCCAATATTGTATTCCACATGAAAGCGCACATTTTTGTTAACTTTTCTTAAAATAGCCATTCTATCCTCAAGATAGACACCAACGCTAGCATCTTTTTCTCCCCATATGACATAAAGTGGGACATCTTGTCTTTCTAAAATCTTAGCTAAGGTATCTGTTGCAGATATTGGACGACTTTTAATCCTATGGGCATCTGTATTTTGCTTTTGAATATGAACTGAAAAATCATCAACTTTTTTAGAATCATGTATCATTAAAATTTCAAGATTTGTTTTGTGGGCACCATAAATTTCTTCCTCAGACATCTTAGAATGTCTTGCTATCATTGTCTTCATATCACCTCTTTTGGCACCTAGCCCACCGGGACCAATTAATATTAACTTTTTAGGTATAAATTTTCTTTGGATTAATTCATATGACAAATGACCTGATATGAGGCCTCCAAAGGAAAACCCACATATTATTGTATTATCGTACGGTGAAATTAACGCTTCAAGTGTGTCAGCTAAATTAGACGCAATTTTTTTTGGGTTATGTGGAAGACTTAAATCATCAGATTCACCAAACCCAGGCATATCTGGAATGAGTACCTTATGATTTTTTGAAAACGGAAGTGCCTGCTTAATCCAATGCGCCCAACTTCCGTAACCACCATGTAAAAAAATTATAGGATTACCCTTGCCCCATATTCTCCAACACACATTTGAGTCTTTTGATTTAATAAAGAGTTTTTCAGACTTGCTTTCTATTTTTGACAAATCTTTATGATGTTTTTTGAAATCAAATTTTTTCACTGTCATTTTTCTTTCTTATTAAACTTGAAAAAAGTAATAATTTTTTTTTGACTTTTAAACAAGCAATTTGTTGATATAGTTCATATCTTTGAGATATAATTTGCGTAAGTTTTTTAAAAACAAAAAAGGGGAAAATATTTATGGCTCATCTACCTGCCTCAGATGCTTTATCACATATTAGGGTTATTGATCTTACAAGAGTAAGATCTGGTCCGACTGCTGTAAGGCAGTTGGCAGACTGGGGAGCAGATGTAATAAAAGTAGAAGCTCCAGAAAGTGTTGAGCCCGATGGTGCACTAGGAGCATCTCGACACACCTCAGATTTTCAAAACTTACATCGTAATAAACGAAGCATTACTTTAAACTTAAAACAACCAGA
>ARQU01000042.1 GCA_000384615.1 alpha proteobacterium SCGC AAA536-G10 | reverse complement strand
ATGGTTGCTATGGGACGATCATCACCACCATCATGGCCATGGGCATCAAAAACACGATCATGAACATGATCATGGCCATCACCATGGGCATGGTCAGGACAACAACCTGCGGGCTGCCTACCTGCATGTTCTGGCGGACGCACTGACATCGGTTCTGGCCATTGTCGCCCTACTTCTGGGTCGCGCCTATGGTTGGTTTTGGGCTGACCCTTTGATGGGAATTATCGGTGCAATTGTGATTTCACGTTGGTCATGGGGTCTCATCAAAGACTCGAGCAGTGTCCTGTTGGATCGCGTACCCGAAGGTGGAAACATCGAAGAAAAAGTGCGTAAGGCATTAGAGACTGGCATGGATAAGATCACTGACCTACATATCTGGCAGATCGGTCCTGGCCATTACTCGGTCATTGTATCGATTGCTTCACAGACACCCAAGGAGGTTTCGGAGTACAAAGCGCAGCTTACCCACATCGATCACATATCTCATACCACTGTGGAAGTCCATCAAGTCGGTCACGACGCATGATGAGGCATAGGTTTCGGGGAGTAAGATGCCAGAATGACCAACTACTATCAACAGTTTGCTTGTATACCCTTCTGGCGATACTTTATAGCAAAAGCTACAATAGGAATTAGGTACTTACATTTAGTTGGAACACAATACAATATTTATGAAAAAAATAAAAATAAATGATATGCATCAATGTAGATATTCATATCAAATTCTATTTTATTAAGTTTTTTTATAGAACTGTCTAAATTACTATTAAACGTTGACCGACTTAAAATACTCATTTGCAATGATTTCTATTTTTTAGTTTAAGTGTTTAATAACAAACATTAATTGTTTTGTAGACAAATTTGTAGACTAAATATTTACAATTTTATAAAATATAATTAAATCAGATGCTTAAAATAGAGTGTGGCAGATGGTCCCGCAGCATATAAAGATAATCTTCAACATCTTCTTCGAAACACTAGCGAGGTCATAAGTGTAAAACATCTAGCTCTTTTGATATAATAAATCTAATTTTACATTACCGCCAATTAAATGGGTAAAAATTTGATCTTTTTCCAGTAAGCGTATAAGTCAAGAACAAACACTTCAACCACCTCACCTTTTATCAAATCTATACTGATTAATTTTTATGTAATGTTCTTCTAGCAATTCACTAAATCGATCACTTTTCATAAATTCTAAATTTCTTTCTCTTCCTTCAATCAGAGGATCTCGTTTTATCAGATCACTATCAACATATCCCGGATGCATAAAAAATATATCGTTTTCAGAAGATACTAACTTTAAGTAATAGGAAAATATATTTTCAAAAAGTAGTTCATTATTATAATCATGGTATCCAAACAGGTAATTATTTTTTTGAATTTTTTTTGCTTTTATTGCATTTTTATAAGTCCTTGAAAAAAGCTTAATTGCAAAAGATCCCATTATCATTTTTATTTTCAATTTTTGTTTTACTGCCTTTATAATTGGGAAACTACCTACTCTTAAATAAAATCTTTGACCTTTATAAGCCGTGACACAGAAATCTAATAACAAATCTCTTACGAGAGGAAGTTGCTGTATATGTTGATGACCGTCAATAAAATCTGGAAAAAAACTTGTTAATTCTCTGAAATGATAAAATTGATTTTCAATTTCTTTTTGTAGTTTTTTTTTATCTATTTTACCTTTTAAAAGATTTTTTAAAAGTAAATCAAAGCTTAAGAAATTACCCCATTTATCAACTAAACCACTTGAATAGTCAAGTTTTGGTGTCACGGGTAAACCACTAGTCAAATTCAGATGAAGACCAATATCGCAGAAAGATCTATATGGCAAAATTAATTTAAATTGTCGATCTAAATTGTCTTGATATGTGACCATACAACTAACGGCACTTAGCCTTTGCATATCTACCAATTCAATAATACCTTGGGAAACGGAAGGCGAAATTCCAAAATCATCAGCGCATATTATCATATTATCAG
>ARQU01000041.1 GCA_000384615.1 alpha proteobacterium SCGC AAA536-G10 | reverse complement strand
AACAATTTCTTCATAAAAAATATGCTGGAACTAAACGATTTGGTCTAGACGGATCAGAGTCTGTTGTTCCAGCTATCGAGCAAATATTAAAACGTGGTAGTCAGCTAGGCATGAAAGAAGTTGTGATTGCAATGGCTCACCGAGGAAGATTAAATCTTTTATATAATATATTAAATAAACCCTTTAGAGCAATTATTTCTGAGTTTTTGGGTAATCAGGCAAACCCAGAAGAAGCAGGTGGGTCAGGAGATGTTAAGTATCACATGGGTGCTTCCGCTGATAGAGAGTTTGATGGTAATAACGTACATTTATCGTTACAAGCAAATCCGTCTCATTTAGAAGTAGTAGCCACTGTTGTTATTGGAAGGGTCCGTGCAAAACAAAATCAACATAATGATACTAATGACAGACTATCAGTGTTAGGTATTGTCTTACATGGAGATGCTGCTTTTGCAGGTCAAGGAATAGTGGCTGAGACTTTTGATTTTTCTGGACTAAGGGGATACAGAACGGGTGGTACTATTCACATAGTTGTAAATAATCAAATTGGATTTACAACTAGCCCAAACTACTCTCGTTCTAGCCCATATTGCACAGATGTAGCAAAAATGGTTATGGCTCCCATTATGCATATTAATGGTGATGACCCAGAGGCTGTTGTCCACGCATCTAGGATAGCTACAGAGTTTAGACAAAAATTTGCATGTGATGTTGTTTTAGATATTATAAGTTACCGTCGTTATGGTCATAATGAAGGAGATGAACCTGCATTTACTCAACCAATTATGTATAAAACTATTGGATCTCACAATAGTATCAGCAAAATTTACGCGTCAAAACTTATTAATGAAGGTATATTGACCGACCAAGAAGCTAAGGACGAAGTTAACAACCACAATAAATTTCTTGAAAAAGAATTTGAAGCAGGAACTAATTATAAACCTAATAAAGCGGATTGGTTAGAAGGTCAATGGTCAAGTTTAAGGGCTGCCCATGGAGACGACCGAAGAGGTGAGACATCAGTATCCAAAGATGACTTGAAATTAATTGGAAAAGCAATAACTACTATACCTGCAAATATAAAAGTAAATAAAAAACTTCAACGTATAGTTGAATCTAGAAAAAAAGCCATTGAGACTGGTGAAGGTATAGATTGGTCTACTGCTGAACACCTTGCATTTGGCTCATTATTATTAGAAGGACATCCAGTAAGATTGTCTGGACAAGATAGTTGTAGAGGAACTTTTTCCCAAAGGCACTCTGTATTTATTGACCAAATATCAGAAGAAAGATACACGCCGCTTAATAATATAACTTCCAACCAACAAAATTTTGAAGTTATTGACTCTCCTTTATCAGAGGCCTCCGTTTTAGGATTTGAATATGGTTATTCTCTTACAGAGCCAACTGCTTTAGTAATGTGGGAAGCTCAGTTTGGAGATTTTGCTAATGGTGCTCAGGTTATAGTTGATCAATTTATTTCAAGCGGTGAAGCTAAATGGTTAAGAATGTCAGGGCTTGTTATGTTACTTCCTCATGGTTATGAAGGTCAGGGACCAGAACATTCTTCAGCACGATTAGAGAGATATCTTCAATTATGTGGTGAAGATAATATGCAAGTTTTAAATTGCAGTACACCTGCAAATTATTTTCATGCCTTAAGAAGACAACTTAAAAGAGATTTCAGAAAACCATTGATTATAATGACACCAAAAAGTCTTCTTAGAAATAAGGCTTGTGTTTCTAATTTATCCGATATGTCGGAGAATACTGCTTTTAGAAGAGTAATAAGAGACCCGAAAACAAACCTTAAGGATAATGATATTAAAAAGGTTGTTATTTGTTCTGGTAAAGTTTTCTACAATTTATTGGAAGAAAGAGAAAACAGAAAACTAGACAATGTAAAAATTTTGAGATTAGAACAAATCTACCCGTTTCCTTATTCAACTTTAAAAGAAATATTATCTGATACACCAAACGCTGAATTTGTTTGGTGCCAAGAAGAACCAAA
>ARQU01000040.1 GCA_000384615.1 alpha proteobacterium SCGC AAA536-G10 | reverse complement strand
CCTTAGAGTTCCGTCAGCAATCTTAGGTAAATATTCCTTTTTTTGTTCATCAGATCCGTGTCTTAGAACAGTTCCCATTGTATACATTTGTGCGTGACACGCTGCGGCATTACAACCTTGATGATGTATTTCTTCTAAAATGACAGATGCTGCAACCATTCCTAAACCAACACCACCATATTCTTCCGGTATAAGGGCTCCCAAAAAACCCGCATCAGTCAAAGCTTTAACAAATTCTGTAGGGTAACCTTGCTCTCTGTCAAGTTTTCTCCAGTATTCACCTTGAAAATCACCACAAAGTTTAGCCACTGACTCTCTTACTTCACTAATTATGCTTTCTTGGCTTTCTGAATTTTCTAATTGAATGGTGCTATCAGGCATTTTGATCCTCATAAATATTTTGCGTGTGTATGATTAGATATAATAGTTCAATTTTATAATACTAGCTTATTTATCTTATTTAGTATTAATTATTTTATATAGCATAAATGTAATGATTATTAAATAATTTGGAGATTATAAATGAAATTAGAGTTTCACCATATAAATTTTGTATCAAAAAATATAGATAATATGAATAATTTTTATAAAAATATCCTTAGTATGAATAGTATTCCAATAGAAAATTTTCCACGAACAGAAGAGACATTTAATAGAGGGTATAGTGGTAAAATTAATTTCGTAACAGAAGGTAAAATAGAAATGCATCTTGCAGAACGAGATTTAAATGTAGCTTTTAAAAATAATCAGACAATTAATCCTGTTGACAAAGGGCATATAGCTTTTAGGACTGATGATATTAACACATTCATTAAAAGGCTTAAGAAAGAAAAAATACCATTTTCGGATTATGGAACCACTTTCGCTAAAGAATGGCACCAAATTTTCTTTCAAGACCCAGAAGGCAATGTAGTCGAAGTACATCAAAAAATTTCCTAACATATAATGATTAAGGAATGTTTTAAAAATAAAGACTTTAGAATACTCTGGGGTGCAGGTTGTATGACTGGGATTGCACGTGCTATGGAGTTTTTAGCTTTGAGTCTTTATGCCCTCCAAGAACTAGGAATTCCATATTTAGTTACAGTAATATTCGCAGCAAGAATGTTACCAATGAGCCTTTTGGGAATAGTTATAGGTACAATTTCAGAGAGGGTGTCTCCAATTTTAGTTATTAAAAACATTTACTTACTTTCAAATATTTTTACTGGTATCGCTGTTATTTTAGTTTTCACAGATAATTTTAATACGCTTTTTGCACTTATTCTTGCCTTTGTAAATGGAATTACATGGGTGGTTGACCTTGCAGTAAGGCGTAGAGTGTTAGCGGATAATATTAAAATGAAATTTTTGAGTTCCTCACTTGCTATGGAAACATTATCCAACAATGCAACAAGACTGATAGGACCAATATTTGCTGGAACACTCTATACTTTAGTTGGTCTTACTGGAATTTTTAGTCTTCAATTTATAATGTATCTGTTAGCTTTAGGATTAATCATTGTATTTAAAAAAAATTCTAATAAGGATACTGCTCTAAATTCTGCTCAAAAAAATCCATTAGCGATAAAAGAGCATTGGGCACATGGTCTTTTAAATGAAATATTAAAAACAGGTAAAAGTGTATACAGTCTTGTTAGTTTAAGAATGGTATTGATAACAACCCTAATCTTTAATATTTTTGGTTTTCCATTATTATCTTTAATCCCCGTATTAGGTAGAGAAAAATTATTATTATCTGAATTTAATATTGGAATCTTAGCTTCCTCTGAAGGTTTAGGAGCTCTTATAGGGGCTTTAATTATTGGTAATTTTTCTCCACAAAAATATCTGTCAATTATCTTTATTACAGGTGTAAGTGGATTTTTTTTAGGTATGTTTTTATTTTCTTACTCACCTAGTCTGATATTGGCTTTTATAAGTTTAACATTTGGCGGCATTTTTTTATCAGGTTTTAGTACAATGCAAGGTGCACTTGTTTATCAAGCATCTACTAAATCTAAAGGAAATAATTTTGGTATATTAGTGACATGTATCGGAACAGCACCAATTGGTCTAATGAATTTATCTTGGATTATGACACTAATTTCAGTAGACAGAACAATCCAAATAAATGTGTTTTTAGGATTTCTCTGTCTGCTGATAACTATTTTTTATTTTTTCTTTAAAAGAT
>ARQU01000039.1 GCA_000384615.1 alpha proteobacterium SCGC AAA536-G10 | reverse complement strand
TAAATGCAATAATATTTTTGGAGAAACAGTTTATTATAAAGGTTGTAATATATCAGGACGATCACAGGAGATAGAATATGAATAAAAATTATAATCCAATGTCAGAGTTAGGTGTTAGTGATGAAGAAGTTGTACAAGAATTAGGGTTAGACCCAAAATTAGCACACACACCTGAATTAAATGAAGTTGCTTTTAATAAAATATATCAACGAAACTTAGTAGCAATACAAGGCAGACTAATTTCGGAAGGACATGATTTAGTAGAAGCTAAAGAAAAAGCTGTTAAAGAAGCTAATAAATTAAGAAAAGAAGCAGAAAAGTTTTTGAAAAAAGTACAGCAAGACAGAAGATATTAAAATAAAAATACCCCCATAGAAATTAATCTATAGGGGGTTTTTTTTTTTATTTTTTACTCTTGCATTCTTCTCATTAGTTCTGCTGCAACTTCGTTGTTATCTAACAGAGAACCAGAAAAAGCAGATTGAACAGTACTTTGACTTTCTTTACTTGATAAGTAATCTTCATACTCGTCAGGATCAGGGAAAAACATTTGTTTTATTTGTCCACCAGACATTTCAGCTCGTTCAAACAAAGTATTCTTACCTTCAACATTCTCATCAGTAGTTGTAGCCATACCAGGTTTATATTTTTCACCTTCCCAAGTAGTTCTTTCGAAAGCTTCTAAATCTGCTATCATTCCTTTTAATTGATTGTATTCATTAACAACACCTGATTTCCTTCCTTTTTCTAAAAACTTATCAGCTAATCTAGTGCCTTTGTTATCTCTAATTTCAATAGAATTTATTGCTTCTCTAAAACCATTAGTTAATTGTTTAAAAAAGTCATTTTCTTTCATAACTTTTTCAAACACTTTATTATAAATATTACTGTAATTCCTTAACATATTTGTAGGAACTCTACCGGCATCCCAAACAGATAAAAAGAATTTAAAGTCATCTGGATACAATCTATTCATCTCAGAAATAGTTATTGATTGTACTAAATCATCTAAACCATGAATGGAAATAACTGGAAAGCGACTAATGCCTGCTGATTTAACATCATTAGTAAATTTAAGAGCTTCAGATTCAGCATCTAAATTAGGAACAGGTATACCTTCTTGAAATAATATTTCAGACCCCATAATATCAAACGTTTTCCAGTCTGAAGGTATGTGATTTTCTATCATAGAAGTACTCATACCATCAATCCAATTTTTCTGCCAGACTGCCTCCATAGAAATACCACTAGGTTCTTTATATGTCATCTTAGGTGCTGATACTGGACCCATAACATCAGGATTATCTTGAGCTAATTTAGCAAATTTAACATATGTTTTAAAAGCTTTTCTCATGTATTTTGAATAATCTTTTAATCTAGGTTCTGCTTCATTCATAGAATTAACATAAGTCTCTGCTATTTTATTTAAATGTCCCCAAGCTTTTCCTTGTAAAACCAATCTACCATTAGGATTAACACTAACATCACTACCAAATTTACTTCTTAAATTATTAACTATTCTAACAAAATCAGCATCCGGAATAGATTCTTCTAAGTGTTTAGTTATTTCAGCAGCAATAGACATAATAGAACCGTCTGTTCCTTGCCCATAACTAGCTCCAACTAATCCTGTCTTAGCAAAAGCAGAACTTTTGTTCCAAAGCTTATCAAAATTATTAGGGTTTTGAGCATCTGCAAATAAAATTTTAATAAAATCTATATAATCATTATCTCTGCCTGCATTAATTTCACCTTGTAAATAACCTCTAGCTTTTTCTGCAGTTGTTGCATACAATTTAGGCAAATCAAAACGAGATTCAGGATCAATATTATTCTTTTTGTCACTAGCTTTCTTTAAGCGATCTTTGTGCATCCAATTTAAAACACCTAATCCCCCCGAATAGCGCCTCTTATATTACCTATTTGAATAGATTGAATTGTAGGTCCAGACTGAGCAGCATCAACAGTACCAATAAACTTTGTTTGATATTGTGTTATTGCTTCATTTTCTTTAGCTGCTACGTAGTCTGATAATTCCATTAAAGCAAATAAAGAATCCATACCTTCACCTAATGTACCATCATTTATTAACGGTTTTAACGTATCTGGATCAATATATAACTCATTAGGCATGATGTTACCATTACCATCTATTATAGATTTTTCTGGAAGACCATTAGAATCAGCTAAATGATTAAGTTGCATACCTAATTTAATCCAAGGATGCATAATACCGTTATTATTTTTCTTATGATTAAGTATATTTTTTATTTGTCTTTGATAAGCAGCAGGAATTTTACCATCAAAACCTAAATACATTAATATAGCATTCATGTGGTCAGATT
>ARQU01000038.1 GCA_000384615.1 alpha proteobacterium SCGC AAA536-G10 | reverse complement strand
ATGATTTATATAAAGAAATGTCTAAAAAGGTACCAATGGGTAAAGTTGGTGAAGAAATTGATTATGCAAATTTAGTTGCCTTTCTATCCTCTGATAGAAGTGGTTACATCACAGGAACAGCTATTAATTTAGATGGAGGATTGTGTCCTGTAGTCTAATTTATGTTTTAATAACTAACTTTTTTTAATTCTTGGCGGACTAACTTCTGCTAGTTCACAGGCATAGTCAAGTAAAGCACTGAAATCTTTTTTTGCAAATTTTCCTGATCTAGCTTGGCCATAAACAGCTTGAACTGAAGAACCTACTGGTAAGCCTACTCTGAAACTATTTGCAGTTTCAATAGCCAAACCCATATCTTTATGGGCAAGATCAATTGTAAAGCCAGGTTCTATGTCATTTTGGAGGACCTTAGATAAAAAATTAATATGAAATTGACCATTGTTAGCCGTTGTTCCTGCATTGACTTCTTTAAAAGTATTAAGATCCAAACCAATTTTCTGAGCTAGTGTTAATGCTTCAGCGGTAATTTGGGCTATGCTTAAAATCTGAAAATTATTAACAACTTTAGCTCTTATACCAGACCCAACTTTCCCACAACGTATTATAGTTGTACCCATTGCGTTTAATAATGGCTCAATTTTTTTAAAAGCATTTTCATTATCACAACCAACCATAAAAAGTGAGTCACCTGAAATTGCATGGCTTACTAATCTACCAACCGGGGCATCTATGAATGCCACATTTTTTTCCTTGCATTTTCTATATACTTCGTCAGTACCAGTTGGAGCTATTGTGCTCATGTCTAAAATAATGGTGTTAGGTTTAGCAAATGATAAGACACCTTCTGTGTCAGTTATAACTGATTTAACGTTCTCAGTTGAGGGTAACATTGTTATAACTATTTCGGCATTTTTAATAGTATCTTTAAGAGAATTACCTGGTGTTCCGCCGACTTTTACTACAGGATCCATTTTCTCAGTAACCACATCATAAACTGACACTTTTGACCCTTTTCTTATTATGTTCTGAGCCATAGGCCCACCCATAGCTCCTAATCCAATAAAGGCAATTGATTCAGTCATAAATATCCCCCAATAATATTGCTAAGAATTTAATCAACATTAAACTTAAACTATAATAATTTACAATAATTTATGACAATAAGAGATATAATAAATTATTATTAATAAATTAAAATGAGTTGTCATGGTTCCTGAAAAATCAAATATTGTTCCAAGTGAGTTTATAATTGTTGGAGGAACTGGGAATCTTTCAAAGAGCAAGATATTACCTGCTCTATTTTGGAGATTTTTAGATAATCAAATAGATGCTCAATCAAACATAATATTGTGCGATAAATATATAAACTCTAAAAAAGACTTTTTTTTAGAGTTACAATCAAATTGTAATAAAGCAATCAAAAGTGAAGATAACAACTTAGAAAATTGGAATAATTTTATAAAGATTATAAAATTAGTCGAATTAGACGTTGTGTCTGGAAATGGACATTTAGATTTAGTAAAAATAATAAAAGAAAAATTTGATGAAAACAGACCTATAATTTTTTATTTGGCAATAGCTTCAAGTCTCTTTGGTAACAGTTGCAAATTTATTAGAGATTCAGGTTTAAATGTTCCACAAAGTAGACTTGTAATTGAAAAGCCTATTGGAAAAAATAAAAAAACTGCAATTGAAATTAATAACGAAATTTCTAGTGTTTTTAAGGAAAGTCAAATTTATAGAATTGATCACTATTTAGGAAAAGAAACTGTCCAAAATCTAATGGCATTGAGATTTGCAAATACATTTTTTGAAAATCAGTGGAATAATAATAATATTGACAATGTGCAGATTACTGTTTCTGAAACAATAGGAGTTAAGGAAAGGATTTCCTATTATAATGAGTATGGTGCAATTAGAGATATGTTGCAAAATCATTTGCTACAGTTGATTTGTTTAATAGCAATGGAACCTCCATCCTTTTATGAAGCTGATCAATTAAGAGACGAAAAATTAAGAGTATTAAAAGCACTGAAACCAATAACTGATGATGAAGTGCAAACTGGACAATATCGAAGCTTTTCTGACGAATTAGGTAAAAATTCTAATACTGAAACTTTTGTTGCACTTAAAGTTGTTATTAATAATTGGCGATGGGCAGGGGTTCCTTTTTATGTCAGGACAGGAAAAAAATTATCTAACAGAGCAAGTGAAATTATTATTACATTTAAAAACAAACCTCATGACATATTTTCAAAGTTTACTAAAGATACTCAAGATAACCCAAACAGATTAATAATTAGAGTTCAGCCCGAAGAAGGTCTAAAATTAAAGCTAACTTCTAAAGCTCCTGGACCAGGTGGAATGCGGTTTTTCCCATCAGAACTAAATTTATCTTTTGGCGATACTTTTACTGACA
>ARQU01000037.1 GCA_000384615.1 alpha proteobacterium SCGC AAA536-G10 | reverse complement strand
TATATCAAACACCTGAAAAGCTTTTATGAACGATATAGTCACAACAAAAACTGTTGTAGGCCCTAAAGCAGGCCATGTTACTAACTTAAATCTTTCCCATCCAGATTTTGCTCCATCCATTTCAGCTGCCATATAAAGTTCTCTTGAAACACTGGTTAAACCTGCCAAATAAAGAACCATATTAAAACCAAATCCCTGCCAAACGCCAACAAAGCAAACTACCCAAATCGCATATTTTTTATCTCCTAACCAGTTAGGCATGTTGCCGTTACATATAGAGCCATACCAACTTTCTGAGGCTTCCTGTCCAACAAAGGATAGGGTAAATAAATTGTATATATAATCAATTTCACATCCGGAAGAGAGCAATCTATTTATTGAGCCTGCAGTAGGATGAAGCATAACTTGCCAAACTATTGCCATTGCCATCAAAGTTGCCATAACAGGTAAAAAATAGATTGTTTTATATATTTCGCTAAATCTTGTTATTGAATTAATTAATAGAGCAGCACCTAAGCCTAGTCCAACAGTAAGAGGCACAACAACAATTACATATCTAAGCGTTGCTCCCCACATTTTTTCATATGATGATCTAGTAAAAATTTTGAAATAATTTTCAAAACCCACAAATTCAAAAGTTTTGTTACCTAGTGAATAATCTGTGAAGCTTAAGAAAATTGCGATAGCAATTGGGATTCCAAATATTAGTAACATTAAAACTAATGCAGGAGATACAAACCAATAATGTGCTCTTTGTGAATTCATTACGCTATTTTTTTCTGGAAAGTATGATAAGAGGCCTTAAATCTGACCCCATCTACATCAAAAAATAGAATCTTTTCTAGATTTATAGAAAAATCAATGGAACTATCAACTTTAATATTAGTAAAATCACTTTGGGGTATTCTTATGATAATTTTATCGCTTAATGATTTAACTTTTAAATGTAAAAAATAGTCTGAACCTAGATTCTCAATATGCTTTACTCTTCCATTAAATTGATTAGTTTTTTTATTTAAAACAATATTTTCAGACCTAAAACCAATAAAAATTTTAGTATTTTTGATTTTAGTTTTAAAATTTGATTTGAAGTTACCTATTGATAAATAACCTAGCTTATCAGTAGTAGCAGGTAAAATATTAATTTTTGGAGAACCAATAAACTCTGCGACTTTAATACAATTTGGTTCAGAATAAATTTTGTTTGGTTCATCAAGCTGCAAAATTCTGCCATCCATCATTACTGCCATTCTGTTAGACATCGTGAGTGCCTCGGCTTGATCATGAGTTACATAGATAAATGTAATCCCTAATTTCTTATGAAGTTCAGACAACTCTGATCGCATATGCACCCTTAAGGCTGCATCTAAATTTGATAATGGCTCGTCCATCAGAAAAGCTATTGGTTTTCTAACCATTGCTCTTCCAAGAGCTGCTCTTTGCCTTTGTCCTCCAGACAATTGACCAGGTTTTCTATTTAAAAAATTTTTTAATCTTAAAATTTCGGCTGTTTCTGAAACAAGAATATCCAATTTTTCAAGTTTTTTTTTGGCAAAATACTTGCCAATTAAAGGGAATCTTTGAAATGACGACAAATCTCTCAATTTTAATGGAGTTAACATATTTTCTTTTACTGTTAAATGAGGGTAAAGTGCGTATGATTGAAAAACCATTGCAAGATTCCTATCGGACGGTCTGACAAAAGTAACATCTTTTTGGTCAATATAAATCCTACCAGAATTGAATTGTTCTAAACCAGCTATAATTCTTAATAAAGTTGATTTCCCGCAGCCAGACGGACCAACTAGTGTTATGAACTCTTTACTCTTAATTTCTATAGAAATATCTTCGATTACACTTGTATTTCCGTATGATTTATATATTTCTTTTACTAGAATATTAGACATGAATTTCTCTTATTCACATTAACCTATATAATTATTTCAAATTTTTTACAAAATCACATAAATTAGTATTTTTTTTATAAATTATACATTTTTTCAAATAAAAAATTTATTAATAAAAACAATAACTTAATCCTTACCTTTTCATTGTTCCCTTGTCCCAAGAAGCGTAGTCAGGCGAACCTTCAACAATAATGTCTCCTTTGTATCCAAATTCTACCATATGTACTGTAACACTGGGTTCGTTATATATAATCACTGAATATGATTCGGGTAAATATGAAGCAGATAAAAGGTATTTTTCAGAAAAGTTTGGATATCCAGCATGATTAGTTCCTCTCGGAGCACTAATTGGGATCCCACAAAATGAACCAGATAATGGCATATGACAATGACCAAAAAATATGTGTTTAACTTTGATGCATAAAAATGAAACATTGATTTTCTAAATTACTTAAAGTTTTATCAAGCCAATCAGCTCTTTTTTTACAAAAAAAACCTGCATGAGTTTCTGGACCCCAGGTATCTAGAAAAATTCCATTGCCCTCAGAAAAACTTTTATGGTATTGAACAAATCCTTCATCGTTGACAAAATTTGGGAAAATTTTTGAAAAAATTTCTCTATCATCGTGATTACCAATACAAAGGTAAGTTGGAACTGATAACTTAGATATTTTT
>ARQU01000036.1 GCA_000384615.1 alpha proteobacterium SCGC AAA536-G10 | reverse complement strand
TTACCAATTTCTTTCAAGAGTTTAAACCCTCTGGATTTTTCATTAACTGTTTCAACATTCTTAGCTCTTGCAGTCATTCTAGGTGCAAAATGGTCTCTTAAATTCATGCCAACACCCTTTAAGTCATGAATTACATCTATTCCGATATCTTTTAAATGTTTACCAGAACCAATACCCGATAAATTTAATAAATGTGGTGATTTAATAACTCCTGATGACAGGATAACTTCTTTATCAGCCTTTAAAATTATTTTTTTACCTCTAACTCCACCTTTGAGATACTCAACTCCAGTAGCAGTTTTGTTTTCAATAATAATCTTTGTTACAAATGCATCAGTAATTATATCAAGATTTTGCCTAGATTTAACAGGCTTCAAAAAAGCTTTAGATGCACTTACTCTAAATCTACCTTTTGTGGTTCTTTGAACATATGAAACACCCTCTTGAAATTGTCCATTATAGTCTTTGTTTAAAGGTATACCTTGTTCAATAGCTCCTTTTATAAATGCTTCACAAAGTGGATCCCGGTATTCCAAATCGGTTATTGGCAACTCGCCTTTTGATCCTCTGTAAGTTTCATCATGCTCACCTAATCTTTTTTCATATTTTTTGAAATAAGGGAGTAAATCAGAGTAACTCCAACCTTTATTTCCCTTTTGAGCCCAGACATCAAAATCCATATTTTGACCTCTATTGAAAACCATTCCATTTATTGAGCTTGATCCACCTAATGTCTTGCCTCTTGGAATATCAATCACTCTTCCTGCCGTTCCCCAACTTGGTTCAGATTTAAATAACCAATTTACATTTGGATTTGTTAGAGTTTTCATAAAACCAGCTGGTATATGAATAAATGGATTCCAATCAGGAGGGCCTGCTTCAAGTAAACAAACTTTGTATTTCCCGTCTGCACTCAGTCTGTTTGCCAAAACACATCCAGATGAGCCTGCACCAACAACAATATAGTCAAAACTATTAATCATTAATATATCCAGTTTAATCGTGATTAAATAATGTTAATTTAAACATACTAATTTATCATTTTATTTATAAAAATAGAAAAGGTAAATTCTTAATTCAAAATAAATCTTTAATGTATTACCAGGATTGCAACCACGTGACTAATTGATCTCTTAAACCTGTTGAAACTAATATTGCTTGAATATCATCGAAGAAAAAAAATATTAAAGCTGATAAAATTATTCCAAATATGAAAGTCATAATAGTTCCTAAATTAACATATTATATCAAAATTTAAAAAACTTGAATAATTTTAAAAAAAAAATAATATTAAAATAAAATTATTGGAGAAAAATTATGGCTAATGATAATTATACTTTTAGTGAAACATTAAAATCTGAGCTATATTTAGCCTTATTGATGTTCATTCCTCTCACTTTTACAATAACTGGATTATTTTAAATACCAAATATTACTTCTTCATCAAAAAGCTTTGCTATACTTTTTTCGCTGTATCCTAACTGTAAAATAATTTCTTTAGTATGCTGTCCCAACGATGGTGCTATTGATAATTTACTCCCACTAACTAACTTTGGCATACCTGGTATATTTGGAACAGGCCACGATTGATCAGTAGTAGGTTGATCCAACCATGAGATTAAATCTAATGCTTTAGTTTGTTCACTATCTACAAACTCTCTATAATTTTGTACTTTTTCGTTTTGAACTTGAAATTTATTTAATAAATTTTTCCAATATTCCGTTGTTTCTTTAATGAAAAGTTTTTGTACTTCCTTAGTCAGAATAGCTTCATGTTTTCTTCTTAAAGAGTTAGTTAAAAAGCGCTTGTCAGTAAGAAAATTTACCCATCCAACAGCATTGCAAAATTTGGTAAACTCATGATTCTTCACAACGATAATCTGTATCCATCCATCTTTAGTTTGAAAAGTTCCTGATGGTGAAGAAGCGTGAGTATAAGGCCCCTCCATGTATCCACTCATAAGTCTTATCGACTGCATAGCAGCTGCAGCCTCCATTAAACTAACTTCAATTTTCTTTCCTATATCTTCTTTAATTCTGGCAAATAAGGCTGAACTTACTAATTGGGTTGCGTATAAGGCGGTAGTCATATCAAAAATTATAACTGGTGTTCTGTGTGGGATATCGTCAGGACCTTTGTTTTCTGACATAAACCCAGTAAAAGCCTGCAAAACAGGATCCATAGCTGGTTTTGCGCTCATAGGACCTTTTTGACCAAAGCCTGAAATAGATAAATAAATTAATTTAGGATTAATATTTTTTAACCTTTCATATCCATACCCCAATCTTTCTATCACCCCTGGCCTAAAACCTTCAATAAAAACATCACATTCATTGATGATTTTGTCTAATATAGGCTGACTTTTTTTATTCTTTAAATCGAATACTATACTTTTTTTACCAAGGTTTGCAGTTACTGAAAAAGCAGAATGTAGTCCATATTCTTGACCAAGATTTCTAGCCCAATCTCCGTCTTTTGGCTCAATTTTAATAACCTTAGCTCCATATTGAGCTAAAAGCATTCCACAATAGGGCCCAGCAACTCCTTGAGAAAAATCTATAACTTTTAACCCTTCATAGGGTTTTTCATATGACATAAAAGACTTTCAAAATATTTGTAAACATTATTGCTTATGTTTTATTTTAAACAAGAATAATTTTTTATTTGATTTGAATTAGTTGAATTTAATATAATTACAACTTATAGAAATATTATTCTTGAAAGAATTCAATTAAAAAGAGAATGATTTGAAACAAAAAGTGAGTATATACT
>ARQU01000035.1 GCA_000384615.1 alpha proteobacterium SCGC AAA536-G10 | reverse complement strand
GAAAGGAAAAACCCGCAGTTGTTGGTTCTAATAGTATGGCTTGGTCAAAAAACAGACGTGCTGTAACTGTTATTGATTAATTTTAACGTATTTCATCAATATAATATTTTTTGAACAAATTTAAAATTTATTTAGTTTAATTCATATTTCTTCATAATTGTATTTATCCCCTTTACTCAGATTATTTATATATCTAAAAATATGTTACTAAGATTATATATTATTTCAACCTTGAGTTAAAAAATGCAAGAATTATCACATCAAATTTTGACAGAGATTCGCAATAAATTTGAACAAATAGAAGAATGTCCAATACAGGGAAAAAGAATTTTTTTTGAAAATGCTGGTGGAGCGTTAACTCTTAAATCAGTAGTAGAGTGCACTATGAAATATGCTGCGATTCCTGACAATCAAGGTAGAGATAACGATGGCTCACATCAACTTGTAAAGACAATTAATAAAGCTAAGGAAGATATGCGAATTTTCATGAATGCTTCTTCTGGCCAATTCTTTGTCGGAGAAAGCGGAACCGAATTATTATTTAGAATAATTATGAATGCATGTTTAGGAACGGGTAATCAAGGAATAGTATTAGGATCTACAGTCGAACATCCTGCTACAAGAAGTGCTAGTTCACGATGGTCTAAGATTTCTGGTAAAAAACATGTTTTAGTTCCACATAATAACGAAAAAGGTCTGGTTTGTAGTAAACAATATTCAAAGTATATTACTAAGGATACAAAGGTAGCAACAATTTTACACACATCTCCAGTTACTGGCATGAGTATGGATATAAAAGAAATTGCAAAAGAAATTAGAGTTGTTTCTCCCGATTGTTTTATAATTGTAGATGGTATTCAGCATGCAGCTCATGGTCAAATTGATATAGATAGTTATGATATAGATGGTTATGTGATTTCCCCTTATAAAATGTTTTCAAGACATGGATATGGATTCGCTTGGATTTCTGATAACTTAACAAATTTACCGCATGATATGTTAGTTGATGGCCCAAAAGAAACTTGGGAATTAGGCACAAGAGACACTGGCGCTTACGCAACATTATCAGAGGTAGTTTCGTATTTTGAATGGTTAGGCGAATGTTTTACAAATAGTGATAATAAAAGAGATAAATTTGTTGCAGCTGGCAAGGCTATCCATAATCATGAAAAAAATTTAACAGACACAATGTTATTTGGTTATGGTAATATACCTGGCTTGTCACAGATTAATAAAGTCAACATAGTTGGTGGATTAGATAATCCTGCTAGAGAAGGACTTGTATCAATGTATGTTGACGATATATCCTCTGCTGAAATAGTGAAAAAACTTAATAATCAGGGAATAAGAACACATCTAAGAAAAGCTGATCATTACTCTGGAAATATATTAAACCCATTAAAACAGGATAGTTGTGTTAGAATATCTTTGTGTCATTACAACTCAATTGAAGAAGTTACTCTGCTTCTAATTGCAATAAAGGAAATTTGTGGATAAATTATTGAGGTTTTATAGTTTTAAAATTATAATAAGACCAAGATTTAATAACATATTTTAAAATGTATATACGATAATTAAATCTCTATTTATTTTCGTAACTATTTAAGTTATTTTCTTTTTATTTCAAATTAAGATAACAAGCCTATCTTTTTCGGAAATTTCTCTTAATTTATTATATCAATTTTGAAATTTGTATTTTCCATATTTATCAAAGAAAGTTAATTATTAACAATTTAGAATAACAGTTATTTGCTCCCGTTCAGGGCTTGTTATTATATCTATTTTTTGAATTTAATTACTTTTTTTGCTGGTGACAAATTAATTTCATCCACGACTGTATTCCTATTAAGTGTTAAAATATTGGCGACAGAATTTGAAATATCATCAACACTAATAGCGTTTTCCGGATCATCTCCAGGTAAGAAATTTAAATTATCGAAGAAGTTTGTTCTAACCATACCGGCATTAATTATGCATACACGTATATTATTATTCGCCACATCTTTACTAAGTGATTGTGCAAAACCTCTTAATCCAAATTTTGAGCTACAATAAAGACTTCCATTTTTTGCCCCTGACAATCCAGCTTCAGATCCTATAAATATTATATCCCCTTTTTTTATTTTTTTAAAATGCGGTAGTAAGCTTTTAGTTATAATTAAGTGAGATGTTAAGTTCATTGAAATAAAATTATTAATTTGATCAACAGAAAAATTTTCAAGAGGACCAAACTTACCATTACCCGCATTGCTTACTAAGCCATTAATTTCAGGATGATCTTTTACAATTAATTTTATATTTTTTTCTAAATTATTTAAGTCACTTATATCAAACGTGAATGTAATATAATTATCATTTTGTATTATTGATTTTTTATGATCTCGAGAAATTCCAACTACTTTGGCTCCTAAATCAAGTAGTTTAGCAGTTATCGCTTTACCTATCCCACTAGAACTTCCTGTAACTAAAACACATTTATCTTTCATAAATTTATACCAATATAATTAAGAATAACATCTAAAAATTTGACTATTATCCAAATATTTTAATGTAAGGTTTTTACAAAAAACTGACATTTCTTCTTCAATTTTTGTATCATAAGAAACAATACCTTTACCACTAGATAAAGGGCCTGTGAACAGAGGTTCCTCGGGATAAAGTTTAAAAATATCCTTAAACATTTTTTTTGGGAAACGTAATGGCCCTACGCTAACAGAGTGAATTGATTCTAGTGGAATAGAATTATAAACCTTTTCTAACAAATCTTCATATAAAAATTTCCAATCTTTCCCATGAATCAATGGATCAAACCTTAGTCCAATCTTCCAACCTCTTAAAGCTAAATCAGAAATAACTTGGATACGTTTTGATATTGAAGGAACTTTATTGTCTAAGGAAGATGACATTAAGTCAGGAATTAGACTATATGCCATAATTACATTTTCCATTGGTTCTATTGATATAAATGGCTCTCTTTGAATACTTTTTGTTCTAAACTCAATCTCAACTTCTGGGTATTGTTGAAATATTGGCAATATATGTTTTGCAAATCCTGTTACATTTTCAAAGGCAAGAGAATCACAGTCGTAACCAGAAAAAAAGGTTGTTTTGGAATTAATATTTTGATTAATGACATTTTTTATACTGGTATCAAAATCTTCAAAATTTACAAAAATAACGTAATTTGCAGAAGAAAACATGCCTTGAAGAAAACAATATCTACAATCATAAATGCAATTGTACATATGTGAAAAGTAAAAGTTTTTAGAAGAACCTATTCCAAAACCTTCTGGGGTATTCAGCACAAAACCTTCATTTTTTTGAGCAAGAATTAAATTAGGATTAGCTTTTTGTATTCTGAAGTTTTGATTTCGCTTATTAAATATTTCAGCATATTTATCTATTTCTAAAAGGCGAGACTTTTTGAACTTTTTCAGTATAGATTTAGTTCTTGGATGATTTTTTATTTTTTTTTCAATATAAATTGTTTCAATCAAACGTCACTCCAATTAATCTTGTTGCTTTCAATTTTATTATTGAAAGTATTAATTACAGAATTTGAATTTTCACAATGTTTGATTAATTCCATTATTTCATTGTTACCACAAAAAACTTTTAAACGTCTTAATAAATTTTCTAATTGGGATAATTGAGTTACTGAAAAATGCAAGTCTGATGATATTTTAAAAAAAATGTCAGGCTTTGCTCTTATTTGATTTTCGTTTTCAGAAAGATTTTCATAATATGAAACAACTTGAGTAATCTTAGTAAGATTTAACTTTAACAATTGAATTATCCTAAGTTTAGTTAATTGTTTGATGTTATCTTTAGGACCATCAGAAATAATTTTCATAATACAAATAAATTCTTTTGAAGTTAATTTACTGGTAATATCAAAAAACGCACTTCCTTCCATATCTATTAATTCTTTTGAAGAATAATCCGTTATTGGTATATCTGTCGTTAATAGACTCATCTTAGGTAAATTCGATTT
>ARQU01000034.1 GCA_000384615.1 alpha proteobacterium SCGC AAA536-G10 | reverse complement strand
GGAACTTTTTTTGCGCATGTAGATACAGTTTGTCGTGCTAAAATTGGACATACAGCCCATTATCTTCAAGTTCCCGCAATTAAAATGCGTCTGCACATGCAAACGTGGACGGCTAAATATTTTGAGATATGGAATATTTACTATCCTGAAGTTATCTGGGATCTTAGTAACTACTCAAAGAGTGCAAAGAATAATGTGATCCAGCGATATCCGTTAAAGTCTGTGAAGAGAATTTTAGCAAGTCGCGCATATGGGAGATTTAATTTTATGATATTTAGAAAAATTTTGCTCCCTTTTGAAAATTCTTCCACAATGGTCAAAATTGTTAGTTTTTTTATAGCAACTATTCCTCATGGTTTTTTTAGATTATTATATATCAGTTACATCTTGGCATTCAGAAGAAAGCACACTACTTCATTTAGTCCTAAGTTAGCTCTTTCTCAACTTCAAAAGAGATCAAAAATAAAATGATTTTGCTTACTGGTGCGACAGGTTTTTTGGGAAGCCAATTGCTGATAAATCTTTTGGATAAGAACTATGAAGTTGTTGCGCTAAAAAGGACCTTTTCAAATACGGTGAGGATAAGTGGGGTTCTTAAAGATAAAAATCTTCATCTCCTTGACATCGATCTACTAGATTATGGAGAAATTTTTAAAATGTATTCCATAGATACGATCATACATACAGCTAACGAGTATGGTAGAAACGAAACACCCATGTTTAAGATATTGGAAGCCAATTTATTACTCCCTTTGCGCTTGGCAGAAATGGGTATTAGTAAAGGAGTTAAAATTTTTATAAATACTGATACATTTTCTAATAAAGGTAAAAGTTCACACTCCATTTTATTGGATTATTCATTATCAAAGAAAAGTTTATTATTTTATTTAACGAAACTTTCAGATAAACTCAAAGTAATTAATGTTGTTCTTGAGCACATGTATGGTCCTTATGATAGTGACACAAAGTTCGTTGAAAATATGATACAAAATATTGCGGTGCAAAGAGTGCCTAAAGTATCACTTACAAAAGGACACCAAAAGCGAGATTTTATTTACATAGAGGATGTTGTATCTGCCTATCTTACATTACTGGAATATGGTAGGACCCAAAATTTTTTGTTGGAGACTTTCGAGCTTGGTACGGGACAATCTACTCAGATTAGAGATTTTTGTGAGAAAATAAAATTGTTGTCTAATAGCTCAACTATACTAGCTTTTGGAGACATACCTTATCGAAAAGACGAAATGATGGAATCTAGGGCAAATATTTCTAAATTATTGAGATTAGGTTGGTCGCCAAACTTTTCAGTATCCAAAGGATTAGAAGTAATTTTAAACAAGTATGACGGCAACTTTCATGAATGAAATCTATTGTCAACTTAATAAAATTGGATTACGAAATCAATGATAAATATTGTGATTATTAATGGTGGTCGAGGTGCTTCGGCAACTATTCCTGCTCTTTTGGGGCGCCAAGGGTTACACGTTACTTCTGTAGTTAATGCTTACGACGACGGTAAGTCTACTGGTGAAATTCGACGTTTTTTTGGTATGGTCGGACCATCGGATATTCGCAAGGTACAAGAGCTTATGCTTCCTGAGGACGATGTTGACTATCTTTCCAACTTAGGAGTATTTGGGTATCGTTTTCCGGCAAATTGTGTTCGTGACGAAGTGCTAGCTAATTTGCGTGCGTTTTCAGATGGCTCAAAAGCAGACTTGGAGGGAATTCTTTTTAAAAGTACAAAAGTTCGCACTGCGCTTCGAAAATTCCTTGGGGAGTTCTTGGCAGGCTTAAATTGCATAGAGCAAGTAATTGGTGAGTGTTTTAGCTTTAACGATTGCTCCCTTATGAACTGTATCTATGCTGGCGCTTTTCTAAAGTTTAATCGCAACATTGAGCAGGCAACTATTTTTATTGATAGGCTGTTTAAATTGCAAGGAACAGTATTGCCCACTAGTATAGAGAATAAGAAACTGGTTGCTCTTCGAGAAAACGGTCAGATGCTTTATAGCGAGGCTGATATTGTAGAACTACGTTCTAATGTTCGAATAGAGAGCCTCTTCCTGTTAGACAATTTGCTGGATAAGGAGCCTTTCGACGCGCTAAGTATTGATGAAAAACGCTACTATCTTGCACGACATCATTGTTATGTTAGTGTGTCGTCTGGTGTTAAGCTGGCTTTGCAAAAGGCTGATATCATCATTTATTCTGCTGGAACGCAGCATTCCTCACTTTACCCAACGTATATGTCCGTTGGTCTAGCACAAGCTATTGCCGACAATAACTTAGCTTACAAGGTGTTTATGACTAACATTGGCGCAGATTACGAAACGCCAAATTATCTTGCCTCAGACTACATTCTTGGTGCTCACCGTTACCTAAATTTGTCAGATGCTCGCAGCTATAGCATGAATGAGCTGTTTGACGTGGTTCTGATCAATCAAAGTCGGTTAAAGGCAGATGAAACTTATGTGATTTATGACGCAGCCGGCTTTGTTGATATTCCTGTAAGGCAAGTCTTGGACACCTTTGAGTCAACTGAAATGCTTGGTAAGCATGACGGTGCTAAGGTGGTACAGACCATTCTGGATCTATACGAAGATGCCACCTTACTGGGTTAAGCTAATTGAAGGTTTTTGACATCCTGTTTTAGACCCTAGAGGAAAAGAAACTGCTAATCTTTGACTTTTATGATACGCTGGTAAACGACTAACCCATGCATATGGACGGGTTTCCTCAGGTTTTGGCTAAGCTCTCTAATTAAGACGATTACCTGTAAATTACAGGCTTAAAAACATGATATGCAATTCGCCAATCCCTAGATAGCGCCTGTCGATTTCTGTATTATGTGGAAGTAAAGACGTTAGTCTTTGAAAAACAGAAAATGGTGCGGCCTATGATAAACCAAGGATTAAAGCGACTGCCTGCAATAGATGAGTTTTTATGCTGGTCGAGGCTACGCTATCTATAGGCTAGGTCTACACGAGTTCACGGGGCACAGTAAGCCGCGTGCTAAAAAAATCCGGTCTATCTCGGTTGGCTCGACCACCTAGCTTGTTCTGTTGATGTAAGCAGTAGCAAGCTCAACCCCGTATGTTTATTACAAGTTTTTTTAATGAGTGAAGTTCCGGTCAGTATGGCTCTTATTTTAGAAGATTCAGATGTAGAAATTGAGGCGGCACAGGGTGCGGATGGATTACTTTGACGTCATGGTCGCTCTAATATCAACATACTTGCCCAGCTTATCTGAGTGATCAAAAAGTGTGTAACACAAACACCAAAAAAGTCAGTCCGTTTTTGATTGCTCAGTACTTCAGTAGTTTGTACTATTCGAATGGTGGACAAATTTTTAAGAATATTATTAGAGGACAAGTACAGCAGCTGATTAAAATAAATAGATTAGTCAATCAATTAAGAGTTGAAGTTATCGGATTGTTATCACCTAGAAAGTTGGGCACATATATTGTCGCCATTTATTGGAAGCCTCAATGAGAGATATGCAGATTCTTGCAGTCGTGGTTACTCATAATCGCTGTATGTTGTTATCACGGTGTTTGGATAATCTGCTAAGACAGACGCGGCAACCTGACCAGATTCTCGTGGTGAATAATGCCAGCACCGACGGGACGGTTGATATGCTTAAAAAGCGAGATATTTCTTTTATCACGCAGGAAAATTTAGGGTCAGCAGGTGGCTGGCATTGTGGAATTCAGCATGCTTTGGATCATGGGTTTGATGCGGTATGGTTGATGGACGATGACGGATTTCCTGATGAGGGTGCGCTGAAATTATTGGAGGTTGCACTTTTGCCGGATATCGCATGCGCTGCATCTGTGGTGTTGCGAGAAGATGTTCAAACTCATTTTGTATTTCCACTACCGGTGCTAAACGCGTCGGATCTCCCTATTATTTGGGGCAGAGTCCGTAAGTTAGTCTCCATGAACGAGTTACGTGTCGCTGCGCCAGATGGTACCTATCCGTTTGCCCACTTTTTTAATGGCTCTCTCATTTCTATGGGTGCAGTCCGACGGGTTGGTAACGTGGACTGTAGTTTTTTTATGAATGGTGACGAGCTCGATTACCTGTACCGTCTACGCAAGGCGGGAAAGGTTATTTCAGTACTGGACGCCATTCATTATCATCCAGATCAGAGCAAGCGGCCTTACACGGCAGCTAAGATATATTATTTCGTCAAAAACACCCTGGTGTTGAACAAACGTTATTTTAATGCGGTATGGATACGTCATGTCCTGACTATTGCAGTAGTGATTGTGCGTGTAGGCAGCCGAAATAATGTTGGTGCCGCGCTGTCACTATTGGTAGGGGCCAATGCTCCGATGTTTTACTCGGCAATATTCCGAGGGCTGCGAGGCAAATTAGGTAAAGACTTTAATGAGTAAAATTTGTGCTTTAGTGGTAGCGGCGGGGAGTGGGACCCGTGCTAGTCTTCCATACCCTAAAACGTTATTTAAGATTCAGGGCAAACCTATTTT
>ARQU01000033.1 GCA_000384615.1 alpha proteobacterium SCGC AAA536-G10 | reverse complement strand
ATAAGAGAATGGTCTCCATTAATTTCTAATATTCTTGGAGCCCCCTTGTAGTTTGTATCTCTCTGTGCCATCAATTGCTCCATAGCAATATCCATATCGCCTTCGTCAGCAACTAGGCAGACTGGACTGTCAGTCAGTTTAGAGGATAATCTAATATCTTTAACTTGATCTCCTAATACAACTTTTAATTGGGCAACTAAATCTACATATTCTTTATCTTTTTTTTCTTTTTCATTCTTATCGTCTTTTTTCTTGTCTTTATTTTTTTCATCAAGATCATCTAAATTAATCTGTCCTTGTGTAATTGAAGTAAACTTCTTTTCCTTAAAAGATCCAACCATAGGTAACCAAAACTGATCAATTGCGTCTGTCATAATTAAAACAGGTATTTTTTTGGATTTAAAACCTTCTAAGTGAGGACTTGCTAAAGCTTGGTCTTTTGTTTCAGCTGAAATATAGTAGATGTCCTTTTGTTTTTCAGGCATTTTTTCTACATATCCAGATAAAGATATTGGGTCATCATTTTCATTAGTTGAGAACCTACATAAATCTAATAATGCCTCCTTTCTTTCTGCATCTTCATACAAGCCTTCTTTCAAAACAGCACCATACTCCTTCCAAAAACTTTTATAACCATCTGCGTTCTTTTCACTCACTTTCTTAAGTTCTCTTAAGATTTTTCCAACTAATGATTTACTTATCTTTGCTACGGCAGGGTTGTTTTGTAACATTTCTCTACTGACATTCAGATCTATATCTTGAGTGTCAACTAGACCCTTTATGAATCTTAAATAACTAGGAATTAATGCATCGCACTTGTCTGTAATAAATACTCTGTTTATGTATAATTTTAATGATGATTTTCTATCCGGATTGAATAAGTCAAACGGTCTTGTAGACGGAATACATATAAGATTAGTATAACTAATAGTCCCTTCTGTATTGTTATGCATGGTTAAAAGTGGTTTTCCAAAACCTGCGCCAATATGTGAGAAAAATTCTTGGTATTGCTCTTCTTTAATGTCTTTTGCTGGTCTAGTCCATAAAGCTGAAGCTTCATTTAAAGTTTTTATTTCTGCATCTTTTTTGTCAATTTCGTGTAATTTAACGGGATAGGAAATATGATCTGAATATTTTCTGACAATAAATTGAAGTCTAGTTTCTTCTAAAAACTCTTTTGCATCTTTTTTTAGTTTAAGTGTAATAGATGTCCCAACATCTTTTTTATCTGCTTTTTCTAAATTAAAACCTGACTTTCCATCTGAAGACCATTTCCATGCTTGGTTTTCTCCTGCTTTTTTAGATAATACTTCAACACTATCGGTTACCATAAAAGAAGCATAAAAACCTACACCAAATTGTCCAATCATGGACATATCTGGTTTTTTATCTTTAGCGTTTGTTGCAATTTGTTCTAAGAATGCTTTTGTTCCTGACCTCGCAATAGTACCCAATGAAGATTTAAGGTCTTCTTCATTCATTCCAATACCATTATCTAGAACTGATAAAGTTTTGTCTTTATTATTAACCTCTATTTTTATTTCAGAAGCTTCTGAGGAGATAGCAATTTTTTTATCTGTTAAGCCAAGATATTTTCTTTTATCAAGAGCATCTGAAGCATTTGACACCAACTCACGCAAAAAAATTTCTCTTTCCGAATAAAGAGAATTAATCACTATATCTAAAATTTTACCGGTATCAGCTTCAAACTTATTATTCATGTTGGTCATCGACAATCCCCATTAATTAATTACTATGATAATCTAATTGGTTACTTAAATTTGTATTTTCAAGATATAATATTACTTTTGTAAATTTAAAAGGAGTGTGTTTATGAATAAAATAGGCATTTGCGGTACAGGTAAAATGGGTAAGGAAATTGGTAAAAGGCTTTTGGATTGTGATCAGACTGTAACAGCATGGAACAGAACGCAAAATAAAGTAACACCTCTAGTTAAATTAGGTGCAATAAGAGCTAATAGTGTAAAAGAATTGTTTGAAAATAACGACATAATTTTAATTATTATGGGGAATGATGTAGCACTTGATTATGTGTATACAAGTTCTCAGGGTATTAAAAATCAAGATTTGACTAACAAAATTATAATTGAACTAAGTACGACTAGCATTAAGAAAATGCAATCTTTAGAAAGGGTAATATATTCGTTAAATGGAGAATTTATAGAATGCCCAGTAGGAGGATCAACAAAGCCAGCAAGAGATGGAAATTTATTAGGGTTAGTAGGGGGAAACAAGAAAACTTTTGAAAAGGTTGAGCATATATTAAAGCTTATTTGTAGAAGATATGAATACCTTGGTGAAGTTGGTAAGGGAAGTGCTATGAAGTTAGCTATTAATCTACCATTGATGGTTTATTGGCACGCTTTAGGTGAAGCGATGTCTTTAGCGACAAACTCAGGAATTAAATTTGATAAAGCTTTGGACATAATGTTTGATAGCTCTGGAGCAGCCAAAGTAGCTCACCTAAAGTCTAATACTATATTACAAGCAAAAAAAAATGAGACTAACCTGAGTTCAACATTTAACGTTTCATCATCTTTAAAAGATATTAATTTAATGATTGAAGAAGGGGCAAATTTTAATCATGAATTACATGTTATCAAAAGTACTAAATCTTATATTCAAGGGGCCATGAATGAGGGTTGGTCAGACCATGACGCTTCATTATTAAGTCTTTATATTAATAAAAAATTAAATAATTAACTTCTAATCTGCATAATCAGAACTTTCTTGATCTAATATTGACTTTATTTCTCTCAAGAAAGCTGTTCCTGCAGGGTTTGGATGTTCTTCATTGTCTAATTCTTCTGCAGTTTTTTCTGCTATTATATCATTTAAAATACTTATTTTTTTTCCAGTTTGAAGGGCGTTGATATATGTTTGAGCGGCTCTTTCAAAATAATATAGTCTATTGAAAGTTTCTGCTACATTTTTACCGAAAATTAGTACACCATGGTTACCCATTATAAATGTGTGTTTTTTAGAATTTGACAAAAGATTTGCACACCTTGTACCTTCATCTTCAAAAGCTAAACCACCATAATTTTTATCAATAACTTGTCTCCCAAAAAACATTGCTGCCACCTGATTTATTGGTGGCAAAATACAGTCTTCAAGAGAAGCCAGAGTAGTTGCATACACAGAATGAACATGCATTATGCATCTTGCGTGAGGACACAATTTATGTATAGCTCCATGTAACCCCCAAGCTGTCGCGTCAGGGGGATTATCTTTTGTTAGCACAGTTTTATCATTAACATCTAATAACAACAAATCAGAAGCTTTGATTCTAGAAAAATGCCACATATTAGGATTCATTAAGAATTCTGTTCCTTCAGAATTAACAGCTAAACTGAAATGATTGGCAACAGCCTCATGTAAATTACTTCTTTCAGCCCATCTAAAGGCAGCCGCTAAATCTTTTCTTTCTTCTTGAAATGAGTTGTTTGATATATAAGTTGAAGCTGATTTTATCTCGTTCATTTTATATTATCCTAAATTATAATCTTTAATATTGTCTTAAGTAGACTCAAATAATATAATAAATAACATATTTTGTAAGGATTTAACATGGGATATTTTTATCTTTTAATTGCTATTATTGGAGAGGTTGTTGGAACCACTTACCTTAAGAGTACTAATAATTTTTCAGAGTTAATACCTAGCACCTATGTAGTCGTCGGCTATGCAACAGCTTTTTACTTTATGATGCTAGCAATGAAAACAATACCTATAGCCATAACATACTCAATATGGGCTGCTGTGGGAATTTCAGCTATTACAATTATAGGTGCATTAAAATACAAAGAAATTCCAGACCTATGGGCACTTTTAGGTCTATGTTTAATAATAATTGGAGTAATAATCTTAGTTTTTAATAGTAAAATGAGTGTGAATTAAAAATGTATGGCTTTAGAGTATGTTGCTAAAGCAGCTTCTTTAACAGCCTCATTTACGGTAGGATGACCATGACAAATTCTTGCCACATCTTCGGATGATGCCCCAAAACCCATCGCAATTGATAACTCATGTATTACGGTACCCGCCTCATGACCTATCATATGAGCACCTAATATTTTATCAGTAGATTTGTCAGAAAGGATTTTTACCATTCCATCAGTATGACTTATAGCTTTGGCTCTACTATTTGCTGAAAGTGGGAAAACACCTTTATTAAATTCAATTCCTTCTTCTTTTAGCTCCTCTTCAGTTTTGCCAATAACAGCAACTTCTGGTGCAGTATAAATTATACCTGGAACAAGATTATAATCCACATGACCAGCTTCTCCATTTATTATCTCAACTGCTGCCAGTCCGTCTTCTTCAGCTTTATGAGCCAACATTGGACCTTTTATGACGTCTCCAATTGCATAGATATTATTAATAGAAGTTTGAAAGTAATTATTTGTCTTTATAAAGCCTTGTTTATCAATATCAATATTCAAATCTTTAAGACCTAATCCCTGAGTGTTAGGCTTTCTACCAACTGCTACTAAAACAACATCTGCATCTATTTCATATGTATTTTCTTTAGTGATATTCCTTATTGATAATATAACCTTATTATCAACGATTTTTGATGATTCTACTGCTTGACCTAACTTGAAATTTAAGCCCTGTTTCTCAAGAATTTTCATGAATTTTTCAGCAACTTCATAATCCATTCCAGGTAAAATTCTTGGCAAATACTCTATGACTTCAACATCAGAACCAAGTCTTCTCCATACAGTTCCCATTTCAAGGCCTATAATACCAGCTCCAATAACCATCATTTTTTTT
>ARQU01000032.1 GCA_000384615.1 alpha proteobacterium SCGC AAA536-G10 | reverse complement strand
GTCAACAGGCACAAAATGGTTTACCGTTTGGTCTACCCTAAATGTTGCATCTTAAATTAGCGTTCTTAGTACAGATAAGTGGGTCACTAAATATGTATAAATATACCTAACTATAATAACACTTATATGTGCCACTTAACTGTATCACTGTAGGTGTAATCCTACCCCTCACGACAGCCACCCCACCCTTGTAGGTATAGTATACATAGGCTCTGCAGCAGATGGGGTCTTATAACTGTTAACCATTTTAATGAGTCATAGAGAGTCATACAGAGTAATTACTGTTATCAGAGTCAATGATGCATGAGACGTGGTTATAGGTTGTGTGTGAGTCTGTATGAGTCAGGGATGGTTATGGCTATATATGAATAGTTAGGTTATGTTGCATATGAAGATTATTAATTTATTGCTTAATTGGTAAATACCACATTTTGTTTATAATTATTAAAACCTTTGCCATAGATTTGGATTTGGCAATAAATGTTCAAATTCATTAGAGTTTTTTAGCATTATTGAGATATCACCAGATATTGAAATTCTATCTTCGTTTGATAAATTTCTCATAGTGGAGTGTGCAGTTTTAGAAGGAAAAATGACTATTTCATCTTCCATAGCGTCAATCTCAAAAACAGTTTGGTTAAGATTATTGATGTCATGTAATAAACCCTTTTTTAGTTTATCGTAAGAAAATAATTTATTTGCAATTTCATTAGGATTTTCATTGAAACTGAAAACAATATTTCCAGAATTTAAAGGTTTTTTTAAATAGTATGCGAAACTAATATTAGACTGCCAGTGTTTATGAGGATTTAAATACTCATTTTTATTACAAACTGTGGCCCAAGACCTCTGCATATAAAAATCAATCATTTCTATATTTATGTTTAATGTACTAGCATATTCCTTAACTTTAGTTCCAATTTCTTTATACAATTTTCTAAAAAACTTATTTCTTAATAAGAATTGTTCCCCATGTATATCGCTTGTCCAAGCTGAATTATTATTCTGATTTGAATTTTTAATGTCTAAAATACGTTTTATCATAATAGCTTTTTGACTATTATTTATATTAATAATGTCTTTAAAAACACTAAAAGGCATAAATTGAAAAGATTTGTTAGATTTAGTTGTCATTTTATAAATGCTAAATCAATATTATCAAAATGATACATATTATCTAATAATTATCATTAATTACAAAACTAATATTTAAATGTTTAATTTGCAGGCAATTATTTAATTAGAATTTAATTATGACACTTAAATTTTCATTAATATAAATAAAGTTTTATTAAAAATTTTAATACTCCATCCCTGATACATATTATCTCATGTAGCCACTCTTATAACATCTGATGCACTATTGCCTCTGTATGACCCATACAACAGGGTTAATGTAATCAGAGTCAATGGTGCATGAGATGTGGTTAGTGTGGGTGTGTGAGACTGTATGAGTCAGGGATAGAAAAGCTGATCAAGGTTAGTTTTATTAGAAGAAATACCGTAATTTGATTACTGCATTTGTTGACTTAATGTGAAAAGCAGTGATGTCTCCGTCTGACTCTTTCCATTCTGCTTCTCCAAGATCTGTATAATCTATAGATGTTATGAATTCCATATTTTCACTTAAACTATAAGATAACCCACCACCTAAGCGAGTTGAAAAATCAGTATTATTATTTTTTTGACCAACTTTATATAAAATACCACTTGTGTTAAGATATAATGCATTTTCATTAAAATTAAATTTTGAATATCCTAATCCTATATTTACAAAAAAATTTAAGTTATCTTTAAATTTAAATCCACGTTCCATTTCAAAAATTACACTTTTAGTTCTATATTTAAATTTTGATTGATTATATTGAGTTCCGTTTTTAAGGATTATGGTCCCAAGATCATTTTCAGAATTAATCTTTTCAATAGAAAGTAATATATTATAATCATCATTCCATTGCTTTCCAAAACCAATACCAAAGGAATTAGTTCCTTCCATGCCACTACCATTTGAAGTTGCTATTTTTTTTGATTCTGTTGAATCGTGATCATCATATTTGTTTGTTTTGGAAATAGCTTCTGAATGTCTAATTTCTAAAAAATATCTAGACTCATCTCTATTTTGTTTTGCAAATGAAGAATTTATACAGGTCAAATAAAATATAATATATATTATTATTTTAAATATCATAACGATACTAATTATATAAAATTAATTTAAAACTTAAATTTATATTGTAAATCTCTATTTTCATTTCAACTGTATAATAACAAGTAAAAGGGAACGGTTACGCCAGAGTGTCTAGATAACTCTTTCATCCTTTTTTTTATAGTTTTATTAGTATAACCTATTTTTATAAGACCGGGCATAGCTTTATTCATAAGAATATAAACAACCCACATAATATTACTTTCTACTCATCCACATTCTATCCCTATCTCTCCATTGAGAGAATTCACTATCTGCATTAATGATGTCATCAACTTCAACAGTTCCATCATCATTATTGATAGGCTTCTTACCTTCATCAATTCTTATTTTATCATGAATAACTTTTTCAACTAAATCTCTTTTCTCACTTAGACTTGAATTAAACCTCTCAAAGTATGCTCTTCTCATTGCTTCTTCTAATCCACCTTTATCTCCATACCCATGATGCATTACAAAACTATCGTGTATTGGTAATGCAGGTGCATCCGAGTTTGCAAATTGCAGCATTACACTTTCAGCTATACAACTATCTTCAAATTGTAGTTTGTTCCCAAGTCCTTTGAAGAACAAATCTTTAATAGGTTTATGTGCTTTAAGTATTTCTTCTCTTAATTCTTTCCATGACATTTCTATCCTATTTAAGTTTAGTTTTTTAGGTTTTTTATCAAGAAAATATGATGCTTGAAACATTGCATTGAATGCTTTTTTTACAACTTTGCGATGCTCTGGACCAGCTACTCTACTATAGGCATCTTCACTTCCCAACTCTTTGTTGTATCTATCATAAATCATGTTTGGGTTCATTTGTGAAAAGTCATATTCAGTCACCAGTTTACTATCTATAGTTATGAACTGTCTGTATTCTTTAGGTACATTCTGCCACCACCCTCTATAAAATCTTCCACCTTCTTTGAAAGAATTATTAGTAAAAATACGTACTAAAACTTTCTGAGTTCGGTCTATTGGCTGTTTCTCATCGTCTAATAAAAGTCTTTCTTGTAATTCTACAACTTCGGTGTCTTTTATTTTTAAATCTAGTATGTGTTTTGAAAAGCAATGATTAATCTTCCTAAGGTTTTTTCTCCATTGTTCTGTATCTTTATCCTCTTCATAAGCAACAATTTGTCTTCTTCCATCAACTTTATGTCTTAGTAAAATGGTTTGAATATCAATGTTAGGTTTAAGTGTTATTGCAGGATGTCCTTCTAGTTCTTCAAACATTTCAGTAAGACGAAGTGTAGCTTTATATCTTGTTAAACTACCTTCCATTTTAATACGGTCATAGTAACCATCTTGTACAACATAAATCATGTCTAGTTTTTGAAGACCGTCAAATGCGTGAATAGCCATACGGTATGTTAATTGTGGGTCACGATATTGTTTCAATGCTGAGTAAAAGTTCTTATTCTTTTGCATTGATGAAGGATTATCTGGATGGGTGTGATGCTTCTTCCATAAGTCAATTAACAAATGTCTAACTGCATAATCAAATCTAAGCTGTTCAGCTTCATTCCATGAACGACCCTGAACAATTGTCTTAGCAACGTCTTGTGTTAGTTTTTTACATAGTTCATCAAATAAGTTCATTGTTATATATTACTTATTATAAAAGTGTGAAATAAAGTACGAAACATTTGTTACCCTAAAATCTTAAATTTACATTATAGGTTGTATTTTTGAATTAATTTTATATTATTAGTATCATTTTGAAACTTTAAATAATTTGAAACATTAAATTTTATGATCATTTTATGAAAATCTAAATTTATTGTTAATTTAAAATATTTGATTGATAAGATGCCTAAAATTATGAATAAAATTTTGGTTGTAATCCTTAGCGTTTCTTTATCCACGATATATTTTTTTTCTTCAACAATTGCTATAAGTGATGATAAAAATTCATCCAATTGGTTTGTTGAGGGGAGGTATCAAAAAAGCTTAGATGAACATCCTAAGTTTAAAGACAATGAGACTGACTCTACTAAAATTATAACTGTTTTTAATGAAAATTGGGACGATCTAAGCTCTTATGGTATAGGAGTTGGTTACGATTTAAAAAAAACAAAGTCTTCTTTTGTGCTGAGTTATGAGTATTTTGGCACATCACATTACACATCAGATAGTTCAGTAACACAAGCTGGTACTAAAAATGGCCCTCTCAAAACACCTATGAAAATGAAGAATACAATGTTAGAATTTAATCAAAAATATTATATAAAAGATAATTTGTTTTTAATAGGCATTTTAGGAATAGGACAATCAACAATCAAGTCACAAAAATACAGTGCTTATGCATATAACAGATGGTATTATAACTTAGGTAGTAGTATAAAAAAAAATAATACTAGTACCAGGTTTGGCTTAGGTGTTGGAACAAAAATTAATGAAAAACTTAAAATTATAGGAATAATTCAGCATTCAGATTATGGAATAATGGAGGTCAATGATACTGCAGGTTCTACCACAGAGTCTCAAACAAAAGCTACTGAAGCTAGTATAAGATTAAGACTAAGTTTTTAATTTCAAATTTTACTTATAATAAGCCATTCCATAAAATGTTAAACTGTATTTACACCCCATCTGCTGCAGAGCCTATGTATACTATACCTACAAGGGTGGGGTGGCTGTCGTGAGGGGTAGGATTACACCTACAGTGATACAGTTAAG
>ARQU01000031.1 GCA_000384615.1 alpha proteobacterium SCGC AAA536-G10 | reverse complement strand
GAAAAAGTTCTTGGTCCAAAATCAATTGTAGGGATGGCTTTTCAAAATCCAGTCTTATTAGAATGGAGAAGTATTTTAAAGAATGTTATGTTACCTCTTGAAATTGTTCCTAATGATTTAAGTGAAGTTGATAAAGAGTATCGTGCAAAAAGTCTTTTACATTTAGTTGGGTTAGAGGGTTTTGAAGAAAAAAAACCATCAGAACTTTCTGGAGGTATGCGACAAAGAGCTTCATTATGTAGAGCGTTAGTTCATAAACCAGAAGTATTAATTTTAGATGAACCATTTGGAGCGTTAGATGCATTTACCCGAGAAGACTTGTGGCAAGTAATGCATAAATTAAGGCAAGAGGAACCTTTTACTGGAATTCTTATTACGCATGATCTAAGAGAATCTATCTTTTTAGCTGATGAAGTTGTGGTTTTATCTGGTAGGCCAGCGACTAATCAATATTCGTTACAGATACCAAAATTAAAAAATCCTAAGCTTGATAGTTTGTTTTCTCCTAATTCAATAGATATGTTAAAAAATCTTAGAAAACAAATTGAAATTGCTCAGGTTCAACAGGCGACAAATTAATGAGACAAATTTTGATACCCTTTTATGCAATAATTATTTTTCTCTTATTTTGGGAGTTTGTAGTTTGGTTTAATGGTTGGCCAAATTATAAAATGGCTTCACCCTCTGATCTATGGCCAGCATTTTGGAAATTTAAAAAACTTTTTTTTCAATACGGGTGGGATACTCTTTGGAGGACCGTTGCAGGTCTTTTTTTAGCGGTAATTTTTGGAGTCTTTCTTGGCATGATTATGGGTCTTTCAAAGATTTTACGAGAAGCTTTATATCCTCTTTTGGTGGGCTTTAACGCTATTCCTAAGGCTACAGTTGTACCTATTATTGCTCTAATGTTTGTTGGTCAACATGACTTAAATACTATTCTAATTGCGTTTATGATTTCTTTTTTTCCAATTGCTGTATCTATTTCAATTGGTTTATCAACGCTAGAACCTGAATATAGAGATATTTTAAGATCCTTAGGTGCGTCTAAATCAATGATATTTTGGAAAATTGCTTTACCTAAAACATTACCAGAGTTTTTTGGTGCTTTAAAAGTTGCCGTTACTTTAGCTTTTATTGGCACAAATTTAATGGAAATAGTTTCACCACATGGTAGGGGCTTGGGAGCACTTTTTGATAGTGGAAAAACAAATGCTGATTATCCTCTTATGTTTGCAGTTTTAATTGGCTTAGCTATTTTAGGTATAGCTTTATATTATGTTGTTGTTGTTTTAGAGAAAATTTTTGCAGGCTGGGCTGAACGCTCTTCTGAATAACAAAAGTGTTTAATCTAAACTTATATATTTAACAAGTTAATATTATTTATAATATTTAATTAATGCTTAATTTTTTAACAATTCTGTATTGTTAAGATAGTCTTAATTGAGTATTTATTTTTTAGAGATTAAAAGTTAGTTAAAAAAATTGAAAGGAAAAAAATGTCCAAAATTCTTATACATATTCATAGTGGGCTTGATTTGAAAAACAAAGCCACTCTAGGAATGCTTGTTGCTATTACTGCTTATAAAAACCAAAATGATGTTAATATTTTTTTAGCAGCCGATGGTGTTCATCTCTTAAGCATCAAAAAAGAAGGTGAAGTTGTAGGGCAGGGAACCGGTGACTTAAAAACTCATCTTGACTTTCTAAAAGAAAATAAAATTAAATTATATGTATCAGGAATGTCAGCAAAAGCAAGGGGTTATGACGATAAATTGTTAAGTGAATTCAATGCTGAATTTTCGATGCCAGACAAATTATTACTACTTTCAACCGAATCTGATAGTACGCTTTGCTATTAAAAATCAATAAAATGAATAGTATAATTTTTCTAAGATTAATTTTGTTATGCTTTTTATTTTCAAAAGATGTCATTGCTAATGATACAAAAATTGATACTGAAGACTTAAAAAGAGAACTTATTAAAAATAAACTATTATTAAATTCTAGTGGTAAATGTGAAGAATATATTAATAAATCTTCCGTAGAATTATTTTTAAATTGCGATAGTAAATTTAAAAATAAAAACCAAAAAAATAAATAGATTTTTGGTAATCGTTTTCTATACTTTTTTCTTATTTCATTTAAGTCGAAATTAACCCAGTTTTAAAATCAAGTAATCATAAATATGTTGTTTCAAAATCAAATAGATACATACGCACAAAAAATCTTAGATGATTATGATGCAGTTAATCCAAGTACAATTTTCAAAGAAAATATTAAAATGAGTAATGAAGACGCTCATTTAATCCAATCGGCAGTAACATCTTTGCGAGAAAAAAGAGGTGAAGAAGTCATAGGATATAAAATTGGATGTGTTTCAAAGCAAACTCAAATAAAGATGGGTTTCACTCAACCCGCATGGGGACGTCTTTGGAAAAATGAATTGCATCCTAACGGCTCAATATTAAAAAAAATAAATTACGCTAATCCAGCTATGGAAGCCGAGTTTGGTATTATATTAGATAAAGATATTAACTCGCAGTTTGTTACATTTAAGGATATATTAGACTCAATAGCATCAATCCATCCTATTATTGAAATACATAATCTTGTGTACAACGGAGAACCACCTCATGGGGTAGAACTTTTAGCTAACAATGCAATACATGCTGGGGTTGTTATTGGTGATCCAATAATAGAGAAAAAATATTCCCAAGTTACAGACTTTAAACTAAAATTTGATGGTGAAGTTATCGACACTTGGTCAGACAAGAAATGGCCTAATGACATTTTGTTAGAATTAGGATGGTTGATTGAAGAGCAGTCAAAAATAGGAAACAGATTAAAAAAAGGTGATTTAATCTTAACTGGTGCTTTTGGTTTACCAGTTCCTATAAATGATAAAGAGCTTGTTGAAGTTAAATCGTCTTTATTTGGAAATGTTTCTGCATTGTTTAAGAATGAGTAATCTAATTATTAATTTTTTTAAAAAAAATATGAGATCAAAAGCAGGTAAAGGTTTGATATTAAGTATATCTAGTCTCTTATACTGGATATTAAGAGCTTTAGATATTATTAGTAGGCCAATTTATGTTCTAGATATTTTTATGCTGATTATATTACTTTATTCAATTTATTTAATTAAATTTAAGTCAATTGACTAGATGGAATTTGCTACTCTAATATGATCATTAAGAGTTTTTAAATTATTTTAAATCACAGCTTTTATTATTCCAATTAATTTTTGGATGAATACTTATTGAAAATCATCAGAGGTAAATTCATGTAAAACTATACCTCTACTACCCACAACTTTGTTAACAAAAGTTTTAACTTTAGGTGCATGATACTTATCCAACAAAGTTTGGCACGCAACAAATGCTTTTTCGTCACGATATTCAAACAAAATTCCAACTCTGGCAACCCCTTCTTTATTCCAAATTCTTGTCAAGACTCTCCTTAACATTCCAGCTTTCTTAAATTCATCAATAACTTTAGGAGTGAAAATTTCATCTTGTTTAGTTGCGTATAACTCAAGTTCATTTTCAGACATAAATTCTCTTGTCGTATAATTTATTAGTTTTGAAGACGTCATATTAATATCCTTATTAATTTGAAAAATTATTTATAATCAGAATGAATTATAAATAAATTACGAGTTTAATTTAAACCCAACCATATGTGATCGTCTTTGTCCATAATTGGTAAAAGATCTAACGGAATTTCTTTTATAGCTTTAGTTAGTTCTTTTGCTTCATCTGGCATCCACTCGGCACTTGTCAAAACCCATTTTTTTACTGCTCCAGTTTTTAAACAAAATACACTATCATGGAACGGACACATAAATTCATTATCAGGAGTGATCTGTCCCATCTCAAGTGGTAAATTCATATGAGGGCACAGATTAGAAAAAGCAGATAAGTTATTGTTATTTCTGACTAATAATACTTCTTCATTATTAAAATTTACTTTCTTTTTATCGCCATTTTTAAGGTCTTTTGAAAGCATAATTTTATTCCAAAACATACCAGACTCAAATATTTTATCTTCTTCCGACACTAATGAATGTCCTTTTAATTTAGAAATTTCATAAAGTGTAGATCTCTGTGAAGACCCCTTCAATTTTACTCTAACAAAATCTTCAACTTCAGCACGATCTTCTATTTCTTTAAATGCATCCTCTGAAATTAATAATCTGGTTTCAGCCTCTTTATTAGCAGTCTCAACTCTACTTGCAATATTTACTGATTGACCGATTATGCTAAGTCTTTGGTTTCCAGCATTACCTAACATACCAACTATAGCTTCTCCATAGTGGATACCAACTCTAACATCAAAATTAATGTTATAATTTTCTAAAAAGACATCTTTTTTAATATCAACATCTTTTAATATTTCTAGAGCTGCTTGAGTGCATCGATATACTGAGTCAATTTTATCATCAATCCCAAAAGCAGCAAGAAATGCATCTCCAACAAAATTATTAATATCCCCTCCATTTTTTTTGACTATTGTTCCCATATCATCAAAATATCTATTTAGAATGTACATAACGTCGTATGAAGGAAGTTGTTCGCTTAATGGAGTAAAAGCAACTATATCAACAAACATTAATGCAAGACGTTTAGTACTTCCAATGGATCCTACTGAGTTTTTTGTCATTTGATTTGCCAAAACTAGATCTTTTTGATCAAGTAATAACCTTTTTAATTTTACATTACCTTTCACCTTTGTCTGACACGCTAATCTAATATTAGAAGGTAATTCTAACTTATCTGATAAAGCTTGTTCTGATTTACTTTTGGGATGTAAATTTTCTTCGCCTGAAAGTACTTCTACCCTACATGTTGAGCACATTCCAAGTCCTCCACAAGCATGTAGGTGTTGGATATCATTTCTTAATGATGCTGTAAGTATAGTTTCATCTTCTGAAATGTTTATTTCAACGTCATCAGGAGACAGATTTATTTTAAACAGATTCATATTATTTTTCATTATAACACAATAATGGTTAAAAAATTAGTAATCAATACTTCACTAAAAAAAA
>ARQU01000030.1 GCA_000384615.1 alpha proteobacterium SCGC AAA536-G10 | reverse complement strand
TTTTTTTGGGCTGTTAAGTCTAAGATATTATCTATAGCTAAGACTTTTATAGGGGTAGAGGTTTTATTTTTAAATTTTCCTATTTTTCCTCCTGATGTTAGATAGTTTGAATCTTGATCAACTGAAAAAGGTAACATTTCATTTTTTTCTCCTACTGCATTCATGAATATACTTTTTGTAGAAATATTATTTGCTCTAAGATTAAGGTTTAATCTTGAAAAATTTAAATAATGAGGCTCGAATGAAAGTACAGCTCCGTTTTGTATAGATTTATTAGCAACAAGAGAATATATTCCTGAGTGGGCTCCAATATCTAAGATTATTCCCTCAATAACGCATAATTTAGCCCATATTTCAAGGGTCTTTTTTTCATAATGGCTGTTCCAAAAACATCTTAAAGCAACACCATCATCATTCCCTCCAAGAAATAAGTGTACTTGATTTTTTTCATTAATTACATAATTTACCCAACCAAAATATTGGGGCATTTCTTTCAATTCTCCAATATTAAAATTGTTTAATTTTGGGAGTTTTTTTCTGTATTCAATAGCTATGTTATTATCCATAATTTAAAGCCTGTTTATGTGAGATATATACAATATCAAAAATATTTTATTTAAAAAATTTTAAAAATTAATTAATGTTATTAAAGAAAAAGGAAAGTTAATATATATTAAGTCGATTTAAATAACCTTATGTGTTTCATCAAGAAATTGGAATTAAAAAATTGTCACAATTTGACCAAATAGCTTTTTTTTGGATAGGTAAAGACGACCTTATTCCTACTTACTTAGTTAAATCAATTAATCTAGTATATAATCGTAAAGTTAAAATTTTTCATTTAACTAATTTCATTACAAAAAAAATCCCTGGAACCACTAAGACTATTAGACTAAATCTCTCAAAGGATATTATGATCGCTAGGATACAGGCATATAAAAATTTTACCTATAATAAAAATTTAACTTTTTTTTGTGATGCAGATAGTTTGCTTATTCAACAATTAAATTTATTTGATTTAAAACAAGATATGTATTTTGTAAAAAGATCAGAAAACTTTATTATGAATCATATGTGGCCTGAGTATTATCCTGAATTTGTGAATAAAAATGCCATAGATTTGATGCCATACTTATTTGGTGCAATGGCATTTAGAAATGGTAAAACTTTTTTTTCAGAACTTTTAAATACTTGTTTAAACTTACCTGAGCGTTTTCATAGGTGGTACGGTGATCAATATTCTTTAGCAATAAATTTAAGAAAAAATGTACAAAAATTAAATTTTTTACCAATAGAGTTGTACCTTAAAATTGTAAGAAAACCCGTTTCTAAAGAAGAATTCAATGTCTTGGACTATAATAAGGTAAAGTTAATTACTTTTAAAGGGATAAGTAGCAAAAAATTTATTCATGAAAGCTATGCTAATTTAATTCATCATTATGAAAACAAAATAACTTTGTAGAATCTATTTCAAAAGTGGTAACATTTGAATACATCCAAACAGGCAAAGGATTCCTCCAAAAAGAATTTTAGTGGTTGGTTTTATTAAAAAGAATTTATCAAAATCGTCTATTTTTTTTTTACTTTGAATAACACCAATAATTATAGATATCATACCAATTAAAGCCAATATAAGGCCAATTTCCCACGGAAAAATAATGTCTAAGTTTAAGCTTTTCATATTTATTTAAATCAGATTATTTTTTTTGTAATACCCTTTTAACATGTTTAAAAACGATTTTTTCCAATAAGATGATAAAGAAGTGTGTTCATATTCTTTAAAACATGGTGTGCCTATTGTGTAGTGAATTAAATTAATATCTATTTTTTCATCATACTCCATAGCAAGCCAATTCCATTCTTTATTCAATTCTCCTATTTCTTCATCTTTAATCCAAGAAAACCTGTGTAAAAAAGCACCCGTTTGTTTCTGAATAAATTCAGGAGTTAATTTTTTATGTGATGGATGATTACAATTCCACAAAATTAAGCTTGACCAATTTTTCCTCGGATAATCTTCATTTTTATTGCCCCAATATTTTTTACTAATTTTTGTTTTATAATTATGTTTAACTACTTGAACAGCATATTTATTATTCCTGAGATTCCACAGTTTTTTAATATCTTCTAAACAAACCATATCTCCATCAGCGTAAATTGCCCAACCATTAAAATTCATTAGATAAGGAACTAAAAACCTAGAATAAATAAAATCATTACTTCCATCTTTATGTACTTCTTCATAGTTCAATAAAGAACCTGTACAAAGAGGTAAGAATCTGATTGGAGCACTACTTTTTTCAATAACACTTTGAGTAAAGGTATGATAAGCAACAGCCTCTCTCTCATCAAAGCCTACAATAATATCAACTATTTCATCCAATTAAATTTTCCTTTACCAATTTAATTAATTTATTAATAGCAGAATTCCAAGAACCTGCCACATTTTGTTCAATTACTTCAATTGAAGGATACCATAAACTTTTATTATTTTTTGAAGACCAATACCAAAGCCTACCTTTACCTTTTGGTAATAACAAAAATGTTTTTTTACCTAGTGCACCTGAGATATGGGCATTTGTATTACTTACAGTAATAACAAAATCACAAATTTCTATTAATGAAGTAAGGCCGTTTAGATCATTAAAGTTATCTATAGTGTCAACTCCATTAATTTTAATGGAATTATCATTAAAAAATCTGTCTTTTTCAATTTTTGTATCATTGTATTGCAAGTCTATAAATGTAATGCCTTCAATTAATAGAAGAGGTTTTAACATTTCTAAAGTTATACTTTTATTGTTTCCTATTTCATTATTTTTACTTATCCATGATAAACCACAAACGATTTTTTCAGTTTTTAATTTTTCCTTTAATTCTTTTTTTAATAAGTTATCTCCACTAATATATTTATCATTATTTTTAGAAAAATAGGAATTTTCTGTTAGAAATAGAGTAGCTAATTCAACTAATGATATTTGGGAGTCTATTTGAATTTTGTAATCTATTTCGCTCGAAAAAAATTTTACATTTGGATGCGATCTTTTAATAATGGGGTGAAGTCTTTTATCTATTTTAATAAATATATTTTCAGTATAAGTTTCTACATCCCTCAAAAATCTTAAACTTAAAACTTGATCTCCAACACCTTGTTCACCCCAGATTAATAAGTTTTTATTTTCAGAATTTAATGTAAATTTAGGTAAATTTGATTTTAATTTTCTAGAATTAAAACTATGTGAAAACCATCTAGATTCAAAATTTTTCCAACCTTCAGTATAATTTGATTTAGCTAATTGACATTGAGCTAATAAGTACTTTGCATCATGATTGTTTTCATCATAGTTTATGGAGAGTTTATATAGTCTTTCAGCTTCATCTATATTTCCATTAAAATAATTTAGTGAAGCTAAACTATTTAAGGTTGATTTGTTGTTTGAATCAAGTTTTAGAGAAATTTTATAATAATTTTTAGCCTTGTCTAATTTTCCCATTCTTTCATAACAATCTCCTAGCATGGTATGTAAATTAGCGTTGTTATTATCAAGTTGAATAGCTTGCAAAAAATAATTTTCGGCAGAATCATATTCTTTTTGTTCCAAATATGCTAATCCAATCAAAGATTTTAATATTTCATCAGTTTTATAATTTTTTTCATAATTTTTTATAAATAAAATAGTTTCCTTTTCTTTTTTTAATTTTATTAAATTAGAACAATAGCTATAAATTATGTCCTTACTTACTTTTTTATTTTTTATTAAACCTTTATAAATTGAGTCTGCTTGAGAATATTTTTTTAAACTTGTACTTAACTTTGCTATTTTATGATCAATTGATAAATCTCTATGTGATAGTATTTTAGAAAAATATAAAATAGATAAAGACTCTTCTAACTCGTTATTTTTTCTTAAGGTTTCATGTAGGTTTAAATAAAATACACTTTCAAAAGGAGCCTTTTGAATTGCCAACTGTTGAAAATAAATTGCTTTTTTAATTTCTTTATTTAAACCATAAAAATTACCTAACAATGAAATTGTTAAAATATCATTACTATTTTTGTTATAATTACTTGTTAATATTTTTATAACACTATACGCGTGACCTGTGTCTCCTAATTTCCAAAATTCTTCAATTTCATGTTTTGAGTATGATTTATAGATAGATTTTTTATATTTTTTTTCTTTTTTCTTAATTTCTTCGTACAACCTTAGATTTTTTGGGAACCTAAGATATATTTCTTTATATATTCCTAATCCTTCTAAAAATTTTTTTTCTGCAAACAGTTTGTTACCTTTTATAAATAAATCTTCAACTGTCATTTAATGTTTCTCTTAGTCAGAATTATTTGGTTCAGGAAAATCGTCAGGAAAAAATAATAAATGTGATAATTTTTCATTATATACTGCTTTTTGAATTAAAACTGTAGTGGATTCACCAAAAGTATCTTCTATAATCCATTTTTTTAAATTAAACGGGTTTTCTAAAAATTCTAAAGTTAATCCCTCTACATTATTATTTTCACGTCTTGATATTTTTAAAGAAATTATTCCGGATTTATTTTTCAAATCAGTAGTTAAAAATTTACTTTGAAAATCTAACTTTTTTTTAATTAAAATGGAGAAGGGTGAGCTATCGAGAGGAATATTATTTGTAGTTTTTGAATTTCTATTTTGAATTGTTAACCAAAATCCCTTTGATGTTATTAAAACATCATTTGGTTTTTCATAGTCAATTCGAAGTTTTCCTGGTAAATCCAGATATATTTTTCCATTACTTACGTTACCCGAAGGTCCTACTTGTATAAAGTTTGCTTTCATACTTTTTAACGTCTTAAAAAATTTTTCTACCTTTAACTTTGAGTCATTAATTTGGTTAGAAGCATTTGATATTTTAATATAAGAGGTTAATAAAATAACAAGCCAAAAAGAAACCCATATAATATTATAGATTATTTTTTCTTTCTTCAATTAATTATCCTCAATTAGCACTTCTCTTTTTCCTGCCCTACCCGGTTTAGAAACAATATTATTTTCTTCCATTTTTTCAATTATTGTAGCTGCCCTATTGTAGCCTATTTTAAAATGTCTTTGAATAAAAGAAGTGCTTGCTCTTCTCTCTCTAGCGATAAGAGCTACTGCTTGGTCATATAACTCATCTTTTTGATTATTATTTTTTGTTGTTAGATTATAAAAATTATCATCATTTAAATTTTCTGGCTCTTCGGTAATAGTTTCATCATAATCTGGTACTGACTGACTAGATAGAAATTTAGTCACTTTTTCAACTTCACTATCTTCAACAAATGGCCCGTGAACTCTTGTAATTTTTCCTCCTCCTGCCATGTATAACATATCACCCCTACCAAGTAATTGTTCAGCCCCCTGTTCACCTAAAATTGTTCTACTATCAATTTTACTTGTTACTTGAAAAGAAATTCTTGTTGGAAAATTAGCTTTAATTGTACCAGTTATTACATCTACTGATGGCCTTTGAGTTGCCATTACAACATGGATACCAGCTGCTCTTGCCATTTGTGCCAATCTCTGAACAGCTGCTTCAATGTCTTTCCCTGCTACTAACATTAAATCTGCCACCTCATCTATAACAATTACAATAAAAGGCAAAGGTGTAAGGCTTATTTGTTGATCTTCAAATATTGGTTGACCAGTATCAGGATCAAATCCAACTTGTATTTTTTTTGATAGAATTTCCCCTTTTTTTCTAGCTTCAATCAATCTTTCATTGTAGCTGTCAATGTTTCTTACGCCTAGTTTGCTCATAGATATATATCTAGTCTCCATCTCTCGAACAGCCCATTTTAATGCAACAATAGCTTTTTTAGGTTCGGTTACAACTGGGGTAAGTAAATGTGGAATTCCGTCATATACTGATAACTCTAACATCTTAGGATCAATCATTATTAATCTACAGGTCTCAGGTGTGTGTTTGTAAAGTAGCGATAATATCATTGCATTAATACCAACTGATTTACCAGAACCAGTGGTACCCGCAACTAATAAATGTGGCATTTTTGCTAAATCTACTACAATTGGAAACCCTGCTATATTTTTTCCCAAACAAACTGGTAGATTGAAGTTTGAAGTTTGAAATTCTTGATGTTCCATAATATTTCTTAATATAACTGTTTCTCTAAATTTATTTGGTAATTCAATTCCAATTAAGTTTTGTCCCAGTACCATGGCCACTCTC
>ARQU01000029.1 GCA_000384615.1 alpha proteobacterium SCGC AAA536-G10 | reverse complement strand
AGACCAGCTGACACCGTTGAGACCGCTGAAGCCTGGGATATAGCACTTAAAACTAACGGACCAACAGTTTTGGCTCTTTCAAGGCAGGGTTTAAAAGCTTTTCGTTGTGAAAAATCATCTGAAAATAAAGTTTCTAAAGGTGGTTATTTAGTAAATGATATTTCTTTAAGAAGAGATCTAACTCTCATAGCTACTGGATCTGAGGTTGAATTAGCTATAGAGGCATCTAATTTGTTAAAACAAGAGGGTATTAAGGTAGCTGTTGTTTCTCTTCCTTGTTGGGAATTATTTGATAAGCAAAATGATGATTATAAAATGGAAGTTTTAGGTAATAGTCCTCGTATTGCTATTGAAGCTGGTTGCGAAATGGGATGGAGGAAATATATTGGTGAGAAAGGTATATTTATAGGTATGAGTGGTTTTGGAGCTTCAGGGCCTGCTCCTGAACTTTATAAACACTTTGGCATAACATCAGAAGCTATAGTAGAACAAGCAAGATCTATCATTAAATAATAAATTTTAATTCAGATTAAGAAATTATAGAGATGACCTTTTTAATAAAAAGTATAATTAATGAAAACGTACTTGATAAAACAGTATTGATTCGAGCTGATTTAAATATACCTATTTCCAACGGAGAGATTTTAGATCAGTCACGTGTTGAAAGAGTTATACCAACCATTAATTTTTTGAAATCGTCTGGTGCAAAGATTGTTATATGTAGTCATTTAGGAAGACCAAATGGAAAATATAATAAAAAATATACTTTAAAACCTTTAGTAGGAATTTTATCAAATATTTTAGAAACAAATGTTCACTTTAGCGATTGTTGTATAGGTCAAGATACTCTAGATATTAAAACAAGTTTAAAAGCAGGTGAAATTCTTTTACTTGAGAATGTTCGTTTCCATGAAGAAGAAACAAATAACAGTCTTAGCTTTGCAAAAAAATTATCTGAGGGTTGTGATTTATTTGTAAATGATTCTTTTTCTTGTTCTCATAGAGCGCATTCAAGTTTGCATGCGATTACAAATTTTCTACCTTCATATTCAGGCAAATTGATGGATGAAGAAATTAAAGCTTTAACATCTGTCCTAAGTTCTCCAATAAAACCTGTAGCTGCTTTGGTTGGAGGTGCGAAAATTTCTACAAAAATAAATATTATTGAATATTTAATAACGAAAATGGACTATTTAATAATTGGTGGGGCAATGGCAAATACTTTTCTTGTAGCTAAGGGCTTGAATGTCGGAAAAAGTCTTTTTGAAAAAAATGCGGTAAATATTGCAAAATCAATTTTGGACAAAAGTAAAAAATTAAATTGTGAAATAATACTTCCTATTGATGTAGTAGTGTCAAAATCTTTTGAAGCAAATGGAAACACTAAAATCGTATCATCGAATATGATACCTTTAGATATGATGGCACTTGATGTTGGTCCAAAGACTGTCAAAAAAATAAGTTTTATTTTTGAAAATATTAAGACCTTATTATGGAACGGTCCACTTGGAGCTTTTGAACTAGAACCTTTTGGAGAAGCAACTTTTTCATTGGCAAGACTGGCATCGAGTTTAACTGCCTGTAATAATTTAGTTACAGTAGCAGGTGGAGGAGATACATCTTCTGCTCTAAACAAAGCAGGTGTAAGTGATACATTTACATATATTTCGTCAGCTGGTGGCGCTTTTCTGGAGTGGTTAGAAGGTATAGAGTTGCCAGCTATATCAGTATTGAGTAATAATAAGTAGTTATATATTTTTGAGAGGAAATTAAATGTCAGTTAGAGTGTCTATTAATGGTTTTGGTAGAATTGGAAGGAATATTTTGAGAGCTATAATAGAATCGGGTAGAGATGATATTAAAGTCGTTGGAATTAACGATTTAGGTCCTGTTGGAACTAATGCTCATTTGTTAAGATACGATACTGTGCATGGAAGGTTCCCAGCTGATGTCAAAATTAGTGGTGATAATATAAATGTGGGAAAAGGACCAATAAAAGTGACATCTATCAAAGATCCAAAAGATCTTCCATGGAAACAACTTGATGTTGATATTGCTATGGAGTGTACTGGAATCTTTGCTAGCCGCGAAAAAGCTTCAATGCATTTAGAAGCTGGTGCAAAAAGAGTCTTAGTTTCAGCTCCAGCAAGTGGTGCTGATTTGACTGTTGTGTATGGTGTAAACCATAATAAATTAACTAATGATCACTTGGTAGTTTCTAATGCTTCTTGTACAACGAATTGTCTAGCTCCAATTGCAATGGTAATTAATCAGGGAGTAGGAATTTCTCAAGGTTTTATGACTACAATTCATTCTTATACTGGTGATCAACCAACACTAGACACTATGCATTCTGATATGTATAGAGCAAGAGCCGCTGCAGGTAATATGATACCAACATCAACTGGAGCTGCAAAAGCAGTTGGTTTAGTTTTACCAGAATTAAATGGAAAATTAGATGGTGTTTCAATGAGAGTGCCAACTCAAAATGTATCAGTTGTGGACTTTAAATTTAATGCTGGGAGATCAACTTCTGTAGAAGAAATTAATAATCTTATTAAAAAAGCTTCTAATGGTGAACTTAAAAATATTCTCGGATATACAGATGAACCTCTTGTATCAAGTGATTTTAATCATGATTCAAGATCATCAATTTTTCATATAGATCAAACAAAGGTTATGGATGGGTCATTTGTAAGAGTTTTAAGTTGGTACGATAATGAATGGGGTTTTTCTAATAGAATGTCAGATACAGCTGTGGCTATAAGCAAAACAATTTAGTTTGTTGTTACTATTCTATTTTTGAAGGAAATAAATTAAATGGAAGAAGTTATTATTGCACCTTCAATATTATCCGCTGATTTTGGTTCATTAGCAAATGATGTCAAACTGATTGACGAAGCTGGTGCTGATTGGATACATCTTGATGTAATGGATGGTCATTTTGTACCAAACCTTACTTTTGGTCCTCCAATTATTAAATCAATAAGACCATATTCTAAAAAACCTTTTGATGCACATCTCATGGTTACAAACCCTGATGATTTACTAGAAGAATATGTGGCTGCTGGGGTTGATATTATTACTGTCCATAAGGAAGTTACTCCACATCTTGACAGAACTCTAGCTAGAATAAGAAACTTAGGCTGTAAAGCTGGAGTTTCTATAAATCCAGGTACATCTCTTTCTGGATTGGAATTCTTGTTAGAAAAACTTGATTTAATACTTATTATGAGTGTTAACCCTGGATTTGGAGGGCAATCATTTATCAACTCTTCAATAGATAAAATTACAGCAGTTAGAGACCTAGTTTCATGTAAACCTATAAATATTCAAGTTGATGGAGGCGTAAACAATGTAATTGCACCTCAAGTAATAAAAGCAGGCGCCAATGTATTAGTCGCCGGATCAGCTATTTTTTCAGGGTCTGATATTGAAAGTTATCAAAAAAATATTGCTTCACTTCGTTGTAAAACATAAATAATGGTGTATCTTAATTATAATATAATTTTTGATTTAGATGGGACTCTAATTCATTCAGTTCCAGATATGCATAATGCAATAAATAAAACTTTAACTGAATATAATTTAGCAAATATATCAGAACAAAAGCTACAAACTTTTGTTGGACAAGGTATGTTATTTTTATCAAAAAAAGTTGTAGATTATTGTGGGGGCAATGAAGAGTTGTATGAAGCTGTCTTTAAAAGTTATAGACAAAATTATTCTGACGAGCCTTATAAATATAGTACTCTAATGCCTGGCGTGATGAACGCTCTTAATTACTTTTATAATCAAAAAATTCCGATGGGAATATGTACTAATAAAAGGCAAGTTGTTACTGAAAAACTAATTAAAGAAATGAATTTAGACAAATTTTTTGATGTTGTAATTGGAGCACAAGATAATATACCATTGAAACCAAAACCTGACATGATTCAATTAACTATTAATCAATTTAATTCAATCAAGAGCTGTTTTTTTATGGTAGGTGACACTTCTAATGACATAGATGCTGCTAAATCTGCAAATATTAAGTCTATTGCTGTTAATGGAGGATATACAAATGTAGATATAAATTCTTTAGGTGCAGATTATACCTTAGACACAATGGAAGAGATTATTGATCTTTTTAGGTCATTTAAATGGGGTCCCAACTAAAAACATCACCACTCCTATCGTTGGGTGTCATTGAACTTCTAAGTGAAGGATAAGCCCTCTCAGCTATCTCGTGGGGGGTCCAGCCCGAATCAGAGTGGACACTTTTTATAGGTCTATTTTGATTATATATAAAAAGTTCATTTAATCTAGCACTGAAAATTTGTCCAGTAACTTCTTTTGCGGCAGCGGATGCTAAGAAAACAGCTAAAGGAGCATTCTTTTCAGGGGTCATTTTTTTTAGTCTTTCAACTCTCTCTTTTTCAGACTCTGTAGTTGAAGGAATTGAGTTTGTCATTCTGCTCCAAGCAAACGGAGCAATGCAATTCGATCTAACGTTGTATCTACTCATATCTAATGCAATAGATTTTGATAACCCAGCAATACCTAATTTAGCAGCTGAATAATTAGCTTGGCCAAAATTACCAATTAAACCAGATGTACTAGTCATATGAACATATGAGCCTGAATTTTGCTCACGGAAATATGGAGCAGCAGCTCGGCTAACATAAAAACCACCATTTAAATGTACGTTAATAACACTTTCCCAGTCAGATGGTTCCATTTTATGAAAAATTGTATCTCTTAAAATACCTGCATTGTTAATGACAATATCAATTTTCCCAAATGTATCTATTGTCTTTTTAATAATTAATTGAGCACTTTGCCAAGTAGAAACACTCTCGTTACTAACGACTGCTTTACCTCCCTTTTGTGTAATTAATCCAGTAGTCTCTTCAGCAGGAGAATTTGAACCACCTTCACCAGTTAAAGAAACTCCTATATCATTGACAACTATAGCTACTCCTTCTGCAGCTAGAGCTAATGCTATTTCACGACCGATACCTCCACCTGCGCCAGTTACAACAGCTACTTTATCCTTAAGTTCCAAATCAATACTCATGTGTATAATTCCTATAATTATTTAATATTTATAATATTGATTTTTGTTATCAAGTCACCACAATTATTTTGAGTAATGTAACTATTGATAATAAAGATTTATATGATATTAACTAAAGCAAGTGGCCTCGTAGCTCATCTGGATAGAGCGCAAGATTCCTAATCTTGAGGCAACAGGTTCGAGTCCTGTCGAGGTCACCATTATTCAATAAAATCAAAAAACAAAACTTTTCTAAAATTACTTAGCAATAAAATTTAGACTGTATTGTCCTACCTTTTACTTTTGCATTTTTTCATAATAAAAGGAAGGCGGCATAATTTTATATCCCTTTAAATATTTTATATCTTGATTACCTACATTATTATAAGTAAGTAATAAAACGGTATCTGATACTTTTAAGGTAATTTCTTTTTCATTAATTTTAAAAATATATCCATACTATCTGTTCTCCCATCTTGTTGGTCTTTTAAATTTTTCAATCTCTTTTGCATTATCAATTATAAATGAACTAACAGAACTTGTTAACAAAATAGATCCTGAATAAGGAGGAGAAAAAGACTTAACTGTATTTATAAAAATTTTTCCAGACATTCTTGGATCTAGAGTTATATCATGGATGTTTCTTTTACGCCAAAAATTATCAATTTTTTTATTATTCTGCTTGCCTTTGTAACTAGGGTCATTTTGCAAAATTTTACATAATTTGTACATTCCTAAATATGCCGTTTCCTCAAGGTTTTTCATTACTTCAGAAATTGGAAACTTATTAATAGTATATTTTTTTTGTAGTAAAATACGGCCCGAATCAATTTCAGTATCCATACGGAAAAATGACAAATAATTAAATTTTAAACCAAGAACTATTGACCAATGTACTGGGTGTCTACCCTTGTTAAAAGGTAATTTTGTAGGATGGGTTCCAATTGTAAAAAATTTAGGTATTTTTAGTATTTTCTCATCTAAAATCTTAGGCCAGGCCACAACTAGAAAGTCAGGATTTAATGATTTTATAACTTGCTCTGTTTCTTTGTTATTTATATCTTGAGTCAAAAACAATTTAATCTTATTAAATCTACAAAAATCTTTAAAATCAAATGAGTTTTCAGGTAAGTTGTCAGCAATGAGAGAAATAATCATTACAACATCCGAACCATTATCTTTTATAGCTTCGCACAATCTTAAAGCAAATTGACTAGTGCCTAATATAATATATTTCAAAGTTTTCTCTTTATGATATTAATGACCTTAAGTGCATTCTCAACAGATTGGTTTGGACCTCCTGGTAAATATATACCTCGTTTAGCATATTTTCTTGAATTGACCATTTTCTTCTTCTCACAACTAAAGTAATGAGCACTATCTATATCTGGATAAAATGGTCTGGTTTCCACCCCTGCTTGTAAAAGATAGTTTATCCAGGATGATCGTTTGTTAGGTACGAGATACTCAATATAAACAGGAACTTCACCCTGCTTAATTTCAACAGGAATCTCAATAAAAGGAGTGTCTTTTAAGCCTTCTTGATAAACTTTATATAAATCACGCAAAGAGCTAATTCTCTTGTCAATTTGTTTCAATTGCTCTATAGCAATAGAAGCTTGAATATCTGTATATCTAAAGTTGAACCCTGGCATCATCCATTTTTTAGGATCCTTAACGTTTTCTAAACCATGTGTTCGCATAGCCCTAATTTTATTTGATAACTTTTTATTATTTGTAACAATAAACCCTCCTTGACCACTTGAGATTGTTTTGGCGACAGATAATGAAAAGCAACCTATATCAGATTGTGTTCCAAGAAAACCAAATTTATTTTTAGATCCTATTGCTTGAGCCGAGTCTTCAACAACTTTTATATTTGATTTTTTTGCTATACTTCTAACTTCTTGTATGTCACTGCCTCGTCCATTCATATGGACAAGTATAATCACCTTTGTTTTTAAAGTTATAGCTTTTTTTAATTTATAAATATCAATAATTGGTTTATCTTCTTGAACATCTACAGGAATTACTTTTGCTCCTAATAAATGTATTGCATGGGCAGTAGCAATCCAGGTTCGATTAGGTATTATAACTTCATCGTCAGTTCCAATATTAAGGGACATTAAAGCTAGAAGAAGTGCTGAACTCCCGCTGGACACAGCAATAGTATACTTTACATTTAGATATTGACAGATTAATTCTTCAAATTCCTTAGTTACAATTCCTTGACTTAAATTTTTATTTTTAAATGAACTTATCATTTTATTAAGTTCATTCTCTCCAAATTTAATGTCCCACCAGTTAATCATTGTAGCCTTTAAAAAAATTCTAAATTTTACTTGTGGTTTAGTTTCTAATATATTTATTGAATTATTTCACTAAAAATCAATACTGATGCCATATAAAATAGATTCCTTTTTAAATTCAAAGTATGAAAACGGAGTTCTATTATAAATAATTTTATCGTCGATATTTGAAGGATTGATTTGTAATGACTGTCCATTTCCAAAATTATAAATCATTTTATTTTTGGATTTAATTTTAAAAGTATGTTTTGAACTTTTTGTATTGCTACTTGAATAATCTTTTTTTGTTTCTGATGATGTGTTTCCTTTTGAATTTCCAAATGATAAAAATGATTTCAAATATTTATTTATTTTATCATCATACTCATAATGATTAAAAAGTTTGTTAGCAAATTTTTCAACATCATTACCCAAAACGACACAGGGCTTGATAAAAAAAATAATAATTACAATAAATTTGAGTAATTTTAAATTTATTAACTTCAAGTCTAAATACCTAAAATAATTTTAAATCTTTGATTTAATCAGAATATATAAATAATAATAAGAGTCAAATTTGGAATTTATTAATCTGTCATTTTATTATAGTATCTTATACTTATATCAAAATAATAATCACGTCTGCATTTCAGTATCTAATGCATAACTGTTACAATTATACCAATAGATTGGATAATATAAAATTTATGGATTTTTTTAATGACTTCAAAATATCTTTTTCTGAATTAAAAAAAGGTGCAATTAGATACAGAAGAGCTGGAAGTGGCCAACCGCTATTAATGTTACATGGTAATCCACAAACACATGCAATGTGGCATAAAGTAGCACCATCAGTTTCAGAAAACTTTACTGTAATTTGTCCTGATATTCCTGGTTATGGTAAATCATTCAAACCTCATTCATCAGAAAACCACAAACAGTTCTCAAAAATTAGTATGGCCAAGGACTTAATAGAGTTTATGAAATTATTAGGTTTTACTTCATTTTATATAATTGCGCATGACCGGGGAGCTAGAATAGCTCATCGTTTAGCTTTAGATTTCCCAGATAAAGTTTTAAAAATGATATTGTTAGATATTATTCCCACTATTGAGCATTTTGAAAGAACTAATATGGATTTTGCAATGGGTTATTATCATTGGTTTTGGTTAGCTCAAAGATATCCTATTCCAGAATCTGTTATCAATAAAGCACCTAAAGAATGGTTTTTTGCTCACACATC
>ARQU01000028.1 GCA_000384615.1 alpha proteobacterium SCGC AAA536-G10 | reverse complement strand
GGGTGGTCTGCCCATTGACCGTAGTCCATGCACCATGGACCAGGGTTCAAGGATGGGTTGGTGGAGATGGTGGGATGTATTTATTATCCTAAAATGTCTCATTGATACAATCTTTACAATAAGTTTTTATGATAATAGTATGCTTATATATAGGAGAATATTATTGTGATTAAAGTTTTATTTTATTTGTTTATAATAATTCAGTCCTCTACCTATTCTATCAATTATGTCTTTGCTAAAACCACTTTTAAAGGTGGAATAATAACCAGTAGTAAATCATTATCAACCACAAAGCCTAAAATTAGAGAAGATCTTATTTTTGATTTGAACAAATTTGAGGATAGTCACTTAGATAAAATTATAACAAAAAAAGAGGCAATTAGGCTAGAGAAAAGAATTGGGTTTGGAGCACCAGTTGATAGAATTAAACTACATATAGGCAAGTCAAGGCGAGAAGCCATAAACGACATTGTTTTAAACTTAAGTAAATACAAAGACAATACTATATGGCCTAGGTGGACTAATGAAGCAATTCCTACAAGTTTTATGCAACGTGGAATAAAAGCTCATCGTATTAATTGCGATGATCAATCCTTTCTTTTATCCCTAAAGACAACGTGGCTAGAAAAATTAGTATCAAGCAAAACACCGCAATATGAGAGATTAGCTATTTTCTGGCTTAATCATTTTTCAGTTAATTTTAACATGTATAAACAAAAACATTCCTTTTATACTCATCTAAAAATAATAAGAAATAATACCAACAAAAACTTTGTGAGCTTCCTTAAGAATATTATTAGAGATCCCGCAATGATAGTATACTTGAACAATGAAAAAAGCTTTGCTCGAAATCCAAATGAAAATTTAGCCAGAGAATTTTTTGAATTATTTAGTTTGGGCGAAGGTAATTATACTGAAAATGACATAAAAAATTTTGCAAAGCATCTGTCTGGAAACTCTATAAATCATATTACGGAACAATACAAATTATACCAATACAAACAATCAGCTGAAACTTATACAGCCTTTGGAAAAAAATATAAAAATGATGAAGAGTTTTTTAAAATTTTAACTAACCATCCATCTTTTGGTGAGTATATTGCCTTAAAATTTTACCAAGAATATGTGGATTTAAAAAAACCTAATACTCAAGATTTATCATTTTTAGTGTCTTATTTTAGAAAGCATGATTATCAAATTTCAGAAATGCTTAGAGGCGTATTAATGCTTAAAAGTTTTTGGAATAATAAACTATCGCTTGTTAAATCACCCCTTGAATTATTTTACGGTACAGCTAGAACACTTAACGTGTCTGGCAAAGATGTTAAAAGTCATTATAATTTAATTGAATTAATGGAGACATCAGGACAAAAATTATTTAACCCTCCAAATATTGCGGGCTGGTCAGTAGGTAAGGATTGGCTAAGTGGACAAAAATTGAATTCAAGAATAAAGCATATTTCGTCAGCTTTTCAAAATATTTTTAATAAAGAAGAAAATATAATGGATGCGAAATTATTTGGTGATGAAGAAAGTGATAAATATAATAATGATTTAAAGGCTTTTTTTGATAAAAGTAGCAAAGAACAGTTTGTAGTTGAAACAATTTTATTAGGTTATATACCAGATGATTTTGAAACTAGAAATTCTGCTGGCTTAAAAACATTTTTTTATAATGTGCAATTTATGGGGAAAAAATGGAAAGGCATTGAGATAGAGTTTGGTACAGATAAAAATAGTAATAAAAGCTATAAACAATTCAACAGGTTTAAATTTTTTCATGGCTATAGTTATCCTGAAATTATTAGTAACTGGGATGCAGGTTCTTTTTCAGAATATAGAGCGACCAGACATATCTCAAGTTCTTTCCCAATAGGTCCCAAAATGAAAAGATTTAATAAACAAAATAGTATTACTAAAAAACTATTATATCATCTTCTTTTGTCAATGGAACATGTTCTAGAAAAAGATAAATATTATACTAGACTTCAGACTAATTCGGCAGCTAAAAAATTTTTAAGTGAAAGAGTTAAAGAAGTTAAAAAAATTCTCAACAAAAACTCAAAAAAACACTCTACAAAAATATTTTCATATCCTGCTAACTCCTATAATTTATCACAAAACGATAATGGATTTAAGTGTGGAATTGAAAGATACGGACTAAATTATTACGAAATGCACAGCATCAAAACATTTGATACTCACTTTGATACTAACAAAATTCATAATATTGATTTAAAGTTGTCTGAAATTTTACTACCTGATTTAGATTTAAGTTTTAATAATGAGGATTACATAAATATATTAAGTCACGAAGGATACCAATTAAAATGATTCAAGGTAGAAGGGAGTTTTTATCTTTAGCAGGTTATACTTTTCTTTTCTCAGGATTTCCTTCCCTTGTTTGGTCAAAATTAAATAGAAAAATTTTAATTTTAGTTGAACTTCAAGGAGCTAATGATGGGCTTAATACAGTTATTCCATTAAATCAGAAATACTATTATCGATTAAGGCCAAATATTGGAATAAAAAAAAATAAAATACTGACAATTTCTGAAGATAACGGACTTCATTATAGTTTAAAAAATATTGCTAAAACATATGAAAATGGAAACGTTAAGATCGTTCAAAATTTAGGATATCCCCACGCTATTTTATCACATTTTAGATCAATTGATATATGGGAAACAGGTGGAGACGGCAAAAAACAATATAGAAATGGGTGGCTTGTAGACTCTTTAAACAAATATAGTAACAAATTATCTACAGATGCAAAAGGTATGTTTTTGGATAACTCAAATTCAATTTTCAGAGGTGGACAAAATGGGTTTTTAGGACCAACCGCTATAGGTTTAGAGCCAGAGGAAATTGAAATTAGAGACACTGTTGTTCCAGTAGATACAAGAAAAAGCTTTGGATTATTAAATGAAATAATAAAAAAAAGAAAAGAAAACTCAAGTTTATTAATAACCTTAACTAATAAATTTAGTAAAGTTAAAAACAAATACTCGTTTGGAGGTGGTCAATTAGGTAAACAATTAACCAATGTATGTAATTTAATTGCTTCTGATGTATATATTCCTGTTTACAAAGTAGCACTAGGCAGTTTTGATACGCATAATAATCAATCAAACACTCATAGAAATTTATTAAGAGATTTAGATACCTCTCTTTCATCTACAATAAATGCTCTTAAGGATATTGGAGTTTGGAAGGATACTCTTATTATGACTTATTCTGAATTTGGAAGAAGAGCTAATGAAAATGGATCTAGAGGTACTGACCATGGTATGGCAGCTCCCCATTTTATTTTAGGTGGAAGTATTGAAGGAGGTATCACAGGTCAGTATGACGATTTAAGTAATTTGTGGAATAATAATATTAATTATAAAGTTGATTATAGGTCCCTATATGAATTTGTTTTAAGGAAACATTTTAATATCAACGACAATCCTTTTTCTAAATTTTTAAACTCTGATATTGTTTAAATTAAAGCTAATAAACATAACTTTCCATAACCTTTTAGTACGGTCATAGATGGGCATTGGTCCGTGGTTCTTGGTTCATGAAGGCTTTGAGGGATTGTTAATTTTGTTTAAAGTCTTTAATCATTTCAATAACTTAAAAAAAATAATTAAAAAATTTAATAAATGCACTTTACAACATTAGATATGTTGCGGCATTCTTATTAAAGCAAATGAATGAGAATGCATTTGTGTGGTTACATGGTCCGATTAAAACCATGCTAAAACTGGTCTACGTATGCTGCCAGTTCTCATCAAAGCGACGCTTCATAAAATAATTGTAACCTTTTATTTCAAAGGAGATAACTTTGACTAATTCACTTAAAATTATTTCTCGAAGAGAAATTTGTAAACAGATCGGTGTAAGCCGAGACACACTTAAAAACTGGATAAAAAATAGAAATTTTCCTGAACCACTTAAAGCATCTGGAAGAGAGCCTCTTTTTGATGAACTATCAGTAAAAGAATGGTTTTTAAATGAAGGAGGAAATAATGAATGATTCATATCCAATTTCTTTTAATACTAAAAACAATATTAAAGAGGGTCATAACATGTTTGATGCTCAACTGGTTGCTAAACTCTGGGGATGGAAGGTTTTTCCTGCAGACCCAGACAATAAAAAACCACTCATAACTGAGTGGCAAAAAAAAGCATCTAATAACAAGACCATTATAAATAGTCTTTTTTCTCCTTTTCCTGATGCGATGGTTGCTGTGCCAACAGGCCCAATAAATGGAATCACTGTTATAGATTTTGATATTAGAGAATACTACAATGGTGTACACAACTTTATTGCTGAAGGCTTCAAAATACCTACAACTGCAGGAGCGCATACACCTTCTGGGGGCTTCCATTTATACTTCAACAGTGGGAATGAAGAGTTACCAAATTCTGTTTCAAAACTAGCTATTGGTGTTGATGTTAGAGGACACGGCGGTTACGTGATTGCTCCTCCAAGTCAGTCAGTCAGGGGTTCATATAAATGGGAAACTGATTGGTTTGATCCTAAAAAGGGATTAGCAAAACTTCCAATCATAATAAAAAATAGAATTTTGTTTGAACAAAAGTATTTGAACAAGAAATCTAGATTGAAACAACCAAGAAAAAGTCAATTAGGTAAAGAAATAAATAGTACAATATTTGAAGGGAGTAGAAATAACGAGCTTACTAGAAGATGTGGTTATTTAATTCGAAAATATTCTTCTGACCAAGTGTTACAAATAATGCGACATATTAATCAAAGATGCTGTAACCCTCCAATAGAAGATAGAGAGCTATATCGCATTGTATGTTCCATTTCGAAAAGGGAGGGTAGATAATGGATATTTCCTCAGAGTTAAAAAAGATTATTGCAACTAATGAGGAGTTAAAGAAAGAACAATTCAGAGACTTAAGTCCTTACATCATCACTCAAAAGGAACTTTCAAAAGAAGATATACCAAAAAGAAAGTTCGTTCTGGGTGAGTGGATGCCTGAAGATAGTTTTGGTATGGTTTACGCTAATAGAGGCGTTGGAAAATCATGGTTTTGTATGGCTATGGCAGTTGCCATAGCCAATGGAGATCCAACTTTTTTAGGTTGGGAAATACATGAAAAACGGTCAGTTCTCTATGTTGATGGAGAGATGGCGAAAGTTGAAATCAAAGAAAGGTTTGACAACTTAGCAGACCATTACTTAGACAACTTATTCATTCTTTCATCCGAAATGTTGTATAGAGATGGCAAACCAATTTGTCTTGATGATGTTAATGAACAATTGGCAATTGACAATGTCCTTGAAAAACTTGAACAAGAAAAAAGCAGACCTCAAATCTTGATCCTTGACAATTTATCTACGTTAAGAAGAGGAGTTAACGAGAACGATAACAACGAAGCTCAACAATTATTGGACTGGTTGGTATCTTTAAGACATAAACAATATACAGTGATCATTGTCCATCATTCAGGTAAAAGCGGTCAACAGAGAGGAGCCTCAATTATTGAGGTTCCTATGGACTTTGTTATTAAACTTGATCCACCAAAAGAAAACGATAAAGATATTTATGATGGGGCTGTTTTTAATTTTTCTTTTGAAAAGATAAGGCTAAAAACACCTAAACCTTCCACAGGCAAATTATCACTCTCTAACAACCAAGAAGGAAAACTAAAGCTTCTATCAAGTACCACTGATAAATTACCAGATAGAAAGTTTCAAATACTCAAACATTTGAAAAAGAATGAAAATGAAACAAAGATGAGTATTAGAAAAATTGCTGAAAAATTTAATATAGCCATAGGTACAGTTGCAGCAGATAGGATGAGCTTACTTAAAGAAAAACTAATCACAAAAAAGTACGAAGTAACCAATGAAGGAGATGTCATACTTTATGAAATTTGGCCTAATGAATTTAAAGAACCATTAGAGCTAGATCTTGAACCACCATTTTGAACATACGATGTTCAGGTAAATGTTCAGTTTTGTTCATAATCATGGTTGGTTTTCTGTAACCATTGGTATCCATGGCTTTGCGAATGTTCAGAATTGAACACTACCTTAAAAGGATATGTTCATGTTCACCCCTCGTAGAGGGGGTGAACATATGAACAAATGAAAAAATATTTAATAAACACAACCCAAATGAAAATAGAAGACATTAAGAGTGGTATCTAAGTAAGAATAGGGTGGTATATTGGCGATGGTCACTGCACCATTGACGATAGACAGTTAGCTTTAGTAGTGTTTATTAACTATAGTTATTTCCTTTTATAGGTGTTTTAATGATATTTTTAATTCAAGGGTATTGGTATAAAACAAGGAAATTTTTTTGAAATAAATTTATCATGATGTAATGTAATATCTTCGGTCCATAATTGTGGATTGCCCTCCGCAAAATTATTAAAGCTGGTTATTACTGCATTTCTGTTTCTTCGCCAGTCTGATGAATTTGCAAGTCCTACACTAAGGTAACTTAACTTTTTAGCTAGATCTCTAGAAACTTTTTTTCACTGTTATAAAAAGACTGTAAGTAAACACAAGTCTTGCTTCCTATATTAAACATAAACTTTAACGAGGACAGACATTGTAAAGCTTTAATTTGTTGGTTTTCAGTTAATTCATTATAATCAAAGCCATTACTTTGATAGGGCTTACAATACTTATACATATCGCCAATATTAAATGCATAAGCCCCAAAACTTATAAACATCATTGTGATTATTGTTATTAGTAGCTTCATAACTTGACCTCAGGACTCTTCTAATGCGTTAATTTCAAGTCTTGCTTGCCCATACAACCACACTCTCTTCACATCGTTCAGTTGCTTTTCTTGTAGCTCTGTAAGCAGGATACTTCTTGCACCCTTTAGCAAGTATCTTAAGTAATTCTATTTGTCTTTGTTCTTTATTTTGCTCCATTATTAAATTTAATAGGATTTTTTTTTAGAGGTAAACAAAATAATATCTTGCTCAATTCACCAACCCATCATAGAAGCTGGGTACATGGGACTGTCTTTGCCAAGCTTTATTCCAAATATTTTATGATTTTGAAGGTTGTCTCAAAGATTTAAGGCATTAGCTCTATGAACAGCTAATGCCTTTAGGAGGTTTATAAATGAAAAACTTATTTCTTTTGTATTAATTATTATATAGAAAACTTAGTTCTAAATTTGTAAATAAAAAGGTTAATTCAAGGCAAGGCTATTTAACAACCAAGATTCACTGACTAATAATACTATTTCCTTAAGCGCGTTTTAAGTATAATTAGGTTTAGGTTAGTAATCTTAAATTATTTTTCCAAAAACCTTTTTTTACGGTTCCGTCTGCATAGGTGTAAGTACCTTGACCATGACGTAGGCCATCTTTAAATCCACCTACATATTTATCTCCATAATCAAAAGTATAAGTACCTTGTCCATTCAACTGACCATTTTTAAATTCACCAATGTAGTGATCGCCATCTGACCAGACAAACGTACCATATCCATTAGATTCATCATCTATGAAATCACCTACGTATTTATCTCCATTTGCCCATATATAAGTCCCTTTTCCAGTCCTACAGTCATTTTCAAAATCACCTATATATTTGTCACCAGTAGAATGAGTATGAGTACCTTGACCATGACGTAAACCATATTTAAAACCACCTACATACTTATCTCCATAATTATAAATGTAAGTGCCTTGACCATGTTTTTCACCATGTTGATATTCACCTATATATTTATCTCCATCACTAAAAGTATAAGTGCCATGACCAAGTGGAGTGCCATCATCTTTACTTTCACCTTCATACTTGGTGATATTGTCCTTCTTGACGTCTTGTTTAGTTGGAGGTGTTTTAATTGACATACTTACAGTGTAATCAACATTAATATTAAAGGTAAAGGTAAATTCAAGGCAACATTATTAAATAATCAAGAACCACGAACTAACGCCCATCTATGACCGTACTTAGGGTAATGTAAAGTTATCTTTTATTAGCTATAATTATTTCCTTTTAGTTTAAGTTTATGATTTTATATGAATAAATATAAATGAGATAAAACTTAATGTATGATTTTGAAGAGCGTTATTACCAAACTTTAAGCGATAGACAGCTTTTAGAGCTTAGAGATTCAATTCCCAGTTTCAATGACCGATTTTATGAGCTTGAAAAAGAAGTTCTAGATTTTTTAAAAAATTTAGATGTAGATACAATTGAAATCAATACAGAATTAATTCAACGTTACCAGAAATATAGGGGATGTGTATTAAGTTTAAACGACTATAGTTTACATTTAAAAGAATTGAATTGGAAATTATCAAAAGCATTTTTTTTTAAAAAAAAACATTTTAAAGATCAGATATACAAATCTGAACAAATATTAAAAGATTTAAATAATTCCATTCGAGAATATGAAAATGATGAAGAATTTATGGGAAGTTTTAATAATGAAGAAAGCAGTTTTTATTGGTCTTTAGAGGATTATTTAGACAAATTCACATCTAATTTTTATAAAAGTTTTAGAAGATTATATAATGATGATATCAAGAAGTTAAATAATAAGTTTAAGTCGATTTATTATAGGATTGATAAATTTGAAATAAGTGAAAAAAACAACCCAAGTCACGATTCTCAATATTGGTGGAAATGGGATCGTGATTATGAACAAAATAATTGGAAATTTATTACATTGAGAAACAAATATAGAATTAGATTTTCTGTAAAAACTTACCCTTATTTAACACGTTGGGATTTAAAGTACTTTCCTTATTATTTAGGTGAATATTTTCAAAAATTCCCATCAGAGAGTATTAAAATTATTGATAAGGTGTTGTTATCTAGAAATAATGATAGTTTGATAAATTATTTAAAAGATCAAAACAATTCCTAACCAACTCCACCAACCCATCCTTGAACCCTGGTCCATGGTGCATGGACTACGGTCAATGGGCAGACCACCCCCTGACCATTGACCAATGTTGATTAGG
>ARQU01000027.1 GCA_000384615.1 alpha proteobacterium SCGC AAA536-G10 | reverse complement strand
AAGCTATGGCTATTTTTTTATTTTTGAATTTTACTAAATCTAATTTTTAATGAATATGTTCATTGTTTCTATTAGATTGGTGTTATATAATCTAAAAAACTAGAAGAAAAAAAATGACATTTAAACCTGCTAATATTCCAAAAAATGATAGTAAAAGAGTACAAGCTGTAGTCCGAACAGGTGTACTAGATACAAATTCAACAGAACTTTATGACGTTTATTGTCTTTTAGCCAAAGAAATTACAGGATGTCCAGTAAGTTGGACAGGAGTCATTGATGCTGATAGACAGTTCGTCCTTGCTAGAGATGGATTTCCTGATGAAGTTCCAATTGAGATGCCAAGAAAACAAACTTTATGTCAATATGCTTTGGAGAAAACTAATCCGCTTATAATTAATGATATGACTAAAGATAAGCGATTTATGTTGCATCCAGCAGTTACAGAAATTGGTGTTAAGTTTTATGCAGCATTTCCAATTATTACTTCAGATGGATATATATTAGGAACATTGTGTGTAAGTGATAATAGAGTAAGAAAGCTATCAAAACATAAGATTGACTTGTTAATAAGTTTAGCCCAAAAGTTAGCATATCAATTAGAAGTTCAAGTTGCTCAAAGAAAAAGTACTGCAGAAACTACAATAAATATAATGCATAAATTAATGTATAATTTTGCAAATCTAAGTCTTCATAATGCTATATCAATATTAAAATTTTTAATAAATGATGTAATTACAAGTGAAGAAAAAAAATTAATCATTAAGCTTGGTATTGGAGAAAGTAACGAAGGTGATATTTATATTTCTAAATATGGGATGAAACTACAAGAACAGTTAAATATGAATATTGGAACTTTGAAAAGAATTAAAAATCTATCTGAGGATGAAGATGAATTAATGGACATGCTTAGTAAGATAGAAAGTTAAAGATGTTTGGAAAAATTTTAAATTTTAAATTCACATCCGTAAGTGAAGCTAAACTAGCAGCTTCTTTTTGTTCAGAAAAGTTTGGCTCTAAAATCTCTGAATATAATATCATTGGTCTTAATATTTTTATAAGTCAATCTGGTGATTTGAATGTTTCAATAAAATTTGAAAATCCAGATGCATTAAAAAACTTTGAAAATAATTACATTAATATTATTGCAGATTTAAAAGGAAGTTTGGTTTTTAAAGAAAATAACTTTGTTGGTGTTTGTACTTTTACTTATGAAAAAGAAGCAGCAAGTACTGAAATGTAATATTTTATTCGGAGACTTTAAGAATGATAACTGCATCAGAAACCTTTGATGGCACATGGCCCTTTAATCCTAACTTTTTCAATGGCAATGGTTTTTTACAACATTACGTAGATGAAGGACCCAAAGAGGCAAAGCCTATTATTATGCTACATGGAGAACCAACTTGGGGTTATATTTATAGAAAATTTATTCCAGAACTATCAGATAAGTATCGTATTATAGTTCCAGATATGATGGGCTTTGGCAAATCAGAAACACCTCAAGATAAAGACTACACTCTTAAGACACATGTTGAAAATCTAAGTAGATTAATAGAATCTTTAGGTTTAAGTGATATAACATTTGTTGGCCAAGATTGGGGTGGTCCGATCACAGGTGCTTATTCAATCAGAAACATTGATAAGGTTACGGGTTTCGTTTTAATAAATACTTTATTTGGTTATAGTAAAGAAGAAAGACCTAAAAATTTATCACCTTGGTTTCAATGGATAAAAAAACATTATGAAGCTGAAACATTAGAAGGTATTTTAGGTGAATTGAGTTCAACATTATTATCAGTTATGAAAATTCCAAATTTTACAAATAATCATGTTATAAACAAAACTTGGATTGAAGCTTACTCTTCACAATTTCCTGATCGAGCAAGTTGTAAAGGGGCTATAAACTTTCCACTAGATGCTTTATTAAATAGGATAGTTCCATATGTCATTGAGGGTATAAAACAAGGAGATTTAAAGTCACTATGTTCTAAACCAGCTGTTTTGGCTTATGGAATGCAAGATAGAGCTATTGAACCAGATTATGCTATAAGAGATTTCAAATCTCTTTTTCCTAATTCAAAAGTTATCGAAATGCCAAATGCAGGTCACTATTCACAAGAAGATGAACCTGAAAATTTAATAAAAATAATTAAAGAATTTATGTTTGAAAATAACAATATTTAATGAGCTTTGTTTATAAAATTTGCTCTAAGAATGATTGGAATAAAGCAATAATAGAAAAAATTTATACTGGATCAGAAGTTGATAATAGAGATGGTTTTATACATTTATCTACCAAAGAACAATTAACGGAAACAGTTGTAAAACATTTTAAAGGACAAGAAAATCTTCTTATAATTTGTTTTAGGATTATAAAAATAGAAGATAAACTTAAATGGGAAATATCTCGTAATGAAGAACTGTTTCCACATTACTATGGAAATTTAGAAACCAACAAAGCTGAGGAAATTTATAATTTGAACTTAAATGCTAATGGTGTTTATGAGTTTCCTGAAAACTTTTTCTCCTGAAAAGTAATGTATAAACTGTTTCTTTGCTTGTGAGCCGTATTCTTTTCTTTTCTTTTCATTATTAATAGCTTCCATAAGAGTGTCTGACAGTTCTTTTAGACTTAAAGGGTTTACACACCATCCAGATCTTGAATGATTTACAGCGTCTACTACTCCACCTTCAATACCAGCAATTGATGGAATACCATAAGCAGCAGCTTCAATGTAAGAAATTCCAAAACCTTCTATAGAATTCTTAACTTTATATGACGGCATAATAAAAAGATCGCTTTTTTTTATAAAATCAACTTTTGAGTCTCTTGATATTTCCCCGATTAATTTTACTTGTTCTGATAGCCCAAGTCCTTTTATTAAGTTTTTAATCTTATTTTTTTGTGGCCCTTCACCACAAATATTCCATAAGAAAGGTTTTAAAAAATTATTACTATTTAATTCTGACAAACATTTCAAAACTGGAATAATTCCCTTTCTCTCTTCTAACCTACATATTGTTAAAAGTGATACTAATTCTGATTTTGTTCTAAATTTTGTATTTTTTTTCAGATGGAACTTCAACTGAATATGTTGGTGGTATTACTATTTTTGGAGTATTCGTAACTTTAAATTCTTTAATTAAATTTTTTGTGTACCTTGAGCTGCAAATAATACAACTAGCTCTGTCTAATGATTTTTTGATTAGATAATACTTCTTATTAGTGGATAAAAACTCTTGTCCGTGAGCCAAGACAAATATTTTTTTTACTTTTGAAGGTACAGCTTTAACAGATTTCCAGCTATCACAAATAACAACATCATTATCTTTATAAATTTTATTAACTAAATACTTTTTTATAAAAGGTCTAAATATTTTTGGAGAAAAATTATTATGAATGTTAATCTTTGAGTCTATATAAAGATTTTTTTTGGATAAAAAGTGATCTGGAAAAACATGTGTGTCTTCTATATATGAGAGACTTTTACTTATTGAGATCATTACATTTTGCATTCCTCCAATTCTTGGGGGATAAGTTTGTGTGACTATTATATATTTCATTTAAATCTTCTTAAAAATTAAATATTATTAAATCAAATTATTTGGTTTAATAATATCGTAGAATTAATAATAAATAAATTTTATTGAGGTGAATATGTATAAATTGACTTTTAGCTCGGCTTCTCCGTATGTACGTAAAGTATTATTATCGGCTTATAGCGCTGGAATTGACGGACGAATAGAACTTATAACAGCCGACTTTCAAGACGATAATTTACTTAGAAGTCAAAACCCTCTTGGAAAAATTCCTGTTTTGCAAAAGCCAGATGGCTTTTTTTTATTCGATAGCAGAGTGATTATTGATTATTTCAATAGAATTGGTGGTGGTTTGATACCTATGGATGGACCTGAAAGAGATGTCGTTTTAAGTAGATCAGCTCTTGCTGAAGGTCTTATAGATGCATCACTTTTAGTAGTATACTCAGATAGGTATTCGGGAGGAGAGATTCCCTCCAAAGTATGGTTAGAATTACAATTGGGTAAAATTGAAAGAACATTAGATTTTTTAGAAAAAGATATTATTAATTGGACTAAACCAAGCGGATTTGACGCTGCTAATATTGGGCTTGGTGTTGCATTGGGCTATATGTCATTTAGAAATGTTCAAGAGTGGCAAACAGGCAGGCCACAATTACAAAAATGGTTTGATTATGTTGCTTCCAGTCTGCCAGGATTTTCAAAAACAATACCTACAGCATAATCTAATTTAAGGGTTGATTAATACAGCTCTGAAATCATTAACATTTGTTAGAGTTGGTGAAGTGAAAATTAAATCATTAATTTTTTTAAAAAATGAATATGAATCATTTTTGTTCAAATAAGTTTGTGGATTAACTTTTTTAAAAATTGCTTTTTTCAGCGTTTCATCTGAAATATAAGCTCCAGCATTATCTTCAATACCGTCTATTCCGTCGGTATCAACTGCTAGGGCACTTATATTTTTTGCTTTATCAAGGGTTATTGCCATCGATAACATAAATTCAGTATTTCTACCTCCTTTACCGTTTCCTGTGACCTTTACCGTAGTTTCTCCTCCAGATAAAAGTAAAATTGGTTTGCTTAAACTAATATTTTTATACTTTTTTTCATTACTTATCTTTATCGCTAATTCAGCCATTTTTTTACCTTCAATTTTAGCCTCACCTTCAAGGCTGTCAGATAAAATTATAGGAATATAACCTTCTTTTTCTGCAACACAAGCTGCGCTTTTGAGGGCCATTATTGGATTGGCAAGCATGTGCTGAGGTGATTTTATTAATTGGGGCAATGTATTTTTATAAATAATTTTTTTAATTTTATCACTTATAGCTATTTTGTAATTTTCTAATATAGCTATTGAATCTTGATTTGAGCCATTTGCTTGTATTGTAGGACCAGAGCCAATGTAGGCGGGATCATCTCCTGGAATATCTGATATCATATAGGTAGTGAGTTGTGCCGGAAAAATTGCTTTAGCAAGACGTCCACCTTTTAATTGAGATAGAGATCGTCTTACAATATTCATTTCATCGATTGGGGCACCACTCATTAAAAGTTCTTTATTTATTCTTTGTTTTTCTTCAAAACTTATACCATTTAAAGGTAATGTTAATAAAGATGAAGCTCCTCCAGAAATAAGAAAAACAACATGATCCTTCTCAGATGAATTCGTAGCTATATTAAAGATTCTTTTTGAAGCAAGTAAACCATTTGCATCTGGTTCTGGATGTGCGGCCTCAATTACTTTTACAAATTTTGTTTTTGTGCGATGCCCATATCTTGTTATTACTAGGCCTTCAATTGGTCCTTCATAATTATTTTCAAACTCTCTTGCCATACTGGCTGCAGCTTTTCCTGCACCAATAACTATAAGTTTTCCTTCAGGTCTAGTTGGAACTTTTTTAAATTTATCTTTTGGTTTAGCGGCTGCTAGTGCAGCACTCATGATCAGTTTAAGTGATTTTTCATTATTCATAATATGTTTGCAATTTATTTAACTTTCTTAAAGAATGAATTAGTAAATATATAATTTCAATCTCACAATAAATTACAACATAGGAATTAAATGTCTATAATTGAAAATAAAATAATTGGTAATACTTTGATTATTACCTTGAATAATCCATCAAAAAGAAACTCAATGATCAAGGGATTTCATGACGAATTTCAGTCAGCTATAAAAATAGCAGAGGAAGATAAAAATGTTTGTTCTGTTGTCATTACAGGTAATGGGGATTTTTTTTGTGCAGGTGGTGATCTGAATGCTTTAAAAACAAGAAGATCAATGACTGAACCAGAGAGGTACCAAACTTTAAATCAGTTAAATGGAACCATCGAATCTATTTATAATTGTTCAAAACCAATTATAGCAGCAATTGAAGGAGGAGCGGCTGGAGCCGGTGTTTCATTAGCTATGGCATGTGATTTAGTAGTCATGAGCGAATATAGTTTTTTTTCACTAGCGTATGTTAAAATTGGTTTAACTCCTGATGGTGCTGCTACTAAATTTTTGTCTGAAACAATGCCTCGCCCAATGCTAGCTGAAATGGCAATGATAGGAGGAAAAATTGACGCATCAAGACTATATAACATTGGAGCTGTTAATGTATTGGCCCAAAAAGGTAATGCAAAAGAAACTGCTGTAGAATTATCTAAAAATTTTGAAAATCTTCCCAAAAATTCTATTTCGAGAATTAAAAAATTATCTAGAGCAGCCTACGGTAATGATTTTTCAAAACAAATTAAATTAGAAACTGACTATATGGTAAAATCTCAAGGTGATAAGGAGAGTATGGAAGGCATAGACGCTTTTCTAGAAAAAAGAACACCAGATTACAAAAAGTTGAGATAGTTTTTTATCTGGCACAGTGATTGCTAATATATAATATGATTTTATTTAAGAGCTTTTTCATATTTGTTAGTATTTTTATTTTTATAATAAAAGATACATATGCATTCTCCCCCAAAAAAAATAAATCCTGTGAAAATGTCATTAAAACCATAGAAGACTATACGGATATTCCAAAAAATCTTCTTATCGGTATTGGTAAAACCGAATCAGGCCGGATATTAAAAAATAACAAACATACAATTTGGCCATGGACAGTAAATCATGCAGGAAAGAGTATTTTTTTTGATAATAAAAAACAAATGCAAAAGTATGTTCTAAAATCTGTTGAAATGAAAGATTTTAACCTTGATGTGGGTTGTATGCAAATAAACATAAAGTGGCACAAAAATAATTTTAAAAAAATTAGTGATATGTTTGCTGTTGAGCCAAATGTTTCTTATGCAGCATCATTTCTATTACAATTAAAAAATCAACATGGTTCATGGGATGAGGCCATAAAACATTATCACTCTTCAGATCCAGATAAAAATAAACCCTATTTAATTAAAGTGAACCAGTTTTGGAAAAATAAAAAAAATAAGACATTAAAGACAGCAATAAATACTAACAAAAAAGAATCTAATACAAACTCATTTTCAAGCTTGATAAAAGATACTCAGCCATATTTATTTGGAAGGATTGAAAAAGTAAAATTTTTTAGAGATATATTCGCACAAAACTAAATATATTAATTGATTAAAAAATAATTATGTAAATAGTTAAAGAGTAAACTATTAAGAACAATTTGTGGGGCTATAAATATGATTGTGAAAGAAGACTATAGAACTGGTGATTTAGGAGGTAAGGCAAATACTCATAGTTGTGGTTCAGCCATTGCTGATGCAATTTAGTTTCTAAGATTTAAGCCTGTTTTTTAATTTTTGCATTCCACCAATCCACTTTGAATAGTTATTAGCTTTGTTTTGGAAATAACCAACAACCTCATTATGAGGAGAAATCAAAAAAACTTCATCTTTAATGGCATTTATAACGTCTATTGCAACTTCTTCAGGCTTCATCATACCATCCAGGGCAGAAACCTCTTTTTCTCGTCCTTTTGTCATTGCAGTTTCAACAGCCTGTGGACACAAAATTGATACACCAATTCCCTGTTTCCCATATGTAATTGCCAGCCATTCGGCTAGACCAATGGCTGCATGTTTTGTTGTAGAATATGTTATAGAATCAATATGACTTAATAACCCAGCAGCAGATGCAGTATTAACAAAATATCCACTGCCTCTTTTTAACATGTCAGGTAATAGTTTCTTTGCTGCAAAAACATGGGACATAACATGTAAATTCCAGTTTTTACTCCAATCTTCATTTGATGTTTGTTCACTACCCAAAGAGAGTATTCCTGCATTAGAACAAAAAATATCAATTAACCCAATATCAAGATTGATTTTATCAATTAAATTTTGAAAACTTAATTCATTAGTAACATCACATTGCTCACATAAAATTTTTTTATCTTTAAAGTTAAAATTTTTAAAACTAATATCTACCAGAATTACCATCTTAGGATTTTCTTTTATGAATTCTTTAGCTATGGCTAACCCAATTCCTCCTGCTCCTCCAGTCACAACTATAACTTTATTTATAATTTCCAAAATCTTTTCCTTTTAATAGCTTAATTAGACCTTCTTTTTTCAATTATATCCAAAAAGTTTCCTAAGTTTTCAACTTCTGAAAGATTGAAATTATCTGTTAAAAATTTGTTGTTTTCATCGCTTGGATTGAATTTAACACCTTCTTTTTTTGAATAAGAAACCCAGTTATTTGACTGTAATTTTTTTACTTGTCGTCTGACAGTTTCAATACTTAATGAAGTTAGTTCTGATATTAAAGTATAAGTTAATACTGTGTTAGTTTCAAAACCATATTTACTGAATTTTAACCATAATTTTATAGCGTCGTCTCTAAACTTAGTATCTGAATTTGCTGTTAAAATTACAACATAATGCCATGCAATTACTTGAAAAACTAAATAACCATTAGCATTGCCCCAAGCTTTGACTCCCGCTCGAGATCTTTCAATCTCGAATAGTAGAAAATGATGCCAAACGGATAAAAAATTATTTCTTAAAAACTCATTCCCTTTTATACCCAATTACTAATCCTCCATATAGATTAGATCATAATACTTTAATAGATTACTTGAAATATGACTAGAGTTATTTAATATAGTTAAATATAGCTAAAGATATATATTATAATTAAGGAATGTGAACTCAGAAATGCTAGTTGGAAAAATCTGAGCTCACAATATTATTTAAAATAAAATCAATAGTAAAGATCAACAATATGTATTCACGAAACGTGAAATATATATGTAGACATATAGTTTTAACTTATTAATATAAGTTCACTTTTTAGGTGGCCGCTCCCTAGTAAAAAAAATGGTGTTGAAAAATTTTTTTATAAAGGTTATGACGTTGGCCGAAATTGAATTAAATACGAAAATTTTTAAAAAAGACAACCTAGATATAGTTTATTCTATAACCGGCAAAAAATTATTAAATGGAATATTACATTATAAACTTAAGTCTGAAAACTCTGAAGAGATTTATTTAAGCGAATTTGCAATTAGTGATAGATTTATTACTCAAGCAAAACATTGTGAACAACCAAAGAATTCAGTTTCTAGGTTATTTACTAAAATCATAAACAAAGGTTATATTATAGGAAAGTC
>ARQU01000026.1 GCA_000384615.1 alpha proteobacterium SCGC AAA536-G10 | reverse complement strand
GTTTTACTGAGTTTGTGCACTCAAGATGATCTCGAAAATGCCATTATTAAAGCTGGCGGATCAATAAAAACTAATAGTGATGAGAATTAATCTGTTTAAAAGCTAGATATAATTTATAAGTTAATTTTATATACTAATATTGACCTATTAAGAGGCTTAATATGAAAGACATCAAAGGAAAACCTAATGTTGCTTTGATAATGGGCAGTCAAAGTGATTGGGAAACTATGAAGTTTTCAGAACAAACATTGAACCAATTAAAAATCTCATTTATTACCAAAATTATATCTGCTCATAGAACTCCTGACAGAATGCAGGATTTTGCAAAACAGGCTGAAAACACTTCTGTTAAAGTTATAATTGCTGGCGCCGGTGGCGCTGCTCATTTACCTGGAATGGTTGCTTCTCATTCAAATTTGCCTGTTATAGGTGTTCCGATACAAAGCTCAGCATTAAAAGGAATGGATAGTCTTCTTTCAATAGTTCAAATGCCCGGTGGTGTCCCCGTTGCAACTATGTCTATTGGGAAGGCTGGAGCAATTAACGCTGCTATTTATGCTGCTAAAATTTTAAGCTTGTCAAATGACAATATTTACACTTTATTAAAAAAGTGGCTTTCTAATCAAACAAATAACGTTCCAGAAATGCCCCTCTACAAATGACTAATATCATTGATTTTCCAATATTACCTAGCAATAAAAACATAATAGGTATTCTTGGGGGTGGACAATTAGGTAAAATGATCGCTTTATCTGCATCAAGAGCAGGATACAAAACCCATTTATATTGCCCAAAAGGTGATAATCCAGCAGAAACAGTAGTAAGTAAAACAACCCATGGAGAGTGGAACGATTTTGACAAGCTAGTAGAGTTTTCAAATGATGTCGTATGTGCGACTTCAGAATTTGAAAATATTCCCTCTAAATCCCTTGAATTATTATCCAAAAAAACAATGGTAATTCCTAGCAGTATTGCATTTAGATGTGCACAAGTCCGATCAAAAGAAAAAGAAATGGCCGTTAAATCTGGTTTCAAAACACCTAAATGGTATTTGATTAAGAATTCTGATGATTTAATCACAGCTTCTAAATCTCTAGGTAATAAAGGTGTATTAAAAACTAACTCCTTAGGTTATGACGGTAAGGGACAAGTAAGGATTAATGAAGGTTCAAATTTGTTTGAAGTATGGGAACAAATTGGATCTGTTGAATGTGTGCTGGAAGAAGAATTAAATTTCAAAAGAGAAATTTCTATAATGTACTTTAAAAGTTTTAATAATAGTGATGGTTTTTTCCCAATATCAGAAAACTACCACAAACAAGGTATTTTAAATAGAACTGTTGCACCGGCAATTGTAGATAGTAACATGGAAAATGATTTAAGGTTAAAAACTAAAGAATTATCATGCAATTTAAACTTTTATGGCATCTTGGCTATTGAACTTTTTGAGCTTTTAGACGGCAGTATTCTGTTCAATGAAATAGCACCGAGACCCCACAACTCATTTCACTGGAGCATGGATGGATGCGATAATAGTCAATTTGATATTTTGATTAGAACAATATGTGGCCTCCCTGTAAAAGACGTTAAATGTAATGGAAAATGGGAAATGACAAATATAATAGGTGAAGAAATTAATAATTTAGAACAAATAATCAACAATCAAGATTATATATTACATTTGTATAATAAAAAACAACTAAAACCAGGCAGAAAAATGGGACATTATAATACCAAAATTATTTAATATTCTTTGTAACATAATCAAAAGGTACATCCTGATAAACTTCATTTATAAAATTTGTGAATAATAAGAATGCATAAGGTCGCCATCTGTTTATTGGATACTTAGTTATGTCATTGTTAGGAAAATAATTAACTGGAATTTCTGTCTTTACATTCTCAGATTTGTCCCTTAAGAACTCTTCCTTTAGTGTAACAGCATCATATTCAAGATGGTTTAGAATAAATAAATCTTTTGTTTTCGGACATCTGACCATGCCTATTCCAGAATTTTTAGAAAAAGCTAATATTTCTAGGCCAGAACTCACAATTTCATTTTCTTTATTTTCAGTATAGCGTGACACTGGCATTGGAAATCTATTTATAAAACCTTGCATAAGCCTATATTGCTTTTCTTGATTTAAATTATGATCGAATACTCCAAATAGTTTTTCTTTCATTAAATGTTTATCAATATTATAAAGTACTTTTAATAGAGCTTGAGCGCCCCAACAAATACCAATTTTTCTAAAAACATTTGTTGATGACCAATTAATAATTTTTTTTAATTCTTGCCAATACTTTACGTCCTCAAAAGGGACAGTCTCAACTGGTGCTCCAGTTATTATTAAAACATCATAAAAATTATCTTTGATATCTTCTAATGTCTTATAAAATTCAATCAAATGCTCTTTTTTTGTATTTCTAGGAACATAGGTTTCTGTAGTCATCAGAGTGAGTTCAATTTGTAATGGAGAGGCACCAATAAGTCGCGCAAATTGAACTTCGGTTTGAAGTTTTTTAGGCATTAAATTTAACAATAAAAACTTTAGAGGTCTGATATCTTGCTTTTCAGCACTACTACTATTTATTACATCAACAAATTCATCTAGAAGTAATTCTCTTGCTGGTAAATTATCATGTATTTTAATTGGCATTTTATTTTAATTTAAAAATTATATTATTTAACTAAAACTAGAGTTTTTTATTTGATTTAATTTCTTTAAAACATCAAAAACAGATTTATTTTTCAGAGTATTTTTTGTTTTATTAATATTAAAAGATACTTTTTTTATAATTGAAAAAGGCTTTTTTAAGTTAGGTATTTTACTTATATCGTTTAACCTTCTATCTAAAAATAAAGACGTCTCTTCTCTATCTCTAGAATTATCATTTAACCAAAAAAGTAGCGTTGATGAGTATATGGCTGCTAATGAAAACCTTTTTGTGTAAAAAGAAAAATCATTAGACTTATCGCCAATCATTCGCCATATAATATTACAAGTTCTATAAAGAAGAACTAATGATTTTTTTGAGTTTTTAGGCAGTGCTGTTATTGGTATTGATGATCTAACAGCTTCTTTATGTTTTTGGCAAAGAGATAATCTCATCAAAATAATTTTTTTTACTTTTTCTGTTACTCTTTGAGGTTTAGGATCTAATATTTCATAGTTGTTTTTTACTTCCATATCTATTATTGCTGAAAAAATTTCGATGAAATCTATAGAACCATTTTTGAATAAGTCTTTGTAAATATCCATACGGGCATCAATATTTTTCTTCTGTTCAAAGCCAATATCACCAGCTCCTTGCTCCATCGCATCAAAACTCCATCCATCAAAGGGAACATGTGGAAGCATTGCATTGATTAAATCAAATTTAATTTGGGTATAATACGTTTGTTTTTTTATCATGCACTTTGCCGTATAATTTAAATAAATATATTTAAACTATCGCATATATCAAAACAATTGAATATAAATATAATCATTAATAATATTTAAAATACTTGCCATAACCTTGTATTGTGTGGTATCCCGCTATTTCTAAATTATAATAATCGAAAGTTTATAATATGTATGTTTCTGTGCGTGACAATAATGTTGACCAAGCTCTTAGAGTATTAAAAAAGAAAATGCAAAGAGAAGGGGTTTTCAGAGAAATGAAAAACAGAAGAGCTTATGAAAAACCTTCTGAAAGAAAAGCGCGAGAAATGGCCGAAAGTACAAGAAGGGTTAGAAAACTTATGAGAAAAAGATTAGAAAGAGAAGGTTATTAGTTTTTGTTTAATAAAATAATTTAACAAAACCGCATGAATATTATTTGCGGTTTTTTTTTGTAAAACTTTATAAATTTTTTGTAATTTGATATTAACATATTAATCAACATTTAATAGTGAGGCCATTTTATATGATAATTGGAAGTCCAAAAGAAATTTTCAAAGGTGAAAACAGAGTCGCTATGACTCCTGAAAGTGCAAAACAACTCCAAAAATTAGGTTATAAATGTATTTTAGAATCTAATGCTGGCATAAATGCTAATTTTTCAGATAGAGATTATAAAGAAGCCGGGGTCAAAATTGTTAAAAATCCTGAACAACTTTGGAATGACTCAGACATCATATTAAAAGTAAGAGGTCCTGATAAGACTGAACTTTCGAAAGTAAAAGTAAATCAACATATTATAAGTTTTATTTGGCCTGGACAAAACAAACCTTTACTTGAAAATCTTAAGAAGAAAAAGGTAACTGTCCAAGCAATGGATATGATCCCCCGGATAAGTAGAGCTCAAAAAATGGACGCCTTATCTTCAATGGCTAATATTGCAGGTTATAGAGCTATTATTGAAGCTGGAAACCAATTTGGAAGATTTTTTACTGGACAAATTACTGCTGCTGGAAAGGTTCCTCCTGCTAAAATACTTGTAATAGGTGCCGGAGTTGCTGGACTTGCAGCCATTGGGACTGCTCAGTCCATGGGAGCTATTGTTAGAGCATTTGATGTTAGGCCGGAAGTAGCTGAACAAATCGAATCAATGGGAGCCGAATTCCTAATGCTTGATTTTGAGTCAGACGGTACAGGTGAAGGTGGTTATGCAAAGCCTGCTTCCAAAGAATTTATTAACAAAGAATTGGAATTATTTAGAGAACAAGCTCCAGAAATTGATATAGTGATTACAACAGCTCTTATTCCTGGAATGCCTGCACCAAAACTTTGGCCTAAGGAAATAGTAGACTTAATGAAACCGGGTTCTGTGATCGTTGATTTAGCTGCCGAACAAGGTGGAAACTGTGATGTAACAATGCCCAATAAAACAGTAGAGACAAAAAATAAAGTGAAAGTAATTGGGTATACAGATTTACCAAGTAGAATGGCAACACAGTCATCTAATTTATATTCTACAAATATTCGTCATATGATTGATGATCTAACCCCTGATAAAAATGGGGTACCAATTACTAATATGGAAGATGATGTTATAAGGGGGGCAACTGTACTTCATAATGGAGAAATAACTTTTCCTCCCCCAAAACCAAAAATAGCCGCCATAGCAAAACTGACTAACAAGGAAATAAAACCAAAAACAGCTGAAGAAATTGCTAAAGATAAAATAGATGCTGAAAAAAAAGCCGGTAAATTACAAGTCATGCTTTTAATAATCGGAGCTCTTATAACTTGGTTTATAGGTATTTATGCACCTGCTGAGTTCATGCAACATTTTATAGTTTTTATATTATCATGTTTTGTAGGATATCAAGTTATTTGGAATGTTTCACATTCTCTTCATACACCTCTTATGGCAGTTACAAACGCTATATCAAGTATAATTATAATTGGCGCTTTGTTACAAATGAAAACTGATAACGATATTGTTAGTATCTTAGCATTAGTATCTATTTTTATCGCAACAATAAATATTGTTGGAGGTTTTATGGTAACTAAAAGAATGTTAGCAATGTTTCAAAGAAGCTAAATAAAGGACTAAAAAATGACTATTGGAATACTAACTGCTTCATATATTACTTCTAGTGTGCTTTTTATTCTTGCTCTAGGAGGTTTGAGCAATCAAGAAAAAGCAAAAAGAGCTGTATGGTATGGTATAGTTGGGATGGTGATTGCTGTGGTAGCAACTATTTTTGGTAATCAAGTTTTTTTAACTGAATGGCTATTTTGGTTAATTGGAGCTATTTTAATTGGCTCAATTATAGGAGCTCTTGTCGCTAAAAAAGTTCAAATGACAGGAATGCCTCAACTTGTTGCTGCTCTTCATTCTTTTGTAGGACTGGCTGCTGTCTTTATTGGAATTAATTCTGCTATGTTGCCACATATAGAGATGTCTTCCTCTCAACTAACGATACATAATATTGAAGTTTTTATTGGTGTATTCATAGGAGCAATTACTTTTACCGGATCTATCGTAGCTTTTGGTAAATTATCAGAAATTATTACTGGCAAAGCTTTAATATTACCTGGTAGACACACTTTAAATTTAACTATGTTGTTTGGATGTCTATTTCTTGGTTATATGTTTCTAAATCATGAAGGTAACTGGACATTAATTATAATGACAATTATTGCCTTTATTATAGGAGCTCATCTAGTTCTTGCTATTGGTGGTGCAGACATGCCAGTTGTTGTCTCAATGCTGAATTCATATTCTGGTTGGGCAGCAGCTGCTACTGGCTTTTTGCTTGGCAATGATCTTTTAATAGTTACCGGGGCTCTTGTCGGCTCTTCAGGTGCTATTCTTTCATATATTATGTGTAAAGCTATGAATAGAAATTTTCTCTCTGTTATTCTTGGTGGTTGGGGTGATGCAAGTGGTCCTGCTATGGATATAGAAGGTGAAATGAAGCCAATAGACATAGAATCTGTTGCATCTGCATTAAATGAAGCGAACAAAATAATAATTGTTCCAGGTTACGGAATGGCTGTAGCTCAAGCACAAAGCGCTGTTTCTGAATTAACATCTAGATTAAGAGCAAAAAAGAAAGAAGTTCGATATGGAATTCATCCAGTTGCGGGCCGACTTCCAGGGCATATGAACGTTCTACTAGCTGAAGCTAAAGTTCCATATGACATTGTATTAGAAATGGATGAAATAAATTCTGATTTTCCTGAAACTGATGTTGTTATGATACTTGGAGCTAATGATATTGTAAATCCAGCAGCCCAAGAGGATCCTAATAGTCCAATTGCAGGGATGCCCGTTTTAGAAGTTTGGAAAGCTAAACAAGTTTTTATCTCAAAAAGGGGACAAGGTAAAGGTTATTCCGGTATCGAAAATCCTCTGTTTTTTAAGGAAAATTCTAGAATGGTTTATGGTGATGCTAAAAAATCTTTAGACACAATATTACAAAACATTAATTGATAATCAATAACTATCTAAACCTGATTTTTTTAGAGCTTGCTGTTGTTTTTTGGATAAAGTTGATTCACTAAAATCCCCTACTAAATCATGAAAAATTCTGTACCAATTAACTTCAGCTTTTAAATGCATAAATACTGAGCCCAAACCAACTGCAGCTCTATCCATTAAAACAAATTCCCTAGGGGGCTTTACGCCTCCTATCTTTTTTAATTCTTCATGAACTTTCTCAGCTGTTTCTCTTCCATATTGTCCCGATTCACTTGGATTAATTAATCTAACTTTATCTTCTAATAATGGTTGATAAATGAAATTTGCCCAAATATTTAATACACTTATTAGTTCTTTTGATGGGTTTTCAAAACCCCATCTTTTATAAGCGTTAACTGCTTGTTCTTCATTTCCATCTCTTAAAGCTTTATACAATTCGATTACACCTGTGACAAAGTCTGGTCTAAATATTCTTATGCATCCAAAATCCATAAGATTAACCCCCCCATCATGTCGAATTGTATAATTTCCTAAATGAGGATCTCCATGAATTATACCAAATTTATAAAAAGGTATGTACCACGCTTTAAACATATTCATAGCAACTTGATTTCGTATTTTCATTTCAGAATTATCATTAATAAAGTCCATGATTTTTATACCGTGAACCCTCGTCATAGTAAGAAGTCTACTAGTAGATAAGTCTTCAACAGGTTCTGGTAATGTAATTTCACTTTGGTTTGACAGCATGAGCCTATACAATTTTAAATTTCTAATTTCATGAGAGTAATCAAGTTCTTCTTTTAATCGATCTGATAACTCTTCATGTATATCCTTAGTAGATATAGCTGAGTCATATTTTTCATATAATGAAAAAATTAGTTTCAGTTGTTTTAGGTCAGCTTGAACCGCCGAGCCCATATCTGGATATTGTAATTTGCAAGCTAGTTTTTCTCCTTCTTTACTTTCTGCAAAATGTACTTGACCAAGTGAAGCAGCAGCCGAGGCTTGTTTATCAAAATCTTTAAAGTTAGTTAGCCAATTCTCACCTAGTTCGGCTTTCATTCTTCTCTTGACAAAGAGCCAACCCATTGAGGGAGCATTGGCTTGAAGATGTGATAGTTCATTGACATATTCTCTCGGAATTGCATCAGGAATAGTAGATAAAATCTGCGCAACTTTCATTAGGGGTCCCTTTAATCCACCAAGAGCCGCTCTTAAGTCAGAGGCATGTTGTTCTCTGTCAATTTTTATACCTAAATATTTTTCTCCGGCCAGCCTTGCTGCCAGACCTCCCATTGCTGAAGTAACTTTTGCATAACGTCTAAGTCTTCCACCAGTCATTGAGGAGCTTAATTCATCAGGAAAATTATTTTTATTTGTCATAATTATTATAACCTACAAGAAATTATTATTTAGTTTTATAATTCTTCTAGTTCATCCATTAAACCAGTAATCATTGCTATACCTTTATTCCAAAAACTATCTTCGTAAGTGCTTAAATTGAATGGCTTTAATAATTCGTTGTGACTTTTTGTCCCCCCCGAAGATAACATCTCAATATACTTTTTTGAAAACTCATCTTTATTACTTTTTTGATAAACATACCAGAGAGCATTAACTAAACTGTCTCCAAATGCATAAGCATACACGTAAAATGGAGTATGTACAAAATGTGGAATATACCCCCATAAAGCCCTATAATCATTATTAAGGTTAATATATGGTCCAACAGCATGGGTCTGCGTTTCCATCCATATGTCACTTATTTCGTCAGGTGTTAATTCAGATTTTATTCTTGCTTCATGAAATCTTACTTCAAATTGATGAAAACCAATTTGTCTAGCAACAGTATTTAACATGTCTTCAATTTTACCGGCTAATAATTGTTTTTTTTGTTCCAATGAGCTTTCATCCAATAATTTTCTAAATACTAACATTTCACCAAAAACTGACGCTGTTTCTGCTAGAGTTAAGGGCGTTTCAGCCATCAACAATCCGTTTTTAGCTGCTAACATTTGATGAACTCCATGTCCCAATTCATGGGCTAATGTCATAACATCCCTAATTTTTCCTTGATAATTTACTAAAATGTATGGGTGTAAAGAAGGTACTGAAGGATGAGCAAAAGCACCAGATGCTTTACCCTGCCTTACACTCGCATCAATCCAGTTGTTTTTGAAAAACAATTCTGCCATATCAGAAATTTTTGGATGAAAGGATGAAAATGCATCTAAAATAATATTTTTAGCATCTGACCATTTAATAGGATTTTCTGAAGTTTTAGATAATGGGGCATTTCTATCCCACCAATCTAATTTACTTTTACCAAACTGTTTAGCTTTCCATTTATAATACCTGTGAGTAAGCTTCGGCATGGCTTTATCAACAGTATTTACAAGAGTATCGACTACTTCATCTTCGACATTATTATCGAGATTCCTGGAAGACATTATCCTTAGAAAGCCTCTTTTGTTATCCTCGATATATCTATCTCTAGAAATTACATTCAGTATCATTGCAAATATACGTTTATTTTTATCTAAAACTTCTGAAAGAGATTTACCCGCAATTTTTCTATTTTCTGGATCTGAGTCTGATAATAGATTAAGAATTTCAGCTTCACTTAGTAAATCCTTTCTAAAAGGAAACCGCAAAGCTGCTGAAGTTTCATCAAACAATCTAACCCACGCCGATCTACCTGTAGCCGATTTTTCAATTAAAATTTCTTCCACTAAAGGGTCTAAAAGATGTGGATTTCTTTTTCTTAATATGCTTATAAAAGGTAGCCATTTTTGAGCACTATTTTCTTTCATCCAACTATCAATTGTCTTATCTTCTATCTTTGATAATTCTAATGTGAAAAAAATTAACGAAGACAGTATTTCAGTTATTTGATCTGAAATAGAAGAATTATATCTTGAAATTTCAGGATCTTCCATATTTGTGGCAAATATTAAACTGCTGTGTGTTCCTATTTTGTATATAGATTCATTTATTACTTGATACTTTTCTATACAGTTAACAAAATCAGACGCGCTTAGTTCCTGTATTTTTCCCTTCCACTTTATTAAAAAATCATCAGATAATTTCCTAATTTCTCTTATATCTTTTTCAATATTTGGATCTTTAATATTCTTGTATATTTCTGTAAGGTTCCAAATTGGTAACTGATTATTTATTTCTTTAATTTTAATTTCATTCATTATTAAATTTAATACCCCATTCTTATTTATGTTAAAA
>ARQU01000025.1:5087-11493 GCA_000384615.1 alpha proteobacterium SCGC AAA536-G10 | reverse complement strand
ACATCCAGTTAATATTAATATTGTCAATAAAATTGATAATGAAATCATATTTGAGCTTCCAAAATTAATATATCATACCGAAACAATTAATAAATCTGACAGCACTCCTTTATCAAAATGTTGTGCTTTAGCGCGTAAAAAAGGTTTTAAAGTATTGTTAAGTGGTGATGCGGCGGACGAGATTTTTGGAGGTTACCACAGTTTTACTTCTTATATTTTAAAAAGAAAATTTAGAAACTTACCTAAATTCAAACTGATAAAAAGAGTTCTTAACAAAATATTCCCGGGGTCATTAGATTTATTTGGTGCTCCTTTAGATCATATGGTTTCTCCATATTCAACTGATTTACTAGAGTTTTTCATTGATTCAACTCTTCATGGTGGTAGTAGAACCACTAAATATTTAGAGGCAGTTAAGGCTTATAATTTCATTGAAAACAAGGTTGAAAGGGATTCTAATGCATTTTTATTAGACGAAATAAGCTCAAGATTAGAGAGGTTTTTATTAAGAAATGATAGATTTGGTATGATGGAATCAGTAGAAATAAGAGTTCCTTTTTTAACTTTACCTATTATTAAAATTGCTGTTAATACTCCTTATTCTATGAAGTTTAAATTTTTGCCTTCGATAAAATCTAAGAGTTTATTTTCTAATAAACATATTTTAAAAAAAATTGCGAAAAAACTTGATGTACCTAAATCAATAATAAAAAGATCTAAAATTGGAACACCCTCAGGTTTAGTGAATAATAGAAATAATAAACATATATTTGATAATTGGAACTTAGAAAACGCTGCTAAATTTTTGTCAATTAAACAAAAAGCTTTAAAAATAACCGTTAACAATCTTTCTTCTGAAGCAGAAAAGGATAGACAAATATGGAATTTGTTGAGCTTAGAAATCATAATACGTGAATTTATTATTGGTCAAAATTATCAACAAATAGTTAGAGAATTTAAGAGAATAATTAAAACAGTTTAAATAAATTGATAAAGTAATTGTTAACATACTTTATGATTTACAAAATAGAATAAATTATTAGAACTTAAGCAATTTAGATTTTAATAAAAGTCAAAACTTAATTATTAGTTATAAAAAAACACAACCTGTCAATTAAGTTTTTATAGTTGAATTTATAATTGGAAAAGGCTTATATTTGATTTTGAGATTAATTTAATATTCCTTAGATAGAATCCATGGACTTAAGTAAAGATTTAATTTCTAACTTTGAAGTTATAGTAAATAAACAACAATATAATTATGACAAATCTAATAAAAACATATGGCAAAATAGAATGCCATTATGGTTTTCAAAAATAATAAAAAATGATGAAATCAATTGGGATGTTCTTCAAAATTTTAGATCATATGGTTTATTACTCTCTGAGACACCTAAGAAATCCAAAAACTTATTTATACATTATTTAAGAAAACTTATTCGTGAACCCGGTGAAAAAAAGTATTGTATGGAGAACCTCCAAAAGTTAATAAGCATAGGTTACGATAATATATTTAATGATTACGATTTTAGTATTGTTGGAAATCCTGATTATTTTACTCAAGGATCTATTAAATACAATGAGAGATGGTTGAGGCATGTTAGAACTTGTGAGTTATTTAAGAAGCATATTACTAAGGATAAAGGTTTTAAATTTAATGTATTAGATATTGGAGGTGGCTACTCTCAATTTGCTTGTATGCTTAAAAAAACTGTCTCAATTAACAAAATTGCTACGGTTGATTATATGGAGCAGCTTTTTTTTAGTTATTATTTTATAAAAAAAAATTTTCCAAATGCAAAGATTAATAGCCTTAAAGAAATTTTAGAAACTGAGATTATTGATGAAAAATTTATTCAAAAATATGATTTTCTTTTAATTCCAATTGAATGTTTTAAAAATATTAAAAGTGGTCTTTTTAATGTTATTTGTAATTTTAGTTCTTTAGGTGAAATGCCAAGAGAGGCATTTAATGGTTATAAAAATTCAAGTATCTTTAAAAAAGCAAAATATCTATTTACTATAAATCGACTTGATTCATGGCCTACTTACAAAAATTCGTTAACTATTTTAGATTATGATCTTAATAATTATGATTCTATTCACAACATGATTTCTCCACTATGGGATTATTATTATATATCATATACGAATTTATATATAAAAAAAAATATGTTTAGATCCAGAAACTTTGAATTTATTGGCAAGCTTAAAATATAAAAATTAAAATTATACATGAAGTTATCTGAAATAAATTTTTAGAAGTTTCTTATTATATGTTTTTTCTGAAATAACTGTTTCTGAAGAAAAAACTAATTAGCTTTTGTATAATGAACGTAAAAGGCAAGAAGAAATCAAGAACTTATAAAAAATGTGGTTATTACAATCAGATGAAATTACACATGACAAGTTAACAGTAAATAACACAAAAAAAAATTAACGATTAATAGTATTCAATCGTTACTTTTAATTTATCAGAATGATGCCGAATATAGTCAAAAATTTCATTAGACGATTTTTTGTAAGAAAAGTTTAGTTTTATATAATTTAATTTACAAATACAATTTCACCTTCTGATGGAGTTCCCTTTGAATTTAATACAAATAATAAATAAGTTCCATTCTGTATATTATTTGAATTACCATCTAATTTTAATTCGATTTTATTATTTGAGAGTTTTTTAAAATTTAAATTTCTAAATTTACTTTCTGATCCTTGAGCGTGTGTAGTTGAACCTGTAGATATTAGGGTAACTTTTGATATTTCACCATTTACCTTTATTTCAACTTTTTCACCTCTTTTTATATTTTTGTCTAAATTTATTATTTGAGGTCTTTTTGCTAATACAGTTTTATTCTTTGCATCTTTTGCAAAAAGATAAGGTGGATAAAAGATTTCTGCATTCCAAACGTCGCCGCCTGCTGTTAAAATTCTTCCATCAGGTAACAATAAACTTGTAGCATGATAATTTCTTCTAAAATATGCATCACTCATCTCTTTAGTTGTTTGAGTATTAGGATTATAGATTTCAGGAGTAAATACACTAAATTCTTTATCACTGTATGAGTGACCACCGTTTATAAAAATATTTCCATCTGGCATAATAGTTGCGTTTCCATTACTTCTAGCAAAATTCATAGATTTTAATTCTTTAATTTGAGGTTTGAATGGATTTGAAAAATCAATCAATAATACTTTATTAGAAGGCGCATATTCACTACCATGTTGCTTTCCACCAAAAACTAATACTTTATCTTTATCTATCATTACTACAGAATTAGTGGGTCCAACTGGACTTCCAATGGTTAATAATTTTTGATATTCTTTATTAGGATTGTCTAAATTTGGATCAGAGTGCTCCAAAATTTTTGAAATTCCTCCTTTCACTAATGGTATCTCTCCTGTTTTAAAAATTCTATAATTATTGTTTACATCCATTACCCAAGTCTTGTTATATGAAATACCAAAAATATTGCCGTCTGAACCTAAAAATGATCGAGGATAAAACCATTCGTTACCAAACTCATTTTTCTCTTTATCATAAACAAAATTACCAAATATATCATTGCTATCTGATTGTTCTAGAATTTTCCAACCATCATTAATGTTTTTTAAGTCAATCATTTCTGGTGTAGTGCTAATATTTACACTTCCGTCTTTATTTGGCACTCTGTCTTTCCCGCCAAATATAAACATTTTTTGATCTCCAGTTATTACAACTGAAGCATACCATCTCTTAAAAGCTAAATTTTTTGAAAGAGAAAACTTTTTATTCAAAACATTATAAATCATAGTTTGATTTTGGGAGTTAGGAGAATTTTTTATATCAGTATTAACATTTCCACCTAAAATAAAAACTGTATTGCTGTCTATTACTCTTACTACAGAACAAAAGGCATCCATTACTACAGGTTGTTTAAATAAAACATGTGAATTGTCACCGACACCTTTTTTGGGGTTCCAAATGTCAAAATCTATCCCACTATTTACATCGTGACGATGCCATTGATGTGATCCGCTGTCTCTTTCTAATTCTCTACCATCTGTAATAACTATCTTTTTATTTGATCTTATATCCTTATCATTCTCTTTCTTATCAACGCCAAAAGTTCCAAATGTCATTACCGTTGCATCAGGTAGTAATATAGAGTGTATTGCTGTTACATTCCAATCTACAGGTGCTGACCACTGTCCAATAACGTCACTATTATTGTTAATTTTTAAATCTTTTATATCTATTGGAGGTATTTGACGCTTTGATTCTTTAAGGGGATTTATCTTGAATCCCATTTCATGGATATGCCCTTCCACATCGTATCCTAACTTAAATAATATTTTGTCTCGTTTTTCATAAAGATAAAATAATGAGCTAGAAAAAATCGTCAAAAACAATGGTAAAATAATTATAAAAGAAATTATATAAATCATTATTTTTTTGTGTAATTTTATTTTCATCATTTATAGATCTATACTTTTTTTAATAATTATTTATTGTACATAAAAATTTTAATAATTAACATAAAATACGTAAATAAACCTAAATTAAATAAACATCAAACTGGATTTTAAAGTTAATTTATTATAATGTAAGTTGTTTTTGGTTCCATAATGTTTTTCAATTTTAATTCGATTGTTATTAAAGAATAAAGATATATAGCACATTCAAAAAAACGTTATTCCTATCTTGAGTTTTTTTTTATTTATTTGATTAATTTAGTTTTATATCCCATAATTAATCCTTTAATATGTTCAGTAACTGGCTTTATAGTTTGTCGTTTTATACTTTCAAAAATTGCATTTAAGGTCCACCAAACAAGTACTAAAAAAAGACCATAATTAGCTCCTTTCCACTTTTTTCTCTTTTTATAAAATAAAATTGCCTCTTTAATTTTATTTCCTTGACGTAAATCAAAATCAAGTCGATTTATTGGGGATATTTTATGAATAACAGTTGCTCTATAATTCACAAATAGTGAACCTGGAAATATTTTAGCAATTCTAGTTGAGTATTCCACATCCTCCATCATAAAAAAACCATTTACAATATCTATTTTTTCTCTTTCAAATACGGATTTCTTCCACATAGTAATACCACCATTTATAGCATCACATTGAATTAAAAATAGAGGCTTCTTATTATTAAAAATTTTTAATCTAGGATCATTGAAAATTCCCTTAAAAAAAAGAGATTGAAATAATATAAACAAATTTGAAGTGCGGGGCATATTAGTAATACGCCCACAACAACCAATCATTTTTTTTTCGTGTTTAAAACCTTCAACTAATGCAGCAAAAAAATTAGCATCTAAAACAATATCGTCTTCTAAGAAACATATATAGTTACCTTTTGTAACTGAAATCGCAAAAGTCTTTGCTTCAGCAAGTGATGATATATCTGTTCGATGAAAGTAATTAAGTGAAATATTAATAGATGCCAATTTTTTTTGAATTTTCGTAAAATGTGATTTATCGCTTTGATCTACTACAATCAGTTCGTAAGGTAGAAAATGTTGAATGATTAGGGAATCAATAAATTCTAATAAATCATATAAACGATTTTTAGTTGGTACAACCGCAGAAATTTTAAATTTGTTATTCACTAAAAATCCTATTTCTATAATACACCATTTTTTAAATTTATCAGTAATATCGTCAATAATAAAGTTTACGTGTAATTACAAATTAAATTTTGTACCAATTACTATTGTTTGATCACATTACTTAAATAAAAAAACCATTTTTGTTCTAAGTTTTACAAGAGTTAATGGCACAAACTTCTTTTAAAAAAAATCTAGTTATACCATTAATAACTTTTAATTTATTAATTGTTTCGGTATGATATATTAATTTTGGAAGCTCAAATATGATTTCATTATCAATTTTATTGACAATATTAATATTAACTGGATGTTTGTTTTTAAAATCTAAAGCAAAGTTATTATCATTTAAATCTTCACTTTGGTATTTAAAACATTCAATATTTCCTTTAACTTGTTTTTGAGCAATTGCACCAATAATGCTAGAGTCTAAACCTGCACTAAACAAAAGGCCGAGTTTTGCATCACTTACCATATGCATTTCCACTGATTTTTCTAACTCTTTTAATAACAATTCTTCATATTCGGCTGAAGACATTTTTGAAATTTTTTTGTAAAGATCTTCATCAACAAGATCTGAACAATTAAAGTATTTTGTACTTTTCAAACAATTTTTTTTAATGTCATAAGTAAAATATTCGCCAGGCATGACACGATCAATATCTTTGAACATTGTCTTACCGTATGGAGAGAGCCCCGTAAAAAAAATTGGGTTTAAACTTGTATCCTTTTCAAGATTTTTTTTTATTGGAATATGTAAATATTGATTTTATTTCTGAACTAATTATTAAAATATCATTTTCTAGTGT
>ARQU01000025.1:0-5078 GCA_000384615.1 alpha proteobacterium SCGC AAA536-G10 | reverse complement strand
TCTTTGCAGCTAGTACCTTAAATAATAATATTTTATAACTAATTCATATTTAAATATATTTTATATTATCAACATCAAAAAAATAATTATGAAATATTACTTTTAATTAACATATCTTAAGACAAATATTTTTTTAATTTATGTATGTTTAATGGATTATAGATAGATGATATTTTTAGTCTTTGTTTATTTAGTAATTCTTGATATTTCTTTTTTGAAAGATTGTTGATATATTTCAATTTCTTTTTTAATTCATTTGGTGATTTACAATGTAGCATAGGATCCATATCTTGATGATTTTTAAAAAAGTTGGTATTTAAAACATCTGACATTTGAATTTGAATTATTAGCTTACCCATTAGAGAGGCCTGAAACGAAGAAGAGGTTGATTCAAACAATATTATATCTGCCTCGTCAATTTCTTCAAGTAAAGCACTGTCAGCACATTTATATAAAATTTTATTTTTTTTCAACAACATCTCTGCTTCATCTTGTTCATTCTTCCAAGAATGAAATGACCTTCTAATAGCAATGTTGTAACTAATCGCCAAATCAGGGTTATTAACAAGTAAATTTGCGAAATTTATCATTTCGTATCCTAAACCGCATATAAATAAAAGACATAATTTAGAATTTAATTCACCAGATTTTTTTGGAGTACTTCTTTTACAAGCTATGTCAAAACGCGGTGAGCCGACAACAAAGATCAGTTTTTCATTAAATCCTTCAAATATAAAACGTTTTTCTGCTACTTTTCCTGTAACTGCAATTACTGATGGTGATGGTAATCTAACACCATGATGTCTTTTTAAATACATATGTCCTTTACTATATGCAGCATGTGCATAGCCGATTGAAAAAATATTTTTTTCAACTCTTTCTGTTGCAATTAACATTGCCCTCTCAAATGGTCTTTCTTCATAAGGGTAGACAAATTTTTTAGGATTTAACAATTTAAAAGCATTTTTATAAATTCTAAAAATTAAAAATTCAAAAATTGGAAAACAATTTAAGCCGAGATTTATAAAATAACTCTGCGAAAATTTTATACTTTCAAATTCATTGAAACGTATCTTTGGAACTCCAGCTTCATTATAAAATTCTCTAAAGTTTTTAGAAGTATTTTTAGCGTCAATGAACGCACTAAATAAATCCCTCCAAGTAAAGAAATCAGACAGAAAATAATGTGATCTTCCAATTTTATCTAGTTTTTTCCTAGCATTTTTTCTGTCAATCCTCAGGTCATTATATATCCAACAGACATTCTTCTTAGATACTACTTTATTATTGTCAAACAAAAATCCATAATAATGATCACCTATCTTATCTATTAAATCCTCAGACATAAAGAGCGAGCTTACTACAATATGAGCTGGTATAATTTTTCTTTTGGGATAAAATCCCAAACAGTATGCTAGTTTTAAAAACTCTTTAAATGGAAATATTTTTTGTATACATAATGTTTTGATTTTATTGATAAAAGAACTAAAATAATTTTCTAAACAATGATCAAAAATTGGAACATTGGCTTTTTTACTCCACTCTAATATATATTGTTTTACATACTTATCTGAGCCAACTACCCAAATAGACTTTTGACGCGTTTCAAGAATCTTAAGTATTGCAAGTGTGTAAAATAATGGTTTCAATGAAAACGAAGTAGTCGTTGGCCATAATATTAGCCTAGAAATAGGAAATAAACTGAACCAGTCGCAACTTAAGTATAATTTCCTTTGTAAATGACCATGCCATTTATATACGTAGTTTAACCAATCGTCTTCAAATTTTGCTATTATGTGTCTGGCATCGATTGTTTCCCAACCTTTTGCTTCTAAAGGAGAATGTTTATAGTTTAATAAAATCCCGTGCCCTTTATTAGGTAATTTATTTGAAAAAGTGATGCTTACCATTTAATTCATATGCTATGATTAGAAATAAATTATTAATTTTTGTAGTAAACTTAATTGTAATAATATTGTAAACAAAATATATGACTATTTAAAGTTTAAAGTCTGACAAATTTTTCTTTCTAAATCTAATTTATTTGAAGAGAAGCTAATAAACTTTGACTTTTCAAAAGTAGGAATTAATTCTCCTAAGGGATCATAATATAAAGCATTTTTTTTAAGTTTCGATGAAATGTATGCTGTTGATGTATAAGGAATAGCAATAGATAAGTCTGTAATTTTTAAAACATCATAAAGATTTACGTTATAATTCATAATATTGAATCTTTTGTTTTTAAAAATAAGATCATCTAAAAAATTAATATATGACATATCATGAAATTTATTCAAAATACGTTTATGTTTTATATCAATAAAAATTTTTACATTAAATTTTTTTTCCAAAGTTTGACATGTTTGTAAAACATCATTAACAAATTTTTTCATTAATTTAGTTGTATAATATTCACGAAATCTTCCATTACCGCTAAATTTTTTTAATGTTGGAATTACATCAAACAAAACAATATTAAAATTTTCAATTTTAGGAAGTAATTTTTTACTTGGTAAATACCATAATAATGGACCGACAACATTAATTTTCGATTGTAGCCCAAATGATTCAAGATATTTTTTGAAACCTTGAGTCCAAACCCAGTGATTGTCCACTCTCATGTGTCTAAAATATGGTAGGTCGGCTTTAAATTTTTCATCTTTAAATATTAGAGGTCTTGAATTCTGCGAATACCAGATCAAACTTGTCGTAAAATTTTTATTGTTTCTTAACCAAAGGGGTTGGACCCTTAAGGATGAAGTTGTTATATTTATCGATTTAATTAGTTTTTTTTCGTCAAGCCATTTAAATAATAGCAAATTTACAAAATCTTTCGCTATTACAATTGTAATTGGATTACAAAAAATTGTCTTTATAAAAAAGAAAGGCACTTTTAATATGATAAAAAATATTACTAATTTGTCTTGAAAAGATAATCTATGACGTAAAATTTTGTGTAGTGGATCATTATAATATTCTATATTGGGATTTGATTGTTTTTTAGGCTTTATTTTGGACTTGATTATAATATATGGAGCTTCACTCAAAGAAGTTATTGGGCCATATTTACAAAATTCGACGAGGTTTTTATCTGTATTTATATAATAAGGCTCTGCTTCCATTAAAATTGTTGATGGTAAAGATTTTGTTAATGAATTACTAAAAAAACTAATTATGGCACATTTAAAGTTAAGGAACCAAAATATTACAAATATAAGCAAATTAAAAAAATAAACTTTAAGTGATAAATCTATTTTCCCATTCTCAGAATTTATTTTTACACCATTTAAATTAAAAAATTTATAATTTACTTTATGATTTTTATTTTCATTATCTAAAACTTTTTTTGTATGAGAAATGCAAGTTAGCTCAATAATTCTCTGAACTAATCTTTCCCTTACTATGTTACTATCATAATTATGTATATTTATTTTTTTTGATGATAAATTTAGCTCTATTTTTTTTATTAAATTATTGTAGTCACTAAACACAGAACCGGTAGTAACAATTTTCAGTTTTTTAATAATTTTTATATTTTCACTCAATTATTTCACCTAATACAAATTTTGGACAGGAAATTTTTTGACCTGGAATTTAACGTATCGCAAAAGCAAACCATAAAAGACAGTTAAGTTTTTACAAAAATATTGATTTTCCTTGTTAAGTTTTTTAACCCATATATTTATCTTTGCGTTAATATGAATATAAACTATTGATAATGAATGAATTTCATGAAAATTATTCAACCCATTTTGCTTAGATCTTACCAACTTTGTTTCGGTTTAAATTAATCCAAGATTTCAAATCTTTTGTAGACATCCAATCAGAATTATTGTCTGACCTATAAGTGAAATCTTCAGAAACTTTTATTCCATTTTTTATACGGGTTGGGTCAGCTGACCAATTGTTAATGACTGGAAGAATTTTGTAATGATCTGGATAGGAGTAAGTATTTGGAGCGTCCTCAATACCTATCATTTGTTCATGAATTTTTTCACCAGGTCTTATTCCAATAAGTTTTATTTTTGCACTAGGATTAATAGCTTTCGCTATATCTAAAATCGACATAGAGGGTATTTTTTTAACATAAATTTCTCCTCCGTTCATGTCATTGAATGCGTGCCATACTAACTCAACTGCTTGTTCAAGTGATATCATAAATCTAGTCATTCGATTATCTGTTATAGGTAAAATTCCTTTTTCACCAACTGTAATAAAAAATGGTATAACAGATCCTCTTGAGCCCATTACATTTCCATATCGGACAACAGAAAAACGAGTTTGATGTGAGCCAGCATAGGGATTGCCAGCAATAAATAGTTTATCTGAAGCCAACTTTGTTGCCCCATATAAGTTTATGGGATTACTTGCTTTGTCTGTTGAAAGTGCTACTACACTTTTAATTTCACGATCTATACATGCATCAATTAAATTCATGGCTCCATTTATATTAGTTTTTACACACTCAAATGGGTTGTATTCGGCGGTGGGAATTATTTTTGTTGCAGCTGCATGAACCACAAAATCAATTCCGTCTAGGGCACGACGTAATCTATCTTTATCACGAACATCACCAATAATAAAGCTTACACGCGAATCCAAATTATAATTTTGTGCCATTTCCCATTGTTTCATTTCATCTCGAGAATAAATAACAATGCGTGATGGATTGTGTTTTTCAAGTGTCATTGGTACAAAATTCTTTCCAAATGATCCAGTACCACCAGTGATAAGAATAGAAGAATTTTTTAACATTAATATACATTCCTTTAATTCAAAATTATTTCTACACCATTTTTAAGACAATGTCTTTACATGTTCCAGCATTTGCAACTGTTCCTCTATTAAGTTCTACTATCACGTTACAATTTCTATAAATAGTTACATGATGAGCTTTGATTAATAGAGAAAGACTTTTAATAAGTCCTTATATTGTTCTAATGAAAGTAATTTCATTTTCTTTAAAGTGCATACGCAAAAAACTGAATGAATTTAAACAAATTATTAAAAATTAATTTATTAAAATGTATAGATAGTCAAATTATATTTTAAATTTTACAAAATTATTTTTATTTATG
>ARQU01000024.1 GCA_000384615.1 alpha proteobacterium SCGC AAA536-G10 | reverse complement strand
TATGAGTGTTTTGTTAGAAGTAAACGGGATTAGTGTCTCCTTTGATGGTTTTAAGGCAATTAATAATCTTAGTTTTTCAATATCAAATAAAGAACTGCGTGCAATTATAGGTCCTAATGGTGCTGGTAAAACTACATTTATGGACATTGTTACTGGTAAGACAAAACCTGACGAAGGTACTATTTTATGGGGAGAAAAAAATCTTTCGTTACTTAGAATGAATGAGGCCCAAATTGTAGAAGCAGGTATTAGCAGAAAGTTTCAAAAACCTACACTAATTGAAACACAAACTGTTTTTGAAAATTTATTGTTATCTCTAAAAAAGTCTAGAAATCCCCTATCAACACTTTTTTATAAATTGTCAAAAGCTGATGAAAAGGAAATAAACATTATTGCTAATGAAGTAAATTTAACAGAAAGCTTAAATGTTTTAGCAGGTCAGCTCAGTCATGGTCAAAAGCAATGGCTTGAAATTGGAATGTTGTTAGCTCAAAAACCAGATTTACTCCTTATTGACGAGCCTGCGGCTGGTATGACTGCTCCCGAAAGAAAAAAAACGGTAGATCTTTTAAAACGGTTATCTCAAAATCAATCTGTAATAGTTGTAGAGCACGATATGGAATTTATTAAATCATTAGAATGCAGGGTAACTGTTTTACATGATGGAGGTGTTATTGCAGAAGGTTCTCTAGATTATGTGTCCAAAAACGATAAAGTTATTGATGTTTATTTAGGAAGATAAGAATGCTACAAACTAATGAGATATGTCTTCATTATGGGTCTTCTCAAATCTTATACAATATTTCTATAAAAGCTAGGATTGGAGAAATTACCTGCTTAATGGGTTCAAATGGTGTTGGCAAAACATCATTGCTAAAGGTTTTGTCTGGGAATCATCCAAGTAGCTCAGGAAATTATATTTTAAATGAAAAAGACGTTACTAATTTTGAGGCTCACAAGCTAGCTTCGCGCGGCGTAGGATATGTTCCTCAGGGTCGTTTTATTTTTCCATTACTTACAGTTGAAGAAAATCTTATGTCTGGTTTTGCAGTTTTAAAAAAAGATGAAAGATATATTCCTAAATTAATTTTTGACTTATTTCCTATTTTAAGAAAAATGTTATCTAGAAAAGGCGGAGATTTATCTGGTGGGCAACAACAACAACTAGCCATTGCAAGAGCATTAATAATGAAACCTAAACTTTTGCTTTTAGATGAACCGACAGAAGGGATTCAACCTAATATAATTACCTTGATTGGAGAGGTTATTGATTATTTGAAGTCTCAAAAAAACATGGCTATAATTTTAGTTGAACAGTATTTTGATTTTGCATTTGCACGAGCTGACCATATATTTGCAATTACACGTGGCGAAATCGTTTACGAAGGAAGAAAAGCTATTATAGACCAAAAAAAACTTAGGAAAGCTGTCAGCATATAGATGTTAAATGCACGAGAAAAATTTCAAAGGGCACATGGTAATATTAATGTCAAAATTAATAAAAACGAAATTAATCGCTTCTACCAGTCAGGTTCTGCAAAAGTTTTTTATCCAAAGTCTCCACAAGAAATTAAAGAATTAGTCCTTGTAAATACTGCTGGTGGACTAACTAGTGGTGATAATTTTTTTTACAATGTTGAGATAACTAACAAGTCAAAAATCTTTGTAACAACTCAGACCGCCGAAAGAGTTTACAAAGGAATAAATGATAATGCTGAAATTAAAATTACATTGTCTTTGGATGACACGAGTAAACTATTTTGGATACCTCAAGAACTTATCCTATTTAATAATTGTAATCTGTACAGGAGAATTGAAGTTGATTTAAAATCAAATTCAAATTTTCTTAGCTGAAACAACAATATTTGGAAGAACGGCAATGGATGAATTTTTAGAAAAAGGGTTTTTTAAGGATAATTGGAAAATTTATGTAAATAAAAAATTAATACATGCTGAAGCATTAAGTTTAACTGGTAATATTAAAGATAAACTATCAAGCATAGCCTGTGCTGATAATGGTGTAGCTATTTGTAATATTTTTATATCAGGACAAAATTTTTTATCCAAAGAAGATTATTTAATCCAAACACTCAAAAGCTCAGAAATGATTTTATCTTCTCATTCAAAATGGAATGATAAAATGCTTATCAGAATAGTTTCCAAAGATGCCTATGAATTGAAATTAATTAAAAAAAAATTAATATCATGTTTATCAGATAAAAATCTGCCTAGAGTATGGAATAGTTGAGGAGAAAAAATGAAATTATCACCAAGAGAAAAAGATAAACTTTTAGTAAGTTTAGCGGCAATAGTTGCACGAAACAGAAAAAGTAGAGGTGTTAAGCTTAATTACCCTGAAGCAATAGCACTTATAACTGATTTTGTTATAGAGGGAGCTAGAGATGGAAAAAGCGTAGCTGAATTAATGGAAGCAGGTGCTCACGTAATTAAAAAAGACGATTGTATGTCTGGTATACCAGATATGATTCATGACGTTCAAGTTGAAGCTACCTTTCCTGACGGAACAAAACTAGTGACAGTTCACCACCCTATTAGATAAAGGAGAAACCGATGAAGCCTGGAGAAATAATAACGCTTGATGAAAAAATAACCTTAAATGAAGCATCTAAAATTAAAAAAATCAAAGTTTCTAATACTGGAGATAGACCAATTCAAGTGGGAAGTCATTACCATTTTTTTGAAAGTAATAAATTTCTGTCATTTGATAGAGAACTCGCAAAAGGAATGCGTTTAAATATTGCAGCAGGAACTGCTGTTCGCTTTGAACCAGGTCAAACTAGAGAGATAGAATTAATAGACATAAAAGGAAAAAGAAATATTTTTGGATTTAATCAAGAAATAATGGGGACACTATAATGAGTTCAAATATTTCAAGATTTTCTTACAGTGAGATGTATGGCCCTACAACTGGTGACAAAGTTAGATTGGCAGACACAGATTTAATCATAGAAGTGGAAAATGATTTTACTGTTTATGGCGAGGAAGTGAAATTTGGAGGTGGAAAAGTTATAAGAGACGGTATGGGACAGTCTCAAGTTACGCGTAAAGATGGTGCTGTTGACACTGTAATTACTAATGCTTTGGTTGTTGACATAAATGGAATATTCAAAGCAGATATTGGAATAAAGGATGGTTTAATACATAAAATTGGGAAATCAGGGAACCCTGATACACAACCTCAAATTGACATCATAATAGGGCCTGGAACAGAAATTATAGCTGGAGAAGGTAAAATAATTACAGCAGGAGGTTTTGATTCCCACATTCATTTCATATGTCCCCAACAAATTGAGGATGCGCTTCACTCTGGTTTAACAACAATGCTTGGTGGTGGGACTGGTCCAGCTCATGGAACTTTAGCAACCACATGTACACCTGGATCTTGGCATATAAGTAGAATGATCCAATCTGCAGATGCTTTTTCTATGAATTTGGCATTTGCAGGAAAAGGAAATTCTTCAAAACCTGAAGGGTTGATTGAACAGGTTAATGCTGGCGCATGTGCATTAAAACTTCACGAAGACTGGGGGACTACACCTGGTGCTATTGATAACTGTTTAAATGTTGCAGATAAAATGGATGTTCAAGTTATGATACATACCGACACATTGAATGAAAGTGGATTTGTAGAAAATACTATTGAGGCAATTAAAAATAGAACCATTCATGCTTTTCATACTGAAGGAGCTGGAGGAGGACATGCGCCAGACATTATAAAAGTGTGTGGAAATCAAAATGTTATTCCATCTTCAACAAACCCAACAAGACCCTATACAATTAATACTCTAGAGGAACATCTCGATATGCTTATGGTTTGTCATCACTTAGATAAATCAATACCTGAAGACGTTGCTTTTGCAGAAAGTAGAATAAGAAAGGAAACAATAGCCGCTGAGGATATACTCCACGATATGGGAGCCTTTTCAATAATTGCGTCAGATAGTCAAGCTATGGGAAGAGTTGGAGAGGTTATAATAAGAACTTGGCAGACAGCTCATAAAATGAAAATACAAAGAGGTCGACTTAAAGAAGAAAATGGTGATAACGATAATGTAAGAGTAAAAAGATATATAGCTAAGTATACTATCAACCCTGCAATTACACATGGAATTTCCCAACATATTGGATCAATAAGTGAAGGAAAAAGAGCAGACATAGTTTTATGGGATCCTGCTTTTTTCGGTGTTAAACCTGAAATTGTAATGATAGGTGGCAGTATTGCCTGCGCACAAATGGGTGATCCCAATGCGTCTATTCCAACTCCTCAACCAGTTTATACCAGGCCGATGTTCTCATCTTTTGGAAGATCGCTTGAATCATCATCAATAACTTTTGTAAGTAAAAATTCAATCAAAACTGGAAGTTTAGATAGTTTAAACTTAGCTAAAGGGACGATTGGTGTTGAAAAAACAAGAGATATTTCAAAAAAAGATATGGTATTTAACAATTACTGTCCTGATATATCAGTAGATCCAGAAACATATGAAGTTACAGCTGACGGTAATATACTTACTTGTGAACCAGCAACTGAGCTTCCATTAGCTCAAAGATATTTTTTATTTTAGGTGAATTTATGATAGTAGAAAAAGTTATAACTAATGTTTCAAATGAAAAAATAAAAGATACAATTACATTAACATATCACGACAGATTTATTAGGCGAAAAAAACTTATTTCAGATAATAAAGTTGAGTTTTTAGTTAATTTACCTGAGACTATTTCATTAAGGGAAAATAGTTCGTTTGTGTTAGAAAATGGTTCTTTCATTTTAATTAAATATGCAAAGGAACCTTTGTTAGAAATAGTAAGTGAAAACTTAATGAAAATAGTATGGCACATTGGTAATAGACATATACCGTGTCAAATTGAACTTGATCGTCTTTTAATACAAGAAGATAAAGTAATTGAAGAACTTATTATAAAATTAGGTGGTAAAGTTAAAAAAATACATGAAGAGTTTTGTCCAGAAGGCGGAGCTTACGGCTTAGGAAGAACACATGGACATAAGCATTAATGAAATAGAACCAAAATTTGATTACCATCAATTGTTACTTTCATGGTTTTCCCCTAATTTTCCTATAGGAAGTTATAATTTTTCTCACGGTTTAGAAGCTGCAATAGAAATGAAATATATTAGAGATATTGTAAGTTTAGAAAATTGGATAAATTATTTAATTAATTTTGGATCTGCTAAAACCGATACCATCTTACTTTCTAACTCGTACCAAGGTAAAAATATAAATGAACTTGCCTTTGCATTATGCCCCTCAAGAGAAAGATGGATTGAAACAAAACAACTTGGTAATGCTTTTTGTAAAAATATCAATGAAAATTGGTCTTTCAAAATTGGAAATAACTTAGCTTATCCCGTTGCTTTAGGGAAAGCTGGTGCTTTTTTTAAAATACCTTTAGAACAACTTTTAATAACATTCATGCAAAGTTTTATATCAAATTTAGTGAATGTAGGTGTAAAGCATATTCCATTAGGGCAAAGTGACGGTCAAAAAATTTTAATAAAACTATTACCTACTATTAAAGAATTAGCTTTAAATTACAAAAATTATGCAATTGATGATATAGGGACTTCAGCATTTATATCTGATCTAACAAGTATGTATCACGAAACTTTAAACAATAGGATTTATCAAACATGATTAATAGATTTGGACCACTTAAAGTTGGTATAGGAGGCCCTGTAGGAGCGGGTAAAACAAGTTTAACTGAGGCTCTTTGTAAAAAACTTTCAAAAAAAATCTCAATGGCAGTTATATCCAACGATATTTACACTATAGAAGATGCTGAGTATCTTATGAAAGTACAAGCTCTACCTTTAGAGAGAATCAAAGGTGTAGAAACGGGAGGTTGCCCACATACCGCCATTAGAGAAGATGCATCTATTAATTTGTTAGCAGTTGACGAGTTAAAGAAGAAATTTCCTGATTTAGACTTAATTTTAATTGAATCTGGAGGAGATAATTTAGCTGCAACATTTAGCCCAGAGTTAGTTGATTTATCAATATATGTTATTGATGTCGCAATGGGGGGAGATATTCCAAGAAAAGGTGGGCCAGCTATAACAAGATCAGACTTGCTTTTAATAAATAAAACTGATTTGGCCCCTTATGTTGGAGTTAACTTAAATCTAATGAAAAATGATGTTGAAAAAGTAAGAAATAAATTACCTTATGTTTTTGGGCAAATGAAAAATAATCGAGGAATTGATTCTATAATGTCATTTTTTGTTCAGCAAGGTGGCTTAACAATAAATTAAAATTATATCTTTAAAAATATAATTGTGATCTAAAAAATTTACTAAATCTAAATATTTTGATATCATTTTGATATTAAAACTTACTATGAAGATGAAATTTTTAGATCATCAAATGTCAAATAATATAAATGAAGAATTTTTAAATGCTTTAAATCACCAACAGAATGGAGATTTTAAAAAGGCCGAATTGCTTTATAAAAATATTCTTCTCAAAAATCCAAACAATATTAATACATTACATCAACTTGCAATTTTAGCTATCCAAAACCAAAAGTCTCAAATTGCAATAAAACTGTTAAATAAGGTTATCAATCTAGATCCAAAATTATATTTAGCTTATAATAATCGCGGTATTGCTTTTCGTAATGTTAATAATAATAACTTTGCTATTAAAGATTTTATAAAAGTTATTTCTATTAAACCTGATTATCCAGAAGCATTTTTCAATCTCGCAATTACTTATACGAGTTTAGGAAAAATGAAAAAAGCATTATTTTATTGTAAAAAAGCTATTCAATTGCGCAAAAGTTATGCCGAAGCATTCAATGTTCAGGGTGTGATTTATACCCAAAGTGGTCAATTTGAAAAATCAATTACTTCATTTGAAAATGCTATTAAATTAAAACAAAACTATTTTGAGGCTTATAATAATAAAGGTAATAGTTTATTCAAAATTAATAATTTTAAATTAGCACTCAAAAACTATAACAAAGCTATAGAAATTTATCCTAAATACTTAGAGGGATATATTAACCTAAGCAAATTATTCTTAAATAGAAATGATTATGATTTAGCCTTAAAAAACTGCGAAATAGCAATAACTATTAACAATAAATTTGAAAATGCCTATGTTTTAAAAGGCATTATCTTATTAAAAATGGATAAGCCTTATAAGGCTATAATAAATTATAAAGAATGCCTGTCAATTAATCCTCAAAACTCTTTCTGTTTAAATGGTATAGGAAATGCTTATATGAGGTTAAAAATGACTGAGACGGCATTAAATTTTTTTCAAGCCGCTACATCAATCAACAAAAAATCTTCTGACGCTCATGCAAATCTAGGACTTGCATATTATCATTTAAGAAAGTACGAGAAAGCACTTAAACATCTTAAAATGTCTCTTTTGATAAATTCTAATTCTCCAGAAACTTTAATTAATCTTGCAAATACTTATCTACATATGGATAGAAAAAAAGACGCACTTTTCAACATTAATAAAGCAATTGAAATCAATCCAAATTATACTGAAGCTTACAATAATAAGGGTCTTGTTTTTAGTTCTCTCAAAAGATACAACGAAGCCATTTTTGCATATAAAAAAGCACTTAATTTAAAGCCAAATTTTGACTTGTTACTTGGATCTTATATATATACAAAATTACAAATATGTGAGTGGAGTAATTACACTAGTGATTATAATAAATATAAAAATTATCTAAAAGATAAATCCTATACCCATGCTCCTTTTACTTCTTTAAATTTTTTAAACAATCCAGAAGATCAAAAATTAATAGCTGAAAGATTTGTTAAAAAATACTATCCTGAACTGGAAATCCAACAAAAAATTAAAACTAAGATAAAAAAGGAAAAGATTGTTTTAGGTTATTTTTCTCATGATTTTGGAGAGCATCCAGTAACAAGACTTATAAATGAAATAATTGAAAATCACGATAGAAGTGAATTTGATGTAATTGGAATTTATTATGGGCCACCTAAATCTGACGAAATGTATAACAAAATTAGTAAAACATTTGACAAATTTATAGATGTTCAAAACAAGAGTGATGAAGCTATTTCAATGATTTGTAGAGATTTGAAAATTGACATTGCAATTGATTTAACGGGACATACGAAAGGAAGCAGAATAGGAATATTTTCACGTAAACCTGCACCTGTTCAAGTAAATTTTTTAGGCTATCCAGGAACATCAGGAGCCAAGTATATTAATTACATTATTGCTGACAGAACTGTAATCCCAACTAAGAATCAAAAATATTTTACTGAGAAGATTATTTACCTTCCAAATTCATATTTACCAACACCAAGTATAAATAAAATTTTTAGTGGAAAATATTCTAAAAGAGATTTTAACCTACCAAAAAAAGAATTTATTTTCTGTTGTTTTAACAATGCTTATAAAATCTCTCCAGATATATTTACTTGTTGGATTAAAATTTTAAAGAAAGTCAAGGGTAGTGTTTTATGGTTATCCTCAATGAACTTACCGGCAAAACAAAATTTATGTAAAAAAGCGGAAATTATGGGAGTAAGTAAAGAACGTTTGATATTTGCAAAAAGGATGGAAAATCACATTGATCATTTATCAAGGCTTAGCCTTGCAGATTTATTTTTGGATACTTACCCATATAATGCTCATTCGACCGCAATAGACTTTCTTTCAGCAGGGGTGCCCATTATTACTTTACAGGGAGAATCTTTTACAAGTAGGGTAGTATCAAGTTTGTTAAATGTTCTTGATTTAAACGATCTGATAACAAATAGTTATAACTCTTACGAAGATAAAGCAATTAAAATTGCTATGAATAAAGATGAAATGAATTTTATTAAAAATAAACTGACTCAGGAAAAAATTAAAAAAATCTTTTTAATCCTTCTCTATTTACTCGTAATACTGAAAAGGCATATTCCGCGATTTTCAAGAACTACTTAAATCAAAATAAAGCTAAAAATTTCGAAATTGATAATATTTAATTTAAACCAATGGTCTTCTATTGTAGATAATTGAGATTTGTTATCCAAATACTTTGATATGGTTTTAAAATGAAGTTTTGATCATCATAAAATTGTAAGCTTGGATTTAATAAATCAAACCAATCTTCATCATCAATTAAATTTATCATGCTAGTATTTAAATTGATATTTTTAGATGTCACATTTGTTAATGCAAAAATACTTTGTTTTCGATCTTTGCTTTGTCTCCAAACTGAAAAAATATTTTTATTTAAATTTAAGGTAAATTGAGTTGCGTTTGGATGAAAGGCTGGCTGAGCTTTCCTAATAGATATTAATTTTTTTAGAAGTTCATAACATTTATTTTCAACTGTGTTTTCATTATTGAAAGTAGCTTCTAAATTTGAATAATTCCATTTATACCTATTGAGATCTCTTTTTACTTTACTATTTAGGTAGGATTTATTGTCATTTTTAGTGGCAAAAAAAGAATTGAAATAAAAAGCAGGGACACCTTCAATAGATAAAATAATACAGTGTGATGCTATAAATCGCTCTAATGCAAATTTTCCTTTACTATCAATATCAGTATATTGTAAGGCACTAAACAATGATATATTGGCCTCGTAAACTTTTTCTTGTTTTGACTGCAACTTTCTCATTGAAAATTTACTGCCATTCTTTTCTAATCTCTTCAACATACCACTTATTTCTTCTTCTGATAAAACACCTTCAGCTGGTCTCATTCCAATCCCATCGTGCGATGCAATAAAATTCAAATATGCATTACCTACTTGAGCAGGTGGCATTTTCATACTCCATTTTGTAAGCGAAGTAGAATCTCCAAATAAAAATGCATGTACAATTAAAGGCGGCAAAGGAAAATTATATATCCAATGAGCTTCGTCGTTTTTTCCAAAATAACTTAGGTTTTCATCTTTTGGTAAATTTGTTTCTGTTACAATAATTATATTATTATCAAGTTGATCAACAATATCTCTAAGTAACTTAATTATTTCATGCGTTTCAGGTAAATTGAGACATGTAGTTCCAGTTTCTTTCCAAATAAAAGCTACTGCATCTAGTCTAAATATTTTTACCCCATAACTAGATAATTTTAATATTAAAGTAATAAACTCTAATAAGACCTCCGGATTTCTAAAATTTAAATCAATTTGATCATAACTAAATGTACACCATAAATTTTTTGTATCATTTAATATTTTGATTTTTTTAAGAAGATCGTGATCCCGTGGTCTAATAACATGACTATAATCGTAATTATTACTTATTGTAAAAAAATAGTCTTTGCCTGGATTCTTGTTCAAAAGAAAATTTTTAAACCATTTCCCTTCAGAGGAAGCGTGATTTAAGACCAAATCTGTCATAACATTAGCATTTTTAGACAATGTTTTTATTTCATCCCAAGTTCCAAATGCTGGGTCTATATCTTCATGATTTTTTACAGAAAAACCTCCATCTCCACTTGATGGGAAAAAAGGTAAAAAATGGATGCTATCTATGAATGAAGAAAAATATTTATTATAGAATGAAATAAAATCACTAATTGTTTTTCCATAGAAACCATTTTTTACATTATCAGCGTATGTAATCAGTAAAATAGTTTTTTCAGACCAGGGCTCATTATCATCGGTAGAAATATTTTTTGATTTATAAAGATTAATTAGTTGATTAATTTTTTTGGAATAATCAAGGGTTTTGTCAGCAGATATAGTTGACCTATAAATATAATTTAATCTTTTTAAAACATCTAAGTTAATATTATCATTAATTTTATTTTCTAAGTTCTTCATTATCTAATTCAACACTTGATTTCAATCTATCTAAAAAGTCAGGAATTGCACTCAGAACTCTATTCCATGTAGGTATAAATGGTGTTTCCATAGGGTTTTCAAAAAATGACTCTCCTGCTTTCATTATATTTAATGCAAATAGTTCAACTGTTTTTTCTTCAATATGAGAATCAAAAGTTAAGCCATTCATTTGTGCATCACTTCTATATATATCAATCATGTCTAAGGCTGATCTATAATAGGTTGCCTTTATACTTCTAAATGTTTCTAAAGTAAAAATATTACCTTGGGTTGCTAGTTTCCTAATAAGTGCTTTAGTTATATCAATCGACATTCTAGACAAACCTGAATTATCATCATTTTCAGACAAATCCTGATGCTTGTGATCATAAGTTTGAGCTAAATCTACCTGGCATATTCTATTACTAGAATGATTTCGTTGCATCTCTGATAAAATTCCAATTTCCAAACCCCAGTCAGATGGAATTCTTAGTTGTGGAAGTAAGTTTTTTCTGAAAGAAAATTCACCAGCTAATGGATAGCGAAAAGATTTCATAAAATCTAAATAATCACTTTTTCCTATTGTTCTCTCCATTGCTAGCAATAGAGGAAAAACTAATAATCGAGAAACTCTACCATTCATTTTAAAATCAGCAACTCTAGGATAATAACCTTTACAGAATTGAAAATTAAAAACAGGGTTAGCCACTGGA
>ARQU01000023.1 GCA_000384615.1 alpha proteobacterium SCGC AAA536-G10 | reverse complement strand
TTATTTTTAATTTTAAAAAAGAATTTATTCATCTAAAAACCTATCGAATTCATTTAGATGGAGTTATAGTAATTTTTAATGATTTAGTTTTCTTATTAAAAAGGTCAAGAACTTCAGATGTAAGGTCAACACTTGGATTGTTAAATAAAAAAATATTTTCTTTCAAAAATACAACATTAATTTCTTTTCTAATAGAAACATCTTTTAAAACTTGCGCTAACAAATCTTTAATTTTTTTTTGAATTTTTTGGAATGATTTGTTTAATATTGATCTTTCATTTTTATATTTTTTTTGAACAATAAAAACATCTTCTTTAAACAATTTCATTTTTTTCTTATATTCTAATTCAGTTAAGTTTACTTTATCTTCTTTAATCAATTTTTCTTTTTTTTTTAAATCCATTTGTTTACGTTTGAATTTTTCATTAATCTTTTTTTCAAATAGTAAAAATTTATTACCTAAGGTTTTCATAGCATTTGATTTCTTTAAGATATATCTGAAATCAACTATACCAATCTTATGAAACTCTGACGAATTAGAAATTAAAAACTTATTTGGGCAATTTGTAAAACAATTGTGGCTATTAATCATATTAGAAGATGGTGAGCTACCATAAATCAAACTTGATAAAATTAGAAGTTTAGTAGAAAGCATTTAAAGCCTTATGTTTTGAAATATTTAAAAACTAGTCCCAATTGAGAATTGGAAATTTTCTTCTATATCATAGCTCTGACTTTGCACTGGAAACCCCCAAACCATTTGTAACGGACCAACAGGGGTTAACATTGCAAGTCCTAAACCATTGGTAATTCTTGGTTCAACATCATCAAAGCCTATGACATTTGTTTTATAATCTGTTCCCCATATTGATCCTATATCAGAGAATAAAAACCATTCTAAACCTGTATCTTCAGGCATGAATTTTTTGGATTTCAGTTCAAAAGAGAAATTATAAAAATTATTTCCTCCAACAGCCTGATTGTTACCAGTATCTCTAGGCCCTAAACCACTATTATCAAAACCTCTTAATTTTTTACCACCCAGGAAAAAACGATTCGATGACGTTATTTTATCATCTATAGCTGTAATGAATCCTACGCCAGACTTAAATCCAAAAACATAATCTCCATAATCAATTGGATAATAAATTCTTGAATTAAAGACTGATTTATAAAAAGTTGCATCTCCTCCCAAACCAGCTAAAGAATTGCTAAAACGCAAATTATAACCAGAAGTTGGATTAAAATAACTGTCTCGAGTATCTTTTGAGATACTATGTGTTATTGAAGAAGTTATAATTTCTATTCCTTCTTCACCAGTTTCAGAAGCAGAAGTTGAAGTAGATGATGTTGTAGTTTCATTAGTTGAAAGTTTGTATTTATAACTTTGTGTTATTGATCTATTTGTAAAACCTATTCCAAAACCAAATCCTGAAGAATTTGACTTGATATCCCCCTTTGTATTCTCGGTTTCCTCATTAAAAATATCTCCATATAATGATAGGCGTCTTTCTAAAAAATAAGGTTCAGTTATACCTATATTATAACTTGTTTTTTTTTTCAGAAAGATCTACTTGCAACCTTACTTTTTTTCCTTCACCAAGAAAATTCTTTTCATTTAAACCAAATGAAAGTGTAGTATTATTTAGTGAAGAGTATCCAACGCCAAAACTTACAGACCCTGTATTAGTTTCTTTGACATCTATAATTATGTTTAATAAATCTGAAGAATCAATTTGATCTAATCTATAATTTACAGACTGAAAATAGCCTAGTCTTCTTAAATCGCCAATTGAAGTTAATAGTTTACTCTTATTGAATGGATCACCTTCTAAAAGTGATAGTTCTCTTCTTATAACGCTATCATTAGTCCTTGAATTACCCATAATTATAATTTTATTAATATATTTTTCAGTACCTTCCTGAACAACAAACATAATATTTACTACATTTTTATTTTTTGTTATTTTAGGAGACACTCTAATGAAATTAAATCCTAGAAATTCAAACTCTTTAACGAGTAATTTAATACTTTCTTCTAAAGCTCTAGAATCAAAATACTCTCCTTTTTTAAGGAATATTTCTTTAATTAATAATTTCTTTTTATTGTCATCAATTAATGAAGAATCAATGATTAGATTCTTAACAGAGTATCTTTTGCCTTCTGATACTATGAAATTCAAATTAAAACCTGAAATATCTGGCAAAAGATCTCCTCTTGCTATTTCAACTTTAAAATCAATATATCCTCTCTGATTATAAAACTCCACTAATTTTGTTTTATCATATTCCAAACGTTCTGGTAAAAATTTATTTGATCCAAATAATTTGTACCAAGCATCTTCTTTTGTAGAAATTATAGATTTCAATTCGCTATTAGAGTAATTTTGATTACCTACAAAATTTATATTCTTAACAGTTAATAAAGAGCCCTCAATAATATCAAAGTTTAAGTCAACTCTGCCTTCGCCTAAGTTTACTTTTGTTGGTTTGACCTCAGCTAAATATCGACCAATTTTTTGATATTCAGTTCTTATTTTTTCTACTGCCTCATTGACATTATCTAGATTTAAAGTGTCTCTTGGTGAAATCTTTACAATGTCATTCAATTGTTTGTCATCTAACAAATCATTACCTGTAAAAAAAACATTATTTATTATAGGGAATTCTTTAATAATAACTTCTAAAATATTTTTTTTTATATCTAAGCTGACTTCAGAAAACAAACCAGTTTTATATAAATCTTTAGTAAATTTATTTAAAACCTCATCATTAAATTTAGTATTTGGAAAATTTGGCAAAAAATTAAGAATAAATGACTCTGATATTCTCTTTTCGCCAACAACATTTACTTTTTTTATAATAAGTGGATCTGCAAAAGAAAAAGAGAAATTAATGAAATACATTAACAAAAAAGTAATTTGTAATTTCAATAGAAATTTTAGCATATAAATAAACATGTTTATATTTTATAGGCTTTTTTTTTAATGTATAGCATTTATATCTAAAATCCTAAATCAAATGCTATTACTAATATCATCAAGCTAAGCAAAAAAATTAGCCCAAATTTCAACAACACATTTTGAACCTTTCGAGATAAAGGTCTTTTAAAAATAGCTTCATAAATATAAAAACATAAATGTCCCCCATCTAAAACTGGTATAGGTAACAAATTTATTAATCCTAAATTAATAGACATAACAGCCATAAATATAAAAAGATCTGTAATACCTTTTTCTAAAACTATACCAGACATTTTTGCTATTCCAATAGGCCCTGCAATATCTTTTTTTTCAATATTACCAGTAATTAATAGTCTTAAACCATAAAACCAATCTACTGTCATTGTATAATATTGTTTCAAACCCATAAAAACAGCTTCATAAAAATTTAATTTATGTAGTTTTCCTGGTAAAGCTGTGACACCTATTCTACCGATACTTTTCTTATATATGTCGTGAAAGTGATCATTGGGAGTAATATTTTTTGTAAAAACAACATTATTTCTTTCAATTAGAAGAGCGATAGGTATATTAGGATTTTCTTCGACAATTAACTTAATATCATTAAAATTTTTAACTTCTTTTTGATTAATTCGTTTTATTAAATCTCCTGACTTAAGACCAACTATATCAGCTGGCTGATTTGATAAAACAGTATTTATTATTGGTGGACTCTCGTACTTTCCATTAAAATAGAAAACTGAAGTAATTAAAAATAAACCTAATAGAAGATTAGCCAATGGTCCTGAAAAAATAATTAGGGCTCTTTTTTTTAAACATGCTTTTGAAAATGAATCATTATCTTCATTTTTTAAATCTTTGTTAGTAATTAGCTCACCTTTCATTTTGACATAACCACCAAGAGGTAAAAGCGAAAATTTCCATCTAGTATTCCTTTTGTCAGTATACCCTAATAATTCCGGTCCAAATCCAATGGAAAATGACTCAACTTTAACTCCAGATTTTATAGCTGCTAAATAATGGCCAAGTTCATGTATGAAAATTAAAGGGGTTAAAACAATCAAAAAACCAATTAAAGAATAAAAAAAATTTGTTTCAATCACATTAATCAACCTTATTTGTAAATTTCAAAGCGTGTTTCCTTGCAATTTTGTCTATTTCTATAACATCATCTAAATTTTGAGGTTTTGTAGGATTATAAAAATTTAGAGTTTCATCAACAATGTTAAAAATATCTGTGTACCTAATTTTATTTTTTAGAAAACAATCTACTGCTATCTCATTTGATGCATTAAGTACTACAGGAGAACAATATGGACTCTGTAGAGTGTCCCAACCAAGCTTTAATCCAGGAAATTTATCTAAGTCAGGTTTAAAAAAGGTCAATTTATTAATATTTACTAAAGACATTTTTTTTAATTTTAAATCTAATCTGTTTGGCCAGCTTAGCGCCACACTGAGAGGAGTAATCATATCTGGAAGACCTAAATTTGCAATGACTGATCCATCTTTATAATGAACTAAGCCATGAATTATGTGCTCAGGATGAACTACCACATCTATTTTATTGCTCGACAGGTTAAATAAAACAGATGCTTCAATTATTTCTAAAGCTTTGTTTATCATGGTTGCACTATCAACTGAAATTTTTTTTCCCATTTTCCAAACAGGATGTTTAATTGCATCTTGTGGCTTTATGTTTTTAAAATATTCTAGTGGTGTGTTTAAAAAAGGACCACCTGAAGCAGTTAGAGTAATATGGTCTAATCTAGAAATATTCTTGTTGTTAAGACATTGAAAAATAGCACTATGTTCAGAATCAACCGGCAAAATTTTGACATTTTTTTCTTTAGACTTGTTAATAAAAAATTTTCCAGCGGAAACTAAGGTCTCTTTATTAGCAATTGCTAGATCATTTCCATAGTTTATAGCAGTATATGCTGCGTGCAATCCTGACATCCCTATTATACCAGATATTACAATGTCACACTTAATTTTTGCCAAATCAATCAAACATAATGAACCAACATTCAATTCATATTTTCCAAAATAATCTTTGGCATTCTTTTCATTAGATAAAACTACATTTGGCACATCAAATTCATTAACTATTTCGCTTAATAGTTTTACGTTATTATGAGCTGAAATACCTATAAGATTAAATTTATCTCTATTTTCTCTAATTAACCGCAAAGCTGATTCGCCTATTGATCCGGTAGAACCTAATAATATTATATCTTTTTTAGTTTTCATAATAATCCTAGAATCAACTTATTAAGTATATGTTATAAAGAGGTAAATTCAGAAAATAGCCATCAAACCTATCCATTAAACCACCATGGCCTGGAATTAGTTTACCACTGTCTTTGATACCAATATTTCTTTTTAAATAAGACTCTAAAAGATCACCAAAAAAAGCTAACAAAGCTATTAAAATTCCAGCTATTAACGCGTGAAAAATATTGAAATTTGCCAAATGTTTAATAATTAAAGACATCAGGACTGTTACACATATACCAATTGCAGTTCCTTCGATTGTTTTTCCTTTACTTATATTTGGAGCTATTGTTTTTTTACCAAAAGTTTTGCCACCAAGATAAGCAAATATATCCATTGTACTAATTAATATTACTAAATATAAGAGAAAGCTTAAACCATCAGGCTGTATTAAAATATTAATTAATGAAAAAAAAGATAAAATTATTAAATTTGAAATAAAAAACGATAGCCAATTAATATAATTTTTTAAAAATATAAAATTAATAAAAAGTGAAAAAGTTAAAATAACTAAGAAATTTGAAAACTGATCTACTATGTTTGATAAATATAACTCGCTTATTAAAAAAGTTAATAATAAAAACTGAAAAATTAAAATCTTTATAATTTTATTTTTTTTAGTCCCGTTATTACTTATTAACTCGAATTCATAAAATAAAACAAAAAAAATCATTACAAAAAAATAAGAAATAAAAGGATTTCCTAGAACATATAATCCAACAAATAAAAGTAAAAGAACTACAGTTGACAAAATTCTTAACCTAAATTCTTGAACTAGGAAAAGATTTTTAAATTTTAAGGGTAAATTAATTTTCATACTCCATAATTTCTAACTCTTTTATTGAAGGTAAAAATACATTGATCTAAGGTTACTTTATCAAAGTCAGGCCATAATTTATCAATAAACATTAATTCGGTATAAGCCAAATCCCACAATAAAAAGTTAGATAATCTATGTTCTCCTCCCGTTCGTATCAAAAGATCTGGATAAGGAAAATCACCATTAAAAGTGAAATTTTTGAATTCATTTTCTTCAATATTTTGTAATAAATGTTTATTTTTTAAAATTTTATTAATAGCGAAAATAATTTCAGATCTACCACCGTAATTGAGAGCTAAATTAATAATAACTCCTTTATTATTTGATGTTTCATTATTAATAAAATAGAGTTTATTCTGAATTTTTTTACTAAAAACAGACAGGTCACCAATAAATCTAACTCTAATATTCTCTTTTTTAATTTTTGAAATAGTATCATCTAAGAATTGATTTAAGAGCTCCATTAAAAATGTTATTTCTTTTTTAGATCTATTCCAATTTTCTGTAGAAAATACAAAAAGAGTTAAATACTTGAATGAAAATTCATCTACATAATTAATAAAATTCCAAAGGTTTTCAGCACCCTTTTTGTGACCTTGATAAGAGGGTAAATTTTTAGAAGTAGCCCAGCGCCTATTGCCGTCCATTATGATAGCCAAATGATTAAGTTTCATAATTAATTTTCTAAAATTTCTTTTTCTTTATTAGATAATAAATTATCAATGCTGTGGATAATTTCATTAGTAACACCTTGAATTTGTAATTCATCTTGATGCTTTTGATCTTCACTTATTTCACCATTTTTTTGGAGCTTTCTGGTATTGTCTATAAAATCTCTCCTAATATTCCTAACTGCAATTTTTGCATTTTCTGCATATTTTGCAGCCACTTTTGTAATTTCTACCCTTCTATCTTCGGATAATGCTGGGATAGCTATTCTAATAACATTACCTTCAACCATTGGATTCAGGCCTAATGGACTTTCTCTTATGCTTTTTTCAGCGATTGATACCAGTGAACTGTCCCAAATTGAAACTAATAATAACCTTGCTTCTGGAACGCTAATTGTACTAATTTGATTTATAGACATAGAATTGCCGTAAGCATTTACAGTTACTTGATCAAGCATTGATGATGATGCTCTTCCAACTCTTAAGCTACTTAAATCTTTTTTAAAAGAACCTATTGCCTTATTCATACGATGTTTAATTTCTTCAGAATTTATTTCCACCATGAAACCTCCTTTTAATCAGTAATTAGAGTATACTTACCTTGACCGTTCAAGACCTTATTAAGATTTTCATCCTTAATTATAGAACATACTATAATAGGAATTTTGTTTTCTCTAGCAAGAGAGATGGCTGAAGCATCCATAACCTTCAAATCTTTACTTAAAACATCTAAATAACTAAGAGAATCATATTTGAATGCTTTATTGTCTTTTTTAGGATCAGCTGAATATACTCCATCTACAAGAGTAGCTTTAATAATTGCATCACAATTCATTTCTGAAGCTCTAAGAGCAGCTGCGGTATCAGTTGTGAAATAAGGATTACCAGTTCCAGCTGCAAATATTACAACTCTTCCTTTTTCCATATGTCTTTTTGCTCTTCTTCTTATATATGGCTCACAAACAGCCGATATTGGTAGGGCAGACTGAACTCTCGTTTGAACACCTAACTGTTCCAAGGCATTTTGAATGGCAAGACTATTCATGACAGTTGCCAACATACCCATATAGTCGCCAGTAGCCCTGTCCATTCCGTTATTACTACCAGATACACCTCTATAGATATTACCTCCACCAACCACAATACAGATTTGCAAGCCTGAGTTAACTACTTTTTGTATTTGATTTGCGAATGATTGAACCACGGATGTGTTAATTCCAAAAGCATCGCTGCCCATCAGGGACTCACCAGAAATTTTAAGAAGAATTTTATTCCATTTAAAATTAGTCAAATTTTAACCCATAATTTTAAAGTATAATTATATACCCGCAGTTGCTGCTACTTCTGCGGCAAAATTGCTTTCACCCACCTCAATACCTTCACCTAACTTAAGAATTTTGAAGTCTTTAATTTTAACATCGTGATTAATATCTGAGGATAGTTTTTTTACAAGATCTTTAATTTTAGTTTCACCATCCACAACAGAAACTTGCTCACTTAATACAACTTCTTGATAAAATTTATTCATTCTACCTTGAACCATTTTCTCTGCAATTTGTTTGGGCTTTCCTGAAGACATTGCCTGATCTATAAGAACTTGTCTCTCTCTTTCAACAATATCTTGATCTAAATCTTCAATATTTACAGATTTAGGAGAAGTAGCAGCTATATGCATTGCAACTTGTTTTCCAGTTTCTAATAAATCTTGTTTTTTAGCTTTAGATTCTAAAGCTACTATAACACCTAACCTTCCTAAGCCATCAGCAACATTGTTATGAACATATGATACTAATATGCCCTCGGAAACTTCTAAAAACTCTACACGTCTTATATTCATATTTTCGCCAATAGTGGCGATGTTATTAATAAGTTGTTGATTTACGGTTTTATCGGAATTTGGAAAAGGGAGATTTTGCAACGCATCAATATCATTTTTGCTAGACAAGACAAGCGTACTACAAGTTTTAACGAAATTTTGAAATAATTCGTTTCTAGCTACAAAATCCGTCTCAGAATTAACCTCTATCAAAGCTCCAGAATTATTGTTTATAGAAACCCCTATTAAACCTTCAGCAGCTACTCTACCAGATTTTTTTGCAACAGCCGATAATCCTTGTTTCCTAAGCCAGTCTATAGCCTTTTCCATATTACCATCAGTTTCAATTAGTGCTTTTTTACAATCCATCATACCTGCACCGCTTTTTTCTCTAAGTTCTTTTATAATTGAGGCTGGAAGAGCCATATTAATTCCTTTCTAATAATAAATTGTTAATAAAATTTAAAAATCTTCGATTTAAATAAAAATCAATAAACAAATTATCAATTAACAAATTATTGTGATACTTCTTCTGTTTTAACTTCTTCTGTTTTAACTTCTTCTGCTTTAACTTCTTCTGCTTTAACTTCTTCTGTTTTAAATTCTTCTTTGGAAGTATCTTGGATTATTTTTTCTTCAATTAAATCTTCTGCCTCTCCTATATCTACTCCGCTTTGCTCTAGATTACTTTCTAGTCCTTTTAAGACTGAAGCGGCAACCAAATCACAGTAGAGAGAAATAGCTCTTAGAGCGTCATCATTTCCAGGGATAGGATAATCAACACCTTGAGGATTTGTATTACTGTCACAAATTGCTACAACAGGAATATTGAGATTATTTGCCTCCAAAACGGCTATTGCTTCTTTATTAGTATCTATAACAAACATAGCATCAGGAATACCGTTCATATTTTTTATACCACCAAGAGTTAAATCTAATTTCTCCTTTTGTCTTTCAATATTAAGCTTTTCTTTTTTTGTAAGGTTGTTGATTTCGCCTGATTCTATTCTTTCTTCCAAACTTTTAAGTTTTTTTATTGATTTAGATACAGTTGTCCAGTTAGTTAACATTCCACCTAACCATCTATGATTTACATAATATTGACCACAATTAATTGCAGCTTTTGCAATTAATTCAGATGCAGAGCGTTTAGTTCCAACAAATAAAAATTTTCCACCATTTTTGGCTATAGATTGTATTGTCTCTAACGCCTCATATAACATAGGAACAGTTTTTTCTAAGTTAATAATATGAATATTATTCCTTTTGCCAAATATATAAGGTTCCATTTTAGGATTCCATCTTCTCGTATGATGCCCAAAATGAACTCCAGCCTCTAGTAGTTGTCTCATTGTGAAGGTTGGTATCGTCATAATAATTCCTTTTTACCGGTTTTTGTTAAAGTAATGCTTAAAGAACACCGGAAGGTTTAAAAACCAAGCATTACACAAGATTGATATTAATTAGAATAATTTTTTTAGATTTGCAAGTTTAAATAATATAAAAAAAATCAAATAAAATTAATATGTTCTATGCCGTTAATAAGGGATAATTCATCGATAAATTTTGAAGATAATTTTACATTTCCCTTAATTTTAATTTCAACTTTTGCTTCGTCAATTGAGCTTATTAGTGAGATATTTGAATCTCCAAGTTCTAAATCATTTAATAAAGGTACAAGTTTATTTAAAAAATTATTATTATTAGAATGTAATAATACATCACATTTATTATCCGATATAAATTGATTTAGTGGTCTTATTCTTCTTCCAATAATTCTACATCCCTGATTTGTATCTTTTTTTATTTCAACGTCTATTAAAATTATATTTCTTTCTTTTAAGTAAGCTTCATATTTTGTCAAAGTATCAGAATATATAACAACTTCTGCCTCACCACCTAAATCATTTAAGTAGAAGGAAGCCCACCTACCTCTAGACGAGACTCTTCTTTTAACTTTGAATACAATTCCACATAGCTGAATATTTTTTCTAAAATAAATATGTGGTTCTTTTAAAACTTCAGCAGAATTCTTGATCTCTATTTTATTTAAAATATCTAAATAACTATTTAAAGGATGGGATGATAAATATAATCCTAAAGATGAAAACTCGTTGTTTAACCTCTCTTGTAAACTCCATTCTTCTGTCTTAGGAAGTTTAATTAATAAATTGCTTTTGTTAGTCTCATTAAAAAGATTTTGTTGATTAGATATTTTATCTTTTTCTATTGACTGAGCTTGACCTAGAATCAATTCTATTGATTGAAACAACTTATTTCTATTTTTATCGAGTGCATCAAGGGCTCCAGATTTAATTAAACTTTCAAAAGTTTTTTTTGTAATTAAACCGTAGGGGACCTTCTTTATTAAATCATCAATAGTTTTAAATGTTCCTTCTTTTCTTTTAATTTGAACTATTTTTTTTATACACTCGTTCCCAACATTTTTGAGAGAAGATAAAGAATATCTTATTCCAAATTTAGTATTAGATAACTCTTCAATTTCAAACTCGTTACTACTTCTATTTATACAAGGTTGTAAAATTATTATTCCTGTTTTTTTAAGATCTTGAACAAATACTGATAGTTTTTCAGTATTATTATTTTCGGCAGTCATCATTGACGCAAAAAACTCATGAGGAAAATTAGTTTTGACCCAAGCAGTCTGATAAGCTAACAAAGCATATGCAGCTGCATGAGATTTGTTAAAACCATAACCAGCAAACGCAGAAATTTGGTCAAAAATTTGATTAGCATTATCTTCACTAATACCTTTATTTTTAGCTCCTAATAAAAATGCTTTTTTTTGTTGAAGCATTTCATTTTTATCTTTTTTACCCATTGCTCTTCTAAGTATATCTGCAGCACCTAGTGAAAAATTTGCTAATATTTGCGCAGCTCTTAAAACTTGTTCTTGATAGATAAAAATTCCATACGTTTCTTGTAAAATTGTCTCTAAACTATAATGCATAAAAGTAATTTTTTCTCTTCCGTGTTTTCTATTAATATAACTCGGAATATTTTCCATTGGACCTGGTCTATACAAAGATACAACTGCAATAATGTCTTCGAATCTGTCTGGTTTTAAACCAATTAAAACATCTTTCATACCTGCAGATTCTAGTTGAAAGATACCTGTGGTAGATCCAGTTGACAACATTTCATATGTCTTTGGATCATCTAATGAAATTTTGTCCAAGTTAAAATTTTTAACTTTTTTTCTAATTAAAGTCTCAGCTTTAGCTAAAACAGTTAAGGTTTTCAACCCTAAAAAATCAAATTTTACAAGACCAGCTTTTTCTACAAATTTCATGTTGAACTGCGTGGCAGGTATTTCCTCCTCGCTAAGTTTATAAAGAGGTACTAGTTGATTTAGAGGTCTATCGCCAATGACCAGACCAGCAGCATGTGTTGACACATGCCTGTTAAGACCTTCTATATTAATAGCAGTCTTAATAAGATTTTCAACTTGCTCATTTTCTAAAATCTCTTTTTGTAAAGCTTCTTCAGTATCAATCGCTTCTTTAATAGTAACTGGACTTGAGGGAATAAATGGAATTAACTTAGCAATTTTATCAACTTGACCATAAGGCATTTCTAGAACTCTTCCTACATCCCGAATAGCGGCTTTTGCTTGCAGACTTCCAAAAGTTAT
>ARQU01000022.1 GCA_000384615.1 alpha proteobacterium SCGC AAA536-G10 | reverse complement strand
AGCTAACTTAGCTTTAACTTCATCTGCAACAGCTTGTGGAACTTGATCATAATGATCAAATATCATTGTATATTGCGCCCTACCTTGACTCATAGACCTGAGGTTGTTTACGTAGCCAAACATGTTAGCTAACGGGACCATGGCATTAATCACCTGAGCATTACCTCTGGCATCCATTCCATTAACTTGACCTCTTCGACTATTTAAATCACCTATTATATCACCCATGTATTCTTCAGGTGTAACACATTCAACTTTCATTATAGGCTCAAGTAAGACTGGACCTGCTTTTGACATGCCCTCCCTAAAAGCTGCTCGCGCGGCAATTTCAAAAGCCATAACCGATGAATCAACATCATGGTATGCACCGTCATGAAGATTAACTTTGAAGTCAATGGCAGGAAAACCTGCTATTATACCAGCATCTTTAGCTTGAATTAAACCTTTTTCTACACCTGGAATATATTCTGTCGGTATATTACCACCTTTTATTGAATTCATAAATTCAAAATCTTTATCAGGGTTTGGAGAAAAAGTCATTTTAACTCGTGCAAATTGGCCAGAGCCTCCTGATTGTTTTTTATGCGTATAATCAACCTCAATTTCTTTAGTAATAGTTTCCCGATATGCTACTTGTGGAGCTCCTATATTTGCCTCAACTTTAAATTCGCGTTTAAGACGATCTATTAATATATCAAGATGAAGCTCACCCATACCTTTCATAATAGTTTGACCAGATTCAATGTCTGTAGAAACCTGAAAAGATGGGTCCTCTGCAGCTAATCTTGCAAGCCCCGTAGACATTTTCTCTTGATCATTTTTAGACTTAGGTTCAACAGCAATCTCAATAACTGGATTTGGAAATGACATTGTTTCTAAAACTACAGATTTTAAAGGATCACATAAAGTATCTCCAGTAGTTGTCTCTTTCATTCCAGCTAAAGCAACAATATCACCAGCAAATGCCTCATCTATTTCTTCTCTGTTGTTAGAGTGCATCATCATCATTCTACCAACACGCTCTTTTTTGCCCTTGGTTGAATTAAGAAGAGAATCGCCTTTTTTTATAGAACCTGAATATATTCTTAAAAAAGTAAGAGAACCAACAAATGGATCATTCATAATTTTAAAGGCAAGACCTGAAAAAGGCTCTTGATCACTAGCCTTTCTTTCAATATTTCTAGTTTCTGTAACGTCACCTGGCAAAAATCCAAGATAAGCTGGAACATCCAGAGGATCAGGGAGATAATCAATCACAGAATTCAGCATAGTTTGTACACCTTTGTTTTTAAAGGCTGATCCACATAATACTGGCACAAAATCCATTGCAAGAACTCCCTTCCTAATAAGCTCTCTTAAAGAAATCTCATCAGGCTCTTCGCCTTCTAAATACCTCTCCATCCAACCATCGTCTTGCTCAACTGCCAATTCAATTAAGTCTGCTCTCATAGATTTAGCTTTATCCAACAAATCTTCTCTTATATCTCGTAGTGTCCACGAAGCACCTAAATCTTCGGAATCCCAAACCCATTCTTTCATAGAAACTAAATCAACAAGACCAGCAAACTCATTTTCTGCCCCTATAGGTAAATTTATTGGCATAGGGGTAGCTCCAGTTCTATCTTTTACCATATCTACACACTTAAAAAAATCTGCTCCAATCTTGTCCATTTTATTAACAAAAACTATTCGAGGAACTTTATATCTATCAGCTTGTCTCCATACTGTTTCAGTTTGAGGTTCAATACCAGCATTAGCATCCAGAACAACAACAGCTCCATCAAGTACAGCTAATGATCTTTCAACTTCTATAGTGAAATCAACATGGCCTGGAGTATCAATTATATTGAATCTAAATTTAGCTTCATCTTCAGAGGAACCATAATGTGTATCAAAACTGTTGCCGTTTTCTGTTCTTGTCCAAAAGCATGTTGTTGCAGCAGATGTTATAGTAATTCCACGTTCTTGCTCTTGCTCCATCCAGTCCATGGTAGCATTGCCATCATGAACTTCACCAATCTTATGAGACCTTCCAGTATAATACAAAACTCTTTCGGAAGTTGTGGTTTTACCAGCATCGATGTGAGCAATAATACCAAAGTTTCTATATCTATTTAAGTTATATCCACGCGCCATTTTAAATCCTGTAATAAACTACCAACGATAATGCGAAAAAGCTTTATTTGCTTCAGCCATTTTATGAGTATCTTCCCTTTTTTTAACAGAAGCGCCTCTATTTGATGAAGCATCGATCAATTCTCCACTTAGTCTTTCAGTCATTGAGTTTTCTGATCTATTTCTACTACTATTTATGAGCCATCTTATTGCAAGAGCCAGAGACCTCTCAGACCGAACCTCGACGGGCACTTGATAGGTTGCACCACCAACACGTCTTGACCTCACTTCAAGTTGTGGCTGAACATTTTCAAGAGCTTCATGAAAAATTTTAACAGGTTCAACACCAGCTTTCTTTTCAATAACTTCAAAAGCTCCATAAACTATCTTTTCAGCAGTAGACCTTTTCCCATCAAACATCAAACATGAAGTAAACTTTGATATGATTTTATCATTAAACTTAGGATCAGGCATAACCTCTCTTTTTACAGCTTTTCTTCGTCTTGACATTTAAAATCCCTTTTTTATTTTGGTCGCTTAGCACCGTATTTTGATCTTCTTTGACGTCTATCGGCAACACCTTGGGTATCTAGAGTTCCTCTTATAATATGGTATCTAACACCAGGCAAATCTTTAACCCTTCCACCTCTAATCATTACAACTGAATGTTCTTGTAGATTATGACCTTCACCGGGTATGTATGATGTAACCTCAAACCCACTTGTAAGCCTGATCCTAGCAACCTTCCTAAGAGCAGAATTTGGTTTTTTTTGGAGTGGTTGTATATACACGAGTACATACACCTCTTTTTTGGGGACAAGATTGCATAGCTGGGACTTTGGTTTTATTTACTGGCCTATTTCGACCATGCCTTATAAGTTGGTTAATTGTAGGCATTTTATAATCCTTCGTAATGATTAATAGCTTATATCAGCTTTAAAAAAATATGTAATAAAGAGCTAGCGTCTAATTAAAAAATTACAACCAGAACTCATCATTTGCGGGACTATATTCTTAACTAAGTAAATGGTCAAGGACTAAATACATACTTATTACTTAAATCTCAATTAATCATTTTTAAAAATTAATTAATTTGACTTTCTTGAATATCGTCAATTAAAACGGGCTCATTTTCTGTCACTTTATCTAAAATTTCTTTATCTCTTCTACTGGCCGTAACTCTAAGTTTATTGACGATAGAACCTGTACCAGCAGGAACCAAGCGTCCAACGATAACATTTTCTTTTAAACCAGATAGCGCATCAGATTTCCCTGACACAGCAGCCTCAGTTAAGACACGTGTTGTTTCCTGAAAAGATGCAGCTGATATAAAACTTTCTGTTTGCAAACTAGCTTTAGTAATACCTAATAAAACTGAGACCCCTTTTGCAGGCTCATAACCTTCTTTAAGAGCTTTTTCATTAGCTAACTTGAACTCTAACCTATTTACATGCTCTCCATTAAGAAATGTAGTTCCACCATGCTCAGTAACTTCAGTTTTTTGTAACATTTGTCTTACTATAACTTCAATATGTTTATCATTAATTTTAACACCCTGTAATCTGTAAACATCTTGAACCTCTTTAACCAAATAATCAGCTAAAGCCTCAACTCCCAGTATATTGAGTATATCATGTGGAACAGGGCTTCCATCAATTATCATATCTCCTTTTCTGATGAAGTCACCCTCTTGAACAGCTAATAGTTTACCTTTCGGAACCATATATTCAACTGCATCAATCTCACTGTCTTGCGGAACAACTCTGATTCTTCTCTTAGCTTTAAAGTCTGCTCCAAACTCAACTACACCGTCACTTTCTGAAATTATTGCAAAATCTTTTGGTTTTCTTGCTTCAAATAATTCAGCAACTCTTGGTAATCCTCCAGTTATATCCCTAGTCTTAGAACTTTCTCTAGGTATACGAGCCAAAACAGCTCCAGCTTTGACTTTACTTCCATTCTCAACACTAAGAATTGCATTCATAGACATAAAATACCTAGCTTCTAATCCATTAGGTAAATTTATAACTTCTCCGTTTTCATCTCTTAAAGTTATCCTTGGCCTTAAATTTGATCCACTAGATTGTTGTTTCCAATCTGTTACAACTTTACTTCCAATACCAGTAGATTCATCAATTATCTCTCTCATAGAAACTCCCTCTACAAGATCAACATAATGAGCAGTTCCTTCTTTTTCTGTAATAATTGGGATTGTGTATGGATCCCACTCAACTAATATTTGACCAGATTTTACATTTGATCCATCCTTTTTCAATAATTTAGAACCATATTGAAGACGATATCTAGCTTTTTCTCTTCCTTGATCATCTAAAACAATCATTTCTGATGAACGAGAAAGAACTATCTCGCTACCATCCTCAGTAGTTACTAAAGAAGTGTTATCCAATCTTATTTTACCATCAAAAGGGGCTTCAATTTTAGATTGTTCTGCACCACGTTGAGCAGCGCCACCTATATGAAAAGTTCTCATAGTTAGCTGAGTTCCTGGTTCACCAATTGATTGAGCAGCAATAACACCAACTGCTTCGCCAATATTAACTGTTGTGCCTCTTGCTAAATCTCTTCCATAACAAGCGGCACAAATACCTGGTTGTGTTTCGCATGTCAAAGCTGACCTAACTTTAACTTGGTCAACTCCAGCACTTTCAATCTTTTCGATATCTTCCTCTGTAATAATCATTCCTTTGTTCAAAATAACACTATTATTTTTTGAATCTAAAATATCAGAAGCAGTAGTTCTGCCTAAGATTCTCTCCGTAAGAGGTTCAATTATATCACCACCTTCAATTACAGCCCTCATCACAAATCCATTATCTGTTCCACAATCATCTTCGGTTACAATACAATCTTGTGCAACATCAACTAGTCTTCTAGTTAAGTAACCAGAATTCGCCGTCTTTAAAGCTGTATCAGCAAGTCCTTTTCTTGCACCATGAGTAGAATTAAAATATTCAAGAACATTTAAACCATCCTTAAAAGAGGATTTAATAGGTGTTTCTATAATTTCTCCAGATGGTTTTGCCATTAAACCTCTCATGCCAGCCAACTGTTTTATTTGGGCTGCGGATCCCCTTGCTCCTGAATGAGCCATCATCCAAACTGAGTTAACGGGTTCACCTACCTTTACGGTTGAAATATTCTTCATCATTTCAGCCGCCACATCATCAGAGCACTTAGACCAAACATCAACTACTTTATTATATTTTTCACCTTGAGTAATCAAACCATCTTGATACTGTTGTTCAAAATCCTTAACTTGTTTTTCTGCTTCAGACATCAATTTTGCTTTAGCTTTTGGAGTTTCAAGATCGGAAATACCAAAGGATATACCAGCTGTACAAGCATGTTTAAATCCCATTGCCATAAGTTGATCACAAAAAATAACTGTGTCTTTTTGCCCACAATGTCTATAAATATAATCTATGACGCTTGTTACTTCTTTTTTTGTCATCAACTTATTAATAGTATTAAAATTCACCGACTTATGTTTAGGGAGTAATGTTGATAGTTTGGCTCTTCCTGGGGTTGTTTCAACAATTTTAACAATATTTTTATGTTCATTGTCATTAGTATTGACTCTAACTTTTATTTTAGATTGAAGATGAACTTGATTATTGTCTAAAGCCATTAAGGCTTCTCTAGGAGATGAAAAGATCATACCTTCACCTTTTTGAGAATCACATATCATAGATAAGTAATATAAACCTAATATAATATCTTGGGAAGGTACAATAATAGGTTTTCCACTTGACGGAGATAGTATATTATTAGTAGACATCATCAAAACTCTTGCTTCAAGCTGAGCTTCTAGCGATAAAGGAACATGAACCGCCATCTGATCACCATCAAAATCAGCATTAAAAGCTGTACATACTAAGGGATGTAAATTAATTGCTTTACCTTCAACTAAAACTGGCTCAAATGCTTGTATGCCTAATCTATGTAAAGTTGGGGCTCTGTTAAGCATTACAGGATGCTCTCTTATAACTTCTTCAAGGATGTCCCAAACTTCTGGCCTTTCTTTTTCAACCATTCTCTTTGCAGCCTTAACAGTAGTCGCCAGACCATAAAGTTCTAATCTAGAATATATAAAAGGTTTAAATAACTCTAAAGCCATTTTTTTTGGAAGACCACATTGATGCAATTTTAATTCAGGACCAACTACTATTACGGACCTACCAGAGTAGTCAACTCTTTTACCAAGCAGGTTTTGCCTAAATCTTCCCTGCTTACCCTTTAGCATGTCTGATAAAGATTTTAAAGGTCTTTTATTAACGCCTGTTATCACCCTGCCTCTTCTACCATTATCAAACAAAGCATCTACAGATTCTTGTAACATCCTCTTTTCATTGCGAATAATAATATCAGGCGCCCTCAACTCAATAAGTCTTTTCAGGCGATTATTTCTATTAATAACTCTTCTGTACAAATCATTGAGATCAGAAGTTGCAAATCTTCCACCGTCAAGTGGCACTAGTGGGCGAAGCTCCGGTGGGATTACGGGAACAACCTCAAGAATCATCCATTCTGGTTTGGCACCTGACCCAATAAATGATTCTATTAATTTTAGTCTTTTTACTAACTTCTTCCTCTTAATTTCAGATCCTGTTTTAGATAGATCTTCACGTATTTTGATGATTTCTTCATCTAGGTTCATCTCAGTTAATATTTTTTTAATTGCTTCTGCACCTATTGAAACTTCAAAACTTTCGTCACCAAATTCATCAAGAGCAATTTCATAATCTTCTTCAGTAAGTAGCTGGCCTTTAGTCAACGAAGTTAAACCAGGCTCAGTAACTAAAAAGTTCTCAAAATAAAGCACTCTCTCCAAGTCTTTCAAAGTCATATCAACAAGCAACCCTATTCGTGAAGGTAATGATTTTAAAAACCATATGTGAGCAACAGGAGCCGCCAAATCGATATGTCCCATTCTCTCTCTTCTTACTTTTGATAGGGTTACCTCCACTCCACATTTTTCACATATAATACCCCTATATTTCATACGCTTGTATTTACCACATAAACATTCATAATCTCTTACAGGTCCAAATATCTTAGCACAGAAAAGCCCATCACGTTCAGGCTTAAAAGTTCTGTAATTAATTGTTTCAGGTTTTCTAATTTCACCGAAAGACCAACTTTTTATTGCTTCAGGTGAGGCTATAGAGATACTAATTTGATCAAAACTTTGTGTGGCACCTGTTTGACCAAAAGAGTTCATAAGTTCATTCATTTGCATTCCTATTCTTTTAAAAAAAACGATTAATTATTCAACTAAATCCATATTAACATTTAATCCTAAAGATTTTAATTCTTTGATTAAGACATTGAATGATTCTGGAATACCAGATTCAAAATCATCGTCACCTCTTATAATGGATTCATAAACTTTAGTTCTGCCAGAAACATCATCAGATTTGACTGTGAGCATTTCTTGAAGGGTATAAGCAGCACCGTAGGCCTCTAGAGCCCACACTTCCATTTCACCAAATCTTTGCCCTCCAAATTGAGCTTTACCGCCTAGGGGTTGTTGTGTAACGAGTGAATAAGGTCCAATTGATCTAGCATGTATTTTATCATCAACTAAGTGATGTAATTTTAGCATGTAAATATAACCAACAGTAACTTTTCTATCAAAAACCTCGCCAGTTCTTCCGTCAGCAAGCCAAACTTGACCTGTTTCATCCAAGTCTGCTAAATTTAAAATATTTCTAACATCGACTTCACTAGCTCCGTCAAAAACTGGAGTAGCCATTGGGACACCCCTTCTTAAGTTATCTGCTTGCTGTATTAAATCATTATCATTTAGTTTTGAAAAATCAGATTTAAATTGTTTTTCTCCATAAATTTGAGATAAAAAATTTCTGACATTCCCAATTTTAGCTTTATCATTGCTCTCAATCATTTTACCAATCTTATGACCTAAACCAGAAGCAGCCCAACCTAGATGAGTTTCTAATATCTGGCCAACATTCATTCTGGAAGGAACTCCTAACGGATTTAAAACCACATCAACTGGTGTTCCATCTTTTGTATAAGGCATATCTTCAACCGGAATAATTCTTGAGATAACTCCTTTGTTGCCATGTCTTCCTGCCATTTTGTCTCCCGACTGAAGTTTTCTTTTAACTGCAACAAAAACTTTGACCATTTTCATTACCCCAGGCAATAATTCGTCGCCTCTTTGTAATTTATCAACCCTATCAACAAATCTATTTTCTAGAGTCTGTATAACACCATCAAAATGATTGGATAGCTTTTCAATTTTTGTTAAAACTTTATCATCTTCAATCGTAATTGATCTAATATCACTTCGTGGCAGATTTGTGATAATTTCCTCTGTTAACAAATCACCATTTTTTAAAGATTTAACAGAGGAATTTTTAACTTTATTTCCTACAAGATATTCTTTAAGGCGGCCATAAAAGCCTCGTTCAAGAATGATTTTTTCGTCATCTCTATCTTTAGCAAAACTTTCTATCTCAGCCCTTTCAATCGCTCTGGCTCTTTCATCTTTATCAACACCGCGCCTAGAAAAAACTCTTACATCAACTATAGTTCCAGAAACACCTGGGGGTACTTTTAATGATGTGTCACGAACATCTGAGGCTTTCTCCCCAAATATAGCTCTTAGTAATTTTTCTTCTGGTGTCATTGGACTTTCGCCTTTTGGGGTTACTTTCCCAACCATTATATCACCTTGTTTGACTTCAGCACCAATGTATACCATACCAGCTTCATCTAAATTCCTAAGAGCTTCTTCACCAATATTTGGAATGTCACGTGTAATTTCTTCTTGGCCTAACTTTGTGTCTCTAGCCATTACTTCAAATTCTTCTATGTGAATAGATGAAAAAACATCTTCTTTAACTACTCTTTCTGAAATCAAAATTGAATCTTCAAAATTATAACCATTCCATGGCATAAATGCCACCAAAACATTTCTACCTAAAGCTAATTCGCCATCTTCGGTAGCCGGTCCGTCTGCAATGATATCTCCATTATTAATTACGTCACCTACTTGAACTAATGGCCTTTGATTAATACAAGTATTTTGATTGCTTCTTTGAAATTTTAATAAAGAGTATATATCAACCGGACTTATATCAGCCTCATCTGCCGAGTAAGCTCGAATTACTATCCTAGTAGCATCAACTTGATCTACCACACCTGATCTTCGAGCTACTAAGGTCACCCCTGAGTCTTGCGCTACTATGGATTCTATTCCAGTCCCTACAAGAGGACTTTCAGATTTTATTAATGGAACGGCCTGTCTCATCATATTTGATCCCATTAATGCTCTGTTTGCATCATCATTTTCTAAAAATGGTATTAAAGCAGAAGCTACTGAGACCAATTGTTTGGGCGAAACATCCATGAGATTAATATCATCGGGGTTGGCCAAACCAATATCACCATTCTTTCTGACAGGTAGCAAATCATCAGTAAAATTATCAGAACTATCTAATTCTGCATTCGCTTGTGCAATTGTAAACTTACCTTCTTCTATAGCGGAAATATAAACAACATCTTTAGTAACTTTACCATTTTGTACTTTCCTATAAGGTGTTTCAATAAATCCATATTGATTAATCTGAGCAAAGGTTGCCAAAGAATTTATTAACCCAATATTAGGTCCTTCCGGTGTTTCTATGGGACAAATTCTACCGTAGTGTGTTGGATGAACGTCCCTAACTTCAAATCCAGCTCTTTCTCTTGTAAGTCCACCTGGACCTAATGCTGAAACTCTTCTTTTATGAGTAATTTCTGAAAGTGGATTCGTTTGATCCATAAACTGAGATAATTGACTGGATCCAAAAAACTCTCTTAATGACGCTACAGCTGGCTTGGCGTTAATAAGATCTTGAGGCATTAAATTTTCGATCTCATTTGCTGAACTCATTCTTTCTTTAATTGCTCTTTCCATTCTACTTAGACCAACACGATATTGATTTTCTAACAACTCACCAACTGATCTTACTCTTCTATTACCTAGATGATCTATATCGTCTATCTCTCCATGACCATCTTTAAGAGAAATAAGTTCTTTTATGATTGCAAGAATATCAACTTTTCTTAAAACTCTTAGGCTGTCATCAACTTCGAGGTTTAAACGCGCTGACATTTTAACCCTGCCTACAGCAGATAAATCATATCTCTCTTCATCAAAAAATAAATTATTAAATAATATTTCAGCCGTTTCATGAGCGGGAGGCTCACCTGGGCGCATGACTCTATATATATCAACTAGAGCCTCTTCTCTAGAAGAGTTTTTGTCCAAGGCTAATGTATTTCTTATCCAAGGTCCTACATAGGAACTATCAATAGACAATATGTTTAGAGCATGTAAATCATTTAACTTAAACAAACTTAATAGGTTTTCAGTAACTTCATCACCTGCTTCTGCATAAATTTCGCCAGTATTTTCGTTTACAACATCCTCAGCAATGAATTTTCCAATTATTTCTTCTTCTTTTACTTCTATTAATTTCAAACCATCTTCGATAAAAGATTTTATCTTTCTTTGGGTAATTTTGTCACCTGCTTTTGCAACAACTTTATTCGTAGAAGAATCAATCAAATCAAAGATTAACCTTTGACCTTTATAATTTATTTCAACAAAATCTGTGATCCATTTTTCGGTATTAAATTTATATGTCTGTGATTGATAAAAAAAGTTTAATATATCTTCTCTAGTCATACCAATAAGTTTAGTTCTGTCTGGTTCTAAATTTTTTTCATTACATTCTTTTAAATACTTTTCAGAATTGTCATCTAATAAAGCCATTAAAAAGGTGGTACAAGGTAATTTTCTTCTTCTATCAATTCTTACATTTAAAATATCCTTAGGATCAAATTCAAAATCAAGCCATGAACCTCGATATGGAATTACTCTTGCGGCAAATAAAAACTTACCAGATGCATGAGTTTTACCTTTATCATTATCAAAAAATACACCAGGAGATCTATGCATTTGGGAAACTATAACTCTTTCAGTCCCATTTACCAAGAAAGTTCCATTCGGAGTCATGAGAGGCATATCACCCATGTAAACATCTTGTTCTTTCATATCCCTAATCGACTTGGCACCAGTATCTGGATCAATGTCCCATACTATTAATCGTAAAGTTAATCTAAGTGGTGATGCGTAAGTCAGACCTCTTTGATGACATTCATCAACATCATATTTAGGTTCATCCAAAGTGTAGGAGACAAATTCTAACATCGATCTACCTGCAAAATCCTTAATTGGAAATACCGAGTTAAATACCGCCTGAAGACCTACATCAATCCTTTCATCAACGGGATCAAACATCTGAAGAAACTGTTCATAAGAATTTCTTTGAACTTCAATCAAATTTGGCATCTGAGCAACTTCGTTTATTTTACCAAATGTTCTTCTAACTCTTCTTCTATTCAATAATGTACTTTGTTGAACTGACATTTATAATCCTTTTAAATCTAAAACTAGCCTAAACGACGACATAATAACTTTAATAAACAAGCTTAAACAATTAAGCTTGCTTGTTTATTTTGTAAGTATAAAAGTAAATTTACTTAACTTCAACAGAAGCACCAGCCTCTTCAAGTTTACCTTTAATTTCATTTGCTTCAGCCTCAGGAAGTCCCTCTTTTACAATTGACGGAGCTGCCTCTACTAAATCTTTAGCTTCTTTTAGACCTAAACCTGTTACTGCCCTAACTTCTTTGATGACATTTATTTTCTTTTCACCAATAGCAGTTAACATTACGTTGAACTCGGTTTTTGCCTCGGTTGCAGGGGCGGCTTCAGAACCACCAGCTGCTGCCACAGCAACAGGAGCTGATGCAGACACCCCCCATTTATCCTCAAGAAGTTTTGCTAAATCAGCGGCCTCTAGTACTGTTAATGAACTCAAATCTTCTGCAATTTTTTCTAAATCTGCCATTTTTTTCTCCTAATTAAGCATTTAATATTTGTTATTATTGTTATTGTTGTGATTTTTTTGAAATTATTCTTAAAACTTGCGACGCTGGCTCCATTGTCAATCTCAAAATCTTTGAAGCTGGAGCTTGAAGCATACCAACTAACTTGCCTCTTAAGTCAGTTAGGCTTGGGAGCTTGGCTAAAGCTTCCACATCTGTTTTTGAAAGTGGCTTGTCTTCAAGTCCACCTCCAATAATAACTAATTTCTCATTTTCTTTAGCAAAATCAACTAAAATCTTTGCAGCCATTACAGGGTCTTTAGATGAACCAATAGCAGTTGGTCCTCTAAACATTTCGTCCATGTGTTGATATTTGGTTTCCTTTAATGCTAAACGTGTAATTTTATTTTTAGTGACTTTAAAATAACAATTTTCATTTCGCATTTTATTTCGGAGATCAGTACTCTCCGCGACCGAAAGACCAATACAATGAACAACTACAACTGACGCAGCACCTTCGAATGTATTATGCAAAGTTTTAACCAAATCAGCTTTTTGTTCTCTATGCATCGATAAGTCTCCACTTTTTTTGTTAGGACATAACGCCCTAACAAATGTTGCATTTGAGGTAATAAATTACCCGCGGCCCGCCCCATCAAATTAAGCAAATAACTGCTCTTTTTGTCTATGCAGGATATTAAGAAAATATTCACCTACAGTCTTGGACAGGATCAGTCTTATTAAGGACTGATAGAGAATAATATAATATTATTCTCTGTATAAATATATTTTCATTATATATTTATATTGATACCAGCTCCCATTGTGGAACTGATTGATATTTTTTTTATAAAAGTGCCTTTTGCACCGGACGGTCTAGATTTTTGAATAGCATCGATAAATGTATTAACGTTTTCTACTAATTTATCTGATCCAAAGCTAACCTTTCCCACACCTGCCTGGACTATGCCACTTTTCTCAGCTCTATATTGAACTTGTCCTGACTTAGCCGCTTCAACAGCAACTCTTACATCTGCAGTAACAGTTCCCAGTTTTGGGTTTGGCATTAAACCTTTTGGACCTAAAACCTTACCAATTCTGCCAACAATACCCATTAGGTCGGGGGTGGCAATAATTCTATCATAATCTAGATTACCTTTTTGCATATCTTCTGCCAAATCTTCTGCTCCGACCACGTCTGCACCAGCCTCTTTTGCATCAACTGCTTTCTGATCTTTTGCAAATACAGCAACTTTCATATTTTTACCATTTCCATTTGGTAAAGACACAACACCTCTTACCATTTGGTCAGCGTGCCTAGGATCAATACCTAAATTCATAGAGATTTCTATTGTTTCGTCAAATTTTTCTCTTTTACTTTCAACAAAAAAGTCAATCGCATCTTTTACATTAAGAGATTTATTTTCTATTTTTTTATAAACATCAGTTAAAAATTTTCCTTTTTTCATAATCTACTCCAAAACCTCTAATCCCATTGATCTCGCTGATCCTTTTACCATTTCAATTGCTCCTTCAATATCCGAAGCATTCAAATCTTTCATTTTATTTTCTGCAATCTCTCTAATTTGGTTTATTTTAACTGATCCACCTATAGATCTACCTGGTTCACTAGAACCTTTATCTTTTCCTGCAGCTTTTTTTAGATAAAAAGAAACAGGTGGTGTTTTAGTTATAAAACTAAAACTCTTATCTGAAAAGACTGTTATCACAACTGGAATAGGCATATTTTTTTCCAAAGATTCTGTAGAAGCATTAAATGCTTTACAAAACTCCATAATATTTACTCCTCTTTGTCCCAAAGCAGGACCTACAGGAGGAGAAGGGTTAGCTGCTCCAGCTGGTATGTTTAATTTTATATATCCATCTATTTTTTTTGCCATTTTTTCCTCTACAACAAATACTCTTGGCTGTATATTAATTAATTATAATTTTTCTACTTGACTATACTCAAGGTCAACAGGAGTTGATCTACCAAAAATAGAAACAGCAACTTTCAATCTTGACTTATCCTCATCAATTTCTTCAACTAATCCATTAAAACTTTGGAATGGGCCTTCTGAAACTCTTACTTCTTCACCGATTTCGAATATAATACTTGACCTAGGTCTTTCAATACCTTCGCTTATTTGGTCAATCAAACGCTTAGCCTCAACTTCACTTATTGCACTTGGTTTTCCTTTACCACCTAGAAATCCAGTTACTTTTGGCTGTGATTTAATTAAATGCCATGATTGGTCTGTCATTTCCATCTTAACTAAAATATAACCTGGAAAAAATTTTTTTTCAGATTGTATTTTGCTACCGCGCCTTATTTCCACTACTTCTTCTGTTGGTACTAAAACTTCTTCGATCAAGTTTTGCAAATTTTTTGATTCCACTTGTTCTTCAATGTTCTGAGAAACTTTTTTTTCAGAGCCAGAAAAAACATGAATAACATACCATTTTTTAGACATTATTGTCATCCAATGTCAAAAATAGGATTGATAAAAGTATAAACAATGTAATTAACCACCAAAACTTAATAAATA
>ARQU01000021.1 GCA_000384615.1 alpha proteobacterium SCGC AAA536-G10 | reverse complement strand
CAAGAGTAGTTATAACTGGTGATCCTAACTTATTTACTCCTCCTCTTGGAATGAGAGTTTTTAAACAAGATACTGAAGGTGATTTGCACGGACCCATGATGGCAGTAGCTGTTACTATTGTCACACCACTTATAGTTGCGTTTCTTATCGCTCAAAAAAGATTTATTGAAGGAATTACTTTTTCTGGAATGAAATAATTAAAAGAATTCATTTAGCAATCAAGCTAAATGATAAAACGGGGTTCTAAGTTTTAAGGTCATAGAACCCCTCGAATAGGAGAAAAAATAATGAAAAACTTTTACTCAGCTACTCTAATATATTTGACTACAATATTTTTAGGTGTAGCACAAGCTAAGGTTGTAGTAGAATTTGCTTATCCTTATGCTGGTCTTTTTGAAATTACGTATGAAAAGATACTTCCCAAATTTTACAAAGCTCATCCAGATATTGAGATTAAAATAAGAGCCCCATATGAAAATTATGAAGACGGTACAAACTCAATTCTTAGAGAAGCTGTTGCTAACAAACTTCCAGATGTAACAATGCAAGGTTTGAACAGACAAGCTATTCTAGTCGAAAAAGGAATAGCAAAATCGTTAGAGCCATTTATAGCTAAAGAAGCTAACTTTAAAAAAGATGGTTACCATGCGTCCATGTTAAATTTATCAAAATTTAATGAAAAAGTGTATGGATTACCTTTCTCAATCTCATTGCCAATTGGTTATTATAATATGGATGTTATGGCGAAAGCAGGAGTAAAATCAGTAAATGATCTACCTAAAACTTGGGAAGACGTAGTGGGTGCTTGCAAAAAATTAATTGCCGCAGGTGTTAAGCAACCGATGTTTTGGGGATGGAACATAACTGGAAATTGGTTTTTGCAAGCATTGATGTGGAGTCAGGGTCAAGCGCTTATGGAAAATGGAAAATTTATGATGAATACTCCCGAAGGACTAAAAGCCCTTGAGACGATGAAAATGCTTTTTGAAGGCTGTAATATGCCTAATTTAGGTACCGGCGAAGCTCAAGCATTTTTTAATTCAGGAAACTCAGGAATGTTTTTTTGGTCAACTTCTTCAGTGGCGGCTGTAGAAAGAAATAAAACTGATTTTACCTTCAAAACCAATGAGTATCCTGGATTAGTGAAATCAGGCCCAAAAGGTTTGCCTGCTGGTGGTAATGCTGCAATGTTAGTATCACAATCAAAAGATCCTAAAGTAATTGATGCTTCTTGGAAGTGGCTCAAATTTATTACTTCAGGCGAGGGAGCTGCAGATGTAGCTAGAACAACTGGTTATATGCCACCTAACCAAGCAGCAAACGAAATTGTTTTGAAAGACTTTTATTCAGAAAATCCTAATAAAGCGACTGCAGTTCGACAACTTCCCTTGCTGAGCGATTGGCAAGCATATCCTGGTGATAAAGGTCTTGCTATCACTCAAGTTATTTTCGACAGTATCGAAGGGATTGTTACTGACGAGTATAATGATATGAAAGAACTTCAACAACAAATGGATGAGGAAGTTAAAGATTTACTTCCAAGATAACTTTAAAAGTTAAAATGGTACTAGTACCATTTTAACTTCTTTTTTAAAAACATGAAAAAACTTAATAAAAACAAGCCTTTAATTCACTCAAATTGTCAAATTGTAGACAGTGATTTTGGTTCATTTGTTGAAATAGGTGAATATTCTATTATTTCAAATTCTAATTTCGGTGATTATTCTTATTGTACAAGATTTTGTGATATAGCCAATACAAACATAAAAAAATTTTCTAATATTGCAAGCTCTGTTAGAATAGGCCCAACGGACCATCCAATGGAAAAAGCAAGTCTTCATCATTTTTTATATAGATCAACTGACTATTGGGAAGACAAAACACATGACAAAGATTTTTTTAAAAATCGATATTCCAGAAAAACTATAATTGGCAATGATACATGGATAGGACATGCTGCTATTGTTAAACCTGACATTATAGTTGGGGATGGTGCCATAATTGGAGCTGGTTCTGTTGTTACCAAAGATGTAGAAAGTTATACTATTGTAGCAGGAAACCCCGCCCAAGTTATTAGAAGAAGGTTTTCAGAAAAAATTGCAACTCAATTGTCTGAAATTTTGTGGTGGAACTGGTCTCATGAGAAAATAGGATCTTCCTTAGACGATTTTAGAAATTTAAGTGTTGAGGATTTTATATCAAAATATAAATAGATTAGAATACAGAATTAGATGACCTAATAAACCTGTCAGCAACACTTTTACATATATTTGCAATCTCTCCATTACATATTGTTGCTTCTATCTCTCTTGTTTTTGGGTTTATAATTACTAAATCTGCGTAATTATCTACTTTTATAGCTCCTCTTTTGTCAATATTTAGTGCCTTCGCAGGATTTTCTGATATTAATGCCCATGCATTTTCAATAGAACAAATCTTATGATCTAACAAATACCAAATTGACTGAAGTAGTGAAGGATAATAATAATCTGATACTAAAATACTACAGTATCCTAGTTTTAATAATTCTAAGGTAGATATATTTCCATTGTGTGAACCACCTCTTACTAAATTAGGCGCACCCATTATTACATTTTCATTTTTAGAGTGTGCTTCTTTAGCAGCTAAAATAGTTGTTGGAAATTCACAAATTTTAGCACCAAAACTTCTAAACCATTTTCTATCTTCAATGCCTTCGTCATCATGTGAACCAAATTTAATATTCTTTGATTTCAGAAAATCGCTTAATATTTTTAAGCTATTATTTACTTCATTTTCTTTTGATACTCGATAATTTACTATATTTTCTAGTTCACTTTTTTCCATAGACATTTTATTAGCCCATGTTGCAAATGCTGATGGTTTGTTTTGAATTTTGTATATTGCATCAGGTATATGATTGTTGAACACCACATAATTGAGTTCGTGTTCTGTAATTAAATTAATAAGCTCATGAACTTTTTCTACAAGATGAGTTTCGTATCTTACCTGAACATTTATATTCGTTATCATAGAAGGTCTGTATTTATTGAGATTTTCTAAAAATATTTTAGCGTACTCAGGACTTCTTATTCTACCTTCCCAGCTATAGCTAAATGCTAGGTAAGCCGTAGTAATGCCATTAATGGAAAGTTCTTTGTCAACAATTTTAAGAGTATCATTCATATCAAAACTTACGTCTGGTCTTGGAAATAACTGTCTTTCAAATCCATCTCCATGTAAGTCTATTATTCCAGGTAATACCCAAAAACCCGTCAAATCTATAACTGGATGATTTTTTTTGATATATTGATTAGCTTTATTAACTTCAATTGAAGTTAAAAATTTATCTTCAATAGTTATGGTTCCTGATTGCATTTTATTATGATGCAAAAATTTACTGCCCTGTAAAATATATCCTGAAAATTGATTTGATTGTATTCGATTCATATATTTTACTTATCTTAATTTTATTAATTTTATATTACAAATATCAAAAGTTTAATCTTCTAATGTTAATTGAATTCTTTCGCCAACAAACCATGTCTGACTGAACTCTATTGGGATACAATTTAAATCTTGATTCACATATGTTGTTTTAAGAAGTGGGCTATTAATTTTACAATTAAGTAAATTTGCTTGAATACTATCAGCTAGCTCTGCGATTATATTAGTGTTTGATCTAACAAAATCATTTACACCCAATAACTTTAGTGTGTGTGTTATAGATAATTCTTTTTGAAATATCTCTAGAAAACTAGGAAACCTTTTATTTGGAATTATTCTTTTAGTTATAATAGTTGGAATATTATTAATTTTACCAGTTGTTTCTATTAAAAGAATCTCATCTTTTGAATTTATTTTTAAATTATCAGCTTCTATCTTTGATGCTTTTCTATACTCTGATCTAATAATTGTTGTTTTAGGAATATTGTTTTCATTAGCAATATTCTGTGAAAATCTTACCCTTTTTCCAATTTTATATTTTAACTTAGAAACTTGAACTATTACACCAGATCCTCTTTTAGAAAATAAAATTCCTTCATTTTTTAATATTTGCAAAGCTCTTCTAACCGTGTGTCTATTTACTCCAAATCTTTTTGAAAGATGATTTTCAGAAGGTAGTTTATCACCTGAATTGTATATGTTATCCGCCACATCTTTTTTTAAGGCTTCATAAATTTGATAATAAATGAGTTTAGAATTCATGTAATAAAAACTTAATAAAAATATAATTGTATAATTAATGTTTTATAATTATAAGTTGTATAGTTGTATAGTAAAGAAGTAATTTAAATGATTGAAAAAAGAAAATCTTGGATGAGTTTGTTAGCAACATCTAACCAAAGTGATTTGTTAAATCTCTGGGAACAAAAAAAAATAAAAGTCAATTATGTATGGTTAAGAACACCTGAAATTGGAAGCATAATGGCTCAAGGAAGAATGGGTGTAACTGGAGATAAATTTAATATTGGTGAAGTTACTATAACTAGATGTTCCTTAAAATTGAATTGTGGAACAATAGGTCATAGTTATGTTCAAGGAAGAAGTAAGAAAAAAGCTGAAATAAGCGCATTATGTGATGCTCTTATGCAAACTAAAATGTCCAAAGAAATAAATAAAAATATTATTATTCCTTTAGGAAAAATTAAAAAAGATAATAAAGACAAAATTCTCTCAAAAGCTGAAGCTACGAAAGTTGATTTTTTTACTCTTGTAAGAGGAGAAAGCGATTAATGGAAAATTATCCTTTTTCTGAAAATTCTATAAATAGTTCTATTGCTTTTAGATCATTACTAAATGCAACATCATATCCAGGTAGATCTTTTCAAATAAATAAACTTAAAAAACCAAGTGTTTTGTCAAATGCAGCAGCTACAATCCTAATTACATTATGTGATAATGAAAGTAATGTTTACCTCACAAAAGAATATAATACAGAAGAAGTAAGGAATTGGTTAATTTTTAATACTGGTGCTATAATTAGTAACAAAAAGAATGCTGATTTTGTAATTGGTACATGGAAATCTTTATTGCCATTAAATGAATTCAAAACAGGAGTACCTGAGTATCCAGAAAGATCTGCAACTTTAATAATTGAAGAAACAAAATATAAAAAAGTAAAATGCAACATTGATGGTCCAGGTATAAAAAATAAATTAAATATTGATTTACCTAATCCTGAATTATTTATCGAAAATAATAATCTTTATCCTTTAGGTTTAGATTTCTATTTCACAAATGACTTAGAAATTTTATCTATTCCTCGTTCAACAAAAATCAATGTCATAAATTCGGAGTATTAGATGTATGTAGCTGTTAAAGGTGGGGAAGTAGCAATTGATAATGCACATTCTTGGATGTCAGAAATAAGAAGAGGCGATACATCCATTCCAAATATTACCCTTGATCAAATATCAGAACAACTCACACTTGGCGTTGATAGAGTAATGTCTGAAGGTTCTCTATATGATAAAGACCTTGCTGCATTAGCTATAAAACAGTCTAGAGGTGATTTGATAGAAGCTATATTTTTGTTAAGAGCTTACAGAACAACTCTTACAAGATTTAGTTACAGCAAACCAGTTAATACAGCAAATATGACATGCCTAAGAAGGATTTCAGCAACTTTTAAAGATATACCAGGTGGACAAAAATTAGGCCCTACTTTTGATTACACGCATAGGCTTTTGGACTTTAAATTACTAGCTGAAAATGAAGCACCTATTAGTCCAACAAAAAAATATAATGACAACAAAATGCCTCACGTTTTAAGTTTTTTAAATCAAGAAGATTTAATGCAAAACGAAAAAGATAACAATCTTGATCCTATCGATATAACACGAGAACCTATTAGCTATCCAACATCTCGTTCAGCGAGGTTACAAGCATTATCAAGAGGAGATGAGGGTTTTTTACTTGGCCTCGCATATTCTACTCAAAGAGGATATGCAAGAAATCATGCATTTGTAGGGGAACTAAGAATTGGCATAGTTGACATAGAGCTTCATATTCCAGAATTAGATTTTGAGATTAATGTTGCTGAGATCATTTTAACTGAATGTGAAACAGTAAATCAATTTCAAGGATCAAAAATTGAGCCTCCACAATTTACAAGAGGTTATGGTTTAGTATTCGGACAGACTGAAAGAAAAGCTTTAGCGATGGCATTGATCGATAGAGCATTAAGATGGAAAGAATTAGGTGAAGATTATTCTGGCGTACCAGCACAAGACGAAGAATTTGTTATTTCACATTGCGACAATATACAAGCAACTGGTTTTTTAGAGCACATAAAACTACCACATTATGTTGATTTTCAATCTGAACTAGAGCTCATTAGAAAAATTAGAGCTGACGCTAAAGTTAATATGAAAAGGTAATAAAATGAATGAAATGAGTAAAAATGAAAATATAGATATTCAAATTTATAATTTTGCTTATTTAGATGAAAATACAAAAAGAATGATAAGACGAGCTCTTCTGAAAGCATTATGTATACCTGGCTATCAAGTACCTTTTTCCTCAAGAGAAATGCCAATGCCATATGGTTGGGGTACTGGTGGAATTCAGGTAACATCTGCGTGTTTAATACCCAAAGATGTTTTAAAGGTAATTGATCAAGGCGCCGACGATACTACAAATGCTGTATCAATAAGAAAATTTTTTCAAAAAACTGCAAATATAGCTGTGACTGAAAAAACTTCAGATGCATCTCTTATACAGACTAGACACAGAATTCCTGAAACAAAATTAAAAGAAAAACAAATATTAGTATATCAAGTACCTATTCCAGAACCTCTTAGATTCTTAGAACCAAGGGAGACAGAAACTAGAAAAATGCATGCTCTTTCTGAATATGGATTAATGTATGTAAAACTTTATGAAGATATTGCAAAACATGGCCACATTGAGACAGCATATGCTTATCCAGTAAAAACAAATGGAAATTATGTTACTGACCCTTCTCCTATTCCAAAATTTGATAATCCCAAAATGAATAATAGTCCAGCTATTCAACTTTTTGGCGCTGGAAGAGAACAAAGAATTTATGCTATTCCCCCTTACACAAATGTTAAAAGTCTTGATTTTGAAGACTATCCTTTTGAAGCTATGAAAGCTAATTTCAAATGTTCAATATGCGGATCTAGTGATAGTTATTTAGATGAAATTATTGTTTCAGATGATGGTAAACGATCATACATATGTTCAGACACAGACTATTGCAAAGAACAAACCAAATTAAATTCAAAAAAAGACGATCAATTATGAAGCAAGATTTCTTATTTAAAGCCTCTAATATTTCTAAATACTATGGCCAAAATATAGGCTGCAAAAATGTATCTTTAGATATTAATTCTGGAGAGGTCCTTGGAATTGTTGGCGAGTCTGGTTCTGGGAAATCTACATTATTAAACTGTATTTATGGAAATTTAGAAGTTGATGAAGGAGATATTTTCTTAAACGACAAATCAAAAACAATCCTCAATTTTACAAAAATTTCGGAACCAAAACTTCGTTTAATTCAAAGATCTGATCTAGCATTTGTACACCAAAATCCTCGTGATGGTCTCAGGATGAATATAAGCGCAGGAGGAAATATTGGAGAAAGATTAATGGCAATTGGTCATAGAAATTATGGAGAAATTAGAGAGATTGCTTCAAATTGGCTAAAAAAGGTTGAGATTGATGTTAGTAGAATTGATGATAAACCAAGTACTTTTTCTGGAGGAATGCAACAAAGACTTCAAATTGCAAGAAACCTAGTAACTAAACCAAGATTGATATTTATGGATGAGCCTACTGGAGGTTTAGATGTATCTGTACAAGCTAAAATTTTAGATTTATTGAGAAACCTTGTAAGAGAACTTGGTATTNCTGCAATAATAGTTACACACGATCTTGCAGTAGTTAGACTTTTAGCTGATCGCATAATTGTAATGCAAAATGGAAATGTAATAGAGGCTGGTTTGTGTGATCAAGTTTTAGATGACCCACAGCATAAATATTCGCAATTATTAGTAAGTTCAGTATTACAGGTGTAAAATGATACAAATTAAAAATTTAAACAAATCATTCGAACTTTATAATCAAAATAATACAAACATAAATGTATTTAAAAATATAAACTTCAAAGTTAATAAGGGCGAAGTTGTTGCCCTTACAGGTAACTCTGGTACAGGTAAATCTACTTTATTAAAATTAATCTATGGAAGCTATATTATAAGCAAAGGGGATGTTCTGATCTCAGATATTAATATTAGAAAATCGACTCCAAGGGATATTTTAAAATTAAGAAAGAATAGGCTAGGCTATGTTAGTCAGTTTTTGAGAGTTGTACCTAGAGTACCAACAATCGAAGTTGTTATAGAGCCCTTGCTTGATATTGGATGTGAAAAAAATATCGCATTAAAAAAAGGTCAAGAAATATTAGAAAGACTTAAAATTCCAAAAAATTTATGGAACTTATCTCCTTTAACTTTCTCAGGAGGTGAACAACAAAGAGTAAATATTGCTAGGGGTTTTATTTATAATTATCCATATTTACTTTTAGATGAACCAACCGCAAGTTTGGATCAAAATAATAAAAATATTGTATTAGATTTGATAGAAAAAGCTAAACTGAATGGGTCAGCTATAATTGGTATATTTCACGATGAAATAGCTAGAAATAGAGTTGCCTCCAGAGAAGTCAATTTAGAAAATTTATAAAGGTTTTTTAAAAAATGAAAAAACCTAATGGTAATTTGTTTGTGATTGTAGGTGCTTCTGGGGTAGGTAAAGATACTTTATTAAATGGAATAAAATCTAAGCTAGAAAATTTTTACTTTGTAAAAAGATATATTACCAGAACCCTTGATAAAACTAATGAAGACTATATCCCGATATCAAATAATGATTTTCAAAATAAGATTAAAGATGGCTTTTTTGCAATAACATGGAAAGCTCATTGCTCATCGTACGGCATTCCAAAAGATATTGATGATGAATTGAAAAAGGGTGTAGATGTAATTTTTAATGGATCAAGACTTGCTTTGAAGCAAATTAAGGAAAATTACCCTGATGCAAAGATTATTTGCATTACCGCTTCAAAAAAGCTATTGAAAGCCGTCTTATATCGAGAAACAGAGAAAGTAAGGATGATATTAAAAAAAGACTTAATAGAGAGGTTGGAAAATTACCTTCTGAAACGATCTATGTTAAAAATGACATTGACTTAGAAACTGGTGTAAACAACTTAATTAATGCTATAGATTATTAAATTTAAATCTTTTAATAAAATAAAATTTTTCATCACTTTTTTGTCCAAAAATACAAACACTGTTAAAGTTTATTTTTATTAAATTGAATTGTGTTAAGATATTCTGAAGAGATTTAAACACATCATCAATTTCTTCAATATTTAATTTACTAGTAAGAGTTAAATGAAATTTGAATTCATTAAACACATAAGGATAACCCCACTTAAAGAGCATTTTTTTTTGATTTGAAGTTAATTTTGTAGGATTTCTTTTTTTTATTTCATTTTCAGTAAGATCATCTCTTAAATAATCTAATCCCTCTACAAATTTATTTGACACGGCATTTATTTTTAGGTTGTTAGTAGGAATTAATGCTATAAAATTACCTAATTTTTTAATAATTAGTTTATCTAAATGAAAACCATGTATTTGTTTTGATATTTCACAAACTTTATTTTCAAGATCATTGTAGGTATACCCATCCTTTAATCTAAATGGAGCTTTTATTGTGCCATGAAATCCATATTGTTTTGGTGCAAGTACAAATCTAGAAAATTTCTGTAAATTAAGTAATCTTGAGAGATCTGACTTAGTAGTTTCTAAACCTTTATAAGGATCCCATCCTAACCAACATTTACCAAACACATCTAGCTCTGAATTTTCTAAAGGTGCATAATATATTGCATATCTTTTATAATTTTCTTCCATGAATTTTATATATAATAGTTTTGTTTCAATTTAATTAATATATTTTAACTTTTAAAAAAACTGTAATATTAGAGTCATAATAATGGATATTTAAGGAATTCATATTGTCTGATGTCATTTTAAATAACGTTAATATTGTAACTGATGACGAAGTCTTTTTAGGAAATATTCAATTAAAAGACGGGTTTATTAAAAGGGTCAATAAAGGAAAAAGCTCTATACCTAGATCTATAGATTGCAATGAAGATTATTTAATTCCAGGCTTAGTTGAACTACACACAGATAATTTAGAAAGGCATCTCAAACCAAGACCTGGTGTAAATTGGCCTATAAATAATGCTCTTACAGCTCATGATGGAGAATTAGCATCTGCAGGTATTACAACTGTATTCGATGCTTTAAGAGTAGGATCTATTAACAGAGATGGTGTACATAGATATGACAAATATGCAAGAGAAACAGCTACCTCTATCAATAACTTATCAAAAGACAAATCTTTTAAGATTGATCATTTTATTCATCTAAGAGCTGAAATATGTTCAGAAAATTTAATTCAAGAGTTAGAAGAATTCAATGCGCAAGATAAGATAAAAATCATTAGTCTTATGGATCACACACCAGGCCAAAGACAGTTTCGTGATGTTTCACAGTTCAAAGTTTATTTATCAGGAAAATTTGCTCTTTCAGAATCACAAATTGAAAGACACTTTTCATACTTAAAAGATCTTCAAAAAATGTTTGGTAAAAAACATAAGAGTGAAACAATAATGTTTAGTAAAAGATTAAATGCAGTATTGGCTAGTCATGATGATACTACAATTTCTGATGTGGAAGAGAGTTGTTCACGAGGTATAAATTTAGCTGAGTTTCCAACTACTCTTGAAGCAGCAAAAAAGTGTAAAAGCAGTAACATAAAAATAATAATGGGAGCTCCAAATTTAGTAAGAGGAGGATCTCATTCAGGTAATGTCTCAGCTCAATCGCTTATTGATGAAGACCTTCTCGATATTTTAAGTTCTGATTATGTGCCTTCATCATTGTTAATGGCAGCAATAATGTGGGGTATAAAATCTAACAATTTACCCAAAAGTATCGCTTCAGTGACTACAAATCCTTGTAAAGCTACAGGCTTAAATGATAGGGGTTTAATCAAAGAAGGTTTAAAAGCAGATTTGATTAGATTAAGCATTAGGAATGATTTGCCAATCATTAGAAAAGTATGGGCAAGTGGTCGAGAAGTTGCTTAAATAAAAGATGAAACGAAAATATGAAAAATTAAATCTATCATTTTTAGATAAAAACCTAACTCTATGGATATTTCTTGCAATGACTATAGGTATAGTCATTGGTAATGTTTTTCTAAATATGCCTAAATTTCTTGATTCAATAACTTACAGTAATACAAATATTCCTATTGCAATAGGGCTTATTTTAATGATGTATCCACCTTTAGCAAAAGTTAAATATGAAAAAATAATTGAAGTTTTTAAAGATAAGAAAGTCTTAGCTTTGTCTTTATTTCAAAATTGGATATTAGGCCCTGCATTAATGTTTTTTTTAGCTATTACTTTTCTTTCTGATAAACCTGAATACATGACTGGTGTCATATTAATTGGTTTAGCTAGATGTATAGCAATGGTTCTTGTTTGGAATGAGTTGGCTAGAGGAAGTTCAGAATATGTAGCAGGATTGGTTGCATTTAATTCAATTTTTCAAATCATCTTCTTTGCGCCTTATGCATGGTTTTTTTTAAAAATTTTGCCTGAAATTTTTGGATATGACGGTCAAATTATTGATATTTCAATATTTTACATTGCTAAAATAGTTCTAGTTTATCTTGGTATTCCATTTTTAGCAGGTTTTGTAACAAGATCATTATTAGTTAAGAAATATGGTGAAGAATGGTACGAGAACAGGTTTCTTCCAAGAATAAGCCCTATGACTTTAATTGCGCTGTTATTTACAATAATTGTTATGTTTACTCTAAAAGGAAATGAAATTTTGAAACTTCCTTTGGATGTTTTAACAATATCAATTCCTCTTGTCATATATTTTCTAATTATGTTTTTTATTAGTTTTAGTATCAGTAGGTTTGCCAATATTAATTATCCTAAGGCTACTTCTTTATCATTCACAGCAGCTTCAAATAATTTTGAATTAGCTATTGCAGTTTCAATTGCCACTTTTGGCCTTGCATCAAAAGAGGCTTTCGCAACTGTTATTGGTCCTCTTGTTGAAGTGCCTATACTAATATTACTAGTTTCCGTTGCTTTAAAATTTAAAGAAAAATATTTTAAATAGACTTAAAATTACTAATTATACTAAAGCATAATCTTAGCTCAATTTAAACATCATTAAATAAAATTAACCCGTGAATTAAGACCCATAAAATTAATGCCAACATTACAGCAGCAGATCCGTAATCTTTAGCTCTTTTAGATAAACCATGATAATCAAATGATATTCTATCAATAGCTGCTTCAACACTAGAATTTAATAGCTCTATAATTAAGACAAGGGAAGTTGTAAAAATCATAAGCAATATTTCAATAGTACTGACTTCGCTGACTAAAATTATAGATAATGAAATTATCACTAATAATATTTCTTGTCTAAAAGCACTTTCTTCTCTCAGAGCAAAAGCTAAACCTGACCAAGAATTTTTAGCTGCATGAATTGCTCTTGTAATCCCAGTATTACCCTTATGAGGGTTGTCTTCAATATTATATGTAGTGTCTTTGTCTCTTATGCTTACTAAATAAGACTCAAATGTTTTACTTGTTAATTCCCATGAAAATGTTTTAGCGTATTCTCTTGGCACTTTTCTTGGTATCAACAAAGCCTTCTTACATGCTTCTTTTAAATTAGAATTCAGAATACCTGCATCTGAGTTACCAATAACATCTAGAGGTCCACTTATTGGGAAAGCTGCAACTGGCAAACCACACGCCATAGCTTCTAATAAAACTAAACCAAATGTGTCAGTTTTGCTTGGGAAAACAAATACATCCGCCTTGTTATAGTAGTATTCTAATTCTTCTTTACTCTTAGCGCCCTGGAAAATAACCTTAGGGTATTTTTTCTTTAATTCTTTCAATGCAGGTCCGTCACCTACAACCCATTTTTCATATGGAAGATCTATTTTTAAAAATTCTTCTAAATTTTTTTCTATAGCTACTCTGCCAACATTTAACATAATAGGTTTTTGATTTTTTCTTCTTCCTTTTTTTGGTTTAAAAATTTCTAAGTCTACGCCTCTCGCCCAAATTTGAGGGTTACCAATTTTGTATTTTAATAAATCCTTTTTTACTTCTTCAGTTGGCACCATTACCAACTCAGATCTACCATGAAACCACCTTAAGAATGCATAAGTTATTTTAAGGGGAAGTTTTATTCTTGCATGAACATATTCAGGAAACCTTGTGTGATAGGCTGAGGTGAAAGCTAAACCATTTCTAATAGCATATCCACGCGCGGAAAGACCTAAAGGACCTTCAGTAGCAATATGTAAACAATCTGGATTAAATTCTCTGATCATAGATGAAACTCTAGCACCTGGGAAAAGAGATAATTTTATTTCAGGATAAGTTGGACATGGCATTGTTAAAAAACCCTCTGGTGTAATTAACTTTACCTCATGGCCAAATTTTTTTAATTGCTTAGATGTCTCATCTAAAGTTCTTACTACCCCATTGACTTGAGGATACCAAGCGTCTGTTACAACTAAAATTTTCATGCTATTGTTTTAACTTTAGTTAGATCGTTTTGATATAGATGATCGTGACCCAATTCAGCCCAATTAATAATTTCTAACTCTCCATTCTGGTGTTCTACAAGAGCAGTAAGTGATTCGACCCAATCTCCATCATTTGCATAAATTTTATTATCGATCATTTTCAATTCAGATTTATGTATATGCCCGCATACAACCCCATCACATCCACGTCTGGAAGCTTCTCTAACCATAAGAGTCTCAAAAGCGTTAATGAATGAAACTGCCTTTTTAACTTTTAATTTTAAAAACTGTGATAACGACCAATATGGTAAGTTCATTAGACGTCTTATTCTATTAAAACATTTGTTTAACCATAGAAGAAAGGTATATGCTGAGTCTCCTATGTAAGCCAACCATCTGGCATGTTGCATTACTTCATCGTAAAGATCGCCATGTATTACCCACAACTTTTCATTCCTAGCCGTTTTATGAAAAGTCTCATTTTTTATCTCAATATCGCCAAAAGTAATACCTAGAAAAGTTCTTGCCCCTTCATCGTGATTACCTGGAATAAATGTAATTTTTGTACCTTTTCTAGCTTTTCTTAGAATTTTTTGAATTACGTCGTTATGTGATTGAGGCCAATACCATCTCTTAGTTAAACTCCATCCATCTATAATATCGCCAACTAAATATAAATAATTACTATCGTTATATCTTAGAAATTCAAGAAGATGTTCGGCCTGTGCACCAGATGAACCTAAATGAATATCAGAGATCCAAATAGCTCTATAATTTCTACTTTTATCTTTATCCATATATAAATAGAGTTAGTTTAATTAAGATTTCCTTATATATTGGATTTATTACAAATTTATTTCTGAAAAATTTTTACAAATTAAATTAAGTTCTATTCTATAATTGCTTCTATCTATAGACTCATAACCTGAAGGTCGTAGGTTCAAATCCTACCCTCGCAACCAACTTTCAATAAAATCAATAACTTATACGATCCTCAAAGACTTAGCTTTTGGGGTTATTTTGTCTATAAAGAAAGATTTTAATTAAAAGCTACATTCCCATTGGTGTTGGTAATGATGTAGTAAGTATACTAGTCGTAAATAAAACTAAAACTGATGAGATTATTTCAATATTAATTGAATTCTTAAGTTTAACTTGACCTGTAGTTAAATCCTTTTTTATTTCAGGTACTATTTTAAATTTGTTTATTGCTCCAATTATTAAAATCATTGAGACAATAAACAGTTTAATTAATAATACGTTTCCATAAGTAGAGGTTATAAGCGGTAAAATCCCACCTAAAAGTATATAGGAAAAAGTTAAACCAGTTAAAATTAATATTCCAACATATACAACTGCATATTTACCAAAATTATCAGCTATAAAATATAAATTTGTAAAATTTTTGATGGTGCACATATATCTAAGTGGTAAAAAAGAGCCTAACCAAAATGAAATACAAATAATATGAATTAACACTAAGAGTTGTGAAAATATGCCTTGAGAAAGAGAGTGACCAACAACGACAAACGAAGTTAAAATCAAAATTGTACCAAGAATGTTAAAAATTTTGAATAAAAATAGTGGGAAAAAAAAGGACAAACTTAAAAAGCTAAACCCTACAATTAAGAACAAGGTTGATCTTCCTTGTATGGTTTCAAAAGATAATTCAATTAATTCTAATTCAAATATACTTTTAAATTCTCCTCCAAGATTCCCAGCAATTGATATAAAAGCCAAAATACTAATCAGAAGACCTAAAAAAGCACTATTTTTTATTATTTTATTACAAAAATAGTTAATTTCATCATTAAAATATTTTTGGAAATGAAATTGAAATAGTATTGAGCCTATTGAATATAAGGCGATTATATAAATAAATGTCCTTATAATAGGGTTTATTATGGTCCATATGTCTATAAACATTTATTTCACTTCAAATACAGACTTACCCTTAATTAAATGTCCATCTGGACTTAACGCTCGCCACAAAATATTAAATTTACCAGAAGAAATTTTTGGCATTGGAATAGCAAATTCTTTTGATCTTTGATTTAAGGAATCTAAGTTTAATTTTAATTTTTGATTTTCATCATTAATTTTATTTAAATTAATTTTTACAAGTTTTACATTTGTTCTGAATTTTAATTTAATTTGTAGAGGTGCTTTTGAATAAACAACATTATCTTTTGGTAATATTTCTTTAAGTTGAGAATGTGAATAAGATAGTGTTGGACTTAAAATGAACAAGAGACTTAAAATAATTTTTATCATGTTTTTCCCTGAAAAATTTATTAGATTTACAGATATGATATAAGTATGTTTTTATTTGATTTAAAGATAACAAAATAATTAAACCTTACTGTAAAGGTAAGGTAAACATAAATTATATTTTATTTTTTTATAAACAGCTCATCAGGCTCATAACCTGAAGGTCGTAGGTTCAAATCCTACCCTCGCAACCAACTTATATTATAAAATCAATAACTTAACGCCTGGTTAGGTTTTTTTTTATTTTTAATTAAAATAAAATTGCCACATTCATTGCTACTTTCAAACTTTTT
>ARQU01000020.1 GCA_000384615.1 alpha proteobacterium SCGC AAA536-G10 | reverse complement strand
ATGCGGCATTACCTATAGTAGCCCAACTAAGGCCTACGGCTACGGTTGCCGCCATTGTAAATGCAGCTCCGAATACCCGTTTCATTTTATCCTCCTGTTTCCGCTTGTAAATAAATTACAAACCTTTGTTTATTAATTTAAAAAAACATTGAATAATGTTTTCGAGAATCATTGTAACAATAATTTAGTATATATTGCAAATCTCAGTTCGGGAATATTATTAATATTTTTGAATAAGTATATGATATATATATAGAAAATTTTTTTAAATTTTTTAAATATTTATTAATTTATTTTTGCTTTGATTTAGAATTTAATGATTTATAATTATTTCAAATAAAAATAGTTGCGTGAGAACATGTTTGAAGATTCTACACCTTTTATTATAGCCTTAGTGGTAACTTTTTGCTTTATGATATGTGTTGCTATTTGGAATAGTATAAATGCTCCACCGCCTCCACAAAAGGCTCCTCCAGTTGAACCAGGGCCATCAAGAACAAGAGAAATCTTAGCTCGTTTTAGTGAGTTTTACATGAATTTAAATCCTCAAGGAGAAACAATTTTTGATATAGGTATTTTGCCTGATCCAAAACAACATATAATTCATGCCCTTTACGTAGGTTTTGATGAAAGTGAAGATGACGACGAAAGGTCTGCTATTGAGAGAGGTTTAAGGGCTATAGTTACATTCCAAGAAAGAGTAGGAGAAGAACCAATTAAGAGAAATATTTCTGAAACAGAAAATTTTTTAACTACTAATTTAAATACAGAAAATGAAGATGAAAAATTCATTGCAAAACCAATTGATGAAGAAGAATTTGATAAATTTGCTACTTTAAGAGATCAAGAGTTGGAATTACATTTTCAACATTTAAAAATAGAAACTGCAGATGCATAGGATTTACGATGGCCGTTTATAAAATCGATGACAAAAATGAACTCTATTATGAATATGTACGACCTAAAGATAGAGGTTGTACTTGTGTGTTTGTAAATGCTTTGACAGGTGATGTGTCTGCTTGGAACGGATCTATAGGCGAAAGTTTAAAAAAGAATAATGATGGTTACTTAGTTTTTAATTTTAGAGGACAGACAAATAGTAAATTTGAAGCTGATTTAAATTTAAGTGCAGAGTTAATAGTAAAAGATCTTGTAGATCTAATTAATTTTCTTAAGCCAGAGAATATAGTTTTGGTAGGCTTGTCAATAGGTGGGCTATATGCCGCCATGTCTTTATTCAATGGTATACAAGCAAAAGGGTTAGTATTAATAAATACTCTTAGAAAGCCAAGTGAGAGACTAAATTGGATAAATAATGCAATGGCAAACGCAGTAAAATTTGGGGGAACGTCTCTAATTTTAGATATGACATTACCAGTAGTAGCTTCACCAAAATTTCTATCTAAAATGAGACAAAATGCGTTAAATTATGAAAATTATCTTGGATTGGATGATTATAATGGTATATCAAAACTCATGCATGGGGGATTTACAACAAATTGGAATTTTGATTGGAGTAAACTTGATTTACCCGTTTTAGTTTTGACAGGTCATTTTGATAAAGTTTTTAGAATTGAAGAAGACATAAATGATTTGATAAAAAATATAAAAAATGTCAAGAGAATTGAAGTTCCAGAATGTGGGCATTTAATACCTTTAGAGGACCCAGAATTGTTTTCATATCACTTAAATGCCTTTATAATATCTCTTAAACAATAAAATCATTTTTTAAGAATAACAGTTATATCATCCTTTAGTAAATTATGCTTTATAATCTCAGGATTACAAAAATTTTTCTCACATATTTTTTTTATCCAAGTTAATTCTGTGTAATAAAGTGATTTATTTATAGTTTTTTTATCTTTAAGCAAACAGTTAAATATCATAGCTTTTCCAACAAACTTCCAATTGTTTGTAAGGTTTTTTATGATATAATCTTCCCATAAAGATATATTATTAGTTGGTGTAAGATTATATGTTCCTGACATAACAACAAAGTCCGTGTCTTTTAAAGGGTATGCGCTTATTTCAAATTTAACGTTTTCAAAATCTTTATTATTTTTACAAAATTGAATAAATTTTTTATTTATATCAAAACCATAATATTGAGCTTTTCTATCTAAATTTCTATCTTTAATTATCTCGTACAATCTTCCATATCCACAACCAATATCTGCAATTGAGAATTTGTTATTATTTGAAATATTTAATATTTTATCTAAAATTATATTTAATCTAAGATCTTGTGATAATTTACTATTCCAAAATACTCCTTTAGGGGTATTATTATAATTAGAAAAACGTTTATTATAAATGTTAGAAATTTGTTTGTTAAGTAATTTATAAATAAGTGATTTTATAAAAGTCATTCAATTATATTAAGATAGAACAAAATCAATTTAAACTTTAAAAGGTTATCACATGAAGAAAATATTACTGTTGGGTAGCGGTGAATTAGGTAAAGAATTAACAATAAGCCTCAAAAGAATTGGATGTAATGTAATAGCGTGTGATTCATACGAAAATGCACCTGCTATGCAAGTAAGCGACCAATATGAAGTGTTCAACATGCTTGATAGTAATAAACTTAATAAAGTAATAAAAGCACATAAACCGGATTTCATAGTCCCTGAAGTGGAAGCTATTGAAACACAAGTTTTGATAGAAGCAGAGAAAAGTGGCAAAAATGTAATACCTTCAGCTAAGGCTGTGAATTTAACTATGAATAGAGATAGAATTAGAGATAGAGCAAAAATTTTAGGCTTGCCAACAGCTAAATTTGCCTACGCTGAAACTGAAGAGCAATTAATTTCAGAGGCAAAAAAAATTGGAACAAAAGTGGCGGTAAAGCCAGTAATGAGTTCTTCTGGTAAGGGTCAAAGTTATGCTACCACCGAGGATGAATTAAAAAGTTCGTGGAAATTTGCCATTGAAGGTATGAGGGGAAATAGAAAACGCGTAATAGTTGAAGAATTTATTGACTTTGATTATGAGATAACTCTTTTAACTATACTTGAAAAATCAGGTAATGTTTCCTTTTGTGAACCAATTGGACATTTTCAAGAACGAGGTGATTATCAGTATAGTTGGCAGCCTGCCAATTGTTCAAAAAATGTAATTCTCAATGCACAAGATGCCGCACGTAAAATGGTATTAGACCTAGGAGGATCTGGAATTTTTGGAGTTGAGTTCTTTATTGATAAAAAAAGTAGAATTATTTTTAGTGAATTAAGCCCTCGCCCACATGATACTGGGATGGTGACAATGTATACCCAAAATTATAGTCAATTTGACATTCACGCTAGAGTTTTATTGGGATTACCTTTGCCAGAAGTTAAGTTGAATAGATCTGGCGCTAGTCATGTAATCTTAGCTGATGAAAATGCAACAGGAAATTATTTAATAGAGGGTGTAGAAAAAGCTCTAGAAGATAAAAGTATAGATTTTAGAATTTTTGGAAAACCGTATTTAAAGTCTTACAGAAGAATGGGAGTTATACTTGCTGAAAATCTAGAAAATGCCAAAGCTGCAGCAAAAAAAATATCAATTAAATCCAAGCTTTAGATTTATTGTATAATTGGTATTTCAGCATCCTCTTCAATATCAGTAATAAGCATATAACCAGGTGTATGAGATATACAAAACGGAACCGAAGAATCTAATATTGCATTTTGGGGAGTTACACCACAAGCCCAAAACACATTTACATCATCTTCTAACAAGGGTCTTGGAACATCTCCCCAATCAGGTTCAAAAACATTTAAAATGCCAATTTCATCTGGGCTCCCAAAATGTACAGGCCTTCCATGTGCCCAATGAAAAGATTTACAAATATTAATAATGTTATTAACGTGAATTTTTTTAAAAATTCTCATTGAGACAACCATTGTGTTTCCAAAAGGTCCACTTTTTACATTTTTAATATTTGTCTTATACATAGGAACAACTTTATTTTCATTAATATGATCTATTGTAAAGCCATTCCTAATCAGAGAATGTTCAAATGTGAATGAACAACCAATTGCAAATGCAACAAGGTTTTCATTCCAGAAATTATTAATTTCATGAACAACACTATGCAGTTCTCCATCCCTATAAATATTATAAGATGGGACGTCCGTTCTAACGTCTATATTTTTACCTAATGTTTTTAGAAAAGGGACACCAACATCTGACACGCCAACAAGTGGACAAGCTTTTGGATTTCTTTGACAAAATATCATAAAATCTAAAGCATATTTTTGTTCTAGAATAATGAGATTTGTTTGGAGCATATTTTGGGATAAACCAGCCGTTTGACCCTTATATTCTCCTGATCTAATTACTGCTCTTAATTGCGAATTACTATATGTTTTTGCTTTATTATAAATATTTGTAAGTTCTTGCATTTTCAATTCCAATTTACATTATCATTTATTATTTAAAATTTGAAATTACAGAGGCTATATCCTCTTCTTGTTTATAACCCATTAAGTGAATTCCACTTACACCACTTATTAATTTATATCTTTCAATTAGCTCAACACAAATTTTTATACCTTCTAATTTTTCGTTATTAGAATTTTCAATTCTGTTTATTATTTGCTCAGGAATATTAATACCAAATAAATTTTTATTCATCCATCTAGCACTTTTTGCTGATTTAATAACTCCTAATCCAATAATAAAATACGCCTTATCTGTTACACCAAGTTTATTTAATTTGAGCATATAATTTTTCAATATCATTTCATCAAAAGCATATTGAGTTTGAAAGAATTCAACTCCTGAATTGATTTTTTTTACTAGATTTGCTGCATCAAAATCGTCTTTGATTTCAAAAGGTGTGTCTGCTCCACCAATAAAAAAATTAGGTGCATCATCAATTTTTCTCCCAGATGGATAACTATGGTTAATTTTAATATCGTGTGCAGTTTTTAATAGACTAATTGTATCTAAATCTCGAACTTCTTTTGCCTCTGGCTGGTCTCCACCTTTGACTTCATCACCATATAAACAAAGTATATTAGGAACATTTAAAGCCCAACCACCAAGTAAATCGCCTTGAATTGCAATTCTATTTCTGTCTCTTGTAGTGAATTGTAATACAGGCTCGATTTCATGTTGAGCCAGAATAGCAGCTGTTGCCAAAGCAGACATGTGAGACTTAGCACCGGCGCCATCAGTAACATTAACCGCATCAGCTAAATTTTTTAAGCATATGACTTGATTGATAACTGTATCTTTATTTCCTGAGTCTGGAGGAGATGTTTCGGCAGTAAAAACAAATTTATTTTTCTGTAGTGAATTTCTTAATTTACTTTTCATAAAAAATGTCCAAAGTGATTTTAGTTTTATTTAAAGGGGGGATTTTAAAATGTCTAATGATTTTTTTACTACATCAAATAGAATTAAAAGTACCCCCTTTAGTTCAAGAAACAAAAAGGCAGGCGTAAAAAAACATAGTGTCTATAATAACACATTAATACCAACAATATTTAAATCTTTAAAAAGTGACTATTTGCATTTAATAAAACATGTTCAGTTATGGGACGTATGTGCACAAAAAGTAATAGAAGTTAAAGGAAATAAAGCTTTAGGTATAATTAAGTATTTATTTTGCAGAGATTTCACAAAAGTCACTCCTGGCAGAGCTTATTATGCACCTATAGTAAATTTTGAAGGGGGCCTATTAAATGATCCAGTTGTTTTTTGCATAAATGAAGAACATTTTTTAATTTCGTTGTCAGATTCTGATTTATTTAATTGGGCTTCAGCAATTAATCATACTAAAGAATTTTTCGTTGAAGTAAATGAAACAGATATAATAACTATGGCTATCCAAGGTCCAAAATCAGAACAAACAATGTTAAAGATATTTGGCGAAGAAATAAAATCTTTAAAGTCTTTTAATTTTAAAAATTTTGTTTTCAACAATGAGAATATTATTATATCAAAAACAGGTTTTAGCAAACAGTCTGGATATGAAATTTTATTATCAAATCCTAATAATGGAACCCTTTTATGGGATTTAATTATTAAAAAAGGTGAAGAATTCAATATAAGAGTGGGATGCCCCAACATGATAGAAAGAGTGGAAGGTAGCCTATTAAGTTATGGGAATGAAATGACTAATAAGGATTTTCCTCAAGATTGTGGATTAGGAAAATATTGTAATCTTGAATCTGATTATGATTTTATCGGGAAAACTGCTTTATTAAAAAAAGGGGAAGTTGGATTTAATAAAACTATATATCAAATTCAATTTGATTTTGAAGAAAAAACAAAACCTTTATTTTACAGTAATTTACCAATTTTTAAAAAAGAACAAGTAATTGGAAAAGCAACTTCAATAGTCTGGTCACCAAAGTTTTCAAAGTATATTGGTTTTTTCATTGCTAAAAAAGATGTTAAACATGATTTAGAAACTCATTACATTCTAAATAAAGTGAAATTTGAGATGTATGAATTTAATTAGATTTAATTCATTAATGATATGATTGGGTTCATATATTAATTAAATAGAAAAGTTAAAATTTAGTCGTTTCAATAAAATAGATCCGTCGACTTACTTGTATAGACCTATACCATGCTTCAATCACACATAATGTTCAGCAATTTCAATAATATAATTATATGAAAACATCTGTTAATGTGCCCATTTTGTCTACCCTTTTGTCTACCCTAAAATAACTGTTCTTAGTATTAGGTAGATGTAGACATAGAAATTGGGATTAATACTATTTCTAAAAAGATACTTATATGATTATCACTTAAATGTACCTACCCATGCATGTGCCACAGGGGATATGTATGTTATATGTTCATAAGGTCTGCAGCAGATGGGGTTAATTGATTATTCCCATTACTTCAAAAGTCTTTTGAACATAGTCAACTAACTCAGCCTTCTTCTCAATTATTTCAATGTCATAATTAATATTTTCTGCAAATTCAAAGAATTGTTTTTCGTCATCTTTATTGAATTTGAATCTAATTTTTTTAGCAATTTCTTTAATTCTTCTATTAACTAAACCATCTATTTTTTTTAGATCACTCTTACTTAAACTTTCTTCATTTTTAAAATTTTTAATAGCATCAAATAATCTTTTTTGTTTAGCAATTTCATATTTTCTACTTGATTTGTAACCATCTACTTTATTTCCAAAATTATTATTTCTAACATAATTATTGTCTGACGAGCTTTTTTTATCGTCATATGAGTATGATTGGTCATTAGATGTGTCTTTAACAGACGGTGTTTCTGCAGTTTTACTGATAGGCGTATTATCTTTGCTTGAGCTAGTAATACTCTCTACGCTTTTATTAACTGAAGCATTTGTTTTGGCATCAGCACTCTTATTATCTGATTTATCTGTCTTATTTACGGAAACACTAATACTAACTTTTCCAGAATTCTTACTGTAAGAAAACGCTTTGTTTTGAATAAGTAATGTAGAAAGTATCAGTAAAAAAATTTTAAATAAAGTTTTCATTATTTTCAATTTTGTAAATGATAAATTGAGTATTGCAGATATATATAATAAATCGGGTTGAATTTAAAAGAAATAAAATCGTTTATTTGCATTCTATCTAATGTTTTTGCATATTAACAGGTGACATACGATGGTAAAAACTATAACTAAAGAAACTTTATTCATGAATTGCATGGAATTAGACTTTGCAACAAAAGTAGAATTAGAACATTGGATGGCAACTTTTGAAGAGAAAGTATGGACAGAAGATGTAATGAAAGAATTATCTAAAGCAGGATTAGTGAGAAGAACTGTTGCACAAGTCTGGAACAAACAAAATCACAGATTAACTAGCACATTTGAATATGAAAATGAGAATGCTTATAAAGCTTGTCAAAAGATCATTGAAGAAAAAGTAATGCCTAAAGCGCAAGAAAGTTACACTATAAAAGCTAGAAACAATAGAGGTGTAATTTTTTATGATTATAGAAGTTAATTTAAATTTTTAAATTCTATTTTAGAAAATAAACTACTGTTACTAGCCTATTAAATTTTATTAAAATTATATAGTGATATTGAATATTAATTTAAAAAGATTAAATAATTATTGTGTCAGTAATACAAAAAATCATACTTATACCAATATTGAGATCACAAGTTAGACTTTATGTTTTCTTTGGTATTTTATTTGGTTTTTATCAATTTATTTCATGGATTGAAAATTAGGAGATTAATAAAATGTTTGGAATAGGAATAATTAAAGGAACTATCTTAGGAATGGGTATAGGAGTAATGGCAGGCTTGGCTTTAAAAGAAGTTTGCAAGATGAAAAAGAAAAAAGATCAAGTTAGTAAAACTGAAAATGATATCGTTGATACAGAAAATAGTTAATACAAATTAATAAACAATGGATTTAACAAAATACAAATGGAAATGTAGAGTACTTTTGTTAAGTACCACATGTTATAGAGATAGTAACTATAAAAAATCTAAAGAACTTTATCAAAAACATATAAAAGAATTTTATAAAAGACATGTCAAATCAATGTCTTTTAGAAGAAAGGGTCTTAAGTTTTCTACCAAACTAATTGGTTACGATGGTACTTTAAAAAAAGAATATTTAACTTTAGAACCTCATAAAATTTTTGATCTTATAGATTCTATGCCAATGAGTAAAGGAAACTATGAGGGAAAGTTAAAGCCTCTTAATCTATCTTTATATTCAGATTATAAGCCTGAGACAACTCTAAAAGGGCTTGGATTTAAGAATAAAGAAAAATCAACTTACACTATAGATGCAATAAAAGACAGAGACACAAAATATCAGGTAAATGTTGTATCCACCATGTAAGGTAGAGCAAAAAAAACATCCAAACAAAACTGCTAATATGGACGAAGCAATATTAGTTTTTGAGAAATGGATGCTAGATTATAAAAAGAGCAAGTTTTTAGTATAATTTAATTATTCTACTTTGGTGTATTTTTGCAATATGGAAGGATCAGAATAGTTAACTTCTGTATCTCCACCTTCAATAACTACATTAACTCCCATTTCTTTAACTTGTTTTACAAAATCAGTGTATTGTGAATGAGCTTTATCTGAGGTTTTTTCATCTTTCCATGTGTTGATTACATAAAGGTTTGTGTCATTAACATCAACAAAGGTTGAACTATATAGTCCTCTTTTCAATAATTTATCATTTATTAGCCTATAGGTATTTTTTAAGCTGTTTTGCAACTTTGTTTTGAAATTTCAAAACATGAATTCTTGTAAACATGATAAATTTAAACCTATAAAATTAAAATTTATAGAACTTTAACATAAATTAAAGCTAACAAAAAATTAACCATAAATAATTGCTAAATTTATATTTATGATTTTTTGTATCATGGAATTGGAGCGGGCGAAGAGATTCGAACTCTCGACATTCTCGTTGGCAACGAGATGCTCTACCACTGAGCTACGCCCGCTTTTTGTAAAGGAATATAACACTCTGATTGACAGGATCAAGAGAAATAAAAATTAATCATTTCCAATTATTTATAAAAGCTTCATGAATATTATTAGATATATTGATAATCTCATCTTCGGTTAAATATGGATGCATAGGTAATGATAAAACTTTTTGTCCTAGGTAAATTGTATTTGCTAAACCACTTTTAGATACAGGGTAGTTTTTGTAAGGTTTGTGTTCATTGAGTGGAATAGGATAATATATCGCGGTTGGAATATTTTTAGATTTTAACTCTTCTTGCAATCTATTTCTATTTATGTTGTCAGGTAATATTATAGTATATTGAGCCCAACTGCTTTCAAACCTACTTTTAAGTAGAGGTAATTTTATATTAAGATTTAAATCATTGAGATGTTTATTATAATTATTGGCAACTATCTGTCTTTTTTTTAACTCTAATGGAAAAATTTCAAGTTTTTCTAATAATATTGCAGCTTGAATAGTTGACATACGAGCATTCATTCCAATTCTATCATACTCATATCTATTTTTACTCATTCCATGAATGTGAGAAGAATTAGCTATTTCATATATTTCAGGATCATTTGTAAAAATGGCCCCGCCATCACCATAGCATCCTAGTGGTTTTGCAGGGAAAAATGAGGTTGCAGATACTTCGCAGAGATTTCCAACATTATTCCCATTATACTTTCCTCCAAATGATTGGGCTGCATCGTCAAGAACCCATAAATCATTATTTTTAGCAAATTCATTAATTGGCTTCATATCAGCAGGTTGTCCAAATAATCCAACAGACATTATACCTTTAACTTTAATTCCCATTTCTGTAGCTGTTTTAAAAGTGTCAGCTAGTTTACTTGGATCGAGATTAAATGTTTCACTTTCTATATCTATAAAGATTGGAATAGCACCTAACAGAGGCATGACTTCAGCAGATGATGCAAACGAAAAGGCAGGCACTATAACGCCTTCGCCTGCTTTGAGTTTTAGTCCTAGAAGAGCTAATAATAACGCATCTGTACCACTCGAACAACACAAGACATATTTTACACCAGTGTATATACTAAGCTTTTTTTCAAGCTCTTTAACTTCTGGTCCCAAAATATATTGTCCATGATCCAAAACTGTTTTTATACGTTCTTCAACTTTATTACGAATAAGTTTTTGTTGAGCTTTTAAATCAATGAATGGAATCATAGGAAACTAATTTCTTTGTAATTTTTCTTCTATTATTTGCATTACATATTGGACATTAACTGCTTCTTGATGATCTGTTAAAGGTTTTTTCCTAGTTTGTATACAGCTAATAAATTCTTCTAACTCATTTCTGAGAGGTTCATTTTTTTTAAGGATAATATTTTCAATAGGAAGTATATTAATAGAATTATCTAAATTAATATTTGATGGATTATAATGCAGTTTTTTTGACCAGCTCTGTGTATCATCAAATATCAGAGAACCTTTAGAACCAATAGCTGAAAACTTGTGTTCTTTGTAAGGACACATCCAATCGCAACTTATTAATGCTGTAGCGCCTGTTTTGAAAGTGAGTTTAACATTAATTGCGTCTGGTCCTATATTAGAATTGTGATGTATGGAATGAGCATTTATTTTTATAGGCAATTCTTGCATTATAGCAAGTATCATAGAGACATCATGAACAGCTAAGTCATATAAAACAGACTCATGAGAACGTATGGCACCTAAGGCTAACCTGTGAGCACGAATATTTTTGGTTTCTCCAATTTTACCTTCTCTAATAAGATCCTTCATTTTGATAAATGCATTATGATAATTTAATAAATGTCCAACCATTAAAACTTTATTTTTCTTTATAGCTAATTTTGAGAGAGTAGTAGCGTCAGTTAAAGATAAGCAAAATGGTTTTTCTATCAAAACATCTTTATTATTTTGCAAAGCCTCTTCGGCTATATCTTTATGCGTCTTAGCAGTTGAGGCTATTACCAAGGCTTGTATATTTTCATTTTTAAAAATATCATTAATTGTATAATTATGTAATTTAAAATCTTGATTAAGTTTTTTTGATAAATTTTGGTTTGCATCATATATGCAAGCTAATACCCCTATTTGATGCAAGTTTCTAGCTATATTTTTCCCCCAGTCACCACAACCAATTAGAGCAATATTCATTTTTTTGTCATTTCAAAGTATCAATTTTGTAATTATTTAAATATAACAGTTACATTTTAAATATACAGACTTTCAAGATTGGTCAATTGTAGTATTTTGTAATATATTGTTGAACAAATATACCAGTACAACAATATAAATATTTTATAAAAGGAGAGTGTTTAAATAATGAATAATATTGACAATGATAGCATGATTTCAAAAACAAATATTATTGATGTTAATGCTGACAGATTTATGACTGATGTAATTGAAGCTTCAAAGGAAAAACCAATAATTGTAGATTTTTGGGCCCCTTGGTGTGAACCATGTAAACAGCTGACTCCAATATTAGAAAATGCAGTAAAAGATAAAAGGGAAAAACTTACCTTAGCCAAAATTGATATAGACCAAAATCAAGATATTGCTGCTCAATTAAGAATTCAATCAATACCTACAGTTTACACATTTTTTGAAGGTAAAGTAGCAGACGGGTTTCAGGGGGTTAAAACTAAAAGTGAAATATTAGAGTTTGTTAAAAAATCAGCAAATTTATCAGGTCCTGGTGAAGAAGTTGAGACCTTGCTTTCAAGTTCTCAACAAAAAATTGAAGAGAGGAATTGGGCTGAGGCGTTAGAGATTTCACAAAAAATATTACAAATAGATCCTGAAAACCAAATAGGTTTTGGAATTCTTATTAGATCAATGATAGGTCTTAACAAATTCAACGAAGTGAAAGAAATAATTGATTCATTAGTTATTGAAGTAAAAAACTCAAAACCTGTTTTAGATGCTTTATCTGCACTAGATGCTTCAGAAAAGGCATTCAAAGCAAAGGAAAATATACAACTACTAGAAGAAAATTTGAAAAAAGATCCAGAAAATTTAGATTATTTATTAGACATGGCTACAGCTTTGTTTGGTAATGATGAGATAGAAGCTTCTTTTGATATGTTATTAAAATCAATTAAGATAGATAGAGAATGGAAAGATCAAGCTGCTCGAAAACAATTATTAGAATTTTTTAAATCAGCAGGTTTTGAGGCCGAAGAAACAATTAATGCAAGAAGAAGACTTGCTACTTTATTATTTTCATAAAAATAAGTATAGGTAATAAATGAATATGAATAACAATAGTAATAATAATTTTCCTGACCTTATACCAGTATTTCCTCTTGAGGGTGTGGTAATGTTTCCAGATACATATCTCCCATTAAATATTTTTGAACCGCGTTATTTAGAAATGATAAACAAAGCTATTTCTTCAAAAAGTAGATTAGTTGGAATGATACAACCGAATAATTTAAATGGTAACAAACTTTATGATGTTGGTTGTGCAGGTAAAATTATAAAGTTTGAAGAAACCACAGATAAAAGATATTTAATAACCTTAAAAGGTCTAAGTAGATTTGAGTTAATATCTGAAAAAACTAACAGAAAAAATTTCAGAGAAGCTCAAGTTAAATGGGATAAATATAGAGAAGACTTAAAAAATAAAGACGTAAAGGAAAAATTCACAAATCTAAAGGCATCTTTGAAAGAATATTTTAAAATTAAAAATATTAAAGTTAACTTTGAAGTAATTGACAAATGCAACGACTTTAACTTTGTTGATCAGATAACAATGATTTGCCCCCTTGCATTTGAAGAAAAACAATTGTTGTTGGAAACAATATCAATATCAAAGAGGGGTAATTTATTAAAATCAATTATAGAAAGTTATGCTAGTGAAGAAAATATTTCACAAGTGGTAAAACATTGAAGTTAAGTATTTAAGTTATAATCATTAAAAATGAATTAACCTCTAATTTTTTATTATATAATCTTATTAGTACTAGATATATTGTTTTAAAAAGGAAATTTAATATGGACGTTTGGCCGGTCTCAATTGAAAAGTTAGATAATGGAAAAAATTTAAATATATCATTTGATGACAAATCTGAGTTTAAAATTTCAGCTGAATTACTTAGAGTAGAGTCTCCTTCTGCGGACGTTCAAGGTCATGGAGGTCCTAAAGTTATAGTAAAAAATAAAAGTAATGTATTAATAAATAAGATTGAAGAAGTTGGCAATTATGCAATAAGAATTATATTTTCTGATGATCATAGTTCCGGTATTTTTAGTTGGGATTTATTATATGATTATGGTAAAAATCAAGATAAATATTTGGAAAAATATTATAATTCTTTATGATTAAGCTGAGGCTATATCTCTAAATATATTTTTTAAACTACTTTTATTCAATGTCTCCATTCCCTTTGTCAAAAAGGATTGTGTATTATCTGACGTTGATGTAAATCCATGAAAAAGAAAATCCGTCATTGCGGTCATTGCTATTGTTTTAGGTAATCTATCATTTTTATAAAAACTTAAAATAGAATTATCGCCTAAATCTTGACCAAACTTTAAATTATTTCTAAATGATTTAATAACAGAAGTACAATCTCTTAAAGATAAGTTGAGACCTTGTCCTGCTAAAGGATGAATGGAGTGTGCAGCATCACCAATCAATATTGTCCTATAAGCAGTTGGATTACCTACGAAGTTTAAGTCTAGTTTCCAACTAGATAATTTATGACTAGATTGATTGACTTTTTTTAGAGGTTTAAATTTGAGGTTAATATGAGAAAAAAATCTATTTAAGTGATCGCATATATAATTTTCTGGGTTGGTTTTTTTAAGAAATTTTTTATACTTATTTTCTTCAATACTTTGAACAAAATTAATAATATTTTTGTTTTGAAAAGGTAAGAGTCCTATGGGACCTAAATTTGTAAAAGCCTGTATAGCGGTAGAGTTATGATTTTTCGATTGTTGTAAGAATCCGGAAAGAGCTATGTGATTAACTCTTTTTTTCATTGTTTTTATAGACAATAATTTTCTTAAATTAGAATTTCTACCGTCTGCTGATAAAACCATGTGAGTTTTTATAAGTACTTTATCATTTAAATATAAAGTTCTTTCAAAGTCATTGTGTTGGGTATTTACTACGAAACCATCATAACGTTTGATATCATCCAAATGTTCAGAAACAGACTTTAAAATTATATTATTTTTTATAACAGCCCCAAAATTTGATTCTGAACCAGAATAATCCCACTCTAAAGGAGAAGAATTATTAGTTCCAAACACCTGAATTTTGTTAATAAATGTATAATCATTTCTTTGAAGATTTTTCAAAAGATTTAAACTTTCAAGTAACTCCAAACTTTTTTGATTATAAAATGTAGTTCTTAAATCATCCGATGCTGTAATATTGGGCATAATCCAGCCAATTTCATGTGATTTAAATAAATCACAGTTTTTTAGCAGCAGTGTCATAATGGCTCCTGTTAAGCCTCCACCTACAACACATATTTTATGAAAATATTCTTGCAATGAATTATTTTGTAACCTCTGCTGGTTTCATATTATTTGTCTAATTAAATTATCATGTTTTAGTTTTAATATTTAATACTATAATATAAAAAAATAAAAAAAATTATAAATATATTGAAAGCTTAAAATGGTGAATCCAGAATATAATGTTTTAAAAGACTGGATGTTTGGCAAATTAACATCACTCTTAGAGAATATACCTCCGAATCCTGAATATTCAATTTTAAAAATGTCATTAGGCGAGCCTACATTAAATATTCCAAATTTTGCAAAAATTATTTTAGAGGAAAATTTTAACGAATGGGGTAAATATCCTCCGAGTATTGCAATTCCAAGTCTTGGTAGTAGTATAATAAGATATATAGAACGAAGATATCCAAGCGCCAAAAATCTTTTAACATTAGACAAGAATATAGTCCCTGTTCCAGGAACCCGAGAGCCCCTGCATTTAGTTGGCCTATTAGCAAAAAATTTAAAAGCTGGCAAAACAAAAGCACTTGTTACTAATCCTTTTTACCATGCATGGAGAGCTGGAAGTATTTCTAGTGGGTCGGATATATACTGGTTAAATGCATTGCCAGATAATAATTATTTTCCTGATATATCTAACCTTTCTGAAAACACACTTAACTCGTCGGTAATAATGTATATTTGTTCACCATCTAATCCACATGGAAGTGTAGCAAGTCTTGATTATTTAAAAGATGCAATTTTATTAGCTAGAAAATATAACTTTATTTTAGCTGTTGATGAATGTTATTGCGATATATTTAGAATGAATCGACCCAAACCACCTGGTGCACTGGAAGCTGCTGCAAGCTTGGGAAAGGGATTAGATAATTTATTAGTTTTTAATTCTCTCTCAAAGAGAAGTAATGCTAGTGGAATGCGAGCAGGTTTTATAGCAGGAGATGAAAATGTAATAGATAGTTATAAGTTATTAGTATCTAATGGGGCTTCTCCAGTTCCCATTCCAATTCAAAAAGTAGCTGCATATTTATATGACGACGAAGAGCATCATGAAAAAGCATGCATACATTATGATCAAAATTTTTCTATTATAGAAAAATACTTAAAACCTTTTTACAAAGATTTTAAGTTACCAGATGCAGGTTTTTTCTTATGGTTAAAAGTAAAAGACGATAAGCAAGCTGCAAAAATTTTATGGAATAAATATTCACTGAGGGTAATGCCGGGAAGCTTTATGGGAAAAAATGTTGATGGGCTAAATCCTGGAATAGGTTTTTTAAGAATTTCTGTAGTTGATAGTCAAGATGTGATTGAAGAGACAATGAAAAGGCTCCAATTATTTTTAAAATCGGAAATTACTTAATGGTTAAAAAAGATCAAGAAATAGGAGAAAACAAAATCTTCATTGGAATAATAAAAAATACCCTGTCAACTATACTTTTATTTTGTTCAATTTCACTTATTTTAATCTTAATTACTTTTAATCCTGTTGATCAGGGCTGGGGAGTTATATCTGATAAATCTCCTACTAATATATATAATGAAACAGGAGCTTGGTTATCAGGACTTATAATCAAAGAATTTGGAATTTTACCGGGGTTATTATTATCTTTAGTTTTATTTATATGGTCTTTAAAAATATTTAACAGTTCAGCAATAACTTTTTTAAAAACAAAGCTATTAGCCATTTTTTTTGTGATTATTTTAAGTTCTTTAGGTGGCACTTATTTAGAAAATATTGTGGTTAATACATTTAACCTGAACTTTTCAGTTATTAGTCAAAGTGGTATGTCTGAATGGTTATTGACATACTTTTCAAATATAATAACTAAGATCACAGGTTTTCAATTAATTAACAGTGAATTAACAATCGGGGTAAGTTCTTTAATTATATCCTTAATATTATTTATCTGGATATTATCACTAGACACCTCTGAAATTAAATTTGTAAAGTTTGTAGTTAGACCTTTTCTGATGCCGTTACTATGGATTATTAGTATGTTTTACAATTTGTTCTTTGTAGTCCAAAAAAATAATGAAAATACTCTAATTAAAAGTGAAATTGAATACGGTTTCTTTAATTACATTAGAAATAAACTATCCAATTTTAACAAAAATATTGTCTCAAGAAAGAAACCAAAAATAAGAAAAAACCCTATTTTGATAAAAAATAATGATAAGAATAATGGTTTAAATAGTAAATTTAATCGAAAAGATTATTTTCAAGATACTCTACCTTTAAATTCTGAAAGTGGTTTTATATTACCGTCAGTAAAATTATTAAAAAATTTAACTGAAGACATAAAACCTCCAAGTAAGGAGACTTTAGATTTAAACGCAAAAGTTCTTGAAGGTGTTTTGTCAGACTACTCAATAAATGGAAATATTGACTCAGTCAGGTATGGTCCTGTTGTTACGAGGTATGATTTACAACCTGCACCTGGTCTGAGAAGTCAGAGAGTAATATCTTTGGCAGATGATATTGCAAGATCAATGTCAGTAGAAGCTGTGAGAGTGGCCATGGTACTGGGACAAAACTTAATTGGAATTGAATTACCAAATAAATTTAGAGAAACAGTTATATTAAGAAATATTATGGAACATCTTCATAGCAAATTAATAATTTTTTTTCTAGTTAAGATTTTATATGTTTAGACCAAAGGTCTGGCCTCTTAGATTTAGTTAATTTTTCTGACATTTCAGTTTTCCACTTTTTTATTTTTTTATGATCCCCTGAGAGCAATACCTCTGGAACTTCAAGCTCATTCCAAACTCTAGGGTAGGTATATAATGGATACTCTAACAAATTATTTTCAAAACTTTCTTCAACTAACCCTGTGGAATTTCCAATCACATTTGGAAGAAGTCTAACTGTGGCATCAATCATCAATTGAGCAGCTATTTCGCCACCAGACAAAATGAAGTCACCTACACTTACTTCAATGACATTATTATAAATCAAAAACCTTTCATCTACTCCTTCATACCTACCACAAATAAATATGGCACCTTGTTCTTTAGACAAATCTTTTGCAAATGCCTGGTTGAATTTTATTCCTCTTGGTGACAGATATATTCTCGGTCCTTCTTCTGCGGAGGCTGATGACAAAGCTTTGTCAAGAACTTCAGCATTTATAACCATTCCTGGCCCACCACCAAATGGAACGTCATCAACTTTACCATTTTTATTGTTTGCAAAGTCCCTAATATTGATTTTACTAAGGTTCCATAAACCATTTTCTAGAGCCTTACCTGCCAAAGAACAACCTAAGGTTCCAGGAAACATTTCTGGAAACAATGTTAGAACAGTTGCATTCCACACAAAAAACTCCTCTTGTTAATCTTTTATAAAATTAAGATCTAAGTTTAATACAACCTCTCGTTCCACATAATTAATATCTTCCAAAAAATCTGAACTCATAGGCAAATAAAATTTTTTATCATTTTTTTTTACCTCTATTAACAATCCACCACCAAAATCGTTGAACGTAATAATTTCACCTAAACTATCTCGATTTAAGTTATAAACTTGAAAACCTAATAAATCTACTTGATAGAACTCATCATCTGCAAGCGTTGATAATTGATCTCTCTTAATAAGTAATTTTAAACCTCTTAATTTTTCTGCATCATTTCGTGTGGTAATATTTTCAATTTTACAAATAAGATTTTGTTTAACTTTTCTAATAAATGTTATATTTATTGGTTTACTAGAATTGTCTAAATAAAACACTTTATAAGAAAAAAGATTTTCAGGGACTTCGGTGTAACTTTTTAGCTTCACTTCTCCTTTAATACCTTTAACTCCTACAAAGAGTCCTATTTCTAAAAAATTTTTATTAGACAAATTTATTTATTCTTTTTTATCCTCTTCTACTGGTGCTTCCGCTGCTGGTGCCACTTCTGCTGGTGCCTCTTCTACTGGTGTTTCCGCTGCTGGTGCCTCTTCTACTGGTGCTTCCGCTGCTGGTGCCTCTTCTGCTGGTCCTTCCGCTGCTGGTGCTTCTTCTGCTGCTGGTGCTTCCGCTGCTGGTGCCTCTTCTGCTGCTGAAGCTAATTTTTCAACTGCCTCTGCCTCTCTTTCTTTTCTTTTCTTTCCTGGAGCACTTTTGATAGGCTGGTCTCTAATTACTGGTGCTTTTACCAAACCATCTGAGGACAACATTTTGGCAATCCTTAGAGTAGGCTGAGCTCCTTTTGATATCCAGTATTTTACTCTTTCTACATCCAATACAAGTCTTTCTGTATGATCTTTAGCCACCATAGGATTGTAAGAACCTAATCTTTCAATAAACTTTCCATCTCGTGGAGATAAAGCCTCAGCAACTACAATTTTGTAAAAAGGTCTCTTTTTAGCCCCACCTCTAGATAATCTAATTTTTAACGCCATTTTTTTTCCTTATATTAAATTAATTAAGTTTATCGTCTTTTCTTAGATGGTTTTCCGCCCAAACCAGGTAAGCCAGCACCACCAAACCTATTCGCCATATTTCCTAAATTAGGCATATTTCCACCCATCATTTTTTGCAATTCAGCCATCTTATTTGCATCCATAACTGGAGATTGACTTTCTGAAACTTGTTCTGAATTCGAGCTTCCACCACCTAATGAAGACATCATATTTTTTAAACCACCTAGGCCACCCATTTTACCCATTTTTTTCATCATACGGGCCATATCTTGTTGCTGTTTTACAAGTCTATTTACGTCAGAAACAGCCGTCCCTGATCCAAACGCAATTCTCTTTCTACGTGAAGCATTTAAAAGCGCGACATTAATTCTTTCCTTCTTAGTCATTGAGTAAATGATAGCTTCTTGTTTTGAAATAGCTTTATCGTTGAAATTATTTGCTGCCATTTGTTTCTGCAGTTTACCTATGCCAGGTAGCATTGACATAACACCGCCTAAACCACCCATTTTTTTAAGTTGGCCTATTTGCTTTAACATATCATTCATATCAAAACTGCCTTGAGACATTCTTTTCATCATTTGGGCAGCATCTTCTTCGGCAATAGTTTCGGCTGCTTTCTCAACTAATGAAACGACATCACCCATGTCTAAAATCCTACCAGCTGCTCTATCTGGATAAAATGGCTCTAATCCGTCTAATTTTTCAGAAACACCAACAAATTTTATGGGACAACCCGTAACCGACCTCATAGATAAAGCTGCACCACCTCTTGCATCACCGTCAGAACGAGTTAACACCACACCTGATATCTTAATCAATTCTGAAAATGCTTTTGCAGTTTGAACAGCATCCTGACCTGTCATTGCATCAGCAACTAATAACGTTTCCGATGGATTTGATAGTTTAAAAACTTCTTTAGCCTCTGACATCATGGCTGTGTCCAAAGTCGTCCTTCCAGCAGTATCAAGAATCAACACATCTATTGCTTGAATTTTTGAAGACGCCATTGCCCTTTTTGCTATTTTTTCCGGACTCTCTCCCTCTATCTCAGGTAGCACTAAAACCTCAGCTTGCTCACCTAGAATTCTAAGTTGTTCTCTTGCTGCTGGTCTATAAATATCAAGAGAAGCAAGCATTACTTTCTTTCTTTTTTTAGATTTCAAATGTAATGCTAACTTACCTGCTGTTGTTGTTTTTCCTGAACCTTGAAGGCCAACTAATAAAATGACTGCTGGTGGAGCATGATCTATTAGAAGTTCTGATTCATTTGATCCAAGAACTTCAATTAATACGTCATTTACTATCTTTATAACTTGTTGACCAGGAGTGACAGATCTTAATACTTCTTCACCTACTGCTCTAATTCTGACCTTGTCAATGAACTCTCTAACCACTGATAAAGCAACGTCAGCCTCTAATAGAGCTGAACGAACTTCTTTTAAGGCTGTGTCAACATCACCTTCAGAGAGAGCACCCCTTTTGGTAAGCCCTTTAAACACATTTCCAAGTTTATCTGTTAGGTTTTCAAACATTTTAATACCAGATCTTATATTTAAACCACAATAACGCCCGTGCTTGAAACTCAAGGACGCGCGCATATTATCTTAATAAATAAAATATAAGGATCACTTATAGAAATTTAGTATTTAAGTCAAGTTAAAGTAATCTCTATATTTCATCTAGGCCAGCTAATGCTCGAGAAAAAGAAGTAGCTTTAAACGTTTGAAGATCATCTAACCCTTCTCCAACGCCAACAGCATGTATTGGAATTTTATAACTTTCAGCTAATGAAACAACAACTCCACCTTTTGCACTACCATCTAGTTTAGTTATTATCATTCCCGTTAAACCTATTGCTTCATCAAAGCTTTTTAGTTGGGAATGTGCGTTTTGCCCAACAGTTCCATCTAAAACAACAACTTTTTGATGAGGGGCATCTTTATCTAATTTACTAAGAACTCTGCATGTCTTAATAAGTTCTTCCATTAGGTCTTTTTTATTTTGTAGTCTTCCAGCTGTATCTATTATGACAATATCTATACCTTCATTTTTTGCTAATTGCAGGGCTTTAAAAGCAACTGCAGCCGAGTCTCCTCCATCTACCCCAGAAACAACTTGTGCACCTACTCTTTTGCCCCATGTTTTTAATTGCTCAACAGCAGCAGCTCTAAATGTATCTGATGCTGCCAATACTACTGTTTTATTTTGAACTCTAAATTGTTCGGCTATTTTACCAGCAGTAGTTGTCTTCCCAGAACCATTTACACCAGCTAAAAATATTACGTGTGGTTTAGAAGACACATTTTCAAAAAGATTTTTTTCAGATGGCAATAAAATTTGTTCAATTTCAGACGCTAATGTTTTTGCAATATCTAATTTTTCTATTTCTTTATTTTTATTTAATTCAAATTTTTGATTTTTAATTTTTGTGGTTATTCTAGCTGCAACTTCAATTCCTAGATCAGCTAAAATCAATTCATCTTCTATGTTATCAATTGTTTCCTGATCGATAGTTTTTTTTCCAGTTATTGAAGCTATAGCACCTTCTACCTTTGATGCTGATTTACTTAATCCTGTTTTTAATTTTTTAAACCAATTTAATGCCATAAAACTTCACTTATGATTCAATTGAAAACATTACCAACCAAACCTTCAGAATTTATATCTACTATTTTTGTTGATATAATTGAACTAGCCTTTACATCATCGTTCAACTTAACCTTGGAAAAATTTGACGAATAACCAACCGAATTTTTTTCTATTAGAACATTTTGTATAGTACCGATTTGATTTTGCAGAAAGGTTTCACGTTGTTTTTCTGCTAAATTTCTCAAATCTTTTGCTCTTTTCTTGATGTCAGTACTTAACACTTCAGGCATTTTTGAGGCTGCAGTTTTATCTCTTTTTGAATAAGGAAAAACATGGACATAAGTAATGTTAGCTTCTTTTATAAGTTTTATACTTTTATTATGAGCATTTATATCTTCAGTTGGAAACCCAGCTATAAAGTCACCACCAAACACAATATCGCTGCGCCTTCTTCTAGCTTCATTTACAAAATTGATAACGTCTCTATATAAATGTCTTCTTTTCATTCTTTTTAGAATTAAGTCATCACCATGTTGAATAGATAAATGTATGTGAGGCATTAATCTTTTTTCATTCTGAAAAGCTTCCATTAATTCAAAATCAACTTCAGCAGGATCAAGAGAAGAAAGTCTAAGTCTAGGAAGATCAGGTATGTTTTTCAGTATTTTTTTTACCAATAAACCTAAACTTGGCTTACCAAATATATCGTTGCCCCATGAAGTTAGATCTACTCCTGTAAGAACAACTTCTTTTATGCCATTATCTATAAGAGAATTTATAGAATTTATCACATTTTGCGTTGAAACTGATCTGCTTGGACCTCTTCCAAATGGAATAACACAAAACGTACACCTGTGGTCACAACCGTTCTGAACTTGGACGAAGCCTCGAGTGTGTTTATTAAATGATTCTACAAGATGTTCTGATGTTTTCTTTACTTGCATAATGTTTTGAACAAAAACTTTATCGTTATTTTCAAGATTTACATCTAGATTAAAATTAGCCCAAAATTTATCGTCAAGTTTTTCTTTATTACCAATAACAAAGTTAACTTCAGACATGGAACTCCATTTTTCTGGATTAATTTGAGCCGCACAACCAGTTACTAATATTTTTGCATCGGGTCTGTTATTTTTTGCCGACCTTATTGCCTGTCTTGCTTGACGTTCCGCTTCACTAGTAACCGCACAAGTATTAAAGATTATTAAATCACTATGCCCATGCTTACTAACATGATCAGTGATAACCTGACTTTCCCAAATATTTAATCTACAACCAAATGTTTTGATCTCAGGTGATGAATTTTTATTTTTAAATGTTATTGTCAATCAATCACCTATTATTCCTTCGTAAACTTTTTCTGTTTCACCAGAAAGTGTTACGGTTCCATTATTTAACCACTCAACAAACAAATCTCCCCCATCTAGGATAATTTTATTTGATTTAGAACTTTTATTTTTTTTAAAAGCTGCAACTAGTGAAGCACATGCTCCTGAGCCACAAGCCATAGTGACACCCACGCCTCTTTCCCATACACGCATTCTTATTGTATTATCCTCTAAAACGCATACAAACTCTATATTAGCAAATTCAGGAAAATTTATATTTTTTTCTAGACGAGGACCAACTACATTTAGATCTAAACTTTCAAGTTCATCTAAGTTTTGCATAAAAATAACAGCATGCGGATTACCCATAGATAAACAAAAAGCTTCAAACTCATCTAGCAAAACCTTTTGGGTATTTTGTTTGGTGGCTAACGGGATATCCTTCCAGTCAAATTTAGGTTTACCCATGTTTACAGTAACAATATTATCATTTCTTGTACATAGCAAATTACCATTAATACTTTGAATATTTAAAGAATTCAAATTATCTCTTTTCATTAAATAATCTGCAACACATCTTGTACCATTTCCACATGCTCCAATTTCTGAGCCGTCAGAATTAAACATAGTTACTTTGAAAGTATTTGATTTCACAGTATCTTCAATTATTAAAACTTGATCACAGCCAATTCCAATTCTTCTGTTACTAATTTTTTTTATAAATTTACTCTTATGCATTGTTAAGTCTTTGATATTATCAAAAATAATAAAGTCATTGCCCAACCCATGCATCTTAATAAATGGTATTTTCAAATAATTTTTCCTTTAAAAATTTTCATCTAAATATCAATATCTACGATAATTGGAACATGATCAGAGGGTCTTTCCCATGCTCTAGTGTCTTTAT
>ARQU01000019.1 GCA_000384615.1 alpha proteobacterium SCGC AAA536-G10 | reverse complement strand
ATTCCCCAATGAGAAATTGAGTTCAAAAGGACTTCTGAGTCACCACTTGAATTGAATTTTATACCTTCTTTCATTAATGACTTTTTAATACATTTAAAGTTATAAATTTCTCCGTTAAAAATTAATTTATTACCATCTTTGTCACTCATGGGTTGAGCACCTGTAGGTTCAAGATCTTGTATTGCCAATCTTGTAAAACCCAAAGATATAAATTTTTCTTTGAATATTTTTGTTTGATCAGGGCCTCTATGTTTAAGAGTTTTTAAAGAATTCAGAAATAATTCTGTATTTATTTTTTGACTGCTACTAATTATCGTAAATATACCACACATTATTTAATTGCAATAAAGCCTGCAAAAGAAACATATTTAAAAATACAAGAAATATCTTCAAATCCAGCTCTTTTAAGCATATCAATATTACCCTGCTCCGAAAAAGGTTCCATAATACCTTTTAATGACCTAGTTTTATGAACGATCTCAGTTTCTTTAAAACCTTGATTGAGCTTAAAATCAGAATAAATTTGATTAGAATAATCCTGAAATCTTGCATCTGGCGCTCTTACTTTTTCAAAAAGAAGGAAAGCACCACCCCAATTCAAGGAATTATATATTTTATCAAAAATATTTTGTCGTACATTGGTGTGAATGAATTGCATTGTGTAATAAGAGATTATTAAAGCAGCCTTTTGAAGCTCAACATTAATTATATCTTCACATATGAAATTACATCTTTCATCTACATTTTTTTTATTTGCAAAATTAATCATATCTGTAATTGGTTCAATTCCTGTTATTGTAATATCTGATCTCGCATCATGATGACTTAACAGTTTTCTTGTTAACAAACCTGTTGAAGATCCGATATCATAAATCGTTGAAGGACCATTTAAAAAAAAATCTGAATAACTACAAACTAATTCGTGGCCTTGATGATAAAATGGCACAGACTTTTCTACGTGGTTTTCAAAAGAATCGGATATCCCCGTAAAAGACCATCCACCTCCTCCCTTTCCAGGATTTTTTACAGAAATGTGTTTATCAGTTTTCATTTGCTATAGCCTAACACATTATCATAGTTATCACACTTGATTTTTAAGTAAACGTCTAAGTTCTAATAAAAAGTTGCTTTTTCATTTAGATAATCAGATATTTGTTTAATAACTTATTCCATAGTTATATATGGACTTTTTAGTGTCATGTATCTTTTATTGTTCTTCAGATCAGAGATACATATTCCTATCTGAAACTACTTATTTGTTAAACAAATGACTAAAGACATAGGTATTGAGAATATTCATTTGAAGTTAAAACACCTTTTAAAACTACTATATGGTATAAAAAGCGTTGTAGGTGTGCACTTTTAAATACTGTTTTATTTATTTTAAAGTTACTCAGAGAACTCCAAACTTGTATGTTACTCTATACTCTGAGTACCAATTCTTTATCTATATGACAATCACTTAACAAAGAGAAAAGAAAAAACCTCTGACCAGATTGCTGAATGGTTTAATAAAAAGGTTATCTATCCGTTCGTGGAAAGAAGTTCAGCAGTGCGCACGTCCATTCAATCTTGAGGAAGAGGTTAGCAAAGGAAGAATTGCTCAAACGAGAGTATCGCCAGTATGGTCATACTTCAGTATGGAGGTGGTTGGATAAAACTATTTCGATGAGTGGTTTAGTTTCAAGAATTAATATTGTTGGCATAAAAAAGCAATTTATCTATCAGATTTTAGAGTAATTATTACCCCTTCGCAGACATAGAATGCATTGTTGGAACCATCCACAGTTATAAAAGGGTATAACACCTTCCTATCAACAACCTTTTTTCCATTACAAGTAATGCGATGCACAAAGACTTTTTTATTTTTATCCACCTAACCATTTTTTGCGAACACTTTTGAAAACGCTTTATCTTGATTAACTAGTTCAAATTCTTTGTTCTCAATAAACTCTTTGATTGTATAGGAGTTATATGTTGCAGACTGCCCAGCATAATTACAGGAATAAAAAACACCATCTGCCCATCCTTTAAAAAAACTCCTGTTGCTTACCGAGAATATCTTCTTCCTCGGCGAACCATAACTCTCCAAAATATCCTGTAACAGTCCATTTAGTATCAATATTATCCTACTTTTAAAAAATTTAATAATAAAATAAAATTTTGCTTATCTAATTCATCTTCAAATATGAATTATGAATATTTATCCACTTTACAGGTTAAGGAAAAATTTGAATTATCTATTCTAAGTGATCCTTTAAATGTTAATTATAAAATAAAATAAATTAAAGAAGTTGAAGATTTTTCTCATCTCCCAGATAACCCGTTAATTCTTTATTAGTAAACATTTTGATTAATTGTTTAGATAAAACCTTAGATACAAATACCGGAACGGCATTTCCTGTCTGGACCCTTCCTTGTACAATTCCACCTGAAAAAAAATAATTATCAGGGAAAGACTGTATCCTTGCCCTTTCTCTTATTGTTAAACCTCTAGGTTCAGTTGGATGACCAAATTGGAATTGAGGTCTAATTCCTCCACAAATCTGTGTTGGACTAGAAGACTTAGAATTAAGTCTTATCCTTTGCTTAAAACTCTCATACATCGGAAAACCCTGTTTAGTTTTTTTAATCATTTCAATTGTTTTCAATGGATGATTAGGTGATTTATGATTTAGTAATATTTTTTGATCATTTCTAATTATTTTTTGAAAATCAGTATATGGACCATTTTTATATTCTCTACTTTGTTCATTATTTTCTAAACTTGGAAGATCACCTAGTATAGCATCTTCAACAGAAACATAATTATTGGGTTTATGAGTTTTGTGTGGGAATAACCAATTATATTCATCTTTAACACCAATAAAAAAAAATCTTTTTCTAATTTGTGGAACTCCATAATCTGCAGAATTAATAAACGAAGTATAAACTTTATATCCTAGTTTTTTTATTTCATTAGTAATTGTATCAACAAAATAACCGTCCTTCGCTTTTGTAATTCCTGAAACGTTTTCTACAATAACGGCACTTGGTTTTATAACATCAGCAAATTTAATAAATTCTTTAAAATAATAATTTCTTTCATCATCATCATTTCTTTTTCTATTTGATATTGAAAAACCTTGGCACGGCACTCCTGCAGTTATAACTATTTTGGCATTTAAATCTGAAATCAACTCTTTTGTTAAAACTGGATTAACTTTTCTTATGTTTCCTAAAATAGTATTCGTATCGGGATGATTATGCTTAATCGTCTCGATTGAACTTTCATGAATATCTATTGCTAATTCTGTTTTGAAACCGGATTGTTCAAATCCACAAGAAAAACCTCCACAACCAGAAAAAAGATCTATATGAATAAATTTATTTTTTTTAGTATTTCTTTTAGTAATTATTGGATCATTCTTATTAAAAGAAGAATTTTCTTCTACTTTTGTGTTTTTATCCCATATATCCATGGTTAAGTTTGCCAATATTACTGTTTCACTTGAATAAAAATTTAAAACTAAATTTTAATTTATTTAATAGAGCAAAAGTAAATTTTAAAATCAAATTTATAAATTAACTTTTTTTTCATCAAATTTATATACTTACAAAATATTCTATCCCACCGTATTATAAAGTAAATTTATTAGATTAAATCAATGGGTTATTCGACAGTAGACAGTTGTGGTTGTACGTACGCAAGATTAAACACCGACTTTTTCTTTTGCTTTACTATCACTCAGAGAACTCCCCAGTTGAATGTTCCTCAGTATTCACAATACCAATTTTTCCTTTATGAGACAATGATTGAACAAAGAGAAAAAGGAAAAACCTATGACTAGATTGCAGAGTGGTTAAACAAAAAAGGGTATCTATCTGTCCGTGGAAAAAAGTTCAGAGCTGCGCACGTTCATTCTATCGTGAAAAAGAAAAGATTGAGGGACAAAAAGTTTGAAAAAGAGTATCCAGAAGTTCGGTCTGATTTTCATTTAGATATTTTTGATAGAACTTTAATTAATATGGTCAAAAGCGACGATTAGATTTTTTTCAGATATTTTTTGGTTAATTTGCAGATAGTTAGTAATGTTAAGAAGTAAAAATTGTGACAAAAATTTTCATTGCAATAGTTTTTCTCATTTGACTCGTTTTTATCAATTTTTTTATTTCTTAGTTAGAAAGTAACATTACATTTTTCTCCAATACCTATCATAGCAATTCCAACATTCATTAAAGATTCCATATTATTGTTATCCATTTTATCTTGACCATTTGCTCTGGCATTCCACATTTTAACGTATTTGTTCCATTCGTCTTTTTTAACTAAGGGTTTAGTCTCTTTAATCAAACATTTTGCCTGTTTTTCAGTTATTTTATAATCATAGATTAGTCCTTGGACAACATTATTTTCTTTACTGGAAGATTCTGAACAAGCACCATACAAAACTAAGATTAATAATATTGAAATATATAAGAATAATTTTTTCATAAATTTATTTTAACATATCTATTCGATGAAATCGTCTTTTAAATTCCTTTTGGGTTAAGTTTGAAAAGTGATTAATGATGATGAATCTTTTTCCATTAAGTATGTAAATAGTGATATTTGTGAAGTCAGGATTTTGGATACCTATGTGACTATTCCACAGTAGACATGGTTGGTTGTACGGACGCAATATTAAACACAGACTTTTTCTTCTGTTTTACTATCACTCAGAGAACACCACACTTAAATGTTCCTCTATACTAAGAGTATCAATTTTTCCTCTATGAAACAATTACTGAACAAAGAGAAAAAGGAAAGACCTTTGACCAGATTGCAGAGTGGTTGGATAAAAAAGGATACCAATCTGTCCATGGAAAGAAGTTCAAAGGTAATCACGTTCATTCAATTGTGAAGAAGAAAAGACTGAACGATGAGAGGTTAGAAAGAGACTATCACGAGGAGTGGTCTGATTTTATTTTGGAGGTGGTCGATAAGATTATTCTAATCAATGATTTTGGGTTTCCAAATAGGAAGAAATGAAGACAAGTTTCCTACCCTATATGTCTATCTGTTGTTTGAGTTGTGACTTTTTTTCTTTTGGCATAAGAACAAACACGACACCATTTACCCGCTTTAATATCACTTGGGCGTGCGCTCCACCGATGCCCTTCAGAACATTCCCAATATAATTTTGTTTTACTATTTACATACTTTGTTGATAGACACTTTCCTCCTCTTGACTTTGCAATCTCTTGCATCACATCAATGGTTAGTTTAGCGGTCATTTAAACTTAATTTCTAATTTGTTAAACGATATAATTATATCAGAATACGTATTTCTAAATTTATTCTACTGTAACCAAATGAGTTTAAAGTACTACATTCTGAATTGTAATACTTTAAACTCACTCCACTGTAACTGACTTTGCTAAGTTTCTTGGCTGGTCTACATCAGTACCTCTTTCCTTGGCAACGTAATAAGCTAACAATTGAGCTGGAATAGACATTAATATAGGGGACAATAAAGATTGAAATTCATTTTCAAAGTGAGGTATTTCAACTTTCAAATGTGCAAAAGAAGCCTTAACAATACATTTTTTGTCAGCGATTAAAATAATTTTTGCTCCTCTTGAATAAGCTTCCTGTAAATTGCTAATTGATTTATCTTCATTACCGTCTGATAATAAAAACATTATAACTGGAACGTCATCTTCTATAAGTGCAATTGGACCATGTTTCATTTCTCCAGCTGCAAAACCTTCTGCATGAATATAGCTTATTTCTTTTAATTTTAATGCACCTTCAAGCGCGAGAGGATATAAAAGACCTCTACCAAGAAAAATCACACTCTTTGAATTTTTAATATTTTGAGCAATTATTTTAATTTGACTTTCTAGTTCTAACATTTTTACGATAGCATTAGGCAACATATTCATGTAATGACATTTTTTTTGAATTTGGAGAGTTTTTAAATTATTAAATTTTTTACCTAAACAAGCCGCAATTATAAACAATATAACAAGTTGAGATGTAAATGATTTTGTACTTGCAACACCTATTTCTGGTCCAACTCTAGTATATAGACTATAATCAACTTCTCTATCAATAGTGCTGCCTTCTACATTTATAATTGCATTTGTTTTAAGACCCAATTCTTTACCATATCTTAATGCCATAAGTGTATCTAAACTTTCTCCAGATTGAGAAATAACTAACATTGAACTTTGACCAAATATTGATGGTTTTCTATATCTATATTCTGAGGCAAGATCTACAGTAACAGGTATATCTGCAATTTGTTCAATCCAATATTTACCAATCATTCCAGCATAATAGCTTGTACCCGCAGCACAAATTATTAAGGATTTTTTGTTTTTAAAACCTAATTTATCAAGATCAATAGTTATTTCAGAGTTATTTCTAACAAAACTTGATGTGGTTTGAGGCAAAACTACTGGTTGCTCGAAGATTTCTTTTTCCATGAAATGTTTGTAACCACCTTTGGTAACTAAACCTATTTCAGCTTGAATGTTAATTATCTTTCTTTTCACTTTTTTATAATTTTTATCAAAAATATTTATATTGTTGATTTTAACTAATGCATGATCACCATCTTCTAAATAAATTATTCTTTGGGTTAAGTGATCTATGGAATGGGCATCAGAACCTACAAAATTTGCTTTATCTCCCAATCCTATAGCTAAAGGTGACGAGTTTCTTGAGACAAATAATTGATCTGGAAAATCCACACTCATCGCAACAAAAGCAAACGCGCCTTTTATTTCTTTGAGTACAAGTCTACCCGCATCCAAAAGATCATTACCCAAATTAATATACTTCATAAATAAATGAGGCAAAACCTCAGTATCTGTTTGACTTTTAAAATTATAACCAAGCGATATCAGGTCTTCTTTTAAAATTTGATAGTTTTCTATTATACCATTATGTACAACCGCTATTTTATTATAGCTTGTTAATGGATGAGCATTTTCAAGACTTATGTTCCCGTGTGTTGCCCATCTGGTGTGACCTAAAGCTATAGAATTATCAAAGTATAATTTGTCTTTTGTTGACCTATCTAACTTATTAATCAAATTTACAAGTTTGCCTTCAGATTTTATTTTTTGTAACAACCCTTGAGAAACGGAAGCAATACCTGCTGAGTCATAACCACGGTATTCAAGTTTTTTTAATCCTTCAATAACAAGATGACTTGCATTTCTTTTACCTAAAACAGCAACTACACCGCACATATTTGACCTCTTTTAAAAATTAATTAATAAAAATATAATCTAGCAAAAATTTTAAAGCTTTATATTTATAATGTTAAGAGATATAACACTTTTATGGAAATTTGTTCAATTATTTTGAGTGCTGGAAAAGGTAGTAGAATGTTTTCAGATACTCCTAAACCTTTACACTTGATTTCTGGGAAACCAATGCTTAAGTGGGTAATTGATGCCAATAAGTCCGCAAACATTAAAAAATTTATAATAGTTATTCCAGAAAAATGTAAAGCATTAAAAGAGTTTTGTCATGATTTTGAAACTGTATTACAAAAAGTTCCGAAAGGGACTGGTGATGCGGTTAAGAAAGCTTCTTTTCGTCTTAAAAATTTTACAGGTATTATACTGGTATGTTTTGCCGACACCCCTTTCTTGACCCCTGAAACTATTGAAAAGATTGTAAAGTCTTTTAACAATGACACCAAACTTGTAATAACAGGCTTTAAAAAACATGAAAAAAATAATTATGGCAAAATTATTTTCTCAATCAATAATAAACCAATCAAAATTATAGAGCAAAAAGATGCCGAAATAAAAAATATAAATTCAGAGTTTTGTAACGGGGGTATTATGGCCTTTCACAGCTCAATACTGAAACAGCTGGACAAAATTCAAGAAAACTTAGTTAGTAATGAATTTTACTTAACTGACATTGTAAAGATTTTAAATCACGAAAAAAAGAAAATATCTTTTATTGAAATAAAAGAAGAAGAGATTTTAGGAATTAACAATCAAGTTGATCTATCAGTGGCTGAAAAAATTTCTCAAAATTATTTAAGACGAAATGCTATGTTTAAAGGTGTAAAGTTGATAGATCCTGAAACTGTGTTTATCAATCACGATACTGAATTTGGAAGAAATGTTGTAATACATCCGAATGTAGTTATTGGTCAAAATGTTATTATTGAATCATCAGTTGAAATTAAATCGTTTTCACATTTAGAGGAATGTAAAATTAAATCAGGGTCCTCAATCGGTCCTTTTGCAAGAATAAGAGGAGATACTGTCTTAGGAAACAACACAAAAGTAGGAAATTTTGTAGAAATCAAACAAAGTAAAATATCAGAAAATGTTAAGATTAACCATTTAGCATATGTTGGTGACAGTGAAATTGGTTCGTCAACAAATATTGGAGCTGGTACAATTACTTGTAACTATGATGGCAAAAATAAAAATAAAACAAAAATTGGTAAAAACTCCTTTGTTGGTTCTAATTCAACAATTATTGCTCCAATAAAAATAGGAGATAATGTAGTAATGGGTGCTGGTAGTACTTTCAACAAAGATATACCTACAAACACTCTTGCTATTGGAAGAGCTCATCAAATAAACAAAAAGAAAAAATCATAATAATAGTAAGTTAGTAACCCCGATGGGATAACCTATTGTGTTTAAACAAACCAGGTGCCATTAAGATTTTAAAATCTTGTTCTCTCCACCATAGACTATTTAATTCAATTTCAATATTTTTAAACCCATTGATATAATTCTTTGATTGAGTATTTTCAGCTGTTTTAATTATAGTTCCTAAATAAGTATCACGGTCGACTAATATAGCTAAGTTAGCCCAATTTAAAACTGAACTTGATACTAAATAAAACTCATTTGACAATTTTTTTATAAATTTTGGATGACGTGCTTCAGGATTTTGGATTGAGTATATTGAAGTTCCTATTAATTTTTTTGCCTTGGTTGGCCTAAAAGATCTTTTAATATAACTAAGAAAATTGCTTGACCAATATTGTTTATATTTGGCAATACCTACAAAAGGTTCCCCAGGATCAAACCTGCTTCTCAATCTTACCTGAATGGCATTATGTTTAGAAAGTAAATCAATTGATTTTTTCATTTGATTAAAAGTAGTTTTTGTATTTTCAATTAATTCTAAATCATTTTCTAGTAATAAAATTGGTCCTCTAGGCATTTGCTTTGCTAGTTCTTTGAATCCACCAAAAATTCCAATGTTTTCATCAATTAAAATAGGTTCATAATTAAATTTTTTGGCTATTTCAATCCCTTCTTCATTATATTCCGGTAAACATATAAACTTGTTATTTGTTAATTTTGAAAGACCATTTTTATCGTATGAAATCAGCGAGTTTTTTAGGCTGTCGTAACCTTTCCAACTCAAAATACCTATTGAAAATTTAAACTTGCTCATTTAACAAAATTACAATTGGACTTTAATTCTATCATCTTCTAATATTTTAGCTTCAAATTCTCTTAATCGTTTGTAAACACTTGCCAGCTCTATAATAGTTGGCCATGCTTTTAATAAATATTGCATTGAACCCTCTACTCTTCCAAACGCTCTAATAATTTGCTGCATAACTCCAAGAGTTACTAAACCTGCAACAATTGCTGGCGCTAAAAAGACATATGCTGATAAAACGTTTGCCTGTAAATATGCCATTCGGCCAATATTAAAGTACAAATAACGAGTATAACTTAAAAAATGAATTGATCTAACATCCTTAAATAATTCTTCTATACTTTTAGGTCTAACAGAACCGTCATCCTCAGCTATGACTAGTAATTTTCTGTAAGCAGCCTCTTTTTTCTGGAGATCATACTCTACGCCTACTAATCTTAAGATCCATCCAAGTGCTATTAAAAATAATGTACCACCTAATGTCCATAACAAAGCACCAGTAATCAATCCATATTCCCAGTCTCCAAAGAAATAAATTGGTATCCCTACTGAAAGACCTAACAATATTGGAATGAATTGGAATAGCACCATCATTGATTCAATTAAACTAGTTCCTAAAGATTCCATTATACGTGAAAATTTAATTGTATCTTCTTGTACCCGTTGGGCAGCACCCTCTATCTTGCTCGCTTTATCATAGACTGAATGATACCACTCCACCATTGCAGCTCTCCATCTAAATAAATAATGAGCTGTAAAAAAACTTATTATAACATAAACTGCAACATATAATCCCGCTAGAGATATAAATGAAAATAAACTTTCCCAATATTCACCTATTGTAATTGCATTTGGTTTTGCAAGTGCCTTTTGTATCATGTCATAAAATTTTCCAAACCATTCATTTATTTTAACATCTATTTTAACTTGGATCCATAAGGATGATAAAATAACAAATGACCCTAACCAAGACCATAAAAACCATTTTTTAATCACAAAAAATCTAAACATTTTATACCTTAAAATAATACTTTAAATATTATACTTTTTTATCATGGATATTGATACTTAATACTATCCCTACGCCAATTAATACTGTTAATAAAGAAGTTCCTCCGTAACTTACTAAAGGCAATGGCGCACCTACAACAGGAAGTAATCCACAGACCATACTTATATTTAAACTTAAATAAAGAAAAATTAAACAACCTATACCAAAAACTACTATTTTAGAAAAAAGACTTTCAACGTTAAAAGAAATCTTCATAATTGAAGCAATTAATAGACAATATACTAAAATAATTGAAATTGATCCAAAAAAACCTAACTCCTCCGAAATTAAAGTAAATATGAAATCTGTATGTTTTTCAGGTAAATAGTTTAATCTACTTTGCGTTCCTAATAGAAATCCTTTTCCAAACAAACCTCCAGAACCTATCGCAATTTTAGATTGTATTATTTGATAGCCACTTCCTAAGCTATCTAATTCTGGATTAAGGAAAACTAGTATTCTATTCTTTTGATATTCATATAATTGTTGCCAAATAAAAGGTACTGACGAAATGGAGATCAGGATAAAGAAAAGGACAAATTTAATAGATATCCCTACATAAAATAATATGGAAAGTCCAAGCAAAATTATTGTTAAGCCAGTTCCCAAGTCTGGTTGAGAAATTACTAAAAGCCCAGGAATTATTATAATAAAAATTGGAATAATATATGGTATAAGCTTATCAAGTTGTATCTTTGAAATATGATCAAAATATTTTGCTAGAATTAAAATTAGAGCTATTTTCATTATTTCAGAAGGTTGAAAATTTATACCTCCATAAGATATCCATCTTTGGACACTTCCAGAACCAATCAATTTTACCAAAATGAGAGCAAATATACCTAAAATAAAAGACAAAACGCTATATTTAAAAAAAAGTTTGGAAGGTATAAATGCTATTACAAACATTAAACCTAAACCAAAAATTAATCTTATGAGATGATTCTTTGCCCAAGGATTCCAATCACTTCCTGCAGCAGAATATAAAGAGGCCACACCAACTAAACCCAAAAATATTAAACTAAATATAATGATAAAATTTATTTTAAACAGTTTTGAAAAAAAAATAGTTATCAAAGTGTCAGAAGAAAATTTATTTATATTCCTATTCATAATATTAACTTACTTTTTTATAATTTAAACAGATGTTTAAATACATCTCTGGCGATTGGTGCAGCTACTGATGAGCCACTCCCCCCATGCTCAACTACAACACATATAGAATATTTAGGTTTTAAGATTGGGGCATATCCAACAAATAAAGCATGATCTCTTTTTTTCCATGGTCGATCTTCATTTTTAATCAGGCCTTGTTCTCTTTCGGACTCAGTAATCCTAACTACTTGAACAGTGCCTGTTTTTCCGGCCATTTCTATATTTTTTGATCCTATTTTATAATTCCTAGCAGTTCCTTTACTTCCAACAACTACCTTTTCCATAGCTTGTTTAACAAAATTTAAATGATCATTATTAATATTTAAGTCGTTAAAGATTTTATTTTCTGATACTTTTATTAAAGAAGGAGTTAATGCAAATTTAGCATTTGCAATTCTTGAGACCATAGTTGCTAATTGAAGAGGCGTAGTCAGTATATACCCTTGACCTATTGAGGCATTTAAAGTTTCTCCCAGAGACCAATTTATCCCATCTCGTTTTAGTTTCCATTTAATATTTGGAACAACACCCTTAGCTTTGTCATCAGTCTGAATGTCATAATACTGACCTAAACCTAGTTTTTTCATCATAAGAGCTATTTTATCAATACCAACTTTCAAGCCTAATTCATAAAAAAACACGTCACACGATTGTTCAATTGCTTCCATTAAATTTACATTTCCATGTCCATCTTTTGCCCAACAGTGAAATTTACTAGTTCCTAACTCCTTAGATCCATTACAAAAAAACTTACTTTTATAATCAATTATCCCACTTTCAAGAGCCGCTAATGCAACAGCCATTTTAATTGTAGAACCAGGTGGATATACACCCGTCATACTCCGATTTAAAAGAGGAGATCTTGGGTTATTTTTAACTTTGTTCCATTCATCGATTTCCAGATCGCTAGAAAAGATATTTGGATCAAAACTTGGTGATGATACAGAACAAAGAATTTCTCCATTACTTATGTTCATAACTATAATTGATCCCGATTGAGGATAGACCACCTGATTTTTTTTATTAATATATATATAATTATTATATGAGTAATTAACGTTATCTAATTTGCTGATTTGCTTTTTTATATTTTTATTGTTCGCAGAAACTCGATTATAATTACCCCTCTCAAGCCTTTCGAAGGCAAAGGCTTGAAGCTTCATATCAAGAGATACTTGAATGTCAGATCCAGATTTTGTGTTTTCATAAATCTGTGAATCAATTATATAACCTTTAGATGTTACTTCATCTCTCTTTCTACCAAATTCACCTCTCAATTGAACATCAAAAAACTTTTCTAACCCTCTTTTACCTACTTCTATCCTATTCAAAGAGTTGTTTTTAATATTTTTATTGGAATATGGACCGGTATAACCTGTTATATGACCTGCAATTATACCTTGTGGATAAACTCTTCTTTTAGACATGGAAAAACTTATCTGTGGAAATTCAATGATTCTTACGGCTAATTTAGACACATCTTTTTGAGATAAATTTTTTGTAATTAAAATATTTTTTGAGAAATCATTTTTCTTATGTCTAATTTTATTATAAAAATTATTAATATCTTTTTCGTTTAAAGTAATAATTTCTGACATTTTTCTTATGATTTGGTGAACATTTAAGTGTTTATTCCAATTTAAGACAAGAGAAAATCCGTCCATATTACCTGCAAGAAGTCTCATTTTTCTATCTAGTATTCTTCCTCTCTCAGGTGCAACAATTCTATAATTAAATTGATTCTCGTCAGAAAGTTTTTCATATTTTCTATTTTCTACTAATTGTAGGTCAAATAACCTCCAGCCAATTGTTCCAATAATGGAACCTTTTAATAAAGATAAGAAAAAAAATCTTCTAGATATTGTTTGTTCTAATTTTTTTTGACTTTTATTTTTCATATTTTAACTTTTTAATAATCTTGTAATAAAAAAAATAAAATCATAACTTAAATTTGCAATAGGAAAGATTATTAAAGTAGTTCCTACGTAATAAAAAACAGGACTTAAATCAGGAAGAGATAAGTTAATAACAATATTTATAAAAAAAACTATACAAAACGATACTAGAAATATCACAGTAAAAGCTATCCAATCTTGATGGCCATTTTTATTAATTTTGCTAAAAATTAATCCTTCACTAAAAAATTTAATTAACAAAAGAAAAATCGGGGTTCCACCTAAATTACTACCCAATATAACATCATTTAAAAAACCTACTAAAAAAAGAATTAGATAAGAAGGCTTAACATTCAATTTTTTTATAGAAATATAAATTATTACAGAAATTAAACTTGGAGTAGCAATTTTGAATAATGGAAAGAAACTTAATGATTTTTCAAAATTTATAATAAAAAACAAAAAAACAAAAAATATAAAACTTTTTGAAAATTTATTTAGTAAATAAATAATGTTATGATTTTTTATCAATCGTTTAAACTTTCTACTTTTCTATTACCACTGGAATCTAAGCCCTTGAGAACTATTGATTTCTTGGGTTTTTGTAAGGGTGCAAAACCTTGAAAATCATTTGAAAAATTTGAAACATTTTTTTTATTAGTTATTATAGAGATGTATGTTAATCTTTGAAAATTTACTGTGGGTCTTACAAAATATCCTCCCGAAAAGCTTTTATATAATTTTCCTACATTTATTCCTGGCGGCAATCTACCGCCATGTCCAGATGTCTCAACTACTTCACCCTCAATTGGGTTAGCATCAGAAGAAAGAAATTTAATTTGTAAAAGTTCTCCATTTTGACCCTGTGCAACAGCAGGCCAGTTACTTTCCGTTAAATAAATCGGGATCATGGAGTTAATGTCTATAGTTAAAAGTATTCTGCTAGTTTTCAAACCTACATTTACGACATATCCAACTAAGCCAAGCGAAGAAATAGCGGGTTGGCCAATTTTTATGCCATAATCTTCACCTGCATTAATTAATACTGTGTTAGCAAAAATACCTCCAGGTGCAGTTATAGCGCGACCAGTAACAATATTATTTTTATTTTTAGGTAAAACTTTTAATAATTCTCTTAACTCAAATAGTTCTAGTTTTTGACTTGCAACTTTACTATTTAATACTTTAATTCTTCTTAACTCACTTTTTAGTCTAATATTTTCATCTCTTAATGAGCCGGCTGATTTAACATCCTCAAAAACACCAGCCAATTCCTTTACTGGTTTATTAAAGGCGAAAGTAACTGGGGCCAAAAAATCAGAAAGAAAAGATTTAGCATTTCTCATAGCTACAAGATCTAATTTACCTAAAAATACAAGTGTTAAACACAAGAAAGCTAAAAGAAAATTAAGATTTTTTCTACTCTTCAAACTCTTAATTTTTGACGGCTTTCCTGAAACCATCTTTTCTCACTTATTATTAATTAATAAATTGAAATCAAGCACCTATTAATACATTTCTAAGAGATTTCATTTCATCAAGACACCGACCAGTTCCCATAACAACGCAAGTAAGAGGATCTTCAGCTATCACAACTGGTAAACCTGTAGCTTCTCTTATTGTAGCGTCTAATTCACCTAAGAGTGCACCACCCCCGGTAAGAACGATTCCTCTTTCTACAATATCAGCTGCAAGTTCAGGAGGAGTTTGTTCCAAAGCAGTTTTAGTAGCTTCAATTATTTGACCAACAGGTTCGGCCAAAGCCTCACAAATCTGCGCTTGGTTTATTTCTATTTCCTTTGGAACTCCGTTAACTAAGTCTCTTCCCCTTACTTCAATACTAGCCCCGACTCCATCTTTGGGTATTTTAGCAGTAGCAATCCCTTTTTTTATTCGTTCTGCAGTCATTTCACCAATTAATAAATTATGATGACGCCTAATAAAAGCTACTATAGCTTCATCAAATTTATCACCACCAACTCTTACTGAACGAGCATAAACTATATTGCCAAGAGATAATATAGCAACTTCAGTCGTACCTCCGCCTATGTCAACAACCATAGACCCTGATGCTTCAGTCACAGGTAAATTAGCTCCAATAGCTGCTGCCATGGGCTCTTCAATTAAATAAACTCTCCTGGCACCAGCCGCTTCTGCTGACTCTTGAATAGCTCTTCTTTCTACAGCAGTAGCACCAGAAGGAACGCATATAACAACTTGAGGGCTTACTAATGCCGATCTTTTATGAACTTTTCTTATGAAATGTTTTATCATTTCTTCTGCAACGTCAAAGTCAGCTATAACACCATCTGCCATAGGTCTTATTGCTCTAATATTACCAGGTGTTTTTCCTAACATAGTTTTAGCCTCTTCTCCTACAGCTAAAACTTGAGATTTTCCTCTTATTTCAGTTATTGCAACAACAGAAGGCTCATTCAAAAGAATACCTTGACCTTTTACATAGACTAGTGTGTTAGCCGTACCTAAATCAATAGCTAAGTCAGCTGAAAAAAATCCACGTATATATCCAAACATTTTATAATCCTTCCAAAGATTTTAAAAGCTCACTTAAATAATTATAATCAAACTATATTTAGTTAATAGCTTATATTAGATAATTAATAAATATTAATTTTTATCTTTATCTACTAGTCTATTGGCAGTAATCCAGGGCATCATAGACCTTAGTTCATTGCCTATAGCTTCTATTGGATGTTCAGCAACTTTTCTTCTAGTAGCTTTAAAACTAGTCTGATTAACTTTATTTTCTAGCATCCAATCTCTTGTGAATTTACCTGATTGAATATCATTCAATATTCTTTTCATCTCTGCTTTTGTTTCAGAAGTTATTAATCTTGGCCCTGTAACATATTCACCATATTCTGCGGTGTTACTGATAGAGTAATTCATATTTGCAATTCCACCTTCATAAATTAAATCCACAATTAATTTAACTTCGTGCAAACATTCAAAATAAGCCATCTCTGGAGCGTAGCCAGCTTCAGTTAAGGTTTCATAACCAGCTCTAATTAATTCAACTAATCCACCACATAAAACTGTCTGTTCACCAAATAGATCTGTTTCACACTCTTCTTTAAAAGTAGTTTCTATAATCCCTGAACGACCTCCTCCAATTGCACAAGCATATGACAACCCTATATCATGTACATTACCAGAAATATCCTTATCAATTGCGATTAGACAAGGTACGCCACCTCCTTTTTGATATTCAGATCTAACTGTGTGTCCAGGGCCTTTTGGAGCAACCATGAAAACATCTATGTCTTTTCTAGGCTCAATTAAATTAAAATGAACATTTAATCCATGTGCAAAAGATATTGCAGCTCCTGATTTCATATTTTGCTCAATATCAGTTCTGTAAATATCTCCTTGAAGTTCATCTGGTGTTAACATCATAATAACATCGGCCCATTTAGATGCTTCAGCTACATTCATTACCTGAAAACCAGCTGACTTAGCTTTTTCCACAGATGTAGAATCTGTTCTTAAAGCTACAGTAACATCTTTAACTCCACTATCCCTTAAATTTGCAGCGTGCGCATGTCCTTGACTACCGTACCCTACGATAACAACTTTTTTGTTTTTAATTAAATTTATGTCTGCGTCTCTGTCATAGTACACTCGCATTAAATTGCTCCTTACATGTTTGTGAAAAAATGATAATGATCTTTAATATCAGTTAAGTTAAATTTGTTCTAGTAATTTTGTTTCCGTTTTATTTCCTCTTGAAATTGCTGAAACTCCGGTTCTAGAAATTTCTGTGTCACCTAATGATCGCATTAATTCTATAAAGGCATCTATCTTCAAAGGCTTACCAGTCAATTCAAAAACAAAACTGGATAACGTTACATCTAATGTTCTTGCTCTAAATGTTTCCGCAACTCTTAAAGCTTCAACCCTATTGGCACCTTTTATTACAACCTTAACTAAGGCCAATTCACTTTTGATAAATGGACCTTCAAGTGTTAAGTCTCGAACTATATGAACAGGTACAATCCTTAATAACTGAGACTTTATTTGTTCAATAGTCATAGAAGTTCCTCTTGTAACAAGTGAAATTCTAGATAAATTACGCGCATTATCTATTTCAGTAACAGTAAGACTTTCAATATTATAACCTCTACCAGAAAACAGGCCAATTACTCTAGCTAAAGTTCCGGGTTGGTTGTCAACAACAAGAGATAATGTTCTTGAAGTTTCTTCCTCTTTGATTTCATTATTTTGATATACTGACATTTTATTACCTTAAACTAGTGCTAAACCTGCATCTGATGTATCTTTTGGCTTATCGTTAGATCCTAAAATCATCTCATTATGTGCAGCACCAGAAGGTATCATTGGAAAACAGTTTTCCTCTTTTTCAACTCTAATATCAGCAATTACTGGACCTTTAGTATTGATCATTTCGTCAATTGTCTTATCTAATTTATCTATTTCTTCTACTCTTAGTCCTTTAATACCAAAACTTTTTGCTAGCATAACAAAATCAGGCAAAGATTCTGTATAACTCTCGCTATATCTTGACCCATGATTTAATTCTTGCCATTGCCTTACCATACCCATCCATTGATTGTTTAAGATAAAAATTTTAACTGGTAATTTATATTGAACGATTGTTGAAAGCTCTTGCATATTCATTAAAAAAGAAGCTTCACCAGAAATATCAATAACTAAGGAATCTGGATGAGCTATTTGAACACCCATTGAAGATGGAAGACCATACCCCATTGTACCTAAACCACCAGAAGTCATCCAATGATTAGGCTTTGAAAACCCAAAATATTGTGCTGCCCACATCTGATGTTGACCTACCTCTGTAGTAACATAAGTATCAAGATTTTTGGTCTTATCATATAAAGATTTTATGGCTTGTTGTGGCTTTATATTCTTACCTATTTGTTTAAAACCTAAAGAATCTCTCTTTTTCCATTCATTTATTTGAGCCCACCAATCTGATTTTGATTTCAAATTATTTTGGTTGTGTAACTTTTTGATTTCTTGAATTAAAGTTGTTAAAACCTCTTTACAATCCCCAACTATACCAAAATCTACTGAAACTACTTTATTAATCGAAGATTTATCTATATCTATATGAATTTTCTTTGATTTAGGAGCAAAAGCATTTAACCTCCCAGTAACCCTATCATCGAAACGAGCACCCACATTAAGCATGACGTCACAATTATGCATAGCCAAATTGGCTTCATAGGTTCCATGCATTCCAAGCATTCCTAGAAAATTTTTATTATCATTTGATACCGAACCTAATCCCATCAATGTAAGTGTTACTGGAGAATTTAGTAAATCAACTAGCTCTGTTAAAAGATTTGATGCTTTTGGACCTGCATTAATTACTCCACCACCAGCATAAATAATAGGCTTTTCTGCATTTATAAGAAGGTCAGCGACTTTAATAATTACTTTTTGATCAATCTTTGACTTATTTTTAATTAATTTATTTTTGATTTTATTTATTTTTTTACCATATTTAACTCTAGTAAGCTGAATATCTTTAGGCAAATCAATGAGCACTGGTCCTGGTCGTCCAGTAAACGCAATTTCAAAAGATTCATGAATGATATCACACAATTTATCTGCATTCTTTACTAAGTAATTATGTTTAGTACATGGCCTTGATATGCCTGTAGTGTCTGCTTCTTGAAATGCATCAGTTCCAATTAAATGTGTTGGAACTTGACCACTAAGACAGATAACTGGGATAGAATCCATGAGTGCATCTGTCAATCCTGTAATTGCATTGGTTGCACCAGGTCCAGATGTAACTAAAACACAACCAACTTTACCTGTTGATCGAGCATATCCTTCAGCTGCATGTACAGCTGCTTGCTCATGTCTTACCAATATGTGTTTGATATTTTTATTATCAAATATAGCGTCATATAAAGGTAAAACAGCTCCCCCTGGGTATCCAAATATAACTTCTACACCATTTTCAACTAAAGCTTTTATTACAGCTTCTGCACCAGTAATCGTTTTATCTACAGTCATTTTTTTTATAATACTTTCATATCAATTGGTCAAAATCGTTGTTAACAACAATTTTAAAAATGGTCAACTCTATAATATAAAGTTATAATTATATTCTTCTTTATGAAATATTATTTTAAATTTATTGTCTTATATGGAATATAATTATGCAAAAACCATGTTAGTTGTCTTTTTACATATCTTCTTGTATCTCTTTTGCTTAACCTCACAGCATCTTCATAGGAAATCTTATTATCTAAATAACTTAAAAGCCATTTAACACCTAAACTTTTTGAAATCGGAAGTGATCTATCAACATTCAAATAATGTAATTTTTTAACTTCTTCAACAGCTCCATTTGCAAGCATGTCGTCAAATCTACTTTCACATTTCTCATATATTGATTTTCTCTCCGAATTTATAAAAAAAGAATAAATATTTTTGTTTATATATTTTACTCTAGGCTGCTTATACCAAAAAGATATATTTTTTTTTGTTTGTAGAAAAATGCTATAAGCTCTGAGTAGTCTATGTTTATCATTATTATTTTCAACAAAGTTAGGATCAATTTCAAAATTAATTTTTCTAAAATTCTCAATTCCAACTTCATTAAATTTTAATAAACTTTCATTTTTGATTGTATTTGAAATTGCAGGAATATTAACTAGGCCATTTATAACTGCATTTATATATAACCCTGACCCCCCAACTAAAATAGGTACCTTATTTTTTAATTCCATTTGAGCTAATGTTTTTTTTAGCTCTAAGAGCCAATCTACAACTGAATAATTGACATTAGAGTCTACATATCCATATAAAAAATGAGGAACTTTATTAATATCTACTTTTGATGGTCTCGCAGATAACAATAAAAGATCTTTATATAATTGAACTGAATCAGCATTGATTAGAACACCATTAATCTTTTTGGCTAATTCTATCGCTATTTTCGACTTTCCAATACCTGTTGGGCCTGCAATTATGATCATATCGTTAACAAAAGAATAATTATTCTTTGATAGATCAAACAATGTCTCAACATTCAACAAACTAGACATAATAGATACAATAATATAATTAGAGCTTCATGAAACAATTTTTATTAATTTCTAATACTACAGAAAAAAATATTGACAATAATATTCTAAATTATTTATCAAAAATATTGGAAGATATATCATTTAAAAAGACAAATTTTAGAGAATTAAGCCCACAAGGAGCTTATGAGTTAGAACTAAAAAATGAGGAATTTAATTTAGAGCTTAAAAAATTTACTAAAAATTTCCTTTTGCAAAATAATATTGACTGTAATTTTATAAAAGAAACAAAAGATAGGAAAAAAAAATTACTCTTAGCTGACATGGATAGCACTATTATTAAAGAGGAAAGTCTAGATGAACTTGCAAAGCAGATTGGCAAAGAAAAAGAAGTTATTAAGATTACGAATGAGGCAATGAATGGCAAAATTGATTTTAAAAAAGCATTATTGGAAAGGGTAGCAATTCTTAAGGATCAACCAGCTGAGATATTAGAAAAATTAAAAAAAAGTGTAAATATCAATGATGGAGCAATCGAGTTAATTAAAACTATGAAGCACAATAATTCAGTTACTGTTCTTGTGTCTGGTGGTTTCACTTTTTTAACTGATTATTTAAAAAAATCCCTAGGTTTTGAACATGCACATGCTAATTCACTTGAAATTTGTCCTAACAATTTAAACAAAATGTATCTAACAGGTAAAGTTATAGACCCAATTTTAGATAAACATGCAAAAGTTTGGTACTTAGATGATTATGTAAGAAAGAATAAACTAGATTATGAAGAGACAATATGTGTTGGAGATGGAGCAAATGATATTGAAATGATCAAAAAAGCTGGTTTAGGAGTTTCATATAATGGTAAAAAAGTCTTAGAAAAAGAAGCCAATATTCATTTTAAAACTACTAATCTTTTAGGATTATTGTATGCACAAGGGTATAGTGACAACCAAATAATTTCTTGATTTTTATTTTAACTCCAATGCAACAAATCTACTGCCATTTTCAACCTTTACTAATAATAATAAGGCCTTTCTCTTCTGCTTTAGAGCATTCTTAATTGCTTCATCAATAACTTTAAGAGAATTAACCTCAATCTGACCTACCCTAATAATAACCATACCAGGTATAAGACCAGCATCTTGGGCAGAACTATTATCTTTAACAGATGTAATTACAACACCTTTATCAATGTTTTTAAGTTTGAATTTTGACTTATTTTTGCTGTTTAACTCTTCTGCAACAAAACCTAGTTTATCATATTGCTTAGATTTTGCATCTTTAGAACTTGTTTTACCTATTAAATTTTCTTTCTCAGCTAACTCAAGTTCACCTAATGTTACGTTAAGAGTTAATTCTTTTCCACTTCTTAAGATTACCAATGGAACGGATTTACCAACAGGAGTTCCAGCAACAACTTTTGGGAGTTCTTTCATATTTTCAATTTCGATATTATTAAATTTTAATATAACGTCTCCAGTTTTCACACCAGCTTTTTGAGCAGGACCACCCTCAGTAGCTGAAGAAACTAATGCACCTTTTGCTGTTTTCATACCTAAACTATCAGCAATTTCTTTAGAGATTTCTTGAATGAGTACACCAAGCCAACCCCTTTTTGTTCTTCCAAATTCTTTAAGTTGATCTGTAACTTGTTTAGCTAAATTGGATGATACTGCAAATCCAATGCCGACTGATCCACCAGATTGGGAGAAAATGGCAGTATTAATTCCTACTACCTTGCCATTCATATCAAATAGTGGACCACCTGAATTACCTCTATTAATTGATGCATCAGTTTGAATGTAATCATCATATGATCCTGACAGATTTCTACCCCTCGCAGATACGATACCAGCTGTAACTGTCCCACCAAATCCAAAAGGATTTCCAATTGCCATCACCCAATCTCCTACTCTAAGATTATTAGAATCAGCAAATTTTACAGCTTTTAGCTTTGTTTTCTTAGGCTCAATTTTTAAAAGCGCAACATCTGTTTTTGGGTCCTTACCAACAACTTTGGCTTCAAAGGACGTGTCATCATATAGGATAACCATAATTTTTTCAGCATTATCTATTACATGATTATTAGTAATAATATATCCAGTTTGATCTATAATAAAACCTGAACCTAAAGATTGAGCTCTTCTTTTTTTACCATTTGGCTTTTCAAATTGTTTAAAAAAATCTTCGAATGGAGAACCTGGTGGAAAAGATGGCATTTCTCTAGATCTCTGCTCAATGACTGTAGTCGTAGAAATATTTACAACTGAAGGACTCAGTTTTTCAGCAAGATCTGCAAAACTTTCAGGGGCGCTTTTAGCACTAGCTAGATTAATTGAAAAAATTAATACAAAAATATTAAAGCTAACTATGAGACCATAATTTTTAAAACAATTTGATATATGAGACATGTTTTCACCGTATTATTAATTTAATATTTAATACCTATACAAAAAGGCAGATTTAAGACCAAATCTTGAAATTATTTTGACAATTGAATTATAAATAATTTATTTTATTATAAACTAATTACCCGTTTGTTTGCCAAAAAAACTAAAAAAATCACTATCAGGACTCAATAACATAGTTGTACCGTCGTCAGAAAAAGTATTTTCATATGCAAGCATTGATCGGTAAAACTTAAAGAACTTTTCGTCTTGACCAAAAGAGTCTGAATATATTTTGATTGCAAGTGCATCTCCATCACCTCTTAATGCTTCAGCTTTTCTTTTACTTTCAGCAACTAAAACTACTTTAGTTTTTTCAGCAATAGCTCTAATCTTTTGAGCTTCTTCAGCACCTTCGGCTCTAAATTCTTTAGCTTCTTGCTCTCTCTCTGTTTTCATTCTGTTAAAAATATTCTGACTTGTAGCTTCTGGGTAATCGGCCCTTCTGATACGAACATCAACAATTTCCATGCCTAATTTCTTTATTGTAGAATTTACTTCTCCACTTATATCTTCAACTATTTTTGTTCTAGCGTCAGACAAAATTGCTGTAAGCTCGAACTTTCCAAAAACCCTCCTAACCGACGAATCAATGATTGATTCTAAACGTTGACGAGCACCAAATTCGTTTCTGACTGTCTGGTAAAATAAAAGAGGGTCAATGATTTTAAATCTTGAATATGTATCTACCTCAAGTCTCTTTTGATCGGCTAAAATGACTTCTTCAGAGTCTTTGGATACCAAAGATAAAACTCTCTTTTCGAAATATGTAACTTCTTGTATGAATGGTATTTTGAAGTTTAATCCGGGTTTATTAACAAGTCTTTTAGGTTCACCAAATTGTAGAACCAAAGCTTGCTGTGTTTGATCAACAGTAAAAAAAGAACTTAAAAGACCAAATAAAACTATTAATACAGTTGTACCAGTTATTATTTTATAAGTAGACATTATTTATCACCTTTTGGTTTAAGTTGATCTAATGGAAGGTAAGGAACGACCCCTGATGAGCTTGCAGATTTATCCATTATAATTTTTTTAACTCTTGAAAATACTTTCTCCATAGTCTCTAAATATATTCTAGACTCAGTCACTTCAGGGTTTAATTTGTAACTTTTATATATAGAGTTGAATCTATCTGCATCACCTTTAGCCCTATTAACAACCTCACTTGCGTAAGCTTCAGCTTCAGAAATTAACTGTGCAGCTTCACCTCGAGCCCTTGGCACGATGTCATTTCTAAAGGCTTCAGCTTCGTTTATCAAAGTATCTCTATCCTGCCTAGCTCTTTGAACATCATTGAATGCATCGATAACTTCAGCTGGTGGATCAACTGATAAAAGTTGTACATCTCTAATCTCAACTCCAGCCTCATATTCATTTAATAATTCTTGGAGCATGTTTTTAGCTTTTAATTGAATATCTTGCCTACCACCCGTTAGAGCAGTTTGTATTTTTGTTTGACCGATAATATCTCTCATTACTGACTGCGCTGCTACCTTTACTGTTTCAGGAGGGTCTTGGATATTAAATAAGTAAGCTCCAGCATCAGCAATTTTCCAAAACACAATAAAGTCAATGTCAATATTATTTTCATCACCTGTAATCATTTTAGATTCATCTGGAACATCTCTTCTACTTGTAGCGGCTCCACCAAATGATCTATAACCTACTTCAATTCTATTATCCCTAGTAACGTCAGGAGTCATAACTTTTTCGATTGGAGTTGGTAAATGGTAATGTAAACCTGGAGGGGTTGTTCTTACCCATTCACCAAATCTCATAACTACACCTTGTTGTTGAGGATTAACTCTATATATTCCTGTCATTAGCCAAATTGCTAAAAGGATAAATAGTAAAATAGTAATTCCTTTACCGCCTCCAAAGCCAGTAGGCATCATTTTTTTTAACTTATCTTTACTTTCTTTAAGCATTTGATCAACATCAGGAGGAGTTCCATTAGAATTAGGTTTTTTACCCCAAGGATTTTGATTTCCATTATTGCCCCAAGGGCCTGAACCATTATCGTTGATATTATTAATTATCATAATTAAACTCCAGAAGCATTGTAGCTATTTAACAAGTTTAACGAAACTTGTCTTTAAATTTGTATGGTTGATATTTGCACTGTAGTATGAAATTACAACCTTTAAGTAAAATTATTTCTGGACAAATAAAATGGATAATAAAAAATTAGATGAAATTGTCACAACACTAAGGTCTATTGTTCTTCAAGATCAATCAAATAATATATTTGATAGCAAGTGTGTTAGTGGATTAAATTTTGAGAAGAATAAAGTTCATTTTACCCTTGAACTTTTACCAGAACAATTAAAAGAAGCTCAGCAAATCAAAAACTTTATTCAAGAAAAATTATTGTCAATCAAACAAGTTGATAAAGTAGAAATTATATTGACTGCTCATAATACAAAAAAAGAGAATAAAAGTTCACAAATTACACCTTTAAGACCTGCAAAAAATATTATTGCAGTCGCAAGTGGTAAAGGCGGTGTAGGAAAATCAACTACTGCAATTAATGTCGCTTTATCACTATTAAAATTAGAATATAATGTCGGCATTCTAGATGCTGATATTTATGGACCAAGCCTTCCAAAGTTGACAGGTATATCCAATAAGCCAAAAAGTAACGGAAAAAAAATTATTCCACATAATGCATTTGGTTTACAGGCAATGTCCATTGGCTACTTAGTACCTGAAGACGCCGCAACAATTTGGCGAGGTCCTATGGTAATGAGCGCTGTTGAACAACTTCTGAGAGATGTAGATTGGCAAAATCTTGATATTTTAATAATAGATATGC
>ARQU01000018.1 GCA_000384615.1 alpha proteobacterium SCGC AAA536-G10 | reverse complement strand
CCCTGACCATTGACCAATGTTGATTAGGAAAAGGGTGCAGTAACCCCGGACCAGGGGCTTTGTCTATTGTAGACAAGGTTGTAGACAAGCTTTTTATCGTTGACGGACTCACCGTATTTGCTAAGCTATTGATATTGTTGGAGTTTAGACAAAACCATTGCTCTTGATAGGCATCACACCTCTCTCAGAGCGCACCATAATTGAATCTGTTGAAAGCTATATCAGACAACATTCTGCATATTTTCTAACAAATTTTGAGTGGACTGTAGAGGACTGTAGAGGACATCAACTACGCAACTTTTAGGGGGTGTAGGACGCAACTATTTTTGGCTCTACAAATTTTTAGATTTTTTAAATAAATTTTACAAAATTACCTATTAAACTTATAATTTATAAAATATTTTTTTTTACTAACTTTTAGGATTTATAATTTTGTTCACAAATGACGATGACAAATTTGTAGAAGAAATACAATCACGTGATCATGTCTTTTATCAATGTGTCGAAATTATTAATGAAAAAATTTCAAGAATTCTTTGGGCTTCAAAAACTTTGCTTGGTTACTCTGATGATTTTTATAAAGTAAAAACTGAGGTGGACTTTAATTATACAAATTTTCGTTCAACTTATTTTATTTTAAGTGCAATTTTTCGTTATAAACTTAATAGATTATCACTTTTTGAAGATGATAAAACAAAAATCCAAGATAAATGGATAGGTTGGATAAGGACAGAAATTGATAAATGGTTTGATAACGATCCAAGGTTTGTCAAAACATTTTTAAGATTTTCAAATGAAAAAGAGAAAAATATAAATACGTTAAATGAGAGGTTATTAGATAAATATAGCGAAATTCCCTGGAACAAAGATGTTTTAGATGAATTCATTGATGAAGATGAAGATGACTTCAATGAAGAAGAAAATCTTGGTCCTTATTGTATATGTTCAAAAAAAAATAGACCTCCTTGTGGTATTTTGCCTTGTATGACAATGGCTGAGGAAAGTGCAAAAAAGGGAGTGTTCTTGGAATAAATTACTTTGTTCTTTAACGTAACTAACTACGCAACTCGCCTTGTTGATTTGCTCTACATACATTGATTTCATTGGATAAATTGCTACGCTTAATTAGTTCAGAGCGCACCATAACTTATTGTTTAATATCAATTATTTAGAAGAATTGATTTTAAATAATACCCAGAGATTACTCAGTTTTGACACAGATTTGACACAGTAAAAGGAGTCAAAGATGAGTTGTGTACGTAAAAGAGGTAATTCTTGGAATGCTCAAGTAAGAGTATCTGGTTGGAGAAGTTTTACTAAATCATTTAATAAAAAGAGTGATGCTATTACTTGGAGTTCAAAGTTAGAACATCAGTTAAGAAACACTTCACTTCCAGAAGAAAATATCCAGAACCTAAAACTATCTTATCTAATGAATAGATACGCTGAGGAGGTTTCTTCAAAAATAAAGAGTGGAATAACTGAACAATGCCAATTGAGATTAATATCTAAAAGATGGATAGGGGACTGCAAAGTCGTTAACCTAACTAAACATCATTTTGAACAATATAAAGAAGATAGACTAAAAGAGGTTAAATCTGGAACTGTAAAAGCAGAGTTAACTCTAATCCAAAGAGTATTTAAAACTACAATTAAAGAATGGGGATATGGAATATTAGTAAATCCAGTTGCTAATATTGAATTACCAAAGTCTGCAAAACCAAGAACTAGAAGACTTGTTTCAAATGAACTGTCTGTTCTTATCTCTAATGCAGAAAAACAAAAGAACAAATACATCTCTACTATCATTCAATTTGCAGTAGAAACTGGAATGAGAAGGTCTGAGATACTTAAACTAACTTGGAATGATGTAAACCTAGATACTGGAATTGCCTCACTCTATGATACTAAAAATGGGGACGACAGACGTATTCCATTAACTAAAACTGCAATACAATTACTATCAAATCTTACTCAGTCATCTGAGTTTGTATTTCCTATATCTGCAAACTGTCTAAGACTTGCGTGGGAGAGATGTAGAAACAAATCTAATATAAAAGGATTAAGATTTCATGATTTAAGACATGAATCAGTATCAAGATTCTTTGAAATGGGATTATCTGTTCCAGAGGTTGCATTGATATCTGGTCATAAAGATGTAAGACAACTATTCAGATACATTCATTTAAAACCAGAGAACTTGATTGCTAAGTATTCAAGTATATTCTGAAGAAAAATTATATTATTTAAAAACAAAAACATTAATTGTTCATATTTTAGTCAGGTTGTTTTTTTTTGAATTTTTATTGATTCTATTTTAATCATATTTACAAAATAAATTTAAGAGAACTATAATTATTAACTAGTTAAGTATTAATATGATATTAATTAAATATTAGATCCTCTTAATCTAATTTTAAAAAAAGTACCACACCTCCCCCCCCTCGTGTGGTATTTTTTTTTGGATTAGCAATAAATAAATTCGTCTAATCTGCGGATAATTAATACCTCAAATATCAAAATTATAATTCTTATAAATAGTATTAATTAAACATAAAAAAAAGGAAACCCTCTTGTGTTTAAAGTTTACATTGTATGAGATTACAAACCTATTGAGTTACAATTTTATATTGGAACGGATCTTAGTTAGGTAACAAGTTTTTATTATGCTGCACCCAAGTTGGAATGGTGTTTAAATATTCCCAACAGGACAAGGGAGAACTTACCCTTACAGAATATGAAGTTTATCTTCATCAGACTCATATTCTGACCGAAGTGAAAGTTGAGAAAGACCTTACTTGGATTTCTAAAATAGAGTGAAGTAAGGAAATGGGATATCGGACTTCTCACCCAACTAAATGAATTGCAAAGGTAATACTATTGGTTCATGTAGTTTCTCAGATGAAGATGTGAACTTGGTCATCAGACTCAAGAAAACCACTTAACCTTTGAGTAGGTTAAGTGTGTCCAAAATCATCTCCTCAAGTGTTTGAACTTTGGGATTTATAATTCTTTAATTTGAAATTTATCAAAATCAACTATTGAAGTTTTTATGGGGTTATGTATGTTGCCAGGTCTATAAATTCCAAATTTATTATGTGGAATACCACAAGGATATGGTACGAATTTAATGTTTTCAAAAATTATATTATTGTTTAGTTTAATAGTTATTGTATTTTTAAGAGATGAGTAAGTTATTTTAATACTTTGCCACTTTTTTAACAGTTCTTCTATCTTGGGACCCTCACCATATTTCTTTACATAATATCTTTTATGATGGTCAATATTTTTTGTAGCATATAAAATTATTTCACCATAATGCATTTGCAACATCATTGGAGGTCCAACTTGGCAATCATTTTGCCATTGATGAACTTGAAAAAATGTTTCTCTACTACCTTCAAAACCTTCTATAAACCTAATTTTAAAAGTAATTTCATAGGTGGAATTTGTTTTAAAATTTATTCTTTGCCTAAGTTCTGCTCTTTCGTGATATGGTGCATTGCTTCGTGATATTCTATCAGTTTTGCATCTACCTTTTTGTCCATTTTTTAACTTAAATCTAAGAAACTTATTTCCATTTTCTTCAATTTTTTCCATTGAATCAGGTATGGAACAAAGAAGGTGGTTTTGCATTATCAACGTTATTTGAATATAAAGACGAAAATGCCTATGTTAAGGGACAAAAAGTTATAGAAAAACATTTTAAAGAGAATGAAAATTTCTTTAAAAAAATTACTGTAAAGAGATTAACTACAAGAACACTTAACCTATTGGATTATAATTATTAAATCATATTTCAGAATCTGCAGAACACCCTAACTAAAAATATTTACACAGCCATCCCTATTTCATACTAACTTATACAGTAACTGTAACTTCATTGGATGTACAATTGACTTTGATTACATAAAACCTGTTGTATGCCTCTTTGAAATGGTTAACACTTTACGAGATGTGTTTGATTAGATTAGGATATAATATAATTAAAGTACTTACGGAATTCAAAACATTTATGGAATTACAGTAACTGTAAAATTACAAAATAAATTAGCCAAAGATTCTATAGTCATGTCTCTAAAAAATATGAGTGAAGAGTTATTTAATGAAAATGGAGGCTTGTTAATTAGGTGCTTTACAGAAGTATCAGATACTCAAATAGATATGTTTCATTTGTGGAAAGATAAATCATACTTATTAAAAACTAGAACAAAGTTTTCCAATAAGTTTTGGAAAGATATAAAAGAAATGGGAGGAATTGTAAGTAAGTCAGAAGTTAAAACAGTAGTTGAAATGTCAAAATTAATACACAATGCTAATGTTCAGGTTAAATAATGTATATTAGAATTGTAGAAATAACAGCTCCTACTAAACTGCAATTAAATATCTTTTTAGATTATTTAAGATTCACACATTTTCCAAAAAATTTAGAACAGGGTCAAACATCTGCAAAAGTTTTTAGAGTTAATGAAGAGTCAGCGTTTGTTATTGCTGAATTTCAAGATAAGAAATCTGCAGATAAAATTAAAATTATGAATAATCCAGAAATTAATGAATTAAAAACTAACTTAAAAATAAGGTCATTTGAGGGGCCAATTGAGTATTCTTTAGATTGATAGGTTAATGGTGGAAACAAATACTGAAAATAGAAAGAATAACTATATTGTTATTTATGATTTTCTTTCAGAAAAAAAGTCAGATGAATATAAATCCTCTTTTAACAAATTGTATCCAAAAGGTGTTACACACGGCAAATGGGCTGAAGATGCAGTTGGAGAGTTTGCAACATGCTCTCAAACGTGGCTTGGAAACAATAGTACCTTTTTTTGTTCTCATTATTTAGCTAACTCAAAGGAAGATGTAGAAAAGCAAATCCAAAGTTGGGGAACAGATAAGTATGCTAGTTTTTTTGTTGTTGAAGTAGAAAGGTTTACATCAAGTTTAAAACCAAAAGATGAAATAATAAACTTAGATAAGTGGTATGAAAATAATAAATAAAATCAGACTATAAATTCCTGACTCACACAGACTCATACAGCCACTGTATCCACATTGGATGTACAATTGACTCTCATAACAGTAATGACACTATATGACTCTCTATGAGTCATTAAAATGGTTAGTATTTCATTATGGAAGTTTACTCGATTTGTGGAACATTTCTTCCATCACATCTATGAATTACAGCATAGACTATTAACTTTTTTCTTAATTCAAAATTATCTTTTCTATGAGAGCTATTAATCATTGATAAAAAAGCTTGATGAGACGGATACCAATAAGCTAATATTTCATCTAATGCTTCTAGATTTCCGTTAATTAAGTGTGGAGCCTCCACTTTTAGAGACCATATAACTTTTCCTTTAACCTCACTTATCATTTTTTTATTTGTTGACCTCCATTTTGAATAAAGGTCACCATTTGGAAATTCACCCTTTAAATATCTATTTTGATTAATCATAAGAACTGGATAATCATTATCTGATTTAGCTATGATTTCCATTTCGTCTCTATCTTTTTGTAAGATAGTATCCATTTAATTTCTCCAATTCTATTTTATAACTTTATTAAATAATAGTAAGATATTACTTTAAGTTAAAACGAAATTTTCTTTGAAATACTTAAGAGGATGACTTGAATGAGTGATAATAACGAAAAAGAAGTTCTGAAAGCATATGAGGAATATTTAGCATATTTTTTAGATAATGATATGGATGGTGTTAATTCGCTAGTCAAATTTCCTATTACATATATTGCTGATGGAGAAAGTAAATTACTAGATGCTTTTCCAGTTACTCCAAAAGAGATGATGGAGAACAAACAATGGGATACTACCATTGATACAGAGACTTATGTGCACGGTGTGAATTCTGAAAAAGGTCATGTTATTAGTAGTGGTACAAGGATAAGAAAAGATAAATCAGTAATAGAAAAATATACTGCATTTTATGCCTTTACCAAAGCAGATAAAGGTTGGAAAATGTATGCTGTTTCTAGTGTAATTTTAGTCTAAAAAAGGAGAAAATAGTGGTTGAGATTGTTAGCGCTAAACTCATAAGTCATATCTTAGTTGATTTTACAAGTGAATCTGACATGGAACTATATATTAGTAAATTTGAAAAAATGGCTGATGACTTTTACAAGAGTTTAAAAAAAGTTGGACTAATTAGATGGAGAGTAAATCAGGTTTGGAATAAGGGCGGAGGTTTTGCTTTATCCTCAATCTTTGAATATAAAGATGAAAAAGCATTTGAGAAAAGTGTTGAAGAAATAAAAAATTTTCAAAAAAAACATGAATATTATTTTAATAAAATAAATATTAAAAAAACATCAAGTAGATCTATTAACATGTTAGATTTTAACTATTGATATGATTTGATTATGAAATATTATTATTATTCTAGATGCAACCTTCCTTCAAAAAAACTCTATAATTGTAAATATGAAAAACATGATAAAAGTTGGTTTTTGCTCTGTACTGTATGTGTTCTGGAATGTAGAAAAATTTATAAGAAAGCATTTAAGTCTCTTTCTGGCAAAACAATATCAGTAGGATTAGTTAAAACAAGACAAGAGAGAAGTTCAATTAGAAGTCAATATAAAGTACGATTTAACCACAGATAATATAAAAAATATAAAAGAGGTTAAGATGTTTTCAGTAAATGTCACAATTAAAGTGCAAAATGAATTAGCAAAAAAAGCAATCATACTTTCATTAAAGGATTGAAATCATGATCTTTTAAAAATGGTAGGTTAATGTTTAGATGTTTTGTCGATAGAACGGAAAATCAAGTTGAAATATTTCATGTTTTTAGAACAAAAAAAGAAATGGAAGAGGTTAGAAAAAATAAATCAGAAGAATTTTGGAACCAAATAAAAGATATGGGCGGTCAAGTAACAAGGTTTGAAGGAAATTGTGAAGTAGAAGTTTCAAAAGGATTACAAGATTTAGATTTAAAATTTATAAATAACTAGATATTTTAAATAACTTATAAAACTCAAATAACCACTATAAACATTTATAATATTAGATTGCTCTGATTACATTAATTCTGCTGTATATCTCTTAAAGCGATGTCTAAATAGTTAGAATTTTACTCAAATAACGAGAAATAATTTTAGACAAAAGAGAAAATAGTTAGGCTTCAAATACTGCAATACCTCGGCTTCCTTCTATTTTTGCTAAAGTCATCAATTCTTTTGTTTTAGGGAGTGTATTGAAATGTTTATCTAAATATTCTACATTTGCTTCAAATGCTTCTTTTGTATCGTATTCAAATAAAATTCCTAATTTAAACGTATCACCTTTGTTCCAAATGCGTGTACAAACAAAACGTTTCAAACCACGTTTTTTCATTTCTGGTGCCCATACTTTACTAGTATTTTCAATATGCTTTATCATCTCGTTCATCTCAAATTCGCTTGTAAAGACAATAGTAGTATAATTAATAAGTGCAGACATCGTTATATTCCTCTTTTGTAATTATTGGATTATTTTATAAATTAAGATTTATTGTAGTCAATTATGAAATTTTAAGAGCAAACTAATTTATTCCATCTGCTGTAAACTAGTGTCCTACTAATAGTGTTACACTTTAAGCAATAAAATATATAGATGTTATTATACTTAATTATAATTATATATAAATTAAGAAGATCCCTAAACTCAGTAACGATCTAGAAAGTGGAAGCAATAATTGAATCTACTTATCAGCCAAATGCGATTCTAGTTTTTTAATTAAGTGCCACAAAGGATTGCACGAAAATCAGTACCAAGGTCCTTACTTTTCTGCAGTTCACGAAAAGTTTAAAAATTAATTATTTTATATTGCTATGGATATTGGAATCGAAGAGGTAATGCTTAGGCAACTCAAGTTGTTTTAAATTCATTAAGACTAAAAAATTTATTTTGATATGTTTAATTTTGTTGTATTTTATATATATTTAGCTATCGATAATTATAACTAACTTTTATGAGTGAGCGATACTTCACCCAAAAGAAATATTTTAGAAACTTTTTTTGGTTACATCTAAGCTATGATTTGGATTAAAAACTTACTGTTATTTTCATTTTCAGGCTTTATAGCATTAGCCTTATTTGAAATTGGACTAACATATTGGACTGATGAATTGGCTAACAACCAAACTCATAGCTCAAGACTTTTAACAGATTTAGAGTTGCATGATCACGAACATCACTTTTGTTATGGACCAAAAGATAGATTGAAGTTTGATCCAGAGTTAATGTCGCAAGAACACCCTGACCAACAATACTTTGAGTTTCGTAATCAAGGAGTGGCGCTTCATACATATGACGAATATGGATATCGTATTACTGTAAGAGAGCCATCAAGCTCAAATAATGTCATTGTACTTGGAGATTCTTTCGCAAGAGGTACTCTTGCGGACGATACTGAGACTATACCCTCATTTCTTACTACCTGGACGGATAATATTGTATTTTTCAATTTTGGAAGTGGAGGATATGGACCAACACAAAATTTAATTAATTATAAGAGGAATGCTAAACATTTCAATCACGAATACATTCTTCTCTTGCATTACCTAGGGAACGACGCTGATGACGAATTTTATTTTGATCAAGACTTAAAGTTAGCACTAGATATATATAATGATACTCAAAGTGATAAAACTCCTCATGTTAGTACTACTAGAGAGAGAATTAAGCAGATTCTTGAAAACTACAAGTTAGGGGAATTAATGATTAGAATTTATAGGCTTTTCAATAATAAGTATAAAGATCTGTTGGTAAATGCAGTTGAAATAGCGTCGTTTATTCGATCTCCAATTGAAGATTTAGTTCAGTTATCTATACTAAAATCAAAAGCACTTATTGTAGTAACAATTCCCTCAAAAGAAGTTTATGATGAAATACAATTTTCTGAAATTCAAGTAAAGTACAAAAGAAAGATTATGAGTGAGCAAAAGAAAATTATTAATGAATTAGCTAAAATTTATAGCTTGCAAGTATTACATCTAGATGAGATTTTTGCGGATTCTGAGGCTAATCTAGTGGATTATTATGGTTCGCCAGATAGCCATTTTAATGAGCACGGATATCACGCAGCTGCAGTTGCTATAGCAGACTTTTTAATTAATAAGCTTGGATTTAAATTATCGATTGAACATGAATTTGTTAATAGAACCTTATTTTATCCTCAAACTGCGAAATGCCCTAATTAGGAGCGTTAATCTGAACCTTGATCTATTTCTTTTGATATTTTAAGTGAACTAAACTAACAAACATATCATTTCTGCACCTAATGGAATGACCATTTTTATGTGTCACTATGTATAGCAACAATTGATCAATAAATACACATTTATATCAGAGTGTTCACACGTTCTATTGAATTGTAATGAACTGCTCTTAAAAATATGTTATACTAATAATAACTGTTTATTAAAATCAAGATTTTAAACAATAATTTATATTTAAGTTCTATTATATCTTATTTTTTTTTGGTTTGTAATTATAATTAGCTTGATAAATTTTAGATAATTTATTCATATTGTTAAAAAAATCAATTTCTGAAAAAGCTTCGCACTTTCGAAGATTGTGTGTTTTAGTTTTTGTTATGTTCATTTTACTAAGAATTAGTGTTTTTCTATCTAACTCATATGCATAAATATTTAATTCATCTTTATAAGTCCACTTAATTTTATTCTCATCTATAGAGTATCTTTTTTTCTTTCGCAGAGTTGTTTGGGTGTTCTCACTTACTTTTATGTCATCACCAATTTTACTTATATAATATATTGCAACTTTATTAATTTTAAAATGAAATCCAATTTCTGTTGGTTTGTTATTTGCAACATATGAAGATGAATCTAAATGATCTAAATTACATTCTACACACTCACAAATAATTCCCTTGCCATTTACACTTCCTAGAGAAGGATGGGATTGAATTAGTACAAAAAGAGCTATGAGAATAATTTTTTTCATTTAATTATTATGTAAGATTCAAAATAAAAGTCCAGTAGACTAATTATACTTAATTTTTAAAACTATATTTAGATTAAAGAATAAAAATTATAGTTTCATCCTCGTGTTATAATGTATTTAAGAGTTAGTGTCTTTCTACAATATTGCATTATATAAGAACATTGTCATTTTAACTAACTATTAACAAAGATAAAAAATTAAATCTTTCTAGCATCTTTTTAATCTTACTGTTTTTTAAAATATTTTAATTTTGAAAATAGCAAATAATGAGTTTACAGTTTTCATAATAAAAAATAGCATTAATTTTAAAAAACAAAGTTTGATTAAGTTTCACCTAATGATAAGCCTTTCTAGGAACTTAGAAACGACAATAATTATAAATTAACGGAGTTATAAATACTGCAAAAAGCATAAAAGGCGTTGCCACTAAATTTGAATTGCTTCAGTTATCAATATAAAATCTATTAAACCCATAGCAGCTTCCACAGATATTATTAATACTATATACATACTAATAGCCGTTTTAAAATCTAATTGAAATAACATTTGTTGTGATAGATTTATTGTTTCAAGAATGATTGATATAAAAATACCATTTATAATTCCTAGAATCATAATTAAGGATACTGGCCAGTCTATTTTAATAAATTTAAAACACGCAATCTTAACAAAGCTACTAATTAAACAACCTAATAAGCACCATAATATTTTAAGATGCTCGAGACCAAGTGAGTTTCCAATACCATTCAATTACTAATTTACTATGCGTTGACACGTAATCCAAAATAAATTTAATATAAACTTTGACCTAAGGGGAAAGTATAAAAATCTTATGAATATAGGTAAAGCCTCAAAACTGTCTGATCTAACAGTTAAAACTGTAAGATATTATGCAAACATAGAACTAGTAAAGCCTAAACAGAGCAACTTTACGGGCTATAGAGAATATAGTGAAGAAGATGTTTTAAAATTAAAATTTGTTGGTAAAGCAAGAAAGTTTAATTTTAGTATTGAGGAATGTAGGGAGTTATTATCCTTATATGAAAATGAAAACAGATCCAGTAAAGAAGTTAAAAAAATTACTTTAGAAAAGATTTGTGAAATTGATAAAAAATTAAAAGAATTAAAAGGTTTACGTAATGAGTTAAGTTATTTGGCAAATAATTGTCATGGTGATGATAAACCAAACTGCCCGATACTTGATGCTTTTTCTCAAAAATGAGAGAATTTATTTTCATTAATATATTTTAAGGTATTAATTGCTTAAATTTTTCAATAAATTATCTAATACAACTATATCTATAATTTTGATGATAATATCAGGTTTTTGTTTTGTTGTAATGCACAGTACAGCCAAATATTTATCTGAAGAAATTCATATTTTTGAAATTACATTTTTAAGATGTTCTCTTGTTATTGTAGTCTTAGCCCCAATGATGTTTAGAGAAGGTAGGGGTGTATTTATAACAAAGCAACCAAAGTTTCAGTTATATAGAATATTAACTAATTCAGTTGCTATGTTATGTTTTTTTTATGGTTTAACTATAACATCGCTTTCTCAAGTAACAGCTCTAAACCTAACAGTTCCAATCTTTACAACTTTTTTAGCTTTTTTATTTTTGAAAGAAAAATTAAGGATAAGAAGGATGATAGCTTTGTTTGTTGGTTTCTTAGGCACAATTATAGTCTTAAGACCGGACCTTTCTTTTAATTTAGGGGGGCTTTTAATTCTTACTTCAGCTTTAATCTGGTCAATATCTCTTATTTTTATTAAAAAACTAACGGAAACAGATTCTGCAGTTACAATTTCACTATATGCAGGTGTTGGAATGATACCTCCAACTTTTGTGGTTGCTTTTCCACACTTATCAATGCCTAGCATAAATCAATTTTTAATTATATTTTTTATAGCTGTTTCAGGGACATTAGCCCAAACACTTCTAAACAGTGCCTTTAAAAGAGGTCAACTTGCAATTTTACTACCATTGGACTTTTTAAAATTAATTTGGGCAGTATTAATTGGATATACTGTTTTTATAGAAAGTACTCCTCTAACTCTATGGTTAGGAGGTTTACTTATAGTAGGCTCATCATCTTATATCGCCTGGCGTGAAAGAAATTAAATTTTAATAATACTTTTATTTTTCTTCAAAAGTAATAACAGTTCCATATGAACCTTTTTTAAGTCTATTATAATGAAATTTACATAAAGGATCATCAGGGTATAAATCTTTAAGTATCTTAAATTCATTAATTGATTTTTTTGTATCTTTATTTAGCCATTTATATGCATTCTCATATTCTATTATCGGCGCTTGTTTCAAACCTTTTAATATTGGTTCGAATGTACTTATTGGTTTTGTTTTTCCTTTAAATATCAATTGACCAATAGGTCTGAATTTATAATTTTTTAATTTTTTAGATATATTTTCTGAAACGCACATTCTTGTCCCAAGCTTTTTATTTATCTGCTCCATCCTAGAAGTAGTATTTACTAAGTCACCTTGAACAGTATAGTCAAAAAAAGACTCGCCTCCAAAATTACCCACTATTGCTTTTCCTGTATGAACTGCAATTCTAGTATTTCCAAAATGTATTTTATTATGGATTTGTTTTTCTCTAAATTTTCTGCAAAAATCATCAATCTCAAGTGCACAATTCATTGCCGACAAACAATGATTTGGATTATCAATCGGTGCTCCAAAAAAAGCCAATAATGCATCTCCAATTATTTTATCTATAGTTCCTCCATGCTTTAATACTAATTTACATAAGCCGTCTAAATAATTATTTAAAATGGGAAGTATAATTGAGGGTTCTGTTTGCTCGATTAATTCTGTGAATTTTTCAAGATCTGTGAAAATGATAGTAATTTCTTGCCTTTTTCCACCTAAGATTAATTGATTGGGGTTTTTAATTAATTCATTTACAACAACTTCTGGAACAAATTTAGAGAATGCTTCTTTTATAAATTTATTTTGTTTTTTTTCTTTATCAAATGATTGTTTTTTATAAATCCCTGATTTTATCCTCGCCCTTAATAATTTTAAGTTTACCGGCTTAGGCAAATAATCATCAGCCCCTGCTTCAATACATTTTGTTATGCTAGTTGTGTCATCTAGAGCTGACATCATTATTACAGGCATATTTTTTAAATCTTCATCATTTTTCATTTCAATTAATACTTCAATACCAGATTTTCTAGGCATTATTACATCTAATAGAATTAGATCAAAATTATGACTTCTCATTAATTCTATTGCTTCCTCACCATCAATTGCTTCTGTAATGATGTGACCATCGTCTTTTAAATGACGAGACACTAATTCTCTATTTATTTGAATATCATCAACAATAAGAATATGACCTATATCAATTTCTTTATAGGTTTCATTTTGATTATCAGAAGAAATTAATTTCTCTAGATCTTCTAAAACTTTTTGATTAAAGATCGTATCTTTTGAGTTATCAAGTTTAGAGGTTGAAAAATTAATAATATTTCCGATTTTCTCTAAAAAATTATTACTTTCGGTTACCAAAAAATTTAAATCATCGTTAATTTGTTTGTTTTTTAAATCTACCAGATCTTCTAACAAAATTTCACTATATCCTTTAATGGCATTTATCGGAGTCCTTAAATCATGTCTAATTTTTATCTCTATATCTTTTATATTTTCTTTTGAATTGAAGTTTTTATTATCTGGATTTAATAAATCAGTAACTAGGTTCATTAATTTATTAGATGCAGTTAAAATTTTCTGACAATCTTCGATTTCATGGATTAATTTTTTTTCTTCAAAATTTTTGAATAACAATTCGCTATAACTATAAATCATTTCAGCAGGGGTTAATAACTCTTGCTTAATTTGGGCAATCTTAATTTTCTGATCAGTTGTTAAGTCTAAATTATTCATTTTAATAATTTAGGTTAAAGACGATATTTTGCTTAATAATCTATTTAAATCTATTGGTTTAGTGTCATACTCGTCACAACCAGCTGCTAGGGCTTTTTCCTTGTCTTGGGCCATTGCATGTGCAGTCAAGGCAATTATTGGTATTTTTGCAGTTTCATTGTTAGCTTTAAGATTTTTTGTTGCTTCCCACCCATCCATTACTGGTAAGCTCATATCCATCAAAACTAAATCAGGTTTTTCATTAATAGTTTTTTCAACCCCTTCTGCTCCATCTACCGCTATTATTATTTCAAATCCTTTTTTTAAAAGTCGTCTTGAGAGCATATCTCTATTCATTTCATTATCTTCAACTATCAAAATTTTCATTTTTTCTCCTTAATATTCTCTAATAAATTGTTTAATTTTTTTGAAATATCAGAAATGTCTAAATCTTTCTTTGATATAGCCTTTAGCTTATATCTTTTTAATTCTTCTTGATCTTTTTTTGTAAGTTCTTTAGCTGTTATAACAAAAATTGGTATTTTGTTTTCAGGATATTTCTCGTGAAACTTTTCTAGAAAAGAAAAACCATCCATCTCAGGCATAAGTAAATCAAGGATAATCAAATCTGGTTTTAATTTTTTTAATTTTTTTAGGCCATCAATGCCATTAACAGCTTCATCAGTAGTATAATTTTGTTCTGATAAAATACTTTTTAGGTTCTTTCTTGTAAGTCGATCATCATCAATGACTAAAATATTTTTAAGTTGTTTTTTCTTTAAATAAAACTCTAGGTTTTTAACTAACAACTCTTTATCTACTGGTTTTGTAAAAAATTTCTCTGCTCCTAAGGTGACAGCCATGCCACTGTCACCTGACACAGAAATTATCATCACAGGTATTTTTTTGAGGTTCTTATCTTTTTTAATTCTATTTAGAAAAGTATAGCCGTCTGCTATAGGCATTTGAATATCCAACAGAATAACTTTTGGCTTAACTTTTTTTGCAACTTGGAAGCCTTGTTCAGCATTATAAGCATTAACAATTTGATAATTTTGATCTTTCAAAATCTTTTCTATTATGTCGTGGACAAACTTCTCATCGTCAATAATTAGCACATCTGCTTGTTTGGGAAGTGAATTTATATCTAGGTCTTCGTTGGGCTTGTGATTTTCCCTAAACCACATTGTAAAAGTTGAACCAATATCTTTTTTACTTTTGACAGAAACTGTGCCACCCATTAATTCGCATAATTTTTTTGTTATAGATAGACCTAAACCAGTTCCACCGTATTTTATTGATGTTGTCTTGTCAGCTTGAGAGAATTCTTTAAATAATTTTCTCTGTTGAGTGGGAGTCATTCCAATTCCAGTGTCACTGACCGCAACGTATATTTTATTAGGATTCTTCTTTTTCACATTAATAGTTATAGATCCATCGCTAGTAAATTTACTTGCGTTACTTACCAAATTGAATATGCATTGCTTAATTCTGGTTTGATCTGCATTAATTTTTAAAATTTTCTCGTCAAATAATAAGTTTAACTTGTTATTATTTTTTTCGATAAGAGGTTTTGTTATTGAAATGATGTCTTTTAACAATTCTTTTAAATTAAATTCCTCATTAACTAGTTCTAATTTTTGAGCTTCAATTTTTGATAAGTCTAAAACGTCATTAATCAATTGTAATAAATGCCTACCTGATCGTTCAATTTTTTTAACGTCTTCAATCTGGTCACTCTCATTTTCAGGATCCATATCGTCAATCAATATTTCACTGTAACCAATAATTGCATTTAAAGGAGTTCTTAACTCATGACTCATATTTGCTAAAAAATCACTTTTTGCTTCATTTGCAATATTAGCTTTTTTTGAAACTTCTTTAAGCTCTTTACTCTGCTTTTCTAATAATTTTGTTCTTTCTTTTACTTTTATATCCAACATGAGGTGTTGATTTTTTAATTCTTTTGATAATGCAGAAAATGATTGTCCAAAAAGTTCCATAGTTGATTTAGAGTTATCATTCGTATTTTTTGAATTATTAGTCATTTTTGATAAATCTTTATATATTTTATCTTTTGAAACTCCTTCAAGCATGTCAGCAAGTTTTTTAGTTTCATTAATTATAAACAACTCTTCCTTTCTTCTTATTTCTTTTTCTTTTTTTTCAAGTAAATTTATTAATATTATATTTTCTTTAAAAGAATTGATTGCATTAGATATGTTACCTACTTCGTCATTTTTACCTTTAGGTATGGTTATATCCGTATTCCCCTCTGACAACTCCTTCATTGTTTCAATTGAATTATATAGAGGTTGAAAGCTTTTTTTTAGGAAAATATTTATTAGAAAAACCAATACTAAGGCCGAGAAAAATATAGATAAAAGAGAATATATAAATATCGATTGTTCCTCTTCATAAATATTTGTTATGTCTGAAAAAAGTACAAGCTTACCTGGAGCTGTTTGGTCGATGGAAAAAAGAGGAATAATTGAGGTGTAAAGAATGTAATTTGATTTGTTTTCATTATTTAAATTAACTTCAATAATTTCAGTGTCACTAAAAATTTTTGGTAATTTGTTATATATCTCCCTACTTGTATTTTCATAAGCAAAGGAAGAAAACATTTCTTCTTGTTTTGAATCTTTAACAATAATTTCAGTTTTAGTAACTTTTTTTAAGTCATTAACTAAAGGCTCAAAAAATGAAATTAAAACTATATGTCCAAAAACATCATTTTCTTCGTTATTTTTTCTTATCATTACTGGGATACTAACAGCTGCATGATATCCATCTGTAAATCTTGAAATTGTTCGAAGAGTTTGAAACTTAGCAAAAGCACCAAACCTTTTTTTTATACCAATATCAGCATTTTGAAAAATATTAGATTTTATAAGGTTAAGTGTTGCACTTGCATCTAATGGTGATTTTAACCCTCCAGCAAAAACTAATTCTTTACTTTCGTCATACAAATGAACTCCTGACAAGGAAGATTGTTGTCTAAATTTTTCAAAAATTAATTCAATGTCAGAATATATTAATTTATTTTTAAAATCATCTTTTGAGTCTAATTCATTTAACTTGACTTCTAATTGTTTTATGTAGTTTTTTTGATTTTCAAGTTCTTTGAACTTATTATCAAGAATTTTAGACCAGGTCCCAAGCTGCCCTGAATAAACTAAATCTTGAAATCTTAGAGTTGATTTTTGTTCTTTGAAATAAAAAGCTGACAAAAAAGATAGAATTACAAGTAATAAAACAAATGAAAATAAAATATTAATTTTTGATCTTAATAACATATTTTAATGATAATAATTTTTAACATGTGAACAATATAAATTTAATTTTTTTTATAGTTTTATTAACTGTTTTCCTAAATTAAGACCATTTAAAATTTTAACCAAAGATGAAGGTGCTTTGCTAAGGCCATGGCTTATATCTTCCTTATTTTTCAATTTACCATCTTTAAACCACTTTGCTAATTGATCGTATATATCTTTATATCTATCAAAGTAGTCTAGTACCAACAAACCCTCGATTTTAGCTCTTTTCACGAGTAAAGTTCGATTAATCCGTGGGCCATTAAGGATAGGATATGAGGGCATACCAATAGTTCCACAAATTACAACTCTAGCATTAATATTCAAATTTTCCATGACAGCGTCAAACTGATTTCCACCAACATTATCAAAAAAACAATCTATTCCATTTGGAGCAATTTGTTTAAGACAAGATGATAAATTATCTGCTTTTTTGTAATTAATAACTTCATCATACCCAAAATCTTTTTTACAAATTTCTGCTTTTTCATCAGAACTAGTAAATCCTATTGTGTTACATCCATATATTTTAGCTATTTGACCTACAGCTGAACCAACACTACCTGCAGCAGTTGTTACAACAACTGTTTCCTTTTTTTTAGGTTTGCATATGTCAACGAGACCAGCAAAAGCTGTAATTCCATTAAGACCCAATGCACCTAGGTTAGTTGATAAAGGGACTTCATTTGGATTAACTTTTATTTGTATCAAACTTTTGTTAACCACTGCATATTTTTGCCACCCTAGCCAACCAACAACATACTCATTTTCTTTAAAACCTTGGTTTTTAGATGATATAATTTTTCCTACACCTAAGCTTCTCATCGTTTCATTTATTGCTACAGGTTTAGAATAATTACCAACATCACTAATCCAACCGCGCATTGCAGGATCTATTGAGACATATTTAACATCTATAAGCAGCTCATCATCTTTTAACTCACGTAGTTCTTCGGTTTTTAAATCGAATAAGTCTTCTGTAACAGATGAATCCGGACGATTTTTTAAAATAATTTTACTATTAATTAAGTTCAAAGATATAAAACCCTAAATGATGAAGAAGTTTTCTTTTATATTTATTATTTGTGGACATTAATGTAATGCTTCCCATCTAATTAATTATCCAATTTAAAACATTCTGATTACATTAGAGGCTTTTAATTTCCCAATCTCATTTGCCTTATTTACGACATTTTGAAAAGCTTCAGACATACCAACTCTGTCTATAATATCACCCATAGATTCAAACGATGAATAATAATATACCACATATAGTGAATCCATTTTATCAGCAATTATTGGATAAAGACCTAAAATTTTTGTATCTTCGTCTTTACCTATATTTTCAACCTCAGAAAGTAATTCTATGGTTTTAGGAAGGAACTTTCTATCTACTTCATATTCTCTTAATAGTAATATGCCATGTTCTTGTGACGGCGCACCATAAATAGTTCTGTAAACTTCAGGTCCAATTAAATGACCAGAAGGATCATCTTCTCTTTTGCTCATCATATCAATGATATCTTTATTCTTACTCAATTCAGTAAATGATTTCGTAGCTGTTGTCATATCTGGATATATAGCTGTCAATTGAATGCAACCATTTAACTCACCACCCACAAATGTACCTAATCTGGCTTTTGTACCTAAAGAAACCATAATATCTTTATACTTAGTGGCTCTTTCTAGTGCTATTTTAGCTTTACCTAAAATTGGCTTTAATACTCTTCTTGAAACAATTGCCATACAATACTCCTCTTAAATTTATTTAGATATCAGGTTAATTGTTACGTAGAATTTTATATAGACAAATATGATTTTTAAGAATAACTGTCTAAATTTTAATCATTAATACAAAAATTTCTTATCCTACAAAAATTTGCTGTAGCGCATTATGTCAATAAGGATGTTAATTAAATTTTAAATATTGAAAGGATAAAACATTGTATAAGTTTTTAGTATCATTTTTTCTTATATTTTTATCATTTAAAAGTTTTGCTGATACCAAAATTCCATTCACATTAGATTGGAAGTTCGAAGGTCCATCAGCTCCATTTTTTAATGCAATAGATAAAGGCTATTTTAAATCTGCTGGATTAGATGTAGAAATTTCGCCTGGTAAAGGTTCTTTAGCTGCAATTCCTAAGGTTGCGACTGGGGCTTTCCCATTTGGTTTTGCAGACATCAATTCATTAATAAAGTTTTTAGACCAAAATCCTGGAGCTCCAGTAATCGCTGTAATGATGATTTATGACAAACCTCCATTTGCTGTTATAGGAAGGAAATCACAAGGGATTAATGTTCCTTCTGATTTAATAGGATCAGTTTTGGGTGCACCTCCACCAGATGGAGCTTGGGCTCAATTTCCGTCGTTTGCAAAGGCTAATGGACTTGATATGGGTAAAATTAAAGTAGAGCCAGTTGGATTTCCTACACGTGAACCTATGTTAGCTGATGGTAAAGTTGACTCTGTAACTGGATATTCTTTTTCTTCTTACCTTAACTTAGTTCGTTTAGGTGTTCCTGAAAATGATATAACAACTATTTTGATGGCTGATCATGGGCTAAATCTATATGGCAATGCAATTATAGTTAATACTGATTTTGCTTCTGCAAATGCTGAAGTTGTTAAATCTTTTCTTGGTGCAGTAGGTAAAGGTTGGAAAGATGCAGTTTCAAATCCTAGTTCTGCTATTGAAGCACTAGCTAAAAGAAACCCAGCTGCTGACAAAACGTTAGAAGAAAGAAGATTTAAATTGGCACTTTCTGGTAATGTTATGACTGATTATGTTGTTAAAAATGGAATGGGCAATATTGACAATACTCGTTTTGAAAAAGCCATTAATCAGTTGAGTGAAACTTATAATTATAAGACAAAGCCTAATGCTAAGTTGTATTTTACTGATATGTATCTCCCAATGGGTGGGTTTAAGTTGAAGTAATTTTCAATACATTATAGAATAAGACGGAATAATTTCTGTCTTATTTTAAGGTACAGTAATGAAATCAAATTTTTACAATGATGCCATAATCATTGAAAAGGTGACTCATACTTACAAAACAGATACGGGTTTATTGCCCGTTATAAAAAACTTGAATATGACTGTTCCTAAAAATGGGTTCACAGCAGTTGTAGGCCCATCAGGTTGCGGTAAATCAACTCTAACAAAATTAATTTCAGGGTTGTTAAAGCCAGATAATGGTGAGGTATATCTTAATGGTGAAAAAGTTCTTGGTCCAAAATCAATTGTAGGGATGGCTTTTCAAAATCCAGTCTTATTAGAATGGAGAAGTATTTTAAAAATGAGTAATTACAAAAAGGATGATTGGTGTGATGTGGTTGATGGCTTGTACTGGATGTTTATGAGTGAAAATATTTCTTTTTTCAAGAGTAATCCAAGACTAGCAATTTTAGTGAAATCCTTAGAGAGGATGAATATTGATAGAAAAGAACTTATTTTTGCTAAAGCAATTGATTTTATAAATACTAGAACAACTAAATAATACTTCACAAATATATTTTAATTCATATGATAAAGTATTTATAAAAGTGATTTTTATGTCAAACCAAATTCCAAGAATAGATTATAACTTATTATGTAATAATAATCAGGATGATAATTATAAAGAACTTAAAAAACTTAGAGTTGCCGTGAATGAATATGGTTTTTTAATAATGAAAAATTATCCTATTAATAGTAATAAAATTGCAAATGTTTTTTCTTTATACAAAACATTTTTTAAACAAAGTATTAACGAAAAAAATAAAGTTAACATGTCAAAGACAGCTTCAAACAGAGGTTGGGGTGGCATAAAAGCAGAACAAGTTAACTCAAATTTCAATCCTGATAATAAAGAAATATTTGACTGTGGGCCAAAAATAACAGTTGAACATAAGTTTCAAGATTTGCCTTATTATTCAAAAAATATTTGGCCAGATAAAATACCGCTTTTTGAAAAAAACATTATGGAATTTTATAATTTATGTAGTCAAATTTCAATTTCTATTTTAAAACAAATTGAAATTTCACTTAACTATTCGACTAACTACTTTGCAGATAAGTTTAATCTTCCTATGGCACTACTCAGATGTAATTACTATCCCAAAAGATCTAAAGAACTTACTGATAATGATTTTGGGATTGCTCCACATACTGATTATGGCTGTTTAACCCTTTTATTTACAGACGGAACACCTGGATTAGAAGTAGAACTGCCTTCAAAAAAATGGGAGCCGGTAACTGCAAAAAAAAATGAAATAATAATAAATTTTGGAGACATGCTAGAGATTTGGTCAGATCAAAAAATTAGAGCAACACCTCATAAAGTTATAGGAACTAATAAGGAAAGGTTTTCAATACCATTTTTCTTTAATCCTCAATATGATACTATTATCTCTGATGAAAAAAATCTTGTAGCGGGTGAATATTTATCTCAAAGATATGATGAAACTTACGTTCATAAAATTATATAATTTAGTTATCTCAAACCATCTTCGCCTAAAATATCTTTTGCTTCCAACCCACCCATTCTATTGTGTATCCTAGGCCCTTTTGTCATTGCTAAGCAAAACATGATTTCATTGGCTCGTGGACTGTCAGTTACATTAACTTCATATGCATCAAAATGACTTCTTACATATGCTGCATTAGTATGCCCTAAGGGAATATCAATTGAAGATCCCATACCTGCCACTTTCATAGCTGAAGGAACTATTGCTTTAGAATTACTCAATCTTTGCCGCATTGCATATCCACCTGGAACATGCCATAAAGCAGTGTGCTCTAATTCTCCATTTTCTCCCGCCAAAGCGGCTTTTCCATATCCATCAATACCTTTAATCCCACCTAGAGAAGATATAAGCCTGTCAGTTAGCATTAAACCAAGCTCCTTAAGGTTTTCTGTTCCTGATTGCAAATCTTGATGGTATTTACCTGCATATGGATTGGCAACAATAGCAATGGCAGCTCCTCTCAGTCTAGGTATAATCTGAACAGGTCCATTTTCATGAAAAATCTCTTCTTTTAATAAAATGACTTTTCTAATATTAAATTCCATAGAATATCCTTCATAATTAAAGTTTAAGAAATATTTTTTTTAAATAGAAAATGGTCTTTTACATTACCAAAAAACATCCAATATAATAAAAAAGCCTCTGAAACGTTTTTAAACCACTCTAATGGATATAAAAATCCATAATTAATTTGATCTCCTCCAAACATAACAATTATAAAATTAAATATCAGATATACTAAGAAAATGTAATTTCCGAAAGGCACAAAGAAATAAATTAAGATAAAGCTTGTAAAAGAAAAAATAGACATGAAAACTGTCAGATATAATTCAAACTCATTGTCTAAGTAACTACTTATAATACCTTGATCAACAAATCGACTTAAACCATAATATTTCTCAAAATTAAAAATGCTAGGAATTAAAGATATTAATATTGATATAAAAGCCATCACCAAAATCATACGCCTAAAAGACAGCTTATTGAATTCTTCTTGATTTCCCATTTACTTACCTAGTTATTATAAACATTTTTAAGTTAAAATTCTTTTAAAATATATATTTAATTTTTAACCAACTTAAATACTCGAGGTAAATAAATGGTTAGAAAGAAACCTCTTAGAATTAAAAAAAAGAGAAAGCATGAATATAAACTTTTTAAATCTAAATTATCTCTTATAAAATATTCTAAAATTAAATAAAAAATAATGGATGAGAATATTATACAATTTCTCATTTCTTTAGCTAAAGTTGCGCCTATGAAAATACCATCTAATTGAAAGGCTAACATTGAAATAAAGGGTGTTATGACAACTAATCCCCACAACTCATTTGTTAGGTTTCTTAAAATTGTTATATCTGTAAATAGTGCAATTATGTAAAAGTTAAACACGTATAAAATGATTCCTATAATGATTGAAAACATTAAAGCCAACTCTGTTGTGTTTCTAATTGCTTTAAAAATATTAACTTTATTTTTCGAACCTATAGAAACACCAACAGTTGACTCAGCAGAATGAGCAAAAGCATCTAAGGAATATGATGATAAACTAAAGATAACTAGTAAAATTTCAATAGTAGCAAGTTGATCAACACCTATTAAGCCAGCTTTTTTAATTACGTAGGCTTGAACAGCTACTAACAACATGGTTCTTAAAAATAAATGTCTACTAATTGAAAATAAATTTAAAAAACTACCCATATTTAATATTTTATAAAGTTTATAGGATCTAAAATTGAACTTATAATAATAGTATATGAAAATTATTATAGATAAAATAAGTCCTGAACATTGAGCGATTACACTTCCTAAAGCTACTCCAAATATTCCATAATCTAGAAAAACTGCTAAATAGAATGACGCAATAATATTTACAATATTGATCGTAATTAATTGCAACATAACTGATTTTGTTTTTTGCATTCCAAAAAACCAACCTAGAAAAACTATATTTAATAATCCTGCTGGTAATCCAATCATTCTTACAAACAGATATTCTTTGTAAAATTCTTGAACTTGCTCATTAGGAGTTAAAAAATAGATTGATAAATCATATAAATGATTTTTAAGCAGAAATAATATAATACCAATTGTAAAAGCTATAATTAATGGTCTTAGTAAACTGAAAAAAACTTCTTCCAACTTATTACTTCCAAAATTTTGAGCAACAATCCCCGTAGTACCCATTCTTAGGAAATTTAGACCAGCGTACATAAAGTTAAAAATAATACCGCCGATTGCAATTGCTGCAATATAAACGCTATCAGGCATATGCCCCATAATGATAGTGTCAGTCAATCCAACAAGTGGAATAGTAAAGTTAGCAATTATCAATGGCCATGATAAAGACCATATTTTTTTTCTGTTAATGATCATTGATTAATATGACCATGATTAGTTGAATATTGAAAATTTATTGTACAAATTAAAATTTTCTAAATTTAAGGTAAGCTTGTTCAGGATCCATCCCACTTAAGATTGCTTTTCTCATTTCATTTTCTGTAAACATCACTTTTTCAGTCTTGGTTATAACCTCTTCTACAACCTTTTTAGGTATAATAACTGCGCCATCCATATCACCTATTATGAAGTCCCCCGAACAAATTGTAACTGTACCAATAGTTATTGGATGACCCAGAGAGTGATATTTCCACCTTTCAACTATATCGGCGGCTGTAGATAGTCTACAAAAAACTGGAAAATTTGCTTCTATTATTTCTTCAACATCTCTACAATGCCCATCCATCAAGTATCCTTTAGTCTCTTTAACCATAAGAGCACGAGCAGATAGTTCTCCCATTAGAGCAACAGAATGAGTGTTAGGTTGACAAACAATTACTTTTTTATTTGGTACTTTTGATAACACTTGCGACCACAAAAGTAGTGATTCATGCCTTGAAAGTGTATAATCTATATGACCAGAAATAGTGAAAACCTCTCCAAACAATTTTTGCCCCCTTTTTAGAGCCTGTATTTCTGGAGGGAGGACACAATTTTCGAAACCTTTTTCTCTTAATACATCATGAACAGCGCTAGCGTAGCATTTTGAGAGGCGTTCAGTTAATTTATCCAATTTTATCTCCTATTTTATACTTTAGTTAATTGAAATTTATTAAAAAGTATGATTTATGAGTATAATGAAAATTGTAATTAAATTGATAATACTTTTCTTTTTTATTCTTGCTTCAAAATTACATGCTGAAACAAGTCTAGCTAATTTAACTTGTTATAATAAATCAAAATCAAATTTGATGGAATTTCAATTTAAAAAAGAAAATACAAACTTATTTTCTCAAGTTTATAAGAAAATTAAAGGAAATTTCATTATTATTGGCGAAGTGGTTGGACAAAAACCGTCATCATTTATTTTATTTGAAGATAAATATCAATTTCTAGGTGTGGATTTTGCGTGGCACCTAGACAGAAATACAAAAGAACTTAAACCAGTATTATTGAGCGAGGGAACAATAAAACTAAAAAAAATACCAGAAAAATTTTATTGTAAATTTTTCTAAATAATATTCATTTTTTGAGATCATACCAGAATTTACTTATGATAATTAAAATAGTTTTATAAGAAAAGAATTAAATATGAAATTTAATGAACTAAAATTTATCGATGGAAAATGTCAATTAGATTATAATTATTATGTTTTAAGTTTCACACAAATTGTTGACGATGACTTATACGAATGTGCTGTTTTTAATAGAGCAAAATTACCAGTTGATCTTCCAGGGGTTAAAACAGAAAAGGTTAAAAACAAAACCTGGGTTAAAATACGCTTCACAAGAAATGATATTGAAGAAATGATAACCAAATTCTGGGCAATTACTGGTATAAAAGTTCCAAAACAACTAGATCAAAATGATTTTTATAAAGATATATTTTAAAAAATCACTTTTACTACATGTAATTTATTTATTAAAATAGTATATAACCAAAACATATACCTATTAACAAACCTTCAAGAAAACTAAGCCATATAATTTGATAATTTGACAATCCTGTTATTTTTTGAACTTTTTCTATCAAGGCTACATGCCAATTTTTAAATTTATTCTCCATTTTAATACCTCAAAAATTCAGAAAGTTGAAAGTTTGTTGTTTAGATTATAAATCTAATTAATCTTATTTCTTTTTTTTAATTTTAAATCCTTGTTATTTTGCATTTTTTAAACTTGTGCCATTAAGTTACCTTATTATTTACAGAATTAAGACTTAATTTTTGATAATTATTTAAATAATAAATGTTTTTCATTTATGACCTCCTAAAAGTATTAGCTGTGAAAACAGCTAATACTTATTTATAATAGTTTAAACTTTAAATGACTTTTACAACCTGCTTCACAGTCAGAACTTCCAAAACCGTGGATAATTATTTCACCTTCAGTTTCTTTGTTTAAATCACATTCAAATTTATTTGATTTATCAACGTCTATCACTTTCACGTTTTTGTTTATAAGAAGATAATCTATATGCCAATGAAGTTTTTTCTTATTAGAAAGATGTCTTTTAATTCTTGAATCAATGTTTTTTTTTGCAGAACCAGTATAAATGTATATTCCTTTTTTTAATAAAAACTCACCTAGTTTTCCAATCTGTAATTTAATTTTTTTATTTATTTTTATTTTTAATTGATATGACTGCATATTATTAAGTTAATTAAAAAGTCTAAATTTTCATACTGCAATAATCTCTTAATTCCGTAAAATATTCTGGAAAGTATTGTGAAATTTGAATTAAATCAAATGAAGAAAGAATAGCTGTATTTGGTTCTCTTTCTAAAAGAAATTCAAAGCTAAATTTTACTAGTTCTTTTTTAGATATTTTTTTGGAAGTAAGGTCTAGATAAGTTTGATTAGATATAAATACTTTGTGTATAGTTTGTTGATCCGCATGAATTATAACCTCAAATTTTTTGTAAGATAATTCATTTATTAATAATTCCAAATTTTTTTAACCCCGTCTATGATTAAAAACTCACTATTTTCGTATTGATAAGTAACCATTTCAACAGCTTTTTCTTCATTTTCAGCCTCAACGATAAGTGAATTGTATTTTGCCTCTTTTTTTCCATTAACATGGGTAAATTCAAGATGAAACTTCACTTCAAAATCAGTTTTCCAATTATTCATTAATCAAATTTTATTAGAGGTTAAAGACAAATTTTAATCACTTTTATAAAACGTGGCTTCTTTGGTTAAAGTCTTTATAAAATTAGAAGATACTGCAGTTGCTCCTAATACTTCTCCGTCATTTAATTCAATTTTAAGCCCCTGTTCTTTAAATGAATCAATAATTGGACCTGCAAGTCTATTATGATCTTTCATAAAAGTTTTATGATCTGGGAAGATAAGTACTAACGTTGCAATAACATCTGAATTACTAAAAATTAGTTTCATTAATGTACCACCTTTTATTCCTTCTGCATCTGCTTTAGTATCAGTATAATTTACAAACATTTCTTTTGACATTTTATCTTTAAAAGTGATTTTTATCGTTCGTACGTACATATATTAAGCCCATAAATTTAATTTCTAATAGTTATCTAATCAAAATAATTTTAAAACGTAAAGTTTTTAACAGGTTAATTTATTTTTAATTTAATTAGTCTTGTAAAATATTTAATTTTTATTAAAAACAATTAAAATTAATTTAGATTTTTGAATTTAATGACAACTTTAAAAAAAATTGTAGAGAGTAAGATTTTTATAACTTTTATTACTCTAGTTATAATAATTAATGCAATAACTCTTGGACTGGAAACAAGTGCTGAAATTAAATTGGAGTATGGTGTATTTTTATCAATCATAGATAAAATAGCATTAACTATTTTCACAATAGAACTTATTGTAAAAATCGTAGTATATAAATTAAAATTTTTCAAAGATGGTTGGAATGTTTTTGACTTTATAATAGTTGTTGTGTCTTTAATTCCTGCTTCCGGACCTTTTTCAGTCTTAAGAGCTTTTAGAATTTTTAGGACCCTGCGATTGCTTTCGATAGTTCCTTCTATGAAAAGAATAATACAAGCAATATTTATTTCAATTCCTGGTATTTTATCAGTAGGAACTATAATAGTCTTAATTTTTTATATTTCATCAGTTTTAACAACTACATTCTTTGGTCAAAATTTTTATGAATGGTTTGGAACAATTGGTAATTCAATGTACACATTATTTCAGATTATGACCCTAGAAAGTTGGTCAATGGGTATAGTTAGGCCAGTTATGAAAGAATACCCACTAGCGTGGATATTTTTTGTCCCTTTCATTTTAGTTACAACTTTCGCAATATTGAATTTATTCATAGGAATTATAGTAGATGCAATGCAACAAATATCAAGCGATGGTAAAGATGTTAAGAAAGTGTCAGAAGAGGATATGTACAAAAAAATTGTATCATTAGAAAAGCAATTAAAAGAAATCAAGAATATTCTAAACAAAAAATAAATTAAGAGTGCTCTAATGACTTTTAA
>ARQU01000017.1 GCA_000384615.1 alpha proteobacterium SCGC AAA536-G10 | reverse complement strand
CAGGATTTGATCAAATTGCTCAGGGCATGGGAGGATTAATGAGTATAACTGGTGCTCCAGGTGAAGGTCCGATGAGAGTAGGCATCCCAGTAGCAGACCTTACAGCAGGGTTGTTTTGTGCAATGGGAATACAAACTGCTCTTCTAGAGAGAGAAAAGTCTGGGTTAGGTCAATGGGTAAATACATCTTTATTACAAGCACAGATTTTTATGCTTGATTTTCAAGCTGCACGTTGGTTAAGCGAAAATCATGTTGCAGGCCAAGCTGGTAATAATCATCCAACTAGTGTACCCACGGGAGTATTCAAAACATCTGATGGATCAATTAATCTAGCAGTTGCAGGTGAAACAATTTGGAAACGTTTTGCAGAGGCTGTAGATAAAGGAGAATGGCTTGAAATGGATGAATTTAAAAATGCCAAAGAACGTCTAAAGAATAGAGATTACTTAAACAAGCTTATTGAGGAGGTTACTATCACTAAAACCTCAGATGAATGGGTTGAGAAATTAGAAAAAGTTGGGGTACCATGTGGTCCTATAAATTCTATAGATAAAGTATTTGACGACCCACAGGTTAAGCATTTGGGCATTGCCCAATCCATTGATACTATACCATTTGGACAGACTCAACTAGTAGGCCAACCTTTTAACTTGTCTCGTTCGCCTAGCATAATGAAACAAAGGCCTCCTGAAAAAGGTGAGCATAATGAAGATGTTTTGTCAGATTTAGGTTATAGCAGTGAAGAACTTGATGAGTTTAAATCAAAAAATATTATTTGAAATAAGTGAGGTAATTATGACAACTAATAAAATGTTATCAAGAATTGAAAATGGTGTTGGTTATATTACGTTTAATAACCCAGAAAAACATAATGCTGTGTCAATCGAAATGTGGGATGCGTTGGAGAGAATACTTGATGATTTTAGAAGTGATAATACTGTAAGAGTGATAGTGTTAAACGGGGCAGGTGGAAAGTCATTTGTTTCTGGAGCAGATATTTCTAAATTTGACAAAGAGAGAAGTTCTAAGGAAGCTGTTTTAAGTTATAATAAAAGAACACAAAAAGTGTATGAGAACCTTGAAACATTTCCAAAGCCAACTATTGCAATGATTAACGGGTATTGCATAGGTGGTGGTCTGAATTTGGCTGTATGTTGTGATATAAGGATATGTTCTGAGAAATCTAAATTTGCAATGCCAGCAGCAAAATTATCTTTAGGTTACCCTTTTTCTTCAATAAAAAGATTATTTGATGTTATGGGGCCGGGAATGGCTAAACATTTTATGTTTACAGCAGATAAAATTTCTGCAGAAGAGGCCTTGACATGTGGGTTAATTCAAAAATTAATTAGTGAAGATGACATAGAAACTTTTGTAAAAGATTATGCTCTTACTATATCTAAAAATGCTCCCTTAACTATCAAAGCTATGAAACAAATTGGCGTGGAAATCTTAAAAAACCCTGATCAAAGAGACCTTTCAATATGTGATCAACTTGCGTCCGCATGTTTTGACAGTGAAGATTATAAAGAAGGAAGGAGAGCATTTATGGAAAAAAGACAAGCCAATTTTAAAGGTGTTTAACTTCTATTAAAATATTTCACAATGGGTTATAATATTTTATGGCATTATCATGAAATAAACATTTAATTTTATCATCACTCATTTCGGAAGTTATTTCCTTAAAACCATAATATATGTCGTCAAAGCTTGCTAAAACGCTATCCACTGGGAAATTAGATGCAAACATACATCTTTGATATCCAAAAATATTAATAGCATCCAGAATAATACTTTTATTGAGTTTGACTGTCCATTGTTTACCAGGAACACAAATGCCAGATATTTTGATTGCAGTATTAGGTTGTTCAGCAAAATTCTCTAAGTTAGCTTTCCAATTACTCAGGCCTTCCTTCGATCTATCAACAGGAAGACCAGTATGGTTCAAAATAATAATTGTATCCGGAAAATCTTTTGCTAATTTTGTAGCCTCGTCTAAATGCCACCAAGGTGTTTGAAGATCAAAATGAAGTTTGTATTTTTTAAGCAAAGAATATCCCTTTCTGAAAAATGGATCATTAAGAGTTCCTTTTAAATTCAATGTTTTAATATTTGGAGATAGTGATGACTTTGGTTTATGCCTTATGCTTCTAATCAAAGGGAATTGTGTATGACCTTTTAAAACTAATTCAATATCTTCTCTATCAAACCAAGCTTGTCCAACTAAAGCATTTGGAAAGCCTGAAATATCGAATAATTCTTGAAGCCATTTTGTTTCTCCCACAGGATCTTTGGGGTCCCACTCAGTTTCCATATGAATAGTTTTAACTATGTTGTGATTTTTACTTACTTTTTTGTAGTCAGCTAGCAAAAAGTTTTTACAAATTGAACTGTAATCACCATATCTAAAATGTATTTGGTTATTTTTATCTAACCAAGGATTTTTTTTAAGGCTTAAGTCCCAAAAATGGTGATGAGCGTCAATAATAGGTAAATTTTTCAATTTATTATTTCTTTAAAATTTATCATCTTTGTTAAATAATTTTATAATAGATGTCCCGTCTAAATTTTCCTTCGAATTTTCAGATAATATTGTAAATAATTGTTTAGTTAGATTTGTCATTGGAAGAGGTGTGTTTTTTTTATCTCCAAGTTCTGAGACCATAGTTAAATCTTTAAGAATTTGAGAGGTATAACCTTGTGGTTTAAAATCTCTATTTATCATTCTTGGAAATAAGTGTTTTAACAAATTTGAACCCGCATGACCGTCTCGTAGTGCATCTGGAATTTTTTTTGCATCAATCCCCCAAGCCTCGGCAAATGACAATGCCTCTGCTAAAATTGTGTAATTATTGAGGACTAAGATTTGATTTATCATTTTTACGATTTGCCCTGATCCAGTTGGCCCAAAGTAAGTGAAATTAGATGAAATATTTTTTAGGATTGGTGATACTTTCTTAACAATCCTTTTTTCTCCACCGATCATTAAAGCTAAGCTACCATCTAGAGCTTTGTCTGGTCCTCCAGACATAGGAGCATCAATCCATGATGCTCCTTTTTGAAAGCTTAATTTATTTGAAAAGTTTACCGTTTTGTTGGCTAAGGTAGTAGATAAGTCCACTAAAATAGTGGTTTTAGAAGCATTTTTAATTATTCCACTTTCCTTAAAAACTACATCCTCTACACTTTCTGTTTTATCTACACATATAAATATTATCTCACAATCTTGAGATAATTTAGCTGGACTTGTCGATAACGAAATTCTTTTTTTATTCGTCAAATTTTTTAGGTTATTTTTATTTTTATCATAAATATTAACAGTATATTCTTTTTCTGTTAAACGTTTTACAAGACAGTTTCCCATTAATCCGATGCCAACAAAACCCAGTGGTTTTAAATTATTGCTCATATATTTCTCTTGTAAATAAAATTATATGTTAATCGTCAATAATAAAATTTATATGTAAACACAACAAAATAAAAAGTATAATTCATAAGTTAACAATTGCTTTTTTATTCAGACATAAAATAATTTTAGGAATTAACTCGTTTTGATTAATAACGTTAAAAATGGAATTTTATTAATAATACTCGCTACTTTATTTTTTGCTACAATGGACGGAGTATCAAGATATCTAGCAGAAACATACAATGTTTTTGTTATTAATATGATTAGAAGTTGGGTTTTAGCAATACTTGTTATTTCAATTAGTTTAAGAAAAAAAAATGGCCTTAAAAAAGTTATAACTACTAAACAACCATGTATACAATTTATAAGAGGAATATTACTAATTTTGGCCATACTAATCGGAGTTTACTCCTTCACGACGTTAGGTCTGGTTCAAACTCATTCAATATTATCCTCCTTTCCTCTAATAGTTGTTGCGTTTTCGGGGCCAATATTGAAAGAAAAAATAGGGATTCAAAGATGGATGGCAGTTTTATTTGGTTTCATTGGTGTTTTAATTATTTTAAACCCTGCAGATTTTATAATAAGTTTCGATGCTTTACTTCCTGTAGCGGGAGCTTTTGTATTAGGTTTTTACACTATTTTAACCAGAAAAGTTTCTGAAACAGACACTTCTGAAACAAGTTTTTTTTGGGTTGCCATGGTAGGTTGTGTAGTAATGTCGATTATAGGACCATTTTTTTTGGGAGCCAATATTTTTTAAAGATTGGACCTTGATGGCTTTATTATGTGTCCTTAGCACTGCTGGTCACTTTTTATTAATAAAAGCCTATGAAAATGCGGAAGCAAGTGTTTTGCAACCATTCACATATTTCCAATTATTTTTTGCATCTATCATAGGAATATATATTTTTAATGATAAAGTTACTTTGTCAATTTTTCTAGGTGGAAGTATAGTTGTAGCTAGTGGTATTTTTGCTGCTTGGCGAAATTATATAAAGACCAAAAAATAGAATATTAATTTATCAGACTTATTCTTTTAAGGAGATTTTATCATTAAAACAATTCTTATTACGGGAGCTAATAGAGGAATAGGTTTAGCTTTAACAAAATTAGCACTTACAAAAAAAATTAGGGTTGAGGCATGTTGCCGAGATTTAGATAATTCCATTGAATTAAAAAAACTTGCTGATGAATATCCAGATTTAAATACTATTAAAATGGATGTTACAAATACACAAAGTATTTTAAAAGCTGCTAAAGAGTTTAAAAATCCAATTGATTTACTTGTTTGTAATGCAGGCGTTAATAATGGGAAGGGTGATATTTTTAGTAAAGAGCATAATGAAAAAAACATTTTAGACGTCATGATGGTAAATGTTGCAGGACCTTTTCTAACTATCAGAAATCTATATGATAACTTAAACAAAATTGATGGATCCAAAGTAGCTATTATTTCCTCACTAATGGGTAGCCAAACTCATACTTCATCTAATGCAGCAATTTATAGAGCTTCTAAAGCAGCAGCTAATAACTTAATGAGAACTATATCCAATCAATTTATTAATGAAAACATTGTTGTGACATCTTATCATCCTGGTTGGGTCAGAACAGACATGGGAGGAAATTTAGCTGATATATCACCAGAAGAGAGTGCTACAGGTTTACTAAAACACTTCTTAAATTTGAAGAAGGAAGATACAGGAAAATTTTTTAACTATGACGGTAGTACTTTACCTTTGTAGTAGCAGTTTATTTTTAAATTAATTTAAGAAAATTTAGACATGAAAACATATAGATTTTTAAAAATAACTTCACCTGAAGACTTAAATATTTCTTACAAAATTAGAAAAAAAGTTTTTTGTGAGGAACAAAAAATTTCTGAAAAAATTGAGTTTGATAATCTAGATCATTTATGTGAACATTTTTTAATTAGCAAAGATAAAATTTTTATTGCGACCGCTAGAGTTCGTCCAAAAACTGAAAATACTTTTAAGATAGAAAGGGTAGCAGTTTTACCTGAATTTAGGAGGCTGAAAGTAGGATCCTTGCTGATTAATAAAATAATAGAGACATATTTAATTAATAAAAAAGACAACTTATTAATTTTACACAGTCAAGTCGCTGTAGAAGATTTTTATAAAAGTCTTAATTTCATTTCCTATGGTAATACATTTTATGAAGATGGAATTCCTCATATTGCAATGAAGTATAAAAATTAAAGAATTAGTCAAAGTCAAATTCAATGAAAAAAAGTATTAGATTAGTAGTTGTAGGAACAGGTTACTTTAGTCAATTTCACTATGATGCTTGGAAAAGATTAAATGTAAATTTGATAGGAATATGTTCATTGAATGAAAATGAGGCCAGTAAATATTCTAAACAGTTTCAAAATTGTGAGGTTTTTTCTGATTTTGAAACTATGATAAAAACGACTAAACCAGAACTTGTTGATATAATTGTTCCACCTTTAAATCATCTTAAATTTATTAAAATTGCGGCAAGAAACAAAGTTGACATTATTTGCCAAAAGCCTTTTACCACTTCTATTAAAGAAGCTAAAGAAGCAATAAGTTTTACAAAAAGAAAAAAAGTAAAAATAGTAGTTCATGAAAATTTTAGATTTCAACCATGGTATATTAAAATTGATGAAATTCTAAAAACTTCATTACTAGGTGATTTATATCAAGTTAGTTTTAGGATGCGCCCCGGCGACGGGCAAGGTGAAAAAGCCTATTTAGAAAGACAACCTTATTTTCAAAAAATGGAACGATTTTTAATACATGAAACAGCTATTCATTTAATTGATGTTTTTAGGTTCTTATTTGGTGATATAAAAAGTGTTTTTGCGAATTTGTCTAAACTAAACACAAATATAAATGGAGAAGATGCAGGAATTGTTTTCTTTGAATTTAAAAATGGAATAAGAGGTTTATTCGACGGTAATAGACTGTCTGATCACATAGCGATAGATCGAAGACTAACAATCGGTGAAATGCTTATTGAAGGTTCCATGGGTTCATTAAGATTAAATGGAAATGGAGAGATTTTCAAAAGAAAATTTGGTGATAACATCGAAAAACAAGTAAGTTATAAATGGTTTAAAAAAGGGTTTGCAGGAGATAGCGTTTTTCAATTTCAAAAACATTTTCTGAATCATTTTTTAAAAGGCGAGAAGTTAACGAATAGTGCAGAAGAATATTTAGAAAATCTTAAAGTTGAAGATTATATATATAAGTCAAATTTGAAGAAAAAATTATTAGAAATTATTTAATAAAACATGGTGCCGGCTGGGGGACTCGAACTCCCGACCTGATGATTACAAATCAACTGCTCTACCAGCTGAGCTAAGCCGGCACTGATCAAATCAATAATAGATATTTATTTTATAGACAAGAACTTATTTAATTTTTTATTATATTTTTTTGTAATTGAAACATAGATATTGAAGCGGCATTTGAAACATTTAATGACTCGCTGTCAGGATTAATTGGTATTTTTAAGAGTTGATCTACTTTTTCCTTTGTTAATCTTCTTAAGCCTTTTCCCTCTGATCCAACAATAACAGCAACATTTCCATCCTCTTTTTCAAGATCAAGAACGCTCCCATATCCTCCATTAGCCAAACCATAGACATGAAAATTTGCATCTTGAAGTTTTCTTATTGCTCTTGACATATTAGATAGTTCTATAATTTTTAATTTTTCAATTGTGCCTGAAGAAGCTTTCGACATGCCAATGGACTCTGTTGGGCTATTTGTTTGAGATAATGCCAACGCATCCATTTTAAAAGCATAAGCTGACCTAATTATGGCACCAACATTTTGAGGATCTGTAACTTGATCTAAAATAATTATTCTCAAAGGATGTTTAGATATAAATTGTTGTTCTATTAAAAACTCATCCAATGATATTCTTTTAAGAGGCTCTACAATCAAAATTACATTTTGGTGGGGTTTGAAATTGTTTATTATATCAAGTTGTTCTTTAGTTTTTATTATTATTTCAATTTTAAGTCCAAAATCTTTAATACTTTTTTCCCATTGCATATAATTTTCTTTTGTTGAAATAAGATAATGTAATTTTCTTTGCTTATTTTGCAGAGCTGAGAGTACTGCATGATTTCCATATAAAACTAATTGATTGGGTTTTAGATTCAAATTATTTTTTAGAGTTATATTTTGACCTTCTTTAATAACATTATTGTTTTTTGAAAATAGAATTTTTTCATTTTTTTTTGATCTTGTAAAATTTCGTTTCATGTTTTTGTCTAAAGTAAATTGGTTTTTATATGTTTTTTTATTGACATTGAAATAAAGCTTTTATATTTCGCAATGCTTGTGTATATAAACTTACCATAATTAATTAATTTAACAGGGTATTTTTTAAAATTAATAGAAAAGAAATTATTTAAAAATTTGGTGGGGTGGCCGAGTGGTTAAAGGCAGCAGACTGTAAATCTGCCCGCGTAGCGTACGTAGGTTCGAATCCTACCCCCACCACCATTTTTATTTTTAAAACAATTATATAAAGAAAGGTCATATAAGATGTCTAAAGAAAAATTTGATCGTAGCAAACCACATGTAAACATAGGTACAATAGGCCATGTTGATCATGGTAAAACTACTTTAACTGCAGCAATTACAAAAGTTATGGCTGATGCTGGTCGTGCTGACTTTTCTGCTTATGACCAAATTGATAAAGCGCCTGAAGAAAGAGAGAGAGGTATAACTATATCTACTGCTCATGTTGAATATTCTACTGAAAATCGTCATTATGCTCATGTTGACTGTCCAGGTCACGCTGACTATGTCAAGAACATGATCACCGGCGCGGCTCAAATGGATGGTGCTATTTTAGTTGTGAATGCTGCTGATGGTCCTATGCCTCAAACTAAAGAGCATATACTTTTAGCACGTCAGGTTGGTGTTCCATCATTAGTAGTTTACATGAATAAAGTTGATCAAGTTGATGATGAAGAATTATTAGAATTAGTGGAATTAGAAATTCGTGAGCTTTTAAGTAGTTATGATTTTCCTGGCGATGACATTCCTATTATAAAAGGAAGTGCACTAGCGGCTTTAGAGAATCGTGACGAAGCTATTGGTTTGAATTCGATTACAGAATTAATGAATGCTGTTGATACTTATATCCCTCAACCAGCTCGTGACAAAGATAAGCCTTTTTTAATGCCTATTGAAGACGTTTTTTCTATATCTGGAAGAGGGACTGTTGTTACAGGTCGTGTTGAAAGAGGTGTTGTCAAAGTTGGTGAAGAAATAGAGATTGTTGGCATAAAAGAAACAACTAAGACAACATGTACGGGCGTTGAAATGTTTCGTAAGTTATTAGATTCCGGGGAGGCTGGCGATAATGTTGGTGTTCTTTTAAGAGGAACAAAAAGAGAAGAAGTTGAACGAGGTCAAGTTTTATCTGCACCTGGTTCAATTAAACCGTATTCAAAATTTAAAGGTGAGGCTTATATATTAACTAAAGATGAGGGTGGAAGGCATACACCTTTTTTTAGTAATTATCGTCCACAATTTTATTTTAGAACTACTGACGTAACCGGGGCTGTAGAACTTCCATCAGGAACGGAAATGGTTATGCCTGGAGATAATATAGCAATAACTGTTGAGTTAATTGCACCAATCGCAATGGATGAAGGTTTAAGATTTGCGATAAGAGAAGGTGGAAGAACAGTTGGTGCTGGGGTTGTTTCGAGTATTCAGTCTTAATCGATAATAATTAATAGTTAATGTAATGAGGATTTAATGGACAGTCAAAATATTAGAATTAGATTAAAGGCTTTTGATCATAGGATTTTAGACCAATCTACTTCTGAAATTGTAAACACCGCGAGAAGAACAGGTGCAAAAATTAGAGGTCCAATTCCATTGCCCACATCACTTAATAGATTTACAGTACTTAGGGGCCCTCATGTTGACAAAAAAAGTCGCGAACAATTTGAGATGAGAACTCATAAGCGCGTATTAGATATAATTGAGCCGACCCCTCAAACAGTAGATGCACTTATGAAATTAGATTTGGCATCTGGAGTTGATGTCGAAATTAAGATTTAAGGGATATAAATATGCGTTGTGGTGTGATAGCTAGAAAATTGGGCATGTCAAGAGTTTTCAATGATAAAGGTGAACATGTTCCTGTAACTGTTTTAAGACTTGAAGATGTAGAAGTTTTATCTACAAAATCTGTAGAAAAAGACGGCTATATTGCAGTCCAATTAGGATTTAATAATAAAAAACTGAAGAATATGAATAAACCTTTAAAAGGTTTTTTTGCCAAAGCCAACACAGAGCCTAAAGAAAAAGTGGTAGAGTTTAGGGTTAGTGAAGATGCGTTATTAGATGTTGGCGATAAAATTGGTACAAATCATTTCATACTGGGACAAAAGATTGATGTGGCAGGAATTTCTCAAGGTAAAGGTTTTGCAGGTTCAATGAAGCGTCACAATTTCGGAGGAATGCAGGCTACACACGGTGTTTCAATTAGTCATAGGGCTCATGGTTCGACGGGAAACAGCCAAGATCCAGGTAGAACTTGGAAAGGTAAGAAAATGGCCGGGCAATATGGAAACGTAAGGGTTACAACCCAAAATCTCAAAGTTATAAAACTTATAGAGGAAGATGATTTAATTTTAGTAGAGGGTTCAGTTCCAGGGTCTAAAAATGGTATTGTTACATTAACTGATGCTATTAAACATAAACTTCCTAATGAGGTTCCTTTTCCGGCTGGTTTTAGAAAGCCTGAAACTTCTAATGATACTAGAGACAAAACTGTAAAAGTTCCTGAAGATACAGTTGATAAAATATCTAATAATGAAGGAGCTAAAGTTGAAAATTAAATCTCTAAATTTAAATAATAAGTCAGGTAAGGAAATAATACTTAATGACAATATTTTTGGCATAACACCTAGGCCAGATATAATGGCTAGAGTAGTAAGATGGCAATTGGCAAAAAGAAGGTTGGGTAATCATTCTGTCAAAACTCGAAGTGAAATAACAATGACCACAGCTAAGATGTATAAGCAAAAAGGTACTGGTAAAGCAAGGCATGGTTCAGGAGCTGTGTCACAGTTTAGAGGTGGAGGAATGGCTCATGGGCCATTATTTCACACACACTCCCATAAACTTAATAAAAAAGTTAAAGTGCTAGGTTTGAAATCTGCCTTATCTGATAAGTTAAAACTTGGAAAACTTATTATACTAGATGGTTCAAAATGTGATGGTAAGACATCTACTCTTAAAAAAAAATTAGACGCTATGGGGGTGAGTAAGGTTCTTGTAATATCAGGTACTGATGTTGATAAAAATTTTGTAAACGCTGCAAGTAATATTAAAAATTTAGACGTGATCTCATACAAAGGTGTTAATGTTTTTGATATAGTTAGAAAAGAAAGTTTAATTATAATTGATGATGCGCTTAAATTTGTTGAGGAACGATTGTCATGAGCATAAGGCCAAGAAAAAAAAATACTACTAGAATTAGTTCCAATAAAGCCTACCAAGTAGTTCTTAAACCTTTGGTAACTGAAAAAGCAACTCAAATGTCTGAATTTAATAAAATGGTGTTTTCAGTTCCACTTAAAGCTAATAAATTAAACATAAAATTATCTATAGAAAAGATTTTTACAGTTAAAGTTAAGTCAGTTAACACAATTCTACTTAAGGGAAAGGTAAAGAGATTTAAAGGTGTTTTAGGTCGAAGGGTAAACACTAAAAAGGCAATAGTAACACTTGAGCCTGGTAACACAATTGATTTATCGGTAGGAGTCTAACATGTCACTAAAACAGTATAAACCAAATACACCTGGGCAAAGAGGATTAGTACTTGTAGACAAATCTGAAATTTATAAAGGTAAGCCTGAAAAAAAATTGACTGAGGGTCTTAGTAAAAATGGAGGAAGAAATCACTCTGGTAAAATTACAATGTGGCAAAGAGGTGGTGGCCATAAAAGGCGTTACAGAATAATTGATTTCAAAAGGAACAAATTTAATATTATCGGAGTAGTTGAACGTATAGAATATGACCCTAATCGTACTGCATATATAGCACTTATAAAGTATGAAGATGATGAATTAAGATATATTATAGCACCACAAAGGTTAAATATTGGTGATAAAGTTATTTCAACCAATAAAGCTGATATTAAGCCTGGAAATTGTATGCCACTTTCATCGGTTCCAGTTGGAACTGTTTTACATAATGTTGAGCTTAAACCTGGGAAAGGTGGTCAGATTGCACGTTCTGCAGGATCCTATGTACAATTAATTGGTAAAGACTTGTCTTATTCGATCTTGAGATTGGTATCTGGTGAAGTAAGATTTGTGCTTTCTTCCTGTCTATGTACAATTGGTTCGGTATCAAATCCAGACAATCAAAATACAAATTTAGGTAAAGCTGGTAGAAATAGATGGCTTGGTAAAAGACCTTCTGTAAGAGGTGTTGCTATGAATCCAGTTGATCATCCACACGGTGGAGGTGAAGGAAGAACATCAGGTGGCAGGCACCCTGTCACGCCTTGGGGGAAGCCTACAAAAGGTTATAGAACAAGAAATAATAAAAGAACGGATAAATTAATAATTAGAAGAAGAAAAGTATAAGGTTAAATCTATGTCTAGATCTATATGGAAAGGTCCCTTTGTGGACGGTTATTTACTAAAAAAAGCAGACGTAGCAAGAGAGTCTGGCAGAAATGATGTAATTAAAACTTGGTCACGGAGGTCTACTGTTATGCCCCAATTTGTTGGACTAACATTTGGTGTTTATAACGGAAAAAAATTTATACCCGTTACAATTACTGAAACTATGGTGGGTCATAAATTAGGCGAATTTTCACCTACAAGGACATACTATGGTCATACAGCTGATAAAAAGTCAAAGCGATAGAGGAATAGATGGGAAAAGAGAAAAATAAAAGAAGAGAATTGGACAACGAGGCAAAAGTTGTATTAAAAAACATTAGAATTAGTCCACAAAAACTTAACCTTGTAGCCCAGATGATTAGAAGGCAAACAGCATCAAAGGCTATTTCAATTCTACAATTTTCGAAAAGAAGAATTTCTGATGACGTAGAGAAGGCACTAAGATCTGCAATTGCTAACGCTGAAAATAATCATTCTTTAGATATAGACAAACTTATTGTTAAAGAAGCTTATGTAGGGAAAGGATTAGTTATGAAGCGATTTCATGCTCGTGCAAGAGGGCGCGGAGCTAAAATAATAAAGCCTTTTTCTCATCTCACGATTTTATTGTCTGAACAGGAAGGTAACTAGTATGGGTCAAAAAACACAGCCGGTTGGTTTTAGGCTAGGTATAAATCGAACTTGGGATTCCAGATGGTTTGGTGGAAAGTCTTATGCTAACTTACTTCATCAAGACATAAATCTTAGAAAATATTTATTTGAAAAGCTTAAGTCAGCTGCAGTTAGTAAAATAGTTATTGAAAGGCCTGCAGGAAGAGCTAAGATCAGTATATATGCAGGAAGACCTGGGTTAGTTATTGGTAAAAAGGGCCAAGATATTGAAAGTTTAAAAAATACTTTAAGCAAACAAATTGGTGCTGAAGTAAGTCTTAATATAATTGAAATTAGAAAGCCAGAGATTGATGCCAAATTGGTTGCTGACGGTATCGCTCAACAGCTTGAAAGAAGAGTGGCTTTTAGAAGGGCGATGAAAAGAGCTGTTCAAAGCGCGATTAGACTTGGTGCAGAGGGTGTTAGAATAAATTGCGCAGGTAGACTTGGTGGTGCTGAAATTGCAAGAACTGAATGGTATAGAGAGGGTAGAGTGCCTTTGCATACTTTGAGAGCAGATGTGGATTATGGAGAAGCAACAGCATTTACAACTTATGGCGCTACTGGGATAAAAGTTTGGATTTTTAAGGGTGAAGTCATGGAACATGATCCCATGGCTCAAGATAAGAAAATGCAAGGCGCAGTCAAAGGTGGAAATATTAAATCTATGGATCAGAGGTAAATAAATGTTGCAGCCTAAAAGAACAAAGTTCAGAAAAGCCCATAAAGGGAGAATTCACGGTTTAGCAAAGGGAGGAACTAAGCTCAATTTTGGATCATTTGGACTTAAAGCTATAGAGCCAGAAAGAGTTACAGCTAGACAAATAGAAGCTGCTAGAAGAGCTATAACCAGACATTTAAGAAGAGCAGGAAGAGTGTGGATAAGAATTTTTCCAGATGTCCCAGTTTCAAGTAAGCCAGCAGAAGTTAGAATGGGTAAAGGTAAGGGGTCACCTGAATATTGGGTATGTAGAGTTAAGCCAGGAAGAATTATGTTTGAACTTGATGGTGTTTCAGAAGTCGCCGCGAAAGAAGCCTTAGGATTAGCCGCTGCAAAACTTCCTATGCACACTAAAGTTGTTAAAAGATTAGGTGAGTAATAATTAAAGAGGGATAAATGGCAAAATATAAGCCCAAAGACTTAAAAATTAAGACTGATGACGAACTAAAAGAGCAACTCAAGTTGTTAAGGAAAGAGCAATTTAATCTTCGCTTTCAAGTTTCAAATGGGCAGAATGAAAATCCTGCTAGATTTAAACAAATTAGAAGAGAAATAGCTTGTATAAAGACGATTTTGAACAATGTTATATCAACAAAAGTTTGAGGAAAATTAAATGCCTAAAAGAATTTTAACTGGCAAAGTTACAAGTAATAAATCAGATAAAACTATAACAGTTATGGTTGAAAGAAAAATTATGCATCCAATGTATAAAAAATTTGTAACAAAATCGAAAAAGTTTTCTGCTCATGATAGCGAAAATAAAGCCAGTATCGGAGATGTTGTAAATATTAGAGAATGCAAGCCTATTTCAAAAAATAAGCGTTTTGAAGTTATATACTAATTAAAGTTTTTTTGGAGTTATAATATGATACAAATGCAGAGTAATCTTGAAGTAGCAGATAACTCAGGTGCTAGAAGAGTTCAGTGCATCAAAGTTTTAGGTGGTTCAGGGCGAACATCAGCTGCCGTTGGAGATGTTATTGTCGTTTCAATAAAAGAAGCAATTCCAAGAGGTCGTGTCAAAAAAGGTGACGTTCATAGGGCTGTCATAGTTAGAACTTCAAAAGAAGTCAGAAGAAATGACGGAACTTGTATTAGATTTGACAAAAATGCTGCTGTCTTAGTTAATAAAAGTAATGAACCTATAGGTACAAGAATTTTTGGACCCGTTACTCGTGAATTACGTAGCAGAAAATTTATGAAAATAGTATCTCTTGCTCCGGAGGTATTATAATGAATAAAAAGTTTAAAATTAGGAAGGGTGATTCAGTCATTGTTATTGCTGGTAAAGATAAAGGTAAATTAGGTAATATTCTATCTGTAATAAAAGACAAAGATAGGGTGGTTGTTCAAGGTGTTAATATCATAAAGCGTCACAGAAAAGCCACACAAGAAAGCCCTGGAAAAATTGAAGAAATTGAGGCTTCTGTTCATATTTCGAATGTTTCGCACGTTGATCCAGATAATGGTAAGCCAACCAGAGTTAAGTATGAGTTTAAAGATGGTGTCAAAAAAAGAATGTCTGTTTTATCAGGTTCATTATTAGACAAGTAAAATGGAGATTTACATGGAAGTCCGCTTGTATGAAAAATATAAAAAAGAAATTACAAATACTTTAAAAGATAAATATAAATATAAAAATGATTTAGAAATACCTAAACTTGAGAAGGTTGTAATTAATATGGGTATTGGTGAAGCCGTAAAAGACAGTAAAAAAATTGAAGTTGCGGTTAAGGAATTGGCTGCGATAAGTGGCCAAAAACCTATAGTAACTAAATCAAAAAAAGCTAATGCCAGCTTTAAATTAAGAGAAGGCATGCCTATCGGAGTGAAAGTTACCCTTAGAAAAAATAAAATGTATGAGTTCATAGATAGGTTTATTAATATTGCTTTGCCCAGAGTTAGAGACTTTAGAGGCGTCAATTCAAAGAGTTTTGATGGCAATGGCAATTTTGCACTTGGTTTAAAGGAACAATTTGTTTTTCCTGAAATTGAGTATGATAATGTAGACTCAGTTAGAGGCATGGATATCATATTTGTTACATCAGCTAAATCAGATGATGAAGCAAAAGAGTTATTAACCGGATTTGATTTTCCATTTAATTCACAATAATTTTTACTAGGAGAAATAGATGGCCAAAAAAAGTGCTATCCAAAAAAACTTGAATAAAGAATTACAGGTTAAAAAAAATAAATCACGAAGAGGTAGATTAAAAGCTATTTGTAGTAATAAATCTCTTCCTATTGAAGAACGTTTTGAGGCTCAACTGAAATTATCTGAAATGCCGAGAAATGGAGCAAAAATTAGACTGAGAAATAGATGTCTAATAACGGGTAGACCTCGTGGCTATTACAGAAAAGTAAAAATGTCACGTATAGCATTAAGAGAATTAGCTTTGTCTGGACAAATCCCGGGCATGGTAAAATCAAGTTGGTAGAAAGGTATTAATTATGTCAATGAGTGATACGCTTGGAGATATGTTAACTAGAATTAGAAATGGTCAGACAGCTAATAAAACAGTTGTTCAAGCTCCTGCATCTAGATTTAGAGAAAACGTTCTAGATGTTTTAAAAAGAGAAGGTTACATTCGTAATTTTTCTAAATTCGAAAAGAGACCTGGGATTCATGAATTTAAGATAGAATTAAAATATTACGAAGGTAAGCCAGTTATAAGTGAAATTAGAAGAGTATCGACACCTGGAAGGCGAGTTTATTCAAGTATACATGACTTGCCAAGAACGTATAATGGTCTTGGAATATCTATATTGTCTACTCCTAGAGGTGTGATGAGTGATAATGAAGCTAGGGCTGCACACGTAGGTGGTGAAGTTCTTTGCCAAGTATTTTAGGAGTATAAATAGATGTCTAGAATTGGTCAGGCAATAATCAAAATTCCAGATGGTATTGAAGTCAAGCAAGAAGGTAATAACTTTTGGGCAAAAGGATCAAATGGTGAATTAAATGCACCAGTAAGTGATGCTGTTAAAATTTTAATAAAGGATAATATAATATCAATCGAACCAAAGAATAATAACGCAAGAACTAAGGCTATTTGGGGAACAACAAGAGCTCTTATCAAAAATGCTGTATTAGGCGTAAGTGATGGTTTTACAAAAGATATGGAAATTGTAGGGGTTGGTTACAGAGGAGTATTACAAGGTAAAACATTGTCACTTAGCTTAGGACTTAGTCACCCTGTAGAAATTGAAGTTCCAGAGGGTATTTTCGTGAAAATGGATGGAAATACAAAATTCACAATCTCTAGCGCTGACAAACAAAAACTTGGTGAGTTTGCATCGATGATAAGATCAAAAAGACCTCCCGAACCATTTAAAGGTAAAGGAATAAGATATGCTAACGAGTTTGTTTTGCGTAAAGAAGGTAAGAAAAAATAGAGGTGATTATGAATAGTTCAATGTCCTTATACAATAGAAGAAAAATTAGAAATAGAAAAGCCTTGAAAGTAAAATCATTTGGCAAACTGAGATTGTCTATTTTTAGGTCTAGCAAACATATTTATGGCCAAATAATTGACGATAAAGAAGGCATAACTGTTGCTTCGGCTTCAAGCCTTGAAAATAATATAAAAAAGCAGTTTAAAAATTGTGGGAACAAAAAAGTTGCTTCATTAGTGGGTAAACTAATAGCTGAAAAAGCTACTACAAAAGGTATAAAGAACGTTGTTTTTGATAGAGGTGGATATGTTTATCACGGCAGAGTAAAAAATCTAGCAGAAGCAGCCAGAGAAGGTGGATTAATATTTTAGGGGTTTATAATGGCAAGAATTGATAAACAAGATAAAAAAAATAATAAAGATGACAGCGATTTAGTTGACAAGCTAGTCGGTATCAATCGTGTAGCCAAAGTTGTCAAAGGTGGAAGACGATTTGGTTTTGCAGCCCTTGTAGTAGTTGGCGATCAAAGAGGAAAAGTTGGTTTTGGTACTGGTAAAGCTAAGGAGGTGCCTGAAGCAATAAAAAAAGCGAATGACGATGCAAAGAAAAATATGGTTAAGGTTCCAATGAAAGAAGGGAGAACTTTACATCACGATATGAAAGGTCATTACGGTGCTGGAAGAGTTGTTTTAAGAAGCGCTCCCTCTGGAACTGGTATAATTGCGGGTGGACCTATGCGAGCCGTATTTGAAACCCTTGGAGTTCAAGACGTTGTTGCAAAATCAATAGGAACCTCAAATCCTCATAATATGATAAAAGCTACCTTTGACGCTTTCAATTCGATGTATTCACCCAGAAATATAGCTAATAAAAGAAGTAGAAAAGTAGCTGAGATATTCGGTAATCAGCCAAAATCTGAAATAAATAAAAACTCTATAGATAGTTAGGTATTGAAATGTCAAATAAGAGCACTCTAGTTATCACTCAAAAGAAAAGCCCTATTGGTAGAAAATCAGACCAAAAAAAAACATTAATTGGACTTGGCTTAAATAAGATTGGTAGAAGTAAAGTTTTAAACGACACCCCTTCAATTAGGGGAATGATAAATAAGGTAAAGCATCTGGTTGAAATAAACTAAATAAAAAATTGGTGTCGATTAGGGGAATGTTATGAATTTAAATGAAATTAAAGATAATAAAAATGCTACAAAGAATAGGAAAAGAGTAGGTAGAGGTATAGGTTCTGGAACAGGCAAAACTTCCGGGAAGGGTCATAAAGGTCAAAAATCTCGTTCTGGAGTATCTATTAAAGGTTTTGAAGGCGGACAAATGCCTATACACAGAAGGTTACCTAAAAGAGGATTTACCAATATAAATAGAATTCCTTTCATTGTATTAAATTTTAATAGAATAGAAAACCTAATTAATGAAAACAAAATTGATCCAAAAAAAATAATTAATTCACAAACATTTTTAGATTTGGGTATTCTTAAAACATTAAAATCTAAGGTTAAACTTTTGGCTAAAGGTGAAATTAAAACTAAAATTAATATTGAAGTGGCTGCAGCTTCTATTTCAGCAAAAGAAAGTGTGGAGAAAGTAGGTGGGTCAGTTTCCATTATTAAAAATAAGAAATTAGATTCAAAACCCCTTAAGGAAACTGGAGTTTAATTAATGGCTAATGAAAGTATGTTCGGGGTACTAGGTCAGGCAACTGAACTGCGTCAAAGAATTATATTTACTCTTCTTGCTTTAATCGTATACAGATTAGGTACCTACATACCTGTTCCAGGTATAAATGCTGTTGCTTTATCAGAGATTGTTAATAATGCTAATAATGGTGTTCTCGGAATGTTTAACATGTTTTCAGGGGGTGCTTTAGGCCGTATGACAATTTTTGCACTAACAATACTTCCATACATATCAGCTTCAATTATAATGCAGTTGATGACCTCTATCTCTCCTCAAATGTCCCAGTTAAAAAAAGATGGAGAGTCAGGAAGAAAAACGATTAATCAATATACTAGATACTTAACTGTTTTACTTGCAACTGTTCAAGCTTATGGATTTGCAGTTGCTCTTGAAAGTACTATGGGTACATCAGGCTCATTAGTTAACAATCCTGGAGTTTTTTTTAAAGTAACTACTGTAGTTACCTTGGTTGGATCAGTTATGTTTTTGCTCTGGTTGGGAGAACAAATTACCTCAAGGGGAATAGGGAACGGTGTTTCTCTTATTATTTTTTCTGGAATTGTCGCAGAATTACCAAGAGCAATAGCACAAATTTTAGAACAAGGTAGAACTGGATCAATTTCTACGTTCTTAATTATTGCAATTTTAGCACTTGCAATAGCGGTTATTGTTTTTATTGTATTTATAGAGCGTTCACAAAGAAAAATAATCGTACAATATCCAAAAAGACAAATGGGTAATAAAATGTTCGCAGGTGATTCATCTCACTTGCCTTTGAAAATAAATGTTCCTGGCGTAATTCCACCTATTTTTGCTTCAGCTCTTTTGCTGTTGCCTACGTCATTATCATCTTTTTCTGGTTTGGATAATAATAGTTCAGATTGGATTTTAACCTTGAACTCATATTTTGGAAGAGGTCAGCCTTTATATTTAGCATTATATATAAGTTTAATCGTTTTTTTTGCATTCTTTTATACAGCTATAGTTTTTAACCCTGATGAAACTGCAGATAATTTAAAAAAGAACGGAGGCTATGTGCCAGGCATAAGACCTGGTCCTCCAACTGCTGATTATTTAGATTTTGTATTAACAAGACTGACAGCTATTGGAGCTACATATTTAGCGGCAGTTTGTATTTTACCGGAAATTTTAATATCAAAATATTCAATTCCTTTTTATCTAGGTGGAACTAGTTTATTAATCGTTGTGACCGTATCTATGGATACAGTATCTCAAGCTCAATCACATTTAATTGCACATAGATATTCTGGTCTAATCAAAAAATCAAAATTAAGAGGGAGTAGGCGTTAAATGAACTTAATATTATTTGGGCCTCCAGGTGCCGGCAAAGGTACACAAGCTAAAATGCTAATCGATAAATTCAATATGGTGCAGATCTCTACGGGCGATATGTTAAGAGATGAAGTTAAATCTCAGTCTGACTTAGGTAAAAGGGCCAAATTTATAATGGACCGCGGAGATTTAGTGTCAGATGAAATTATAATCGCAATGATTAAAAAAAGATTACAAATGCCAGACTGTAAAAAAGGGTTTATACTGGATGGTTTTCCTAGAACTTTAAACCAGGCTAAAGGACTAGATGCATTGCTAGAAGACTTAAAAATTAAAATAGATAACGTTATACAAATTGAAGTTGATGAAAATTTATTATTAGAAAGAATAAATAAAAGAGTCTCTGAAAATGAAAATATAAGAAATGATGATAACTCTTTAATTTTAAAAAACCGGATAAAAGTTTACAAAAAAGACACTTTGCCTTTAATAGAATATTATAAAAATCTAAAAAAAATTAATACAATAAATGGCATGCAAATTATAGAAAAGGTATCTCAAGATATTCTTAAAATTTTGTGATTGTTTAAAAATATTGACTGTATCTTTGTTAAGATTATAATCCCGGATTTATTTCGTTTAGATAGATCCTAAATTTGGTTAAAAAGGAGAAAATAGTGGCACGAATTGCAGGAGTTAATGTACCAACCAATAAAAGGGTTCATGTTGCACTTACTTACGTTCATGGAATAGGCCTAACAGGCTCAAAAAATATTTGTAAAAAAGTTGGAATAACTGAAGATAAGAGAATTAATAACTTATCAGAAGATGAGCTTACTAAAATTCGAGATATTATCGACTCCGATTATTTAGTTGAGGGCGATTTAAGAAGAAAAACTTCAATGGATATAAAGAGATATTTAGATTTAGGTTGTTTAAGAGGCTTAAGGCATAGAAAAAATTTGCCTGTTAGAGGTCAAAGAACACACACTAATGCAAGAACTAGAAAAGGTCCTGCAAAGTCAATTGCGGGTAAAAAGAAATAATCCTTATAAGGGGAATAAAAAATTATGGTTAAACAGCCTACTCAAACGAGAATACGACGTAAAGAAAAAAAGAATGTAACAAATGCCGTGGCTCACGTAAACTCGTCATTTAATAACACAGTTGTTACTATTACTGATATTCAAGGTAACGCAATTTCATGGTCATCCTCAGGAAGTATGGGCTTTAAAGGTTCAAGAAAATCTACCCCATATGCAGCGCAACTTGCCGCAGAGGATGCCGGGAAAAAGGCGTCAGAGCATGGTGTGAAAACAGTAGATATTCAGGTTCAAGGACCTGGATCTGGAAGAGAATCTGCTTTAAGAGCTCTTCAAACTATTGGATTTCAAGTTAATTCAATTAGAGATGTTACACCTATTCCGCATAATGGTTGCAGACCCAAAAAAAGAAGAAGAGTTTAAATAATTTATTTAAAATAATTACAAAAATAAGATTTTTATTAATAGAGAGTAATCATGATTGAAAAGAATTGGAAAGAAATAATAAAGCCTTCTAAGTTAGAAGTTAAAGAAGAAAAAAATCCTGAATATACTTCAACCATTATAGCAGAGCCTCTTGAAAGAGGCTACGGAGTTACAATTGGAAATGCACTTAGACGAATATTATTATCATCTCTTCAAGGATCTGCTATTACATCAATACAAGTGCAAGGTGTATTACATGAATTTTCGTCAATACCTGGTGTAAGAGAAGATCTTACAGATTTAATTTTAAATGTAAAAGGCATTAAAGTCCGCATGGATTTTGATGGAATTAAAAAAATTCAATTAAATGTTAATGGACCTTCTACTGTAACTGCAGGCATGATAGAGTGTCCACCTGATGTCGAAATAATGAACAAAGACCATGAAATATGCACATTAGATCAAGGAGCTAAACTCAATGTAGAGTTTACTGTAGAAAATGGAAAAGGGTATGTGCCATCTGCAAGCAATAGGAAGGAAGATAGTCCTATTGGTGTTATTCCAATAGATTCAATATTCAGTCCTGTAGTACAAGTGTCTTATAATGTAGATAATGCGCGAGTTGGTCAACAAACTGATTATGATAAATTATCCTTAATGGTTACAACTGACGGTTCTGTTACGCCAGAAGACGCGGTTGCTTTTTCTGCAAGAATTATGCAGGATCAATTAAATAACTTCATTAACTTTGAAGAACCAGAAGAAGAAGAAGTTACAGAAGTCTTAGAAGATTTACCTTTTAATAAGAATCTGCTGCGCAAAGTTGATGAGCTAGAACTTTCAGTTAGGTCTGCAAATTGTTTAAAAAATGATAACATAGTATATATAGGAGATCTAGTTTTAAGATCAGAACCCGAAATGTTACGAACTCCTAACTTCGGTAGAAAAAGTTTGAATGAAATAAGAGAAGTATTAAAAGTTATGGGCTTGGAACTTGGAATGGATATAGAAAATTGGCCTCCAGAGAACATCGAGGAGTTAGTTAAAAGAATTGAAGAACCGTTTTAGCTTTTAGGAATTTGTTAGGAGATAAATATGAAACATAAAATCAAGGGTAGAAAGTTAAATAGAACTTCATCTCATAGGAAAGCTTTATTTAAAAATATGGCTCAAGCTATTATAAAACACGAGCAAATTATCACTACTTTGGCAAAAGCAAAAACGATGAAGCCAATTGTAGATAAACTTATTACCTTAGCTAAAAAAGGAAGTTTGCATGCAAGAAGACAAGCCTTTTCAAAGTTAAGAGACGATAGGATGGTAACAAAACTATTTGAAATACTTGCTTCAAGATATGCTGACAGAACAGGAGGATATACTCGTGTTTTAAAAGCGGGTTATAGGTATGGAGATTTTGCAGCAATGGCTGTAATAGAATTGGTTGATCGTGATGAAGATGCAAGAGGTAAAGATAGTGGACCTGTCCAAAGTATGCAGGATAATACAGAAGAACCTAAAGAAGCTGTTGCTAGTTAGTGACTAAATAAATCTAGAATATGAACCGTTCTTTTTTAAGGACGGTTTTTTTTTTGAGTATAATATGGATTTTGAAAATTACATTGGTGTAGACTGGTCAGGTGACAAAAACAGCTTTCAAAAAGGTATTAGTGTTTCCTTAAGTAAAAATGGAAGCGCAGTTCCCAAAATTATCAAACCTAAAGAAAAATATTGGTCACGGTCTAATTTAGTAAATTGGTTAAATAAAAAAATTGATAGAGAAAAATCACTCATAGGATTTGATTTTGCTTTTTCATATCCATTCTATGATTGTTTTTCATATTTTCCTGGTGTCAAAGAAAGTCCAGTTAATGCAAAAAGTTTATGGAAAACAATAAATATAATAAATCAAGAGAAAGAAAATTTTTATGGTGGTGAAATATGGAACAAAAAACCTTATTTCAACTTTTATAATGCACCAAAATTAAAAGGAAAGTTATACGCGACTAGAAGAAGGTTAACAGAAACTCATGCTAAAAATAAAATTTATTCACCCAGTCCAACTTTTAATTGTGTAGGTCCAGGTTCAGTTGGAACAGGATCATTGGCAGGAATGAGAATACTTAATTTATATAAAAATAAAGTAAATATATGGCCTTTTGATAATTATAAAATATTAAATAAAAGTGTTTTTGTAGAAATTTTTCCTACTTACTATTTTAGATTATCATCAGTTAAACCTGATAAAAATATCGGATATACTCTTAAAAATATTAATAAAAGCTTAGATTTTTTTAATTCTAATTCACTTAACAAAAATTATATAATTGGAGGACCAGATCAAGATGATGCCGATGCAATTATTTCTTCTGCAGCTTTAAGATATTTCACATCTAAAAAAGATGTATGGAATGTCCCAAGTCTCTCTAAGAAAGAAGGTTGGATATTTGGTGTCTAGATAAATACTATAAAGGATTAAAAATTTTAAAATGAAAAATATTAACATTCCAATGTCTGAAGATGGATCAAGATTTGATAGATGTTTAAGAAGGCTTTTAGGATATATAAATCAAGCATTATTAGAAAAATTTTTAAGATCTGGATTAATTTTATTAGATAATAAAAAAACAAAATCATCTGCTAAAGTTAAATCAGGTCAAACAATATTTTATTCAAACGACATAAATTTTGAAAAAAAAGATATTAAACACGTATACGATAAACGTACTAAAACATATTATAAAAATTTATATAACAAAATTTTTATAAAAGAGACAAAAGAATATATAGCCCTAAATAAGCCCTTTGGTCTTGCAGTACAGGGAGGAAATTCGCAGAAATATCATATTGATGGTATGTTGAGAAATGTATTTAAAGAGACTAACTTTCCAAAACTAGTTCACAGGATAGATAAAGAAACTTCAGGTTTACTAGTAGTAGCAAGAGATCAACAAACAGCTAAAAAATTTTCTAATTATTTCAAAGGAAGAAAGATTATTAAAACATATTTAGCTATTGTGTCACCTTGTCCAAAAACTGAAACTGGTATTATTGACTTGCCAATATTTAAAGGAGAGCATAAAGGTCAACGAAAAATGACTGTTGATCACAATAAAGGAAAACAAGCAATTACTGAATATAAAATTTTAGATAAAGTTAGTTCAAGAGTTGGTCTAATAGCTCTTTATCCAAAAACAGGTCGAACGCACCAGTTGAGAGTTCATTTAGAAAACATAAATGCGCCTATTGTTGGTGATAAAAAATATAATGGCTCATTAGGTGTATATTCTTCAGAAAAAGATTTGCCTGGACATGAGAATATTTCTCAAATTAAATGGAATGATGAAGATATAAAAAATTTACAATTACATGCTTATTCAATTAGAATGCCTTCAAATGAAGTAATAGAAGCAGAACTTTCAGAAAATTTTAAGAAGAATTTAAAGTTTCTTGGATTAACTTTACCTAAGAACATAAATAATATTTTTATATAATATTTGGAGAAAATTGATTGTCTAAAAACTTAAAATTAGCATTGTTTGATTATGATGGAACAATAGTAGATTCAGCAATTATGATAGTTGAGGGAGCTATTGCGGCTTTTAGGATGTGTGGTTTGCCAGATCCTAATCCCGAAAAAGTAAGAGAAAATATAGGAAAACCACTTGCAATTGCACTAGATGAATATATGCCACCAGGATATAATGTTACACCAGAACAAATATCTGAAGCATACAGATCTTGGTATGCAGAACAAGGAAGATTAGGATTACAAAATGAACCATTATATACTGGTGTCGTTGACCTCTTAAAAGAATTGAAAGCTGATGAATGGTTAATTGGAATAGCAACTAATAAATCACGTATTGGCTTAACGAATGGATTAGCAAAACATCATTTGTCCAATTTTTTTGATATTACTTTAACTACAGACGAAAATATTCCTAAACCAAATCCAGCTATGGCAATAAAAGCTATGAAAGATTTAGGAATTCAAGATAAATTTTGTGTAATTATTGGTGATACGATAAATGATATAGGTATGGGTGTTAATGCAGGAATAATAAGTATTGGTGTAACTTGGGGGTATAATAAAAGAGATTTATTATTGACTGCAGGTGCAAATCACTTGGTCAATAATGCTAGTGATTTAAGTAAATTAATGAAAACAATGTTTATTTAAAATGAAAAAATTCTGGGAAAGAGTTCAATTAAAAAAAACAGATATTAGTTCTTATGAGATTTTTTTAGATGATAAAATTTTAAAAACTCCTTTGAGAAAGAAATTAATAATCCCAAATTTAAAAATAGCAGAAGAAATATATAAGGAATGGAACCAAGATATAAAGATCATAGATAAGGATGCCATGATTTTTTATGGAATTTTATCTACATCTATTGATAAAATATGCGGTAATAGAAAGCTATATATTGATGATATACTAGATTTCATTGATACAGACCTTACGTGTTATAGAGCAGAAAAGCCCAATGATTTGGTTCAATGGCAAAGTAAGAATTGGGATCCAATTTTATTGAAAGTTGAAAAATATATAAATAGTAAGATAAATGTATTTAGAGGTATAATGCCTTTAAAACAAGATCAAGAAATTCATATTAAAATTACTAAGCTTTTAACTAAATTCAATGATTTAGAAATTTTAGTTCTACATAGAATTGCAAACATAACAGGATCTGTATTTTTATCACTATGCATTTTCATTAGTGATAAAATTAAAGAAAAAGCCTTTGAATTGTCATTTTTAGATGAATTATGGCAAGCTGAAAACTGGGGATATGAAGAAGAAGCCTCTAAAAATAGAAATAAAATTAATCTTGAGTTAAATAGAACCATTTATTTTTTAGATTGCCTGAAGTCCTAATGTTTATTTATGATAAATTTAACTTATAATGACTAATGAAATGAGCTTAGATAATTATTCCAAATATTTAAATTCACAAAATAAAATTTTGTTAGAAGAATATAAAAGAGCTATACAAAATAAAATGTGGGTAACGACTATAATTTTAGCACTTACAATTATAGATAATATTTTATCTGATGAAAATAATTTAGACTATATAGATGGACTAGACATAAATCATTTTAAAAATTCTAGAGATTTTCATTGGCTAAGATTAAGAAGAAACCAAATACTTCATTATGAGGGGCCAAAAGAAGGTTTTTTTGAAAATAAAGATAGTGTCAACGTTTTGATGATAGATAGTTTTAAAGCTGATAAGATAGTTAAAAAATGTTTTGTAGATCTTTTCAAATAAAATAGTTTACTTTATGCAAAATGAACCATTTTTACCAAAAATTGTTTTAAAATATTTATTCAGACTCTTATCCAATTCGTTAAGTGAAACATTTTTATTTAGTTTATTAATACTAGTTACGCCACTATCTTGAATGCCACATGGTACAATATTTTTAAATTCTTCAAGATTGGGTTTTAGATTTATAGATATGCCATGATAAGTCACCCAACTAGAAATCCGTATGCCTAAAGATGCAATTTTATCAACTTTATTTTTATTTCTAATCCAGACACCAGGCTGATTTTTTATTCTAACGCCATCAATATTGAAATCACTTAATGTTAAAATAATCAAATCTTCAAGAGCATATACATATGCTTTTATATCAGGAAGCCTTTTTTTTAGATTAAGCATAAAGTAAACCACTCTTTGTCCTGGACCATGCCAAGTCCATTGACCTCCTCTTCCAGTATGTCGGATTTTTACTTTATTATTAATTAAATCTTCATTTTTTGCGGAGGTTCCAGCTGTAAAGATAGATTTGTGCTCCAAAAGCCAAACTAATTCTTTTTCAGTATTTTTTTTTATTCTTAAGACTCTTTTTTCCATTTCTGAAATAGCAAAATCATAGTCTATCAACTTGTCTGATATTTTCCATTCAAGCAACTGTGTCAAATTAATATCCCTATCTTTATCATTTGCTATTATATTATTTAACTTGCATTATGCATATTGTTTTGTTATCGCAAATATGATTTTTTTATATGCGGCTGTGGCGGAACTGGTAGACGCGCAGCGTTGAGGTCGCTGTGGGATAAAACCCGTGGAAGTTCGAGTCTTCTCAGCCGCACCATTTCAAGTGATTCAGTCACCCTAAGTAGTTGATATGTAAGCATATTTTGTAATGTGTGCTTGGAGGGTTGACCAGATGGTAGACCATTTAAATGTTTCCTACTTATATAAAAAGCGTGGTGTGTTTTATTTCAGTAAGCGTGTTCCATGTGATGTGAAATCTTATTATAGAAGTGACCGTATAGTTATTTGTCTTAAAACAAAATCAAATGTGTCGGCTATTCGTGCTAGTAAATCACTCTATCAAAGGCTTGATGACTATTGGACATCTATTAGATTAACTAAGATGCAAGTTCCTGCTCAACATATGCTTGTGAGCAAACCACCTGTAAATAGCAATTCAAATGCTCCTTTATTATCTGAAGCTCTTTCTACCTATCTAAAGTTAAAAGGTGAAGGTAAAGATAAGACATTTATTCGTGGAGCTAATAGGAATATCAAATATGTAATAGAACTATTGGGTGATTTACCTATTGATGAATATAGCAGTAAAGATGCTTCAAAGTTCCGTGACTACTTGTTAGATAGAGGTTTATTAATATCATCTGTCAAAAGAATATTCTCTTCTATCCGTTCAATCATCAACTTATCAATTAGTGAAGAAGGTATTAATTGTATAAATGCTTTCAGTAAGACCTACATGCCAGAAAATAATAATGTAGAGATTAGAAAGCCAATTCCAATTAAAGATATTAAGCATATCCAATTATTATGCCAAGAATATGATGATGATTTAAGATGGTTAGTAGCATTATTAAGTGACACTGGAATGAGATTAGGTGAGGGGGTTGGTCTACTTAAATCAGATATAAATCTTGATTGTAAGATACCTTATATAAGTCTAATTCCTCATCCTTGGAGACGTCTAAAGACTAAAGGAAGTCAGAGATGTATACCACTTGTGGGGGCATCACTTTGGGCTTGTGAGAGAATCTTAGAGCATAACAATGATAGTATATATGCCTTTCCTAGATATACTTCCGTAAGTATATGCAATGCAAATAGTGCTAGTGCGGCTCTAAACAAATGGATGAAAGAGAAACTGTCAAACCCATATGTAATCCATGGATTTAGGCATAGTTTTAGAGATAGATTGAGAGCAATAGAATGTCCATCAGATATCATAGACCAATTAGGTGGATGGAGATTGAAAAGTGTAGGGCAGGGATATGGTAAAGGGTATGAGCTATCTGTACTTAGCAAGTGGGTTATAGAAATATAAATTAACTTCTATAATCATAAAAAATAACACCTCTATTATTTCTAGATTTAATTGTATAATTAGCTAATGCTTTGGGCATTACTTTTTCTTCAATAATCTTCTGACAAGATCTATAAGCATCTTCATTTTCATACTCAAAAGTGCTTGTTAATCTATGATTATCCTTATTCCAAACTTGAGCAACAGTTCTTCTCACTAAACCAGCTTTAGACAGTTCTTTCATAACATCATCAGTCCAAACTCTTTCTTCAAATGTTGCGACCCAATGTTCTAATTCTACCTTTGTTGCAAAGTCCAACTCCATGCAATTCATAAATAAAGTTTCTTTAGTTATAGGTTTTACCATCTGGTCAACCCTCCAAGCACACATTACAAAATATGCTTACATATCAACTACTTAGGGTGACTGAATCACTTGAAATGGTGCGGCTGAGAAGAGTTAAGTTCATCTTATGTGCACCACTTGTAGTTGTATACAAGCTCTATCCTCATATTATGTATTACTGAATCTGTG
>ARQU01000016.1 GCA_000384615.1 alpha proteobacterium SCGC AAA536-G10 | reverse complement strand
TATCATTATTTTTTACATTTTTAGATCTTTCAAAAAAATCTTTTACTAAAGCTAACATTTCCTTGTGTTGATCTTCCGTAATTACATCCTCAACAAGCAAATATCCCTTATCGTTGTAAAAATTCACCTCGTCTTTGGATAATATCATCAACAACCTCCCTAAACTATGAACATATCATGTTGTTTAATCTTATAAATATGTTAATCAAATAAACATGAAGAGCAACTACAAATGAACAAAAATTTGATCGACCTTGATAGTAGTCAGGCATGGATTAGATTAATAATAATTTTTATAATGAGCGTTATTGGCACTGCAGGAATGTGGTCAGTAGTAATTATAATGCCTAATATTCAAAGTGAATTTGTCCTTGATAGAGCTGCATCTACATACCCCTATGTAGCAACTATGTTTGGATATGGAATAGGTAATGTCATTATAGGGAGAATGCTAGATAAAATAGGAATTACAAAACCTATAATATTTGCTTTAACTCTTTTGGTTTTTTCATATTTAATTTCAACACTAGCTAATAATGTTATGTGGCTTTCAATAATTCAATTTTTCTTAGGTTTTTCTGCTGCCGCATTTTTTGGGCCAATGATGGCTGATATTTCAAGATTTTTTTATAAAAGAAAAGGGCTTGCAGTATCTTTAGTTGCGAGTGGTCAACATCTTTGTGGAGCAGTTTGGCCTTTTGTAATTAAGGATTTTCTTTTAGATGGTGAATGGAGAGAAGCTCATCTTTTTATTGCATTAGTTTGTAGTATTTTTATCCCTATATTATTTTATTTTCTTGGGGAAAAGTCACCAAATTTAAAAAATGATCTCTCTAAAATAAAAAAAGAAGAAAATGTGAATTCTAATTTAAAATTATCAATTAGTAACAAGAAAATTCAAGTTTTACTTATGTTTGCAGGTGTTTTTTGCTGCGTTGCGATGTCAATGCCACAAGTGCATATTGTTCCTTTGTGCATTGATAATGGTTTTGGTTTAGCTGTAGGAACTGAAATATTATCTTTCATGTTATTTGCTGCTGTAACTAGTAGAGTGCTATTTGGTTTCTTATCTGACAAAATAGGTCCAATTCAAACTTTAATACTTGGATCAACTTTACAAGCAATTTCCCTGTCGATGTTTTTACCCTTTAATAGCCAATTATCGCTATATATAGTGGCAATTTGTTTTGGTTTATCTCAAGGTGGCATTGTTCCAATTTACGCAGTTATCATTAGTAAGTTTTTACCAGAAAATGAAGTCGCTGAAAGAGTTGGTTTATTAATTTTTGCAACTATAGTTGGGATGTCACTTGGAGGATGGCTGTCAGGGGAAATTTATGATTATACTAACTCTTATCAGATGGCATTTTTAAATGGCATTTTTTGGAATTTAATTAATTTATTAATAATGTTTTATCTTTTTTTAAAATATAAACAGTCAATAAAAAGCGTGGATAAATATGAATATTGAAAATCAAATGCGTCTTCTATGGACAAAATACTTAGAAACAAAAAATTTTAATTATCTTGCAGAAGCTTGTGAAAAAGCTCCTTTTTTTGGTCAAGAAGAAATGGGAAAAGAGATTGGTAAAATTTTAAGAAGTTTAAATAGTGATTGATACCAAATTAATTCTAGATTTTTGGTTCGTTCAATGCAAACCTAATATGTGGTTCAAAAAAAGTGATAGTTTTGATCAACTGTTAAGGACAAAATTTAAAAAAAATATAGAAATATGTTTAAAGATTAATATTGAACAAATTTCAATATCTTATGATAATTATCTTTCTTATATTCTTGTTCTAGATCAGTTCACAAGAAATGTTTTCAGAAATAATCCTAAGGCATTTGAAGGTGATAAAACAGCTTTAGAATTATCTAAAACTGCAATTGAAAATAATTTTCTTATAGAATGTAAATTTCACTATAATAGTTTTTTTTTAATGCCAATTATGCATAGTGAAAATATAATTGACCATGAACTTGGCTTGCCTTTTTTTAAAAAGTTTACTAATGAAAATACATTCAAATACGCTTTAAAACACAAAAAAATTATAGAGAAATTTTCAAGGTTTCCTCATAGAAATAAAATATTAGGTAGAAAATCAAGTGAATCAGAATTAGAGTTTCTAAAATCGCCTGGAAGTAGGTTTTAAATTATATGAACGTCAAAAGTATTAAAATTGGTAAAAGCCCTTCAATCTCAGTTGACTATGCTGGTGAGGGTGAAATGTTAATTTTTCTTCATGGAATTGGAGGAAATAAAAAGAACTGGAAAGATAACCTCTATTTTTTTTCTGATAAGTTTTTGTCAGTTGCATGGGATACAAGAGGGTATGGTGAAAGCGATGATTATGATGGAGCACTAAAATTTGATGACATATTAGACGACTTAAAAAAAGTTTTAGATTTTTTTAATAAAGATAAAGCTCATATCGTTGGACTTTCAATGGGTGGACAAATCGCAACTTTATTTTATGAAAAATATTCTAATAATGTCAAAACACTTACTTTGTGTGACACACATTTTGGTTTATTAAACCTTAATAAAAAAGACTTGGAAAGATTTATAAATTTAAGAAAAGAGCCCCTATTAAAAGGAAAAGAACCTAAAGATATAGCTCCTATAGTTGCTGAAACATTAATTGGTGACATGAAAAATACTTCTGCATTTAAGCAACTAGTTGATTCATTGTCTCTACTTCATAAAGACAGTTATTTAAAAACAATTGATACCTCTATGAGAACAGAACATCGTCATATTTTTAAAACAATTAATGTACCTACATTAATTATGGTTGGTGAACTTGACAGCCTAACACCACCTTCAATGTCTAAAGAAATTATGAAAGAAATTAAAAATAGTTATATCAAAATTATTCCAGAGGCTGGTCATTTAATAAATATTGAGAAACCAGAATTATTCAACCATCATTTAAGGTCATTTTTGGAGAGTTGAATGAAAATAAATAAAATTAAATTTTATGTTTATTTATTAATCTACTCTCAAATAAAACACACAAAATTTATGACAAAAAATATGAGAAGTCCCAGCCATGGATTTCTTGGTAACATTGCAAGACATTTAATGATAAATTTTAACGAGTTTATAATTAATGACTCAGTTAAAAAGCTTGATGTAAGAAATAATGACGAAGTTATAGAGATAGGATCTGGAAACGGACAAGCAATTGAAAAAATACTTCAACTAACCAATAAAAAAATCACTTCTATAGAAGTCAGTGATAAATTTCGTAATCAATTAATTCAAAAATTTAGTAATCAAAAAGTAGTTTTTTTTTCAAACGATGCAAAGCAATTGGGAGAGATTATAAAAGATAACACATTTACAAAACTTCTAGCTATCAATGTGATTTATTTTTTATATCCACTTTCTGACTATGCAAAAGAATTTTATAGGATTTTGAAATTTGATGGAGTTGGTCTCTTAGCATGTAAATTTAAAGGAATTAAAAATTTTGATGATAAAGTTGCTCCTAATAAAGACTTAAACGAAGTAGTTAGAGCATTTGAAAAGGTTGGATTTTTAGTTAATACAGAATTTGTAGATTCAAAGAATGAACAAAAAGTATATCACGCGATTTATTTGAGAAAGGTAAAAAATGGATAGTAATAACTTAATTCAATCGAGAAGGAGTTTCATCTTCACTCCGGGTATAAAACCAGAAATGTTTCCCAAAGCTATTAAATCTGGGACAGATATGGTGTGTGTTGAATTAGAAGATGGGATTGCTCCCCAAGATAAAGATTTAGCTAGAAAATTAGCGATAAAGTTATTTGAAACAAAACAAAATAATGATGGTATTGAGAGGATACTTAGAATTAACTCCCTAAGAGAAAAATTTGGCATAGACGATGTAAAAGCTATCTTAAATACAAACACCCCTCCCCCTGCTTTAATGATCCCGAAAGTTAAAAGTTCTGAAGAAATAGTCCTATTAGATAGTTTACTTACTGAAAAAAGACAAAATTGTAGACTACACATTATTATTGAAACTAATGAAGGACTTGAAAAAGCATACGATATAGCTAATTGCTCTAACAGAATTGATGCTCTGTTTTTTGGTGGAGTAGACATGTCAGCTGAATTAAGGTGTGAAAATAAATGGGAACCTTTACTATATGCTAGGTCAAGAGTAGTACATGCAGCTTCATCTGCTGGAATTGATGCCATAGACGTTCCTTTTCTAGACTTAGATGACCCTGAAGGCATGAAACAAGAAGCAATTAAAGCAAAGGGACTAGGCTTTAGTGGTAAAGGATCAATACACCCAAAACAAATTCCGATTTTAAATGAAGTATTTACTCCATCAGAGGAAGTTATTCAAAGAGCTAAAAAAATTACTTCAACTTTTGAGAAAGCCAATACTGGGCTTGTAGTTATTGAAGGAAAACTTATTGAAAAACCTGTCTTAAGAGAAATGTATAGAATCTTAGCCGTCGCCAAAAAAATCGAAAAAACAATTTAATTTAAAATAGTTAATAAATTTTAATTAAATCTATTATTAAACTTTAAAAATAATAAATACGTGATTGGTATAGAAAATAATAAAATCGCAAAGAAATTAATTTCATAATTTGAATACCCTGTAACATCTCCACCTGGAAGGGCCATTAATATACCTGAAAATCCAAGCATGATTCTTATTGGCCATTCTAAGTATCTTGAGTTTTTAAGATTTCCTATTCCAACTAAATATCCTTGTAAAGAGCTTGAAATAAGAATAATTCCAGCAATAGCAGAAAAGAAAACAGTAAAAATTTCGAGCACCGATCCTCTGCCTATTAGTGCAGGATTTAGAACAAAAAAGAATGGAATGAAATAAATAACACTACCTAATTTCATTGCTTCTACGCCTGTTCTTATTCCATTTGCACCAGCAACTGATGCAGCGGCAAATGCACCTATAGCAACTGGCGGAGTTATAAATGATATCATTCCCCAATATAACATAAATAAATGAACAGCTACTTTATCTAATCCACTAACCGTTAATGCTGGAGCAAGAGTTACTGCCAGAAACAAATAAGCAGCAGTTACTGTCATCCCAATACCTAGTATAAAACTAGTAAGAGCACCCATAATAAGTAAAATAATTATAGAATCACCCGCAAAATCTACAAGCGCGTATGTAATAGTACCAATTTTACCAGTAAAAGTTAGTGAACCAATAATGAGGCCAATTGCAACTAGAATACCAGCAAGTTCCGCAAACAATCTACCTAAGCTTTCTATGAAATAAAGAAAATTTTTGGGGTTCCACCTGTGTATTTTTACAATTTGATTGATTATTAATAATGTAGCTGTGGCATAGTAAGGAGCTTGTGCTTCTCTTTGCATATACAATAACATTAAAATTAACATTACAAATACAAATACAAAATACCAACCTTCTTTTAAAACCTTTTTAATGGATGGAAGTTCTTTTGCAGGTAAACCTTTAAAGTGATTTCTTGCTGCGTACGCGTCTATTTGCATAAAAAGACCAAAGTAATACAATATAGATGGAAAAGCAGCTGCAATAATAATCTCAGAGTATGGAACCTCTAAAAAAGTTGCCATCACAAAAGCAGTTGCTCCCATAACTGGAGGCATTAATACTCCACCTGTAGATGCACATGCCTCGACACCTGCTGCATAAGAGGATTTGAAGCCAGTTTTTTTCATTGCGGGGATAGAAAGGACACCAGTAGTTAAAACGTTTGTAATTACACTTCCACTCATTGAACCCATTAGACCAGAAGAAAAAATTGAAACTTTTGCAGGTCCACCTCTTCTAGTACCCAAAAGTGCAAAAGCTAAATTTAAAAAAAAAGACCCACCTCCAGTATGCTGAAGAGCTACTCCAAAAATTAAAAAACCAACAACTAGGGTTGCAAATGCAGTCATTGGTATGCCCATAATGCTTTCTGTACCAAAAATATGAAATGTAGCGGTAGTATCCCATGGTTGGGCTGGCGCGCTTAAAAACCCAGGTAGAAAAGTTGAAATTGCTGGGTAAATAGAAATAATTAAACAAATAATAAAAATTGCATTTCCACCAGCTCTTCTACTAGCCTCTAAAACCAAACCCCATAAAATAAATGCCATTATTTTTGCATATGTTGGTGCAAGATATTCCCACCCCTCTTCTAAAATTAATGAACCACTGTAACAAAAATAACTTGCAATTATAAACGTAGAGGCGGCAAAAATTATATCATACCAGGGTATTTTATTTCCTCTCCTAGGAGTAGGATGATATACAATAAATGGTAAAGGTAATAATAAAGCAATCATAGCATAGAGATACTCAGTATCCAGCAGCACATAAGTATTTAAAAAATTACCAACACCAAACAACATGTAAATTGAAAGAAAAGAAGATAATATGGCGGCAAACCTTAAAATATAGTTGGAGATATTGTTTGGAGCCCTGTTTCTAATTAAAGAATCTTCTAGTTGGTTTTTGGACATAATTAATTCCGATTTTGATAAGGTAAAACTTAGTTTTACCTTATCAGATTTATTTTTTAATTATATGCATTTGGCATACCAGCAGCTTTTAAACCAGATGCTCTATTTTCAAGCCATTTTTTCTTAAAAGCATCACCAGATAAATTTGCCTTTAGAGTTTTCTGCCAAGCTTTAGCTAAGATATCCTGTCTTTTTATTAAGTTTGCGTTATGTTTGTCATGCTTTGATGTCCAAACACCTTTCTTTTTGTAAAACTTAACTGATCCTGGATGATATGGAAAAATCCAACTAAAATTTTGATTTGACAATTGATATCCATCCATTCCTGGTCCAGAATCTTTAAATTGGTCGTAATTATTCATAACAGCTTCAGTCAGATGATATGATAAATCTTCAGAGGTTTTTTCCAATGTAACAAAAATTGGATAAGGGTAATTCATTCCTTCAAAAGATTTATTACTATCGGAAGATCCTACAAAGTTTGTTACAACTGCTTTAGCAAAATGGGGAGCTGTAGCTATTGCTCTTTTCCAACTTACTTCATCGTTATGTGGCATTGGTGGAAAGAAAAGACCTCTAGGTGAAGCATTTGTTTTATTAAAAATACTACTTACAGAAGAACCCATACTTGCATCTGCTTGACCATTTATAACTGCATTAGCCGATGCTCCGTAACCAGAAACCTCTACCTTAATAACATCATCCCATGTTAGGCCACCAAACGCTAAAAAACCCGCCATGTTCCCGTTAAGAGCTGGAGATCCTTTTACCCAAGTAACTCTTTTCCCTTTTAGATCAGCCATTGTTTTAATGTTTGCATCGGCAGCAGTAGCTACTGTTTGACCATTTCTTCCAATATTATTGAACATATTGTAAACTTTCATTGGTCCCCATTTTTTATCTGCAAACATAAACACGCCCTCTTGCGCAAATAAACTTGCTATTCCACATGCGCATATTTCTGCTTGTCCTGCTTTAAGTGGGACCATTCTAGAAACATCATTTTTACCAGGTATTATTCTTAAATCCGTACCGTAATTTTTTTTTAGCATTTGACCAATACCAACAGATTGAGCATAACCTGATGAAGTTGTTCCGTATGCGGTCCAAGAAATGTTTTTAGGTAATTTATCAGCAATAGAATTTGATACATTAAAAGAAATTACTAAAGCTAAAAAAGAAAAGTAAAAACAAAATTTTTTCATATAAATTCCTCCTTATTTTAATATTAAGTACAAGATTACATCTTCTTTTTAAATAATCAAATTGATACTAGTAAATTTTTAATTAATTAAATAATAAGAAGTCTTATTGCTAAAAAGATTAATACTAATTGGAAAATTCTCATGAATATTTTGTTACTAATTTTCAAAAGTAATAACTGACCGATTCTACTTCCAATTAATGTTGCTGGTAATATCATTAAAAAAGTGTCTATATATTCAAAAAAAGAGAATCCAATAAATGTAAACCCTATTATTTTTATTAAATTACCGATTAATCCAAAATAACCTAAAGTGCCCACAATAGATTTTTTTTCTGAAATGCTTTGTTTTACAATAACAGCTAAAAGAGGAGCAATTACACCCACTAATATGTTTAAAATACCTGTAAAAAAACCAACTATTAAATATAAATTTGTAGGAATGTTTAAACTGTTTGTAATTTTTAAATTCTGAATTCCAAGAGCAAGTAATATAAAAAATCCAATTAAATTTTTAATATTATCACCATCTATATTTTGAAAAATTTTAAGACCTATAAATATTCCAATAGGTAACAATAATGAAAACTTAAATATTATATTCCAATTTACAAATTTCCTTAAAAGCCATGTTCTTGTTATATTTGAAGTAAATTGAATAACTCCATGTACTGGTATTGCTTCTGCTGGATTCATAAACTGAAGCATGGCAGCTAATAGTACCGTACCTCCACCTGCCCCTGCTATTGATGTCATCAAGGCTGTAAAAAATGATAGAACTGCTAGAATAATATTTTCTGATAAAGATAGTTCAAGCATTTAAGATGCCTAGTTTAAATAATTTAGAATAAATTTAATTTGTAAAGCTGTGACATTATTTGATAAAATCAAATTATCAAACAAATAAAAACAAAAAAGAGAACTTTCAAATTGAAAATTAAGGATCAAGTTGTAATAAATTCAATAAATAATGATAACAATAATCTATGCATTGATTTCTTTATTAGAAATAATAAAACCTTTGGTTATCAAGAATATAGAAAAGATCCAGAAAATACCTCAGAATGGTATAGAATTGGTAATTATGATTATAAGGTTTTTTCAAATAAAGACGATGCTTATCATGACGCAAAGAAAACTATTGTTTGGTTTAAATAAAAATGAAAATTGTTAGTTTACTTCCTTCAGCTTCAGAAATTATTTGTGATATGGGATTATCTAATTATTTATACGCAGTAAGCCATGAGTGTGATTATCCAGACTTAATTAGAGGAATTAAAAAAGTCACTTCAAGTATTATACCAAACAATTTGAACCAAAGTTCAATTGATAAATTAGTTAAAAAGGCTGTTAAAAATGACATTCCTCTTTATCAAGTGGATAACGATGAAATACTTAAAATCAATCCCGACCTAATAATTACTCAAGGATTATGTGATGTTTGCTCTATCTCAGAAAACGTTATTCAAGCAACATTAAAAAACAACTTATGTACTCTTAAATCTAAGACAAAAATTATCTCACTAAATGGAACAACCTTTGACGAAATTTGTTCAGATATTTTGATGATAGGTATAGCAGTCAATAAAGAGGAAACTGCTAAAAAAATAATTGCTGAAGCGAAACTCAAAAAAAAACAAGTTACAAGGAAAAGAACAAATAAAACTGTTCTTCTACTTGAATGGATAGACCCTTATTTTACACCAGGGCACTGGATACCTGAACAAATAGAAATGGCAGGATTTTTGTCATGTATAGGTAATAAAGGAGAAAAATCTATAGAAATCACAGCTAAAGATATAGCTGATCTAAATCCAGACTTTATTGGGATAATTTGTTGTGGTTATAATCTTGAAGAAAATAAATCTTTTGCAGAAAATATTTATCTTGATGAAAGGATTAATCATATTGAAGCAATTCAAAAACAAAGAGTATATGCATTTGATTCTAATTCTTACTTCAGCCGACCGTCTTTAAGAGTTTTAGACGGTGTAATTCAGTTGAGTAATGCCATTTCAGATACAAACCCAAAATTTCATTGTAAAAAATCAGACTTTATAAATAATAGGAAACTCTCTTCCTGTTAATTTATCACCAGTTTTAAGCTTAATATTTTCAAAGGGTGGTGAGCCTTTACCTTGTCTATCCACAAAAAATGCATCATCACCAACAATTCTTGCTGAAAACACTCTTCTTCTGCTATTTTTGTTAATATTTTCTGAAGCTCCATGAAGTGTTCTAAAGTCAAAAGCAACAGCGTCACCTGCTTTAATATCCCAACTTAATATTTTGTAATCTTTTCTATTCGAATTAATATCCGGTACTTCCTTAGAGTTATCATTTTCGTACAAATCATTCCCATTAAATCTTTTGGGCTTATGTAATATATCAGATAAATGTGAGCCGGCTATGCACTCTAAACAACCTTCTTTAGAAATGTCATCTAGAGCAATCCAAAAACTGACACTCTGTTTACCGTCAACACAATAATATGGTTTATCTTGATGCCATGGAGTTACAATAGACGAACCAAGTTCCTTAACTAAAACATGATCATGAAAAAATCTTGATTTTTTGGACTTCATTAATTTTGCAGCATAAAATCCGATTTTTGATTTAAAAATAAAATCTTTAAATTCCGGTATTCTATCCCAATTAACTAAATCTTGAAAAAATGAAGCCGTTCCATCCTCAGGAGTATATGATCTTTTTCTAACACTAGGATTTTGAATTAATTTATCAACACCAATTCTAAGTGGGTCAAGCCAATCTAAAAATATTCCTTTACATAAAACTGCACCCTCAGTGGAAAAATCCTCAATTAATGTATTATCTATAAACTCCATCCCATTCTTCCACAGGTTGTAATTTACCATCTTTACCTAATCTTGGTCTATTCCTAGTAAATGTGTTTTCTGAACCTACAACACCGTAATCCATATAACCTAACCTTACCAAAGGCCTAGCTGCGCTAGCATTAAACAGCCCATCTTTAATAAACTTATCGTTTATAAAAATACCAACAACCTGCCCAAATATTACATAGTTTCCTGTTCCTTTGTCTCTATCTACATTTGGGAGGTCTATTGTTTTCCAATGTTTGCATTCAAGAGCAGCAGATGCTTCAGAAACAAATGGTGCAGAAACAAATTTACCTATTTGTGGTTTTAAACCTGCTAATTGAAATTCATCAATATTTGAATCTGCGGGAACAGAACTACCATTCATATGATCAAACAAATCTTCAGTTGCCAAAGAAACAGTAAACTCTCCTGTTTCTTCTATATTTTTAACTGAATCTTTAATATCTACCGAAGAAAACATTACAAAATGAGGTCTATCTGCAATTGCATTAAAGTAGCTGTATGGAGCTAAATTATAAACACCTGTTATAGAACGACTTCCAATCCAACCAATCGGCCTCGGGGCTACAATTGCTTTGAAAGGGTCATGTGGTAGACCATGCTCATTTTTTAAGGTATCGTAGTGCATTATATTTTCCTATTTATAACAAAAAATGTAAATTAAAATAAACTATATAAATTAAATGTATAGAATATTATTAAATTAATTATTTTATTAAAATCCCAATTTAACGGTGAAATATGATTGATAGAGAAATTAAAGTTATAGGTTTTATTGGACTAGGTGTCATGGGTTGTTCCATGAGTAAAAACTTACTTAAAAATAAAAATTGGAATGTTTTAGTTAAAGATTTGAATTCCAACAAAGAAAAAGAATTAGTAAATCAAGGTGCTAAAATAGCCAGTAATACTAGAGAAATTTTTACTTTATCAGATTTGGTTATTACATGTTTACCAGGAGGAGATTTTGTTAGAGACCTATATTATGGTAAAGATAAATATATTTCTGATATAAAAATCAATCAGTTTATTATCGATATGTCAACATCGCAACCAGATTTAATGATTAAATTAGAAAATGAGATTAAAATAAAAGGTGCCCATTTTGCTGATGCTCCCATTGCAAGAACAAGACAGGCTGCTATTGACGGAACTTTAGCTATAATGGTTGGGGCTGATAAAGATGTTTATAATAAAATTCTGCCCGTGTTAAGATATATGGGTAAGGATATTCTGCATTGTGGAAAATCAGGAACAGGACAACTTACCAAAATATTGAATAACATGATACTTTTTGAAACAGTTGTAGCATTAAGTGAAGCAGCTAATATTGCTGAGCAATACGGCATGAACGTTGAAAATTTATATGAAAATATTACAAAATGTTCTGGAGATAGTTTTGCTCTTAGAAACCATGGGTTAAAAAGTATTGCTAAAAATAATTTTCCTTCACCGGCGTTCTCCTCAGAATATGCTCTCAAAGATTTATCTTACGCTTTAGAGTTAGGTCAAAAACTCAATGTTAAAATGCCTGGAGCATTATCAGCAGAAAATCTCTTAAAAACTTCAATTAAAAATGGTGACAAAGACTTATATTTTCCGGTAATGAAAAAATATTTTAGTTAAAGATTAACCTCTACCTACAAATGGCATTTTATTTGCCATTACAGTCATATTTAGAACATTTACCGTTACAGGTAAGTTAGCCATGTATAAAACTGCTTCTGCTATGTGCAGAGAGTCTATAACTGGCTCAATATCCATATTACCATTGGCCTGAGGAACCCCCTCTTTCATTCTCTGTGTCATTGGCGTTTCAGCATTTCCAATATCAATTTGACTACATGCAATGTCATATTTTCTTCCATCCAATGAAATTGTCTTAGTCATTCCTGTAACAGCGTGTTTGGTTGCTGTATATGGTATGCTTCCTGGTCTGGGAGTAACTGAAGACACACTGCCATTATTTATTATTCTACCACCTTGAGGTTTTTGTTTTCTCATCAGAGCAAAAGCATATTTAGCGCATAGAAACATTCCATTTAAATTAATGTCTACGACACTTTTCCAGTTTTCAAATGGCATTTCATCTATTGATTGTGCCGGCACACCTATCCCTGCATTATTAAATAAAACATCAATTCTTTCGTGCTTTTTTTCTATAATTTTGAATACATTTTCTACCGAAATTTGATCACTTACGTCACACGACATTACTTCAGTTATGCCAGTACATCTCTGTTGTGTTTCAATTAATTTATCTTTTCTTCTTCCTATTAAATAAACAGTAAAATCTTCTTTTGATAATACTTCAGAAACTCTCCTGCCAACTCCTGTTCCTGCTCCTGTAACCATTGCAATTTTTGACATTTTTATTTCCTTTTTTAATTAGACTAGGTATATTTATTAAAAATTTATTAAAATCTTATCATTTTAAGTTAAATATAAATACAAAAATCAAAGTTTTTTATTAGAAGATTTTATTATGACAGAAAAAGTTTTTATTGGCTGTGGCGCCGGATTTTCAGGTGATAGATTTGATGCATCAATTCCAATTGTAAACGAATTTAAAAAAATAAATGCTCCTAAATATCTAATGTTTGAAGTCCTTGCAGAAAGAACCCTTGCTATAGCCCAACAATTTAGATTAAAAAATCCTGAGGAAGGTTATTCACCATTTTTAGATTCTTATATAAGTCCAATTCTTGATGATTGCCTCGAAAATAATATAAAAATAATTTCAAATATTGGTGCTGCAAATCCTATGGGAGCGGCTAAAAGAATACTTAAAATAGCAAAAAAACAAAATACTAAAAAACCTAAAATTGGTGTTGTTTTAGGTGATGATTTATTAGAATACATGTCTAACGATGAAATACTAAATAGTCCAACAATGGAAGGTTTGGATTTTTCTAATAACAAAATTACTGCAGCTAACGTATATCTTGGAGCTCAACCCATTGCTGAAGCTTTAGAGATGGGTGCTGACATTGTAATTGTTGGTAGGACAGTTGATAGTGCTCTTGCCTTAGGACCCTTATTATACGAATTTAAATGGAAAGAAAATGAATTAAATTTGATTGGCTCAGGTACAATTTGTGGCCATCTTCTAGAATGTGGAGCCCAAGTAACTGGAGCTTATTTTGCTGACCCTGGCTTCAAAGACGTACCTAATCTGGCTAACGTTGGTTTTCCCATAGCAGAAGTTAATCAAGATGGTTCATTTATTATTACAAAACCTGACGGAACAGGTGGTCTAGTCAGTCAAGCAACGGTTACAGAACAATTGTTGTACGAGACACATGATCCTTCTAATTACTTAGTCCCAGATGTAACGGCTGACATGACAAGTTTAACTTTAGAAAACAATGGAGAAAATAGAATTTTAGTTAAAGGAGGTAGAGGTAAAAAATCTCCTGAAAAACTAAAAGCTACTATTTGTTGTGATAATGGATTTATGGGTGAAGCTGAAATAAGCTATGCGGGACCTAACGCACTTGCACGAGCAAAGCTTGCAGGTGAAGTAATCAGTGAAAGAATTCAAATTTTAGGATTACAAGGACAGTTGAGAGTTGAAATTATTGGTGCTGGATCAGTTCATTATTCTATGGATGAAACATCTTCTTATCATCTTGCTGAAAATGGTGATTACAGAGTAAGAACTTCCGCAATATATCCTAAAAAAGATCAAGCACAACAAATGGTTGATGAAGTCATGTCATTATATTGTTGTGGACCTGCTGCTGGAGGTGGAGGACGTGGTTATGTTACACCTCAATCATCAACTGCATCTATTTTAGTTAACAGAGACATTGTTGACCCCAACATTCAAATTAAAATTATATAAAATTCTTTTGAGGCAATTATGATTATATTAAACTTACCTGTTCATGCAATTGCTCATGCTAGAGCTGGTGATAAAGGAGATGTATCTAATATTTCACTTATTGCTTATTTAGATAGTGGATGGAAGGTAATAAATGATCTTGCTACTGAAGAAAGAGTATTGGATATTTTCAGGCATTTAGGTGCAACTCAAGTGAAAAGATTTGAACTTCCATCTCTAAAAGCATTAAATTTTGTAATTCAAAGTGCTCTTGGGGGTGGTGTTAATAGCTCCTTAAGACTTGATAGACACGGTAAAACTTTATCTTCACATCTACTTCACGAGCTAATTTTACCTATTAGTGAAGACATGATACCCTCTAATTCACCATATTTAAAAAATTTTAAGGAATGAAAAATGCAAGAAGCTGGATCACTCTTAGTAAAATTACTTGAAAAACAAAAAGTTGATAGAGTGTTCTGCGTTCCAGGCGAAAGCTACCTTTCGGTAATGAATGGTCTCCAAGAAACATCTATAGAAACAATTCTTTGTAAACACGAAGGCGCGGCGTCAATGATGGCTGAAGCCGATGGTAAGCTTACTGGCAGGCCTGGTATTGCTTTTGTAACTAGAGGTCCAGGAGCTACAAATGCTGCATCAGGAATACATATTGCGCAGCAAGATAGTACTCCTATGATATTATTTGTAGGCCAAATTGGTAAGGAAATGTATGGCCGAGATGCTTTCCAAGAAGTTGATTATCAACAATTTTATGGTGGTATGGCAAAATTAGTAATTGAAGTTCAGCAATCTGACAGATTGTCAGAAATCTTCTCACGAGCTTATCACACAGCTATGTCAGGAAGACCTGGGCCTGTTATAATAGCATTACCAGAAAACATGCTAACTGAAAAAACAGATAAAAAACCATTAGAGTTCATTGATCAATTGATGTCTGCTCCTACAACAAAGGATCTTGCACAATTTATTGAAGAAATAAAAGAAGCTAAGAATCCAATTGTTGTTTTAGGGGGATCAATATGGTCTCACGAAGCTGAAAAAGATTTAATATCTATTTCTGAAATGCTTGGATTAACAATAATTACATCTCATAGAAGACAAAGTTATTATAATAATTTACATAAAAATTATGGTGGTGATCTCGGGCTTGGTGTTAATCCAAAATTAATCAATCGAATTAATAATAGTGATTATCTAGTATTGTTAGGTGGTAGATTAAGTGAAAACCCTTCGCAAGGTTTTACATTGTTGGGTATTCCAGAACATAATAAAAAGTTTATTCATATTCATCCAGGTTCAGAGGAAATAGGAAGAATTTATAAACCTCATCTTGGAATTGTATCAAATCCAATAGCATTTGTGAACATTCTTAACAACGCATTAAAGGGTCTAAATACAAAACCTAATTCTAATAATGAACTTAATGCAGTTAAATCTCATGAAGAATATATTGAATGGGGCGATATGCGTTTAGAAGCTCCTAATTCAGGTGTTGACCTAACATCAGCTTTTAGAACTCTTAGAAAACATTTAGATCCTAATACAATTATTACTAATGGGGCTGGTAACTATGCTGTTTGGGGTCATAGATTATTTAGGTTTACAAGAGTTAAGACGCAACTTGCACCAATTTCTGGTTCAATGGGATACGGACTGCCAGCTGCAATAGCAGCCAAATTAAGATTTCCTGATAATATGGTTATAGCCCTTGCAGGTGATGGATGTTTCCAAATGACTGAAAATGAATATGCTACAGCGGTTCAATATAATGCTGCAGTAATTGTATTAGTAGTAGATAATGAGATGTACGGAACAATTAGAATGCATCAGCATAAACATTATAAAGGAAATTATAAACATACTGGATTAGTCAACCCAAACTTTTCTGATTTAGCCAACGCTATGGGTGGTAAAGGTTATAAAGTTGAAAATACCGAAGATTTTTATGAATTATTTGTAGAAGCTAATAATTGGGCAAATAAGAATAAACTTCCCGCTTTACTTCATATTAAAACTGGGTCTGAAATGGTATTGCCTGGGAAGCGCTTCAACTCATTATAATTATTGATTAGGATTTCTCAAATAAAAATCATTTCCAAGAACTACATTTTGTGATTTCAATTCTTTGATATCCTTCGAACAAATTTGTTCCATTACATTTGAAAGTTCGTCTTTTAATATATCATGTACGTGATCAGCTCCTTTATCTCCTAATGCAGCAAGACCAATAATAAATGGTCGTCCCGTCATTATAAAATCAGCGCCAAGCATCAAGCCTTTACTTATGTCTTGGCCAGAATAAAAGCCTGAATCTATAATTATCGGAAATTTTGACCCTAGTTTATTTCTAATTTCTGGTAATACTTGTAATGGGCTTGGCGCAATATCAATTTGTCGCCCTCCATGATTTGAAATATAAATAGCATCAATAATTTTACTAGCTTGAACTGCGTCGTTAATATCCATTAAGCCTTTAAGAATAATTGGACCGCTCCATAAATCCCTCACTTCTTTTAGATAATCCCAATCTAGATAACGTTGCATCTGGCTTCCGGCAAAGCCTGCTTTAGACTTTGCGTTTCCATGCCAGCTACCATCACTATATTGATCCATAGTCCCAAATGCAGGAATACCATTTATAAGCGTCCCAATTGACCATGATGGGCATATTGCTGCTTGAAAGAAAGTTCTTAAATTATTTTTAGGTGGCACTGATACTCCTGCCATTCTAAGCCTCTCTCTTCTGCTAGATGCGGGTATGTCGGCAGTAACAATTAAGGTTTTAAAGCCAGCATTTTTTGCCCTTTTTAATAAGTCATTTCTTATGGCTTTGTCCGCAGGAGGATATAACTGAAACCAGCCCATACCATTAAGATGTTTACCAACATCTTCAACTGAAGCACACGCAACTGTCGATAATGAATAAGGAATGTTATTTTTAACAGACATTTTTGATAATGCTATTTCTGCACCCGGCCACATTAAGCTAGTCATTCCCACAGGAGCCATTCCAAAAGGTGCGTCATATTCATGATCAAATAACTTAGTTTTTAAATTTGGGTTTACGGTTCCCTTTAAATACTGAGGAACTAAAAAAATTTGATTAAAGACCTTTCTATTATTTTCTAAAGCCTCATCATAACCAGTACCTGCAAATAAGTATTCTGCAGCAAAATGTGGCATTCTCCTTTTTGCAACATTAACCATATCACTAACTCTTGGATATTTATCAACTAGGTTAGACAAAGATTTCTCCTGAACTTTATAAAAGTTGTGTATTAAATATTTTATAGTTAAATTATTAATTAAATCAAAAATAAAATTAAGTGAGTATAATTAATGATTGAAAATCCTCCTTTGATACAAATCAAAAAACCTGCTAGCAGAAACAGACCCAACAAAGAACAACTCAATTATTTCAAGGATGTTCCAACCGGTTTTATTTGTGATGCGCTAGATGGTTACGCTGCATTGGACCCTTCGATAAAACCCCTTTTAATTCCTGGAAAGATTGTAAATCATATTGTGGGGCCAGCATTAACTGTTTTTTCTGGGGCTGCTGACGTTTTAGGAATGGCTATAGCTTTAAGTGAAATACAAAAAGGCGACATTGTTGTTAATAGTGTAAGTGGTTTTCAAGGAACTGCCGCGGTCGGCGACAGAATAGCTGGAATGATAAAAAATAATGGAGGAGTAGGACTTGTTACTGATGGACCTATGAGAGATTTAAATGGAATTATTGAAACTGGTTTAGATTGTTTTTGTACAGGATTAAATCCAAACTCACCTTATAATAGTGGTCCTTCAAAAATTGGTTTTTCTATCGATATAGGAGGAAAAACTATAAATAGTGGTGATATTATTGTTGCTGATACCGATGGAGTTACAGTTGTTCCATTTGATAAAATTGATGAAGTAATTAAAAAGCTTGAAAGAATTGTTGAGGTTGAAAATGCTATAGATGTTAAAGTGTCTAATGGACTTAAGATATCTCAAAAAGCTTTAGATTATTTAAATAGTGGTCAAGTTGTTTATTACGATTAAAACAAAATTATTGATAAACTCTGCCTTCAGTAACTGTTTGTAAATATTCTATTGATAGATTTTCATTTATTTCAACAATTTTAAAGCCTTCTTTAGTAATATCTATAACAGCATAATCTGTATAAACTCTGGATACCACTCCTGACCCCGTTAATGGCAATGTGCATTTTTCAACTAGCTTAGGTTTCCCTTCTTTAGTTAAATGTTGAGTCATTACAAAGACGTTTTTGGCTCCAGCTACTAAATCCATTGCTCCACCAACAGCTGGAATACCTTTGCCGGTGGACCAATTTGCTAAATCACCATTCACGGAAACCTCCATAGCTCCAAGCACACAATAATCAATATGTCCACCTCTTATCATGGAAAAACTATCTGCATGGTGACAAAAACTACCACCAGGTAAAATTGTAACTGGTTTTTTGCCTGCATTAATTAAATCAAAATCAATTTCATTTTCGTTAGGAGTTGGTCCCATTCCCAAAAGACCATTTTCTGAATGATAAATGATTTCACGATCATCTTTGATGTGTTGTGAAACTAGTTCTGGCATTCCTATCCCTAAATTTACATATGATGCGTGTGGAAGATCATTTGCTATTTTGGAAGCGATAACTCCCCTTTCCCATCCCTTTTCTGCATTCGTAAAAATTTTTTTTGTCATGGATATATCAATTCCTCCTCAATTGCATTTGTTTCAATAATAGGATTATCAATTTCAATTATCTTTTTTACAAATATACCTGGGGTTATAACATTTTCTGGATTAGTTTGATGAGGTTCTATAAGTTTTCTTACTTGAATTAAAGATTGTTTTGCTGCCATACACATTATAGGATTAAAATTTCTTGCAGTTTTTTTAAAAGTCAGATTACCATATCTATCTGATACATCAGCCTTTATTAGTGCAAAATCTGCATTGAGGGCCTCTTCCAAAATATACTTTTTGCCATTAAAGATTTTTTCTTCTTTTCCAATTGCTAAAGGAGTTCCAACCGCTGTTGCAGTATAGAATGCAGGTATACCTGATCCCGCAGCTCTAATTCTTTCTGCTAAAGTGCCTTGTGGGACAACTTCTAATTCTATTTCACCCTTGTTGTATAGTTCTTGAAAAGTTATACCTTTGGCTGATCTAGCAAATGAACAAATTACTTTTTTAACCTGTTTTTGACCAATTAATGCACCAAGGCCAACTCGTCCATTTCCAGAGTTATTAGCAATAATAGTGAGATCTTTAGCTCCATGATCAATCAAACCATGAAGAAGTTCTATTGGGCTTCCCGCTTCTCCAAAACCTCCAACCATAATTGTAGCTCCATCAAAAACATCTGATAACATTTCTGCAATTTCTGTTTTTATTTTGTTGATTTGCATTTTGAGCTTTCATGTTGTTTAAATTCTTTTTAAATATATAATATCATTTATACACTAAAAATAAATTAAACTGAATGGTAATAAAAATGAATTTTGAATACTCCGAAAAAGATGAAAACTTTCGAAAAGAAGTGAAAGATTGGCTTGATGAAACCCTTCCCAAATCTCTTTCCGAAAAAGTAAAGAAATATCAAAGACTAACGAAAGAGGATTATGAAATATTCATGAACAATCTAACTGCTAAAGGTTGGTTAGCATGGCACTGGCCTAAAGAATATGGGGGAACAGGTTGGAACGCAATTGAAAAACATATTTTTGAAGAAGAAATAATTAAGGCTTCTGCTCCTAGGATTGTACCTTTTGGAGTTAATATGCTGGGTCCTGTATTGATAGAATTTGGAACTGAAGAACAAAAAAATTATTATCTTCCTAGAATTTTAAGTAATGAGGATTGGTGGGCACAAGGTTACTCTGAACCAGGTGCTGGTTCGGATCTAGCTAGTTTAAAGACAACAGCAGTAGATAAAGGTGATCACTATCTAGTTAATGGCCAAAAAACTTGGACTACTCTTGGTCATCATGCTGATAAAATATTTTGCTTAGTTAAAACAGATTTAAATGCAAAACCGCAACTTGGAATTTCTTTTTTATTGATTGATATGGATACTCCTGGGGTCGAAGTAAAACCAATAATCACCTTAGATGGTGAACATGAAGTGAATGAAGTATGGTTTACAAATGTAAAAGTTCCCAAAAAAAATATTGTTGGAAAAGAAAATGAAGGATGGACTTATGCAAAATATTTATTAACTTTTGAGCGAACTGGTATCGCAGGTGTTCCTTATTCAAAATCAGCATTAAATCACTTAAAAATGATATCTAAAAGATCTTTAAAAAATGGCAAACCCTTAATTGAAGATCCTATTTTCTCTTCTGAGATTGCTGAACTAGAAATAGATTTATTAGCTATGGAAATTTTCAATTTAAGAACAGTAAGTGCTGCCGCAGAAGGAAAAGCTCCTGGAATGGAAAGCTCATTACTTAAAATCAAAGGGACGCTTGTAAGACAAAAAACAACCGAGTTACTCAGAAAAGCACTAGGACCACAAGCGCTTCCTTATTTACCAGAGCAATTTGATGAAGGATGGAATGAGATGCCAGTTGGACCTAGTTATGCTGGCCCAATAGCAAAACAATATTTTAATATGCGGAAGATATCTATATATGGCGGATCTAACGAGATCCAAAAAAATATAGTAGCAAAAGCATCATTTGGCTTATAGGAACAAATATGGATTTTACATTATCTGAAGAAAGAAAAATGCTTCAGGAGACTGTCGGAAAGTTTTTTAACAGTAATTATAAAAATATAGATAAAAGAAGCGAAAATGTAAATTTACCTGAAGGTTATTCAAAAGAATTTTGGAAAGAAAGTTCAGATTTAGGAGTAATTAGTGCTTTAGTATCCCCAAAGTTTGGTGGATTAGGTGGAAGTGGAGAAGACATTTCAATTATATTTGAACTTGTAGGAAAATCACTATGTGTAGAGCCTTTTTTGTCATCAGCTGTGTTATCTAGTACTGTATTATCTTCAATATCAAATCCAAGAAATGATTTAATTACTGACATAATAGAAGGTAATTTATTAATATCATTTGCTCATTGTGAAATGAATAATAGGTATGAAGATCATTACATTGAGACTAACGCTTATTTAAAAAATGATGAATGGAATATTAATGGAACTAAATCATTTGTCATGAATGGAGATGATGCTAGCAAAATCATTGTTTCAGCAAGAATAAATGGTGATGTAAATGACAGGCATGGAATAGGACTATTTTTGGTTGATAATGACCAAACTTTAAAAAGGCCTTATAATACAATAGATGGTTATAGGTCGACAGAGCTAACTTTTGAAGATTTAAAAGGTGAATTACTTGCAAAAGATGAAAATGCTCTAAAATGCATTATCAAAGCTAATTCTGCAGGTGCCCTAGCTTTGTCAGCAGAAGCTTTAGGTATTATGCAAATTTGTTTTGATTTAACGCTTGATTATTTGAAGACAAGAAAACAATTTGGTAAATCTATTGGAGCTTTTCAAAGTATTCAACATAGGATGGTTGATATGATGCTTGAGATAGAACAAGTAAAATCAGCAGTAATGTTAGCTTCATCCACTTTTGAGACAGATGATTTAACAAGAGATAAAAATATTTCAGCAGCAAAAAATTTGGTTGGTAGAGTTGGTAAATTAATTGCTGAAGAAACAATTCAATTACATGGGGGAATTGCAATGACTTGGGAGTATTCTGCAGCACATTATGCAAAAAGACTTATAATGATAGATCATTTAATGGGTGATAGCGATTATCACAGAGACAGATTTAAACTTTTAAGCAACTCTTAATTATTAACTAACAAAATAGATGCCTTACTTCTAAAATCTTTTGGAACTTCAATAGATTTTCTCTTTTTTAAGTCAAATAAAACTGCGACTATTTCAATATCCATTAAAATATCACCAGAGGCATCATCAACCATGTGATGGATGAATTTAAGGGATTTATTACCAATTTTAGTGAAATTAGTATGCATGGTAACAGCCATACCAAGAGGTGCTTTTTTAAAATATCTAACTGAATAATCGAGAGCGGCTGAACCAATACCATATTCAGTCCTCCAATTGTAATCTGCCCCACAATAAGTAAATAAATGAGTTGCCGCATCAGAGACGCACCCAATTTTAAACTGACTGGAACCCACTAATTCATAATCTAAATCCCAAGTATTTACGGCTTTTTTACACGATATGAAAGCTTTTTTAGATGGTTTATTTGAAGGTCTCTTGTCAGATAATGGACGTAAATCTTTAAATTGTGGTTCGTTAAGATAAGTAGAGCTTTTAATAGAAAAAATTTCATTTATTATTTTTTTTATTTTTTCATCAATTTTAAATGAAATATTAGTTTCAAAATATGCTGATACATCTTGGTTATCAATACAGTAAATTTTAGTGAGTAAAATTATTTTATCATCATCAATATTTTTTATAGTAAAAATAAATTCTAAGGCATTCCCAAGGTTTACTTCTTTACTAAAAATACATCTTTCATTAACAATTTGAAAAATTAAATTATCTGAAGTTTTACTTGAAATTTTATTGAAAAGAATTTTTATAGCATCATTGTGTTTTCCAAAGTAATATTGAACGTTCATGTGAGACATTTGATCACAATCATTTTTTCTAACTAATCCTTTAAAAGCTGAAAAAATGTCTTTTTCAATTACTGGTTTATTTTTTGAAATACTATCTAAATTTATATCATTTACTATAACTTTTTTAACCACCATTAATTGATCTTTTGAACCATTGTTTAAGTTGGTGAGATGCAATTTATGAATAATTTGAATATCATCTTTTTGTTGTATTAAATCTGTTAAAATGTAAATAGTTTGAAATTCTTGATAACTAAAAACTAGATCATCTATTTCTAATTTCTCGTCAAAATTAGAATCTATTTTTTTATTTATTAATGAAGAAGTAAAACCTGTCGCCTCTTCAAAAAAGTTATACATAGAAGATACTTTAAGTTGGTTGCTATCGTCCAAATCGAACTTTTTGATAAGCCCCTTAAAAGTTTCTAAATTATTTATATGCATAGAATTAATAATATTAGGAAAAATCCTAATTTTTCTCCCTCAACTCAAATTTTGCAACGCTCATATTATGAACCTCGTCTGGACCATCTGCCAACCTTAAAGCCCGAGCATAACCGTATGCATAAGATAATGGAAAATCTGATGTTACACCACCGCCTCCGTGAATCTGTATTGCTCTATCAATCACTCTGGTAGCCATATTAGGTGCTACAACCTTAATCATTGAAATTTCTTTTCTTGCAATTTTATTTCCAACTGTATCCATCATATGAGCGGTCTTTAATACTAACAATCTAGCTTGTTCAATCTCAGCTCTACTTTCTGCTATTGCCTCCATAACAACACCCTGTTGGGCAATAGGTTTACCAAAAGCAACTCTAGACTTTGCTCGTGAAATCATCAATTCTAATGCTCTTTCGGCTTGACCAATTAATCTCATACAATGATGAATCCTACCTGGTCCCAGACGACCTTGAGCTATTTCAAACCCTCTTCCTTCACCTAGAAGAATATTAGAGGCTGGAACTTTTACGTCTTTAAACTCTACCTCAGCATGTCCATGTGGTGCGTGATCATAACCAAATACAGGCAAATGCCTTAAAACTTTAACACCAGGGGTATTAAAAGGAACAAGTATCATGGACTGCTGTTTATACTTATCTGCACTAGGATCTGTTTTACCCATAAAAATCATAATCTTACACCTCGGATCCATTGCACCTGAGGTCCACCACTTCTTGGCATTTATTACATAGTGATCTCCATTCTTGACAATGCTAGCTTGAATATTAGAAGCATCTGAAGACGCTACATCTGGCTCTGTCATCGCGAAAGAAGATCTAATTTCTCCACTTAATAAAGGAGTTAGCCAATCTTTTTTCTGTTCTTCAGTACCATATCTTACCAAAACCTCCATATTTCCTGTATCTGGGGCAGAACAATTAAAAATTTCGGCACCTATTGGAGATCTTCCCATAATTTCACAAAGAGGAGCATATTCAGTATTAGTAAGACCTGCACCTAAATTACTTTCAGGAAGAAATAAGTTCCACAAACCCTCAGATTTTGCTTTAGCTTTTAATGTTTCCATTATTTCTGGTATGCACCATCTTCCACCCTTCTCAACTTCATTTTTATAAACATCTTCATTTTCATAGACGTTTTCGTTCATAAAATTTGTAACTTTTTCTTGTAGATCTTTTACTTTTTGAGAATATTCGAAGTCCATTTTTTCCTCTAAGTTAAATTAAAAACATTATTTGCTCTATGTATAAGAGCATCGATTCTAGTTCCAAAATTTGCAAACCTTTTATCTTTTGTTTGTCCTTTTTGAAACCTGAAAAATATTTGTTGTAATATAACAGCTAACTTAAATGCACCGAAAGCATAATACCAGCTAATATTTTGTAAATTAAAACCAGTTTTTTGTGAGTAATAATCTATCATTTCAGTTCTAGTAGGATAATAAATTTTATCTGTTGGCATTGAAGTAATATTTTTGCATTCTTCATGATCATTTTCATCAATCCAATAATTTAGCATATGTCCTACATCCATGAGGGGGTCACCTCTTGTGCACATATCCCAATCAAACACCGCAACAGGTGTAATTTCTTCAGCGTTACTCCACATAATATTATCTAATTTAAAATCATTGTGTAAAATAGTAGTCGCTTGTGGCTCAGGTAAAGTTGATCTCAAATAGTTTATTAATTTGTCAAACTTAGGTTTAAGAATTTTGTTGTCAGTTGATTTTTTCCATCTAACTTCCCATCCATCAAGTTGTCTTTTCACAAACCCTTCAGGTCTTCCTAAATTTCCTAAACCCACGAGCTCTGGATTAATTTTATGAAGATCTGCCAAAACATCAATAATGCGAAAGCTCAATTTTCTTACATTTTCCTTAGTTTGTTTTATAAAAGGTTCCATTTTCTTTCTAATAACAAAGCCATTTCTTCTTTCAATAATGTGAAAAGTCGAGCCAATTACGCTTTCATCACCGCAAAAATATAAACTTTTTGGTGCTAAAGAGAACATAGTATTAATTTTTGATTGGACAGTATGCTCTCTAAACATGTCGTGTGACGAAGGCGCTATAGGGCCTAAAGGTGGCCTTCTAAGTACATATTCTGTCTCATCTACTTTTAAAAGATAGGTTAGATTTGCATGCCCTCCTGAGAATTGAAGGGTTTCAATATTTTTAAATTGCATATTTAAAGTATCTTTTAAATATGTACTCAAATTATTTAAATTAAGTTGCTCATCTTGTCTAATTTCAATTAATTCTTTGTCAATTAAATTCATATCAAGTTACTAACAATATTCTAAATTATTTTAAATTAAAATTATTTTGGTTATATTTTATAACTACTTATTATGTTAAATAAAAGTACAATAAGTAAATTATTATAATTAAACTCAGGGAAAAGTATGAAAAATTTATTTGATTTAAATGGAAAAATAGCGCTTGTTACTGGAGGGTCAAGAGGCATAGGGGCTATGATTGCTGAGGGGTTTGTTAGAAATAACGTTAAAACATATATAACGTCTAGAAAAGCAGAAGATTGCGATATTAAAGCGAAGGAACTTTCAGAATTTGGAGAATGTATTTCGGTTCCTGCTGACTTAACTGATATGAATGAAATGAATAAATTAGTCTCTCGAATAAAAGATAAAGAAGAAAAACTAAATATTCTTGTAAATAATGCGGGTGCTGCGTGGGGCGCATCTTTTGATGATTTTCCTGAAAATGGTTGGGATAAAGTAATGGATACCAATGTAAAATCAGTTTTTTTCTTAACTCAAAAACTAGCAGATTTCCTAGAGAAATCTGCTAGTGATACTGATCCATCAAGAATAATAAATGTAGGTTCGATAGATGGAATAGGCATCCCTAGAGCAGAGACATACTCCTACCCTGCATCAAAGGCTGCTGTTCATCAACTTACTAGAGTTCTAGCAAATAGGTTAGCTAAAAGAAATATTAATGTTAATGCAATAGCCCCTGGTCCTTTTCAAAGTAATATGATGGCCCATACGCTACGGGAGCATGGAGAAAAGATTAAGTCTTCTGTACCAAGAGGTAGGATTGGTATCCCAGAAGATATGGCAGGAGTTTCAATTTTTTTGTCTTCGAAAGCCAGCTCTTATATTACCGGATCAATAATACCAGTGGATGGCGGTTCTCTTATAGCAAGAAGACACATGGAATGAGAAAATTAGTAAATAATTAACTAAATTTTAACTAATTTTATGACCTCCAAATTGGTCTCTTAGTTTATTTTTAAGAATTTTTCCTGTAGCTCCTAAAGGAATTAAATCAGTAAAAAGAACATCATCAGGTATCATCCATTTTGCTATCTTACCTTCATACATGTTTAGAATATCGTCTTTCGAAGGTGATTTGCCTGGCATGGGTTGCACTATAACTATTGGTCTTTCTTCCCATTTTTCGTGGGGCACTGAAATTACTGCAGCATTAGCTACTTCCGGATGACCAACACAAATATTTTCCAAATCTATGGAACTTATCCATTCTCCACCAGATTTAATGATATCTTTTGTTCTATCCGTTATGGTCATGAAACCATCTGCATCTATCTTAGCAACATCGCCCGTATCAAACCAACCTCCATCAAGAAATCTATCTTTTTCTGTAGTATCATTATAATACTCCTTAAGAACCCAGAAGCCTCTTGAAAGTAATCTACCCTGAGTTTCTCCATCTTCAGGTAAATCATTACCTTCATCATCAACTAATTTCATTTGGTGACCAAAAATAGTTCTTCCTTGTGCAATTTTTTGATCATAATATTCAGTTCTATTTTTTGGCTCTTCCGCAAGTGCAGGCATATTTACAGTACCTAATGGGCTCATTTCTGTCATACCCCATGCATGTATCACCTCAGCTCCGAACTCATCTTCAAAACCTTCAAATAATGTCCTTGGACAAGAAGATCCTCCTATGACTAACCTTTTAACTGTATCTATTCTTTTACCAGATTCTCTTAAGTGGTTTAATAATAAAAGCCAGATAGTCGGCACTCCAAGAGAAATTGTAATCTTTTCTGCATTCATAAGATCTGTTATGCTTTCACCATCTAACTTAGCACCAGGAAAAACAATTTTAGTCCCACACATTGGTGCTGCATAAGGCGTACCCCAAGCATTTACATGAAACATTGGAACAACAGGCATTACCACATCTTTAGCACCATAAGGGACGACATCTTTTAAATTCATGCCATATGCATGAAGAACAGTTGACCTATGTGAATAAAGCACACCTTTTGGATTGCCAGTAGTTCCAGAAGTGTAACATAGTGATGAAGCTGTTTTTTCATCTAATTGCGGCCAGATATACTCTTCTGATTGATCTTTTATAAACTCTTCATAACATATAACTTTAATGCCATCTTTAATGTTAGGTTTAATCATATTCTTTTCGTCAGTCATAATAACTAAAGCTTCGACTGTTTTAAAATTTTCTGACGCTTTTTCTATCAATGGTAAAATATTCAAATCTACGCATAAGACTTTGTCTTCAGCATGATTCACTATATAAGAGACTTGATCAGGATGCAATCTAGGGTTAAGTGTATGACAGATAAGCCCAGAACAAGAAGTTGCATAGTATATTTCTAAATGTCTATAGCCATTCCATGCTAAAGTTCCAACTTTATCGCCTTGGTTTAAATTTAATGATTTTAGAGCATTAGCTAATTTTTTAGTTCTCTCTCCCCAGCTCGAATAATTATATCTATGAATCCCACCTTCAACTGTATTAGAAACAATTTCTTGTTTTCCATAATTACCAACAGCATGTTCAAAAATACTTGAAATCAATAAAGGATGGTCTTGCATTAAACCTAACATAATATTCTCTCCAAAATTTAATCTTAATAAATGCTATTTAGGATTTACTCTATATTATTTTTTTATTCTGACGCAAAAGTTTTGTTTCTTTTCTATTAATTTCCAGATTATTTTCGTTAATACTTACACCAAAAAGTTCATTTGCTTCTTTTATAGAATATTTTTTTTCTTTTACATCTTTCAATACCAGTGTTTCATTCCTTTCATATGGGAAACCATAGCCTCCACCTCCTGGTGTCTTTACATGAACCGTATCACCTTTAGTAAGCTGAATATCTTGCTCTTTTGACAAATGGACAGGCGTATAAACTTTGTTTGATTGTTCGACATTTACAATATTTACTTGACCATCCATGCCACCCATAGCCCCTTGGGGTCCATATCTACCATGATCCATAACAAAACTTGCTTTAGCATTTTCACATAAAATCTCTAATTTATAATCTAAACCAAAACCACCTCTGTGTTTACCTGCGCCCCCTGAACCCTCATGAAGTGCATAATGGTGATATAATACAGGAAATTTCTGTTCCATTATCTCTACAGGAGGTGCTTTAGATATGCCTATAGTTGAACATCCATTAGCAAGGCCGTCATGATCTGAGTTCCCACCATAACCTCCTCCCGATAATTGATACATTACAAAATCACTATTTAATTTCTCATTAAACCCCCCCCAAAGCAAAATTTCCACTAGTGCCTGCAGGTGCCGCAGTAACTCTTGAAGGAAGAACTTCAACTAATGCAATAAATACTGCTTCAGCAATCCTTTGTGACACTTCTGCCGCACAACCAGAAACAGGTCTAGGATAATGCGCATCTAAAAATGTATTTGATGGTCTTTTAACTTTAAGAGGAATAAAAGCACCACCATTTATGGGAACTTCAGGAAAAATATGTCGCATTGCTAAGTAAACAGAACTCAAAGTAGTAGCTAAAACCGAGTTCATCGGCCCTTTACATGGCCTAGAGGAACCAGAAAAATCAAACTCTAATTCTTCATATTTTTTTGTAATTGCTAATTTAATTTCTAGAGGCTCATTAACCACTCCATCAGAATCAACCCAAGCAGAAGATTTGTAAATACCATTTGGTATTTCTTGTATAAAAGATTTCATTTGATTACATGATGCTTGTCTCAATAATGATATGCTCTTTTGAACAATCTCGTCACCATATTTATCTAATAAAAAATCTAATCGCTCTTCTCCAACTAAAAGAGCAGCTTCTTGAGCCTTTACATCCCCAATTCTTTGATCAGCAACTCTTATATTAGAGCAAATTATTGAGTATATCTCATTATCTAACTTACCTTTTTTAAAAAGTTTTACTGGTGGCAATCTTAAACCTTCTTGTTCAACTGCTGTAGCAGAAGCTGAAAAACCTCCTGGCACACTGCCACCAATATCAGGCCAATGACCAGTATTAGATAGCCAACAAAAAATTTTACCTTTTCTGAAATAAGGTTTTACAAATCTAACATCCATTAAGTGAGTGCCTCCAAGATATGGATCATTCACTATGTAAATATCCTTTTCTTTAGGTTGCTCAACTTTTCCTTCATTAATTAACCTTATTAATTCTCTAGTAGAGTATTCCATCGTACCAACAAAAACAGGTAGACCGCCTATGCCCTGAGCAATTAAATCCCCATTATCCGCTGCATATATACCGTCAGACCTGTCATTTGCTTCTGAAATAACTGGGGAAAAAGCAGCACGAGAAAAACTTAAATCCATTTCATCACATACTTGTTGTAAACCAGCTTGAATTACTGACAATGTTATTTTATCTATAATCATCAAAGATCTCCAACTTCGATAAACATATTCCCTAGATTATCACCATATACTCTGTCTTCAGGCTCTATAAGTGTAGTTGTATCCATTTGTTCAATTATGGCAGGTCCTTTAATTTCAAATTCGAATGGCATTCTATCCCGAGAATATATAGGAGTATTTAAAAATTTATCTTTAAAATAAACTTCTCTATATTCTAATAATGCGTCATTCAAATTGAGAAGTTTATCTAACTTATTGTTTAACAAAGAAATATCAAAAGGGACTTTATGTCCTTGAACCGTAGTATTTACGTTAACTATATTAGCCTTAATTTCTGATAATTTAACTTTAAACCTTTTTAGGTACGACTTTTCAAAACTTTTTTGCAAATAGTCTAAATCTGGATAAGAATTAGGTAAATCAATCCTTAAAATATGAGTTTGACCAATAAATTGCATATCAATACTAAAACTTGAGCTAATGTTTGTAAGTTCAAGTCCTTGTTTTTTAATTAATTCAATTCCCTTTTTTTCTTGATCGTTAAAAAGAGAATGTAAATTTTGAATGTTTAAATTATCTATTGGCATATTTAAAGTTTTAGTAAAATCTTGTCTTAAATCCGCAACAACACAACCTAAAGCATTTGTTATTCCTGGACGTGCTGGAATTAATACCTTTGGAATTCCTAATTCTTTTGCTAAAGAGCTAGCATGAAGTGGTCCCGCCCCTCCAAATGCAAATAAAGTGAAATCTCTAGGATCGACACCTAGCGATATTGAAACCATGCGAATAGCCCCTGCCATTTTTGTATTTGCAATCTTAATTACTGCTTCAGCAGTTTTAATTTCATCCATAAACAAATCTTTGCTTAATTTATTATGGAATATCTTTTTAATATCATCTAAGGAAACCTTATTAATATCTGAAATGATTTTAGATATATTTAATCTTCCTAAAAGAAGATTAGCGTCTGAAATAGTGGGAATAATTCCACCAAGACCGTAACAAATTGGACCTGGAACTGAACCCGCACTTTCTGGACCAACTTCTAACAAGCCTGCTAAATTTAATTTAGCTACTGAACCACCTCCAGCACCAACCGTTCTAACATCTACCATAGGCACATGGACAGGCATGCCGTATTCAACTTCGAGATCACTTGAAACAGACGGTTGATTTCCGATAATTAACGCAACATCT
>ARQU01000015.1 GCA_000384615.1 alpha proteobacterium SCGC AAA536-G10 | reverse complement strand
CCAAATAAAAGATATGGGCGGTCAAGTAACAAGGTTTGAAGGAAATTGTGAAGTAGAAGTTTCAAAAGGATTACAAGATTTAGATTTAAAATTTAAATAAATGAAAAACAGACAAATTTTAATTTATTTTAATATTTTGTCTAAGAACTAATGATCAAGAATTACTCCCTCAAAACTGACAACCAAAACCTAATCTATAAACCACGATAGTATCCAGAGAGAAATATCAATTTAACAACCTCAGATTTTGACACAGATTTGACACAGTAAGGCAGTAAAATGTATACTTATTCAATAATAAATCTGTGAGAAAATAAGGGTTTAAAGGGGTCAACTGGATAGAGCACTAGACTACGAATCTAGGGGTCAGGAGTTCGAATCTTCTCGAGCGCACCAATTTTCATAAAAAACTTGATTAATTTTGTTTTCTGGCTTTAGCTAATTACTTTACAAGTAAAAGTAATTGATAATGTCTAATAATAACTTTACTAAACAAATACTTAGCATTTTAGTTGGAGTTGTAATATTTGGTATTTGGTTAAGTATTGTAGGAAACCCGCACGTTGTTGAAACAGTTATTGGATTGATTTTAGCATTCGGATCAGGTTTCTATTTCTATTTTAAAAAAGATTTGGCCTGATAAGAAAGAATAATTCTAAATCTTAAATAGAAATTAAAGTTATAGTGATCAGGAGTATGTAATTGAATAGCAATCTTTTTTCGATAGATTTTGATGCAATTGACAAAGTTTTAGAAGAAGCCAACCAAGATTTAATAACTAAAAACGATATTCTAATTAATGATAGTGAAAAATTTCATAACGAGATAAAAACTAATGAAGATTCTAATTCTCTTAAAAGTTTTATACAAAGGCTAAGAATTCAAATTAAAGAAATTAGTAAAGCAAGATTATCTGACGGACGTCCTTTTTCAGAAGATGAAAAAAGAGTGAAAGGTTGGTTTAATATAAGTGAAGATAAGTTAAAAAAATCTTATTATAAGTTGAAAGCTGAAATGAAAGAAACTCAGCTGCAGATGGTTGAAGCTAACAAGAATGAACGAGCTAGCTAATGCACTCAAAAAAGTTAAGCGTTTTTGTAAAAGTTTGGCTTAACTACTGGAATATTGAATGGTGCATTAGCTGAAGGCAGAAAAGCTAAAAGTGGAAAATAAAATGATACACATCAATGAAGTGGAAAGTCCAAAGAAAAAAGTCTTATTTCTTGGTTATAGCCAATCTCAAACAAAGTTGATTGATGCTCTTGTTGCTAACAATTGTGTTGTAGATCATAGTGATGATAAAATTAAAGGTAAAAAAGGGTATGATTGGGTAATTAGTTATGGATATAGACACATCTTAAAACAGAATATAATTGACGGATTCGGTTGCCCTATCTTTAATTTGCATATTTCATATTTACCGTATAACCGTGGTGCTCATCCAAATTTTTGGTCTTTTTATGAAAATACACCTAGTGGGGTCACCATACATTTAATTGATAGTGATGTTGATACTGGCCCAATTGTTAAGCAGAAATACGTCAACTTCGATGAATCAGATGACACGTTTGCAAAAACATACTCTGTATTGATAGAGAACATTGAGAGCCTGTTTCTTGCATTTCTGCCATCTCTGCTAAATAATACGTGGACTGCAAAAAAACAAAGAGGGAATGGGACACATCATTTTGTGAAAGACCTACCCTCAAATTTTTCTGGTTGGAACTCAAATATTTCTCAAGAACTTGCTCGATTGGATGACGAAGGGTTAAAATATGATTGACAATAACTTTGTTATCAATTCTCGAAAAATTTCTAGCGAGTTACCTCCCTACATTATTGCTGAAGTATCTGCTAATCATAATGGATCGATGGCTAGAGCTAAAAAGACAATTCTTGCTGCTAAGAATGCGGGAGTTGATGCAGTAAAAATACAGACTTACACACCAGAAACAATGACTATTGAGTCAAATAACCCAGATTTTTATATCAACGATGGTCTGTGGAAGGGAAGATCTTTATATGATCTTTATAGCGAAGCTTATACTCCATTTGAGTGGCATGAGGAACTTTTTTCCTTTGCAAAAGAAATCCAAGTTACTCTGTTTTCGTCTCCGTTTGATGAAACAGCAGTTGATCTTTTAGATAACCTTGGAACTCCTGCTTTCAAGGTGGCATCTTTCGAGTTGGTTGATCTTCCGCTAATAAAATACATTGCAAAAAAGTTTAAACCAATATTAATGTCGACTGGTATGGCATCACTTAGTGAAATTGGTGACGCTATTGAAACTGCAAAATCGGTTGGTAATGACAGTATTATATTATTTCATTGCATAAGTAGCTATCCAGTTTCTATATCTGAAGCTAACTTAAATATGATTCAAATCTTAAAAGACGAGTTTAAAATTCAAGTTGGTCTTTCCGATCACACGATAGGTAATCTTGCAAGTGTGTTAGCTACATCAATGGGTGCCACGGTTATTGAAAAACATTTTACCCTAGGTAGGTCAGACGGAGGAGTTGATAGTAGTTTTTCGCTTGAGCCGGAGGAAATGAAGTCGCTTGTAAACAAAACAAAACAGGCTTTTGCGGCCTTAGGAACTAGTGCATTCAAAAGGTCCGTAGTTGAAGAGAATAATAAGGTTTTTCGTAGATCCTTATACTTCGTTGATGACGTTAATGAAGGAGATTTAATCACCGAGAAATCTATTAGAAGAATTAGACCCGGGTTTGGATTGGAGGCAAAGTATTACGATTCAGTAATTGGGTCTAAATGTCTTTTAAAAGCAAAAAGAGGCGACCGAGTTACTCTTAAACATTTTGATTTAAGAAAAACTAGATGAAGTCACTCGTTGTTCTTTCTCACCTTATGTCTAAAGATGGTGACCTCGAGATTGAATCGATTTCACGTGTCAAGCTAGCAATAGAGAAATTTTCTAAAAATAGATATAGTTGTTTAATTACACTTGGATGGGCTTATCGTGAAGATTGCTCTACACCAATAGCAGATGTAGTTAAAAGATACATTTTAGAGCACTCTAAAATTGATGGAGGATCAATAATATCTCTTACAAAATCAAGAGATACTGTTGGCGATGCTTTTTTTTGTTTAGAATTTTTAACCAATCTTGAAGTAACAGAGCTGCATATCATCACATCTGACTATCACGTAAAACGAACAAAAATTATCTTTAATTTGATTTTTAATGGTCACGTTGCAGTTAAGGTGTTTGGGGTAAGCACGTATGCTAATAGTGATATATCTGTATTGCAACACGAGCAGCAATCATTAGAAGCATTTTTTAAGACATTTAACGGTGTTGATTTTACATCACAAAACTCTATTTTTAAGGCATTGTCGACAAGACATCCATTCTATAACGGAGAAATATATGACGCAATTTCTTATAAATAAGTGAGTGATATCTTCTTTAAGTAAAAAAAACTAATAAAATAATTGAATTAATGAAAAAAAGTTTTAATAGTTGCTTAGTGGTAATTTTGTTTTTTTTATTTTTTATTATTATTTTTAATAAATTTTACTCTTTCTTGCCCATATTGAATAAGTTTAAAAGGTTTTACATATATAATTTTATTTCAATATTTGACTTGAAATAAAATTGTTGATGATTGTTGCAGTTGTGATAGTGATCAATGTATTGTTCCCTTAAAAAATAAAATAGATAAAATAATAAATTTAACAAAATAGAATTAATTTTATTTGAATAGTTAATAATGTTTTTACCAACAATATCATATCGGGTTGATATATAAAAAGTTTGAAGTATTAATTATAGGTAATTGTAGAAAATGAGTACTGGTATAATATTAGGTTTAGGTCTTCTTACGATTGTACTTTCTTTTTATGTAATTCTTAATATTCCATACTGGCTATTGTTATGGAACAAAAGAAAAAATGAGAAAAGAACAAAAGATAAAAAATTTCATCAATGGGCATATACCTCAGATGATTCTATGAATAAGATATTAAAATTTTGTATATGCTGTTTATACTGTTATGCGACATACTTTTTCATTGCAGAAATGTGGTCTAAATACATATAAACTAATAATATTTTGAAATAAAAAACATTAAACAATTTATTAATTTAATTAATATATTCTATAACTAAGGTAAATTTATGATAAAAAATTATTCTAACTGGGGAAAAAGATGAATAAATTGGTGGAAAGAAAAACTAGAAGTTTCCAATCATGGTATTACATGGATATTTTTCTTCAAAGCAATTTTAGAAGGACTATTGATTTATCGTTTTTTTATCAATTTTATGTTTTGCTAAATATTTTAACAAAGATAAAATAGTTGTTTTTGGATGAATATCTGAAATAAAATCTTACAAATTAAAAACCCTTCCAATTATTAATTTGGAAAAGAAATTTGACTATACATCAAGGAACTTTTTATAGGAATGAGCAAGATGTTAGATTGAATTTCGCATTCGCTGAAAATTATTTACAAGAACAATTCTACTATAAATTAAATAATAAAATTGAAAAGGGTAGCATTATTATAATAGGGACTAATTAGGTAGAATATTGGTTAAGTGGAATTGTAAAATTGTAGAAGGTAGTCTACAATTAATAGAATATATTGATGGCTCATTAACAGGTAAAATTTATATTAATGATGAAACTATGTTAGGGAAAATTAGATGAGTTTAAAGGGTTCAAAAAATGATGGACGTTTATAAAAACTTCTTTTTATTTTTAGGACTTACAATTCTCCTTTGCTTATCTACTTCTATTGTTTGGAGTGAGACAATGGGTGATTTAATTTGGAGAGATGGAAACTACTATAAGAAATTCTCTGATGTTCCTTTCAGTGGAAAAGTTGATGGAGATATTAAAGGTCTCTTTAAGAATGGTAAAAAAGAGGGAACATGGGTTCGTTATTATGAAAATGGACAGTTGTTTTCTTTTTCAAATTATAATATGGGAAGAAAAGATGGTGCATGGGTTACCTACAATAATAAAGGAATGTTAATAGAAAAAGGTAAATACCAAAATGACCTTGAAGAAGGTCCTTGGATACGTTTTTTTGAAAATGGTGAGGTTAATTACAAAGGTAATTTCGTGAATGGTAAAAAAGTGGGGCTTTGGATTGCTTACTATTACAACGGTCAATTAGAATACAAAGGTAATTTTGAAAATGGAAAAAAGAATGGTCTTTGGGAATATTATTCAATATCAGGAAATATCCTTGAAGAACATTCTGGAATATATAAAAATGATGAAAAAGTCATTAGTAAAACCTAATAATTAAAACATCAAGATAGTATTCTGAAAGAAGTTTTTATGCATAATACTTCGGAAAATATAGTTTATAAACATCATGAAGTGATCAATTCTCAAGATGAAACGGGTTATCTTGATACTGTCAAGTTTCCATTTACATATCAGAATTATAATGGTGTTTCGATAACAATTAAAGATAAAGAAGATTATAAGATTAATTATAAAATGCCATGGAATATAATTAAGGAAACAGAACAAAATTGGTCGCATACAGACATGGACAAAATTGAAGAAGTGGCACGTTCTAATTCATCAGTTGTTTATAAACTAATAATGAGAAGAATAAATAAATCAGGAATTACAGATCTTGTTATTCAGGTAATATGGATTGCTGTCTATTCAAAAGGTGAATGGGGTATTCAATTTAGGCATAATTTAGGGACGCCCACTCCATAATAACCAAAATGAAAACCTAATTTAATAACTACCATAATCTCAAATCACATACAAACCATCCACCTCTTAAAACTTACTAGAGTTAATCTCTTTACTCTAATTGATGGTAATGCCTCTAAGCATAGTAAATAAAGGAATTATCTTAGAAATCAAAGTTTGAATTAAATTAAACGGATTTATTCCTAATCTCGGTAAAATAATAAAGATTATACCAAAAATTATTAATGTTAGAGATATTGGAATTATATATTTTAAAGATTCATGTTTTTTATTAATTTTTATTAAGTTAAATAATAAAAAACAAACAGTAAACGTAATAGTTAAAAAAATAATAATTTTAAACATTTAATTAATTTAAGATTATTGAATATTTGACTTTTTCGGAATGAACTTAAAGATGATATTTGATATGTAATTTTTAATTTTAGTATAATTCCAAATAGCAATAAAGCATGAAAGCGCTAAAAGAAAAGTTGATAAAAAACTTGATGAAGAACCAATACACATAAATTATACATATAATATTTTTTAAGAATTATCAATATTAATTAACAAGCTTAGACATTATCAAGATAGAAATATTCCAATTTGAAAATATTATTCATGCTCTCCACCTCTATCATTAGGATCTAACTCTATTCTTTTTCCATCAACATATATTGCACGGCTTCGACTAGGTGTATAATAATTTCCAAAATACCTTGGTTTTCTCTTAGCAGTTTCAAAAGTAGCTACCGTGATAGCAATTGCACTTAATAAAAGTATATGTGCAATTGTTGTTATTCCAAATATCCACATACTAGTAAAATACATTGAAAAAATAATACACCACATCCATGCTAAAACCTGCATAATCATATGTCTTGTATTTGTGTCTGGAATATTTTTTAGAGGATTTTTGTTATGGTTCATAACAATATTCCAATTATCATAGATTGATTTTTGCACGATATATCCTTATCTCAAATCAATACTAGAATATTTTTACATTAAATAAAAGCATTTAACATGTTTAATTATTAAACATTGTTGTTATTTTAATACATTTTTCGTTAAGATTTAAAAATGAATAAATTTTTTGTAATATTTTTTTTATTTAATTTATTAAGTAGTTGTGTAACAACTCAAAAAAATAATGGTTTTCCTGTGATAGAGACAAAAGTAGGTGTATCTCAAAATGAAATAAAAAAAGATATTATTGAATATAAATTTGTTCAATGGAAATGTTATAAATCCCATTGGTTGAATAAATATAAACATCTTGCCTATACAGTTGGATATTTCCCAGAATTTCGAAAAATTGACCAAAATAGTAAAATTGGAATGTCTTTGTTAAATGATACAAAAGAAAAAAAACTTGCTATATATTCTCGTAAAGGTGTTCAACATTACTGGGATTGGGGAGGAGAAAAATACAATAATTATCAAATAATAATTCATCCTTCTGGTAATGGATGGTTTTATAATTTTGAGAATACAAAATCAGGCGAACAAACAAGTCCAAAACATACTTATGATTGCCAAAGTTCTGAAACTAGCTATATATCGATAAAAAATATAAAAAATATTTTGAATGAATTAAAAGATGTACCAAATTTTGAATTAAGAAATTTAAAAAATATTGTACAAGTTCATATGAATAAATGTTTTAAATTAAACTTTCCATCTATAAATAATTTAAAAAATCATCCTACAGTTTCTCTTCAAATTTTTGTTAATAATGACGGGTTAATAAATAGTACAAGCATTTTAGATCGAAAAAAATATGAAAACGATGCTGAATATAAAATCATTGCAGATATTGCTAATAAAGCAGCTTTAAATTGTTTATATTTGCCAATTCCAAATAATAAAATTAAATTATTTAAAAACTTTATAATGAAATTTGATCCCAAATTCATATTAGAAAAATAAAAACTTCCCTTTATGAAGTAAATAAGTTTTATTATTTAAAAATCTTGAAGTCAAAAGCTACACTTCAAAATTTTGAAATAATTTTAGTCTTTTTACAATTTAAATTATTATCTCTATAAATGTTTAAATTTAATAATATAAATAATCTTTACCTTTAATATTTATTTTGAATAGACTGAGTTATGAAAATAATAATCGCCACTCCCAGTCCGTTTGCACGAAAAGTAAGAGTAATATTCCGTGAAAAAAATATAAATTTTGAAGAAATTATTGATGTTCCATGGAATTCAGAGACACTTACTGATGGGGTTAATACTCTAGGAAAAATCCCAATACTGGTTAATGACAATCTTGAACCATTGTTTGATAGTAAAGTAATTGCTCAATATCTAGATTACTATAAATCAAAACCTCTCTTCTATCCTAAAGACTTAAAAGAAAATATTTCTGCACGGTTAGTTGAAACCGTGGCAGACGGGATATGTGATGCTGTCGTTTTAATATTCCTTGAAAATTCAAGAACAGTAGCTTTAAGAAGCAAAACTTGGATTAGAAGACAAGAGAAAAAAATATTTGAAGGAGTTGAATATCTCTCACAACACTTGGATGAAAAAATGTACTTTGTTGGTAATCATTTTAATATTGCTGATGTAAGTGGATTTTCTTGTCTGGAATATCTTGACCTAAGATTTCCCCAATTTAAATGGAGAAATAAGTACAAAAATTTATTGAAATATTGGAACATACATAAAGATAGAGAATCATTCAAAGAAACAAAACCAATAACGCAAATTATCGAGTCACTTGATAATTAAATAATTTTAGTGATAAGTAAAAAAAGTATTAATTTTTATTATAATTAGATTGATAATATGATAAAAAGTTAAATTAATTATTCCTTTCAGTTAAAAGTTATTTAAAAAAATGTTATTCCTTATTTCCAAAGTTTTAGTCACTGCATTTTTAATTGTTATTATTAGTGAAATTGCTAAAACGAATGAGCGTATGGGAGGTCTGGTTGCCGCACTTCCGATAACGACCATTATGATTCTATTTTGGTTATATTACGAAAAAACACCTACAGAAAAAATTTCTAACCATATGTCTTTTACATTTTTGTATGTCCTGCCTACACTTCCTATGTTTTTAACTTTTCCATATTTAATAAACAAGTTTGGATTTTATATATCAGTAATATTAAGTATTGTTATGACAATTTTTTTCATATTTATTGTAGATTTTATTTCAAAAAAGTTTGGATATAAAATTATATGATGAATGTGTGTAATATTTATTATTATATTAAAACTAACAATCCAAACAAACGCACAAATTATGTGTTGTCTCTAAAGAATATTAATGATTTTTTACCAATCTTAATGCTAACTTTTAAGATGCAGTAATGTTTTCTGTATTCAAAAAAATATTAATATTTTTAGGAGTTTTATTTTGTCTTTTTATCAATTCTTCAAAAGTTTGGAGTAATTCAAATGTTGGTTTAGTAGAGATTAAGTTACTAGATAACTTAGACGATAAAAGAGGATTTTGTATTGATATTAAAGGACATAAATTTAAGGCGAAAATAAAAAGAGGGATTCAAGTACACACTTGTTACTCTTATCAAGGAAAAATTGCTGTTGACCAAGGCTTAGATGCAAAAAAACTCAAACAAAGACAATTATTTTTTCCTAATTTTGGTGTATGTTTGCAAACCGCTTCATACAAGAACCTGATAAGTTTAAATCTTATAAAATGTAGGAACTTTCAAGAGTTTATCTTTAGTGAAGACAACACTATTCGTTTGAAAAAAAATAAGACTTTATGCCTGACAGTTTCTAAAGAAAATTCAAGAAAAGGTGGTGGTGGATCCCCCTTACATTTAATAAGAAATGTGTCAATGCAAAAATGCAATGAAAAACTTTCTTCTTATCAAAGCTGGGGTGTAAGATATTTTTCAAATGGAGAGATTTTTAAAGTTAAATTATTTAATTTTAACTAAAATTAGTAATTATAAAAAATACTCAAATATTTAAATCAAATTAATCTTGCTTATTAATTACATTTCTTGTTTTGTTCTGTCATTTCTCTTTTTCTTAGAGGCATTTTGTCGATAATATTATAAATTTCTTTTAATAATGAAATATCTGTTGAATGTGATTTATCTTGTCCATCATAGCCAATTAACCAGATACCATATTTATTAGTATATCTGTCTGGCATAACATATTTATTAATTTCATCCCCAACGATTCTAATATACTTCAAATTTCTAGCTTCATTTTCACAACTATTATTTTTAAAAAAATCGTCAGTTTCATTAATAAAATGAACATATTTTGCCTTTGAAATAAAAAGAACTATCCTATTTTCCCACAATAGTGAGTTGATATAACTTTCTAAATTTATTTTTGTAGTTGAATTGCTCATGGTTGGAACCATCAATAAAGTTAATAATATACATAATTTTTTTTTCATTATTTTATTCTACCTAATTTCAGTATTAACCAGTGCGTATTAATATGGATTAAAGAATATACAATCTAAAATATTAAACTTTTATAAATTTTCTAAATCATCTACTGTGGGATAGCAACATAGTTTTATTTTATTGTCCTAAATTTTAACAATATTGAGATTTTTTGCATTTAAATATCGTTTTAATACTTTAATATTGGTATGAAAAATTATAAAAAGTTAAGTAGAATATCTAAAATTGTTGCTTATGAATTTACTAAGTTAAAGATATAGCCCTTAGTTTAATAATAGTTGTTAACAATTAAAAATATTTAAATTTATTTGAAATATTTACCTTTTTATATCTTACTAATTATAATGTTTATATTAAAACTAATTATAGGAATGTTATGGAATTTCAAAATGAAATTGGCCTTATACAAAGAAAAATGGCTGCTAGTATTGCGGGAACTTCTAGAAGGCTTGAAATTTTAAATACTTTAGACTTGCAATCAGGTCAACAGGTTCTCGACATAGGTTGTGGAGGAGGACATCTTCTAGAAGAACTTGCAAAAGCCGTTGGCCCAAATGGTAAAGTATATGGATTAGATACTAGCGAAGACCAACTAAAACAAGCTAAAGAAAGATGTAATTCACATGATAATGTTTTTACTCTACATGGATTAGCAAATTCAATAAATTTGAATGAAGATAGTTGTGACGCTGTGGTCTCTGTACAAACCTTTGAATATATTAAAAATGTTGATGAATCAATTGAAGAAGTTATTAGAGTGCTTAAACCAGAATCTATTTTTGTAAATATATCTATTCTGTGGGATTATTATAAATTTTATGGTGCCGATGAAAACTTAAATAACATTATCCAAGATACATTCAAAAAACATTGTTTCCATCAAATGCTACCTATGGATCTCACAGGTAAACTCAAAAAGTTTGGGTTTAAACATATTAAACACAAACCATTACCTCTATTTATAACGAATAGAGATAATAATTCACCAGCAAGGTATGCAGCTGACGTTATGGCTCAATTTGCTATACAGCAAGGAGTTTCGTCGGACAAAGTAGATGAATGGCAAAGTCAGTTAAGTATGGCTGAGGAAGAAGGACGGTTTGCATACACAAATCTTCCAATATTGACTTATAGTTATATAAATTAGTAATTTCTTTATATAATTAATTAAATAATTATTCGTACTATAATTTTAGGAATTAAATTAGATGTCTATTGTGAGAGTATATGTCCGGACTTTTCAAAATGAAGAACATGCAGATTTGTTTCTTCTATTTTGTCAAAAAATTAAAAAAGAATGTTTTAGTAATGATATTAAAATTAATTTGACTGTTCTTCAAAATGAGACCAACAAAAGTCAAGTTACAAGTATTTGGAAATACGAAGATGAAAAACATTTAAAAACTGTTAGAACATATTTAGCTAAACATGTTAAAATGCCAAATTCATTATCTCCAAAAGAAATTATTTACAGCGGTGAAGTAATAATTGATCCATCTAATTAGTTACTTTTTTAACTGATAAATCCTTATAAATTTTAAAAATATTTTAATTAACTAATAATATTATTGATATGTTTTGAAAACGATCGGAAAAAGTTATTTTAATTAAAAATCAAATTAATTTTTCAGTATTATATTATTTTGAATATTTTACTAATCATGGCACATTAGTTTTTACTTTTAACAGTTTTTAAAATTATGGAATATAAATGAATAAATGGGTAATAATTATATTAGTATTATTTATGCTTTTTGTTTTTTTCCCAACTATATCATATTGGATTAATGAATGGAGTATTTGATTATATGTTTAAATTAAATAGTTTTTGTAAAGAATGTTTTGATCCTCACAAAATTATATGGAATTGCAAAAAACATTTATCTGATAAAGATTGGATCTATCTTTGCGGTAACTGCATTAGATATTATAAATACCTTAACGGAAAAAATTTTAAATCCCAATTTCAAAATGTTAAAGCATTTATTAAGTGTCGATTAAATTCAACTAAAATAGTACTTCCTTTATATGAAGCAAACTAATTATAATTATGGAATATACAATTTTTAAAATATTTATCTTTTGTATGTTTGTTATTTTTGGTGTGTTAATTTTAGGTCTTTTAAAGTGGATCTTAAAATTTGTTAAATTATGTTATCAACATATTCTCTGGAAAGTTAAAGTTCTAATTGTTTTCCCACTTAGTATTTTGATTATTATACTTTGGCTAATTATTAAAAACTCGCTTGAAAAGGGCCAACCAGAATTATTAATTGCAATTATTATAGGTTGTATCGGCTCACATTATATTTTTAAAGACGAAGAAAATAATCAGATTAATAAGTAATAACTGAAGATTATATTTGTCGAAAAAATATTTAGGCACAATTTTAAATAATGTGGTTCTTTATTTAATAATAATTCCAAATCCCCACTAAGCGTGCTAGTGCTAATAAGAATATACAAGTAAACTTAATGACGAGTCTAAAAATATTAATATTAGCTCAATTGTTCTTATAAAATAATTAATTATAAAATTTCTATTATTTATAAAGATTTTAACAAAGCTAAAGAGTAAAAATTTATATTAGTATATTTTATTTAGAAATTTAGAGTAAATTTGTGTTAATCCTACTAATTTAATAAATCCTTATATGATAAACCTTAAAAATTTAAGTTGTATCAATCATAGTAATTAGATTTGAATTATTATTTTGGGGACTATTTACATCTTTACTTACACGATAAAAATTTATGTTATAATTTGCTTTACTGTTTAATAAATTTTCTCCTTCAAGGTAAGAATATATTTCAGAATTGTCCAATAAAACTGGTTGTCGATGGTGAATATGATTGATTTGGTCTGTTGCAACTCGCGTCAGAATAAGACATCCAATATCGTTATAAAGCCCTGCAAAACTGTTTGATTGACAATAATGATAAAATGGAATTTTTTCTTTATCTTTTCTTAGCCACTCGTACCAACCATTATGAAATATCACACATCTTTTAGCATTTCTAAAGGATGGTTTTTCATTCATAGTCTCTGAACGACAATTAATGAGGTTCATATCTTTTTTCCATAATGGTGCATAAGTCCATTTCATTAACTTTGCATCATTAATAGTTTTCACAGGCACCAATTGTGATGGTACAATATTAAATGAGGGCTTATATTCTAGACCAAAAACATTATTAGATGATATTACAAATCGGCCACACATAGTATTAAGACTATCTATTCATATTTAATTATAAAATATTTTGTATTTAGAATGCAAAAGTATTTTTTTTTTATTAAAATTTATTAATGAACTTTTTACAACAAATTTAAGAGTAAAAAATGATATTAATAGCAGATATTGTTCTTTTTTTTCACTTTTGCATCGCTGTATTTATTACATTTGGTTTTGTCTTAATACCAATTGGTTACAATTTTAATTGGATTTGGATTAAAAATAAAAAATTAAGGTTACTTCATTTTGGAATGATGATTTTCGTTACTTTTGAAACAATATTAGGATTGTCTTGTCCTCTAACTGTTTTAGAAAATAATTTAAGAGGCATTAATGAAAATCAGTTATTTTTATCTAGGTGGATAACTGAAGTAATTTATTGGGATTTTCCATCTGAATTTTTTTTAATTTTATATTGTCTTTGTTTAGGATGGACTTTTTTAATATGGAAAAAGTATCCCCCTATCGAATAAAATGATTAGAATAATATCACTTTTTAGATTTTTATTAACAGTAATGGATTCACAAATATTATATTCAAATTTTATATAAGAGGGATTAAATGGATTTCAAATATGCGCAAAGTTGGTTATTAGGTATTGTTTGTTTTGTTTATGGTATTTATAGAGTCATTGGCGGATCAGACAAAACTTTCAATTGGGTTGATATAGTTGCCATTCTTGGTTTTTGTTATTCGATATATGTAACCCAAATTGCCAGTTCAAAGGAAGAATAGTTTTTTGGGCAAACTCTAAAAGGATAAAAAATTGATCCCTTATACATATTTTTTAATAATATGTATTTATATGCATAAATAAAATGTACTTATTTTCTTTTAGCCTTTTTTTCTTTAATTAAAATTTAAGAGTTCAAAAAAGACAAAACTGTCATCTATTTGTTCTGCTTTATCAAAGCAATTTTTTCTTAAATATTGTTGGAGTATTTGATGTGGTAAGCATATTATATATTTATTTGACCCAGCTTTTTGCTCGGCTTTCAATTCATGTGGTTTAATATTTTATTTTTCTTAATGTTAAAACATCAGATTTTCTTATCTATTAGAATTTATAACTATTTACGTCATAAATATTTTGATTAAACTTATTTTATGAAAAATTTTAAGTTTTGCTTCGTATATGTCACTGTTGAAAATTTTAGACAAGCTAAAATAATTTCTGAGCTGGCTATAAAAAATAAATTGTGTGCTTGTACTAATATTTTCCCTGAAATCCATTCAGTTTTTGAATGGGAAGGACAAATAAATTTTGAAAAAGAAACGGTTTTAATCCTGAAAACTATTGAAAATAAATTTGAAAAACTTGAAAAATTAATTACTGAGAATCATAGTTATGAAACTCCTTGTATTCTAAAACTTGATATTTCAAAGGGTAATAAAAAATTTTTAAATTGGTTAGAATCAACAATAGTATAAAATAATTCCTCTTTTTTTACATAATGATAATTACTTAACAGAATTAAAAACATAAGTAATAAAATGCTTATGGGGAAGATAATGACAGTATTAAATTCTAATTAAAACAGTTGAATTACGTTTGAAAAATCCCAAATATAACAATGTAGATATTACCCAAATAAGAGGTTATACAAACTAAAATGATTATATATTTCATATTATTTCTAATTCTTTCTGTGGCACCTGTAATCTGGTTAAATATTGTATTTAGTAAAAATGATAAAGTATTAGTAAATATGCCATTTACTGGTCTTGAGTTTGGCAAGATAATATTAAAAGAAATGGGTTTAAAGGAAGTAAAAATAGAAAAATCATTGACCGTAGATCATTACGATCTTAAAGAAAAAAAGGTTAAAGTTTCTGAGGACCGTTTAGCAAAAAAAAGTCTTACAGCCATATCTATTGTTTGCCACGAAATAGGACACGCAATACAACATCACGAAAAATATAGACCTCTTGAACAAAGAACCATCCTTGTAAAAAGTACTGCATGGATTTCGCAACTAGGTAGTGGATTATTAATGGTTGGTATTCCAACGATTTTAGCCACAGGCTCATACCCTTTAATAAAAATATGTCTACTTTTAGTTCTATTGTCTTTATTAATAGGCGTGGTTGTACATTTAATAACTTTAGAGGTTGAGCTAGATGCAAGTTTCAATAGGGCCCTACCAATAATAAAAAATAAAGTACCACCTGAATATCACAATGCTTGCCAGTCAATACTCAGAGCTGCGGCCCTTACTTATGTCATTGGAGTTGTCAGGAACTTTGTTTCACTGAGGTTTATATGGTTATTATTATCAAGAATTAGGTAAACAAATGATAAATGAAAAGCAAAAATATATAATAACACTTTTAGTAGATGGCAGGGAATGGAATAGTCAACCAATTGAAGGAAAATTAGGTGATTTGCAAACCATAATTGATGAAGCGTTAGAGCAACATAGAATATCACGTTTTTTTACAATTCGTCCAAAAAACGTAGAATTCAAAAGAGCTACTTTACTTAAGCAATAATCAAAGATTTTATTAAATTAGTTAACAAAATTTACTTCTTTAATGAAGATATCTGCAAAGTGATTTCTTCCGAAAGCTACTATTCCGATTGAAGTAATTTTTTTTGGGTTAATTTTATTAGATATAAATGAACTTGATCTTTTAAAGGTCTCAATTGGTAATCTAAAAACCTGGAATTCATTTTTCACGTTAAAGTCAATTTGGTAATATTGCCAAGGCAAAATAGTACCAGTAGTTCTCAAATGAATAAAATACTTTTGGTTATTTCCCTTTGCAGTTATATCAATAAATTTAGAGTTTTCTAAATTTATTTTGTCAAGTTTTCTTCTAATTTGAATAAAACCACCCCTATTTTCAGTTGATACTTTACCCGTAACATGTGCAACAATGTTATTTTCAATAGAAATAAACTCTACATTTCCTGAAGAAACACCTCCCATAACTTGATCTGTTAAAAAACTCCACTTTTCTGAGTTTTGAAAATTATCTTTAAAAACACTATCAGCCAAAGATTCAGACATCACAATTATTAGAATTAAAATAGATCCAAAAATATTCATGAAAAAAACATATTAATTTAACTTAGATATTAAACTAACTAGATAAGCTATTAAGTCAATTTCAACGATTATTTTTAATATTAATAAATTATTATTTGAGTGGACAGTTAAAACTATTAAAGTCTCTAAAAAGGATTATTTATGAATAGACAAATAGCAGGATGGATAATAATTAGTATGTGCTTATTATGGGGTATTTTACGGACTATAGATTTGGTTGAGCCTAATTTTGTTCTAAATTTTTTTGCAATTGGTGGCTTTTGTTTTGGGGTATATCTTACAAAAGATTTAACAAAAGAAGAAAGTTAATGTTTTTATATAAAGTATTTTTAGCATTTAGGTTGATATCTTAAATGTTAATTAATACATCTATCTAATCAAATTTAAATAAGAGAAATTTAATGTCTAAGAAAAAGTATCCTACTGAGCTTGAACATAGTGAGTGGTTAAAAAGACAAAATTATTTTCTTGAGGAACAAAATAAAAATTTAAAAAAAAAATTGTTAGAATCTGAAGAATATATAAACTCTTTACTCGACAGATTAAAATTATATCAAAATAAATAATTAATAGGAGATTATAATGACTTTAGAAAACATTCTTATACTTTCTTTTTTGTTAGTTATAGTTCAAATATCTATTCCTGTAATAATTGATCTTTTGATAACTAATAAAATAAAATTTATATATCTTTTTTCTTCAAGAGACAATGATCAAGATACATCTCAGTTTTTTGGGAGAGCTAATAGAGCATTGAGGAATCTATTTGAGACATTACCAATTTTTATTGGTTTGATCTTAATATCAATTATCAAAGAGGTCGACAATTCTTCATTGGCGTTATTATGGTTGGTGTCAAGAACAATTTATATACCTCTATATATTCTGGGAATTAATTATTTAAGAACAGGTGTGTGGGCTGTTGCTCTAATTTGCCTAATTATGATGAGTATTAAATTTTTTTAAAATATATTTTATAATTTAGATTCTAATATTACATCACCCGAAAAAACAACTTCTTTTGGCGATAAAGAATTTGGTATAGAGTTATGCTTTGATAAATATTTTCGAACTTCTTTTAAGTGTTGTTCATTATCATATTTCCAAATAGCAGTAACCTGATTTTTCGTTGATTTATTCTGTATCATTTTAAAGTCAATCTTAAATTTATCTTTCAGCGTATCTTCCATGATTTTTTGGGATATAGCGATAAACATTTCTGCATGCTGTTCATTTTGAAATGTGCGCACTGTTATTCTCATAATGGACATAGATTAAAAACCCTAACGAATAATATTAAACTGCAATTAAAAACATCTTATTAATGATTTGAAGAATTACAAATATTTTATATCATTACCTGAAATTGAAATTGTTAAGAGGAATTTATGTCCAAAGCTATAGTTTTAAGAAATCACGGAAAATCAAACGTTTTAAAATTAGAAGATGTTATTGTTGAAAAGCCCAAAGATAACGAATTGCTCATTAAACAAACTGCAATAGGCGTTCACTTTCATGATATTTATGTTAGGTCTGGGTTATATAAAACACTTGAGTTACCCGGTATACCAGGATTAGAAGCGGCAGGTGTTGTCCAAGATGTTGGTAATAAAAGCAGAGATTTTAACATTGGAGATAGGATTGGCTACATAACTAAGTATTATGGAGCATACGCAAGTCATAGAGTAATCGATAGTAAACTTGCCATAAAAATACCTAACTATATTACTGATGATGTAATTGCTACTAACTTTTCAAGAGCAATAACAGTTCAAATGTTAATGGAGCAAGTAACTCAAGTAAAACCTAATGACATTATTTTAATCACAGCTGCTACAGGAGGAGTAGGAAGTCTTTTTTCTCAATGGGCGAAATCGAAAGGTGCATGTGTAATTGGAAGTGTAGGTAATGATGAAAAAATATCGTTAGCTCATTCACTTGGCTGTGACTATGTATTTACTTATAATCAAAAAGACTTTGTGACTCAAATAATGGATATAACTAAGGGTAACGGTGTGGATAAGGTATTTGATTCAGTAGGAAAGGATACATTTGAAAACTCTTTAAAAAGTATTAGTGCATGTGGACATTTAATAAATTTTGGACAATCATCGGGTCCGGTAGAACCAATATCTATGTCTACTCTAGCTAGTAAATCCCTTACAATTTCAAGGCCAATCCTTTTTGATTACATATCTAACTCCAACTTATACAAAAAAATGGCTAATTCTGTTTTTAATGCTTTTCAAAATAATCAAATAAAAATACCAAAATTAGAGCCTTATAAACTTAAAGACGCCTCTTTAGCACACGATGTGCTAGAGTCTAGAAGAGGTGGAGGTAGTGTATTTTTAACACCTTAAAAATTTTAATAAATTGAAACACTATTTAAAGGTATAGCTTATGACAACAAAATTAGTCTGGAAAAATCCAAATGCAATTGTAAGTTGCGAATGGCTTCATAATAATTTGAACAATCCAGATATAAGAATATATGATTGTACAACTTATCTACAATATAAAGACAATGATCCATCTCTACCTTACATTGTTGAAAGTGGTAGAAAAAAATATGAAATAAAACATATAAAAAACTCCAGCTTCATGGATCTTCATTTGGATTTATCTGATGAAAAAAGTCCGTACAGATTTACATTACCAAAGCTAGAAAAACTGGCAGATAAGTTCAAAAATTTAGGCATCGGCGCTGATTTTCATACGATATTATATTCTAGAAATGGTGTACAATGGTCAGCTCGCCTTTGGTGGATGCTTAGATCAGTAGGAATAGATAACGTAAGCATATTAGATGGGGGCTTTAAGGAATGGGAACGAAATGATCTGCCCACCTCACAAACAAGTTTAGACTATTCACCATCTGATTTTGAATTTACTCCAAGAGAGAATATTTTTGTTAATAAAGATGAAGTAATTAATGCTATTGGTAACCCAGATTTTATAATATTAAATTCTCTAACTGCAGATATCCACGAAGGTCAAAACCCTAGATATGGAAGACGAGGAAAAATACCAAGCAGTAAAAATATACCATTTCATGAATTGTTAGATAATAAGACTGGAAAATTCAAACCAATTGAAGAACTTGCCAATATGTTTGAGAAAAATAAAATTACCAAAGACAAGAAGATTCTTAACTACTGTGGTGGAGGTATTGCTGCATCTTTGGAAGCGTTTGTTTTATATCAATTAGGATTTGAAAAAATAGTTATTTATGACAACTCTTTACACGAGTGGGCCGCAATTGATCAAACATTACCAATGGAGAATAATTAAATTTTTTAAATATTTTAGAAAATGTAAAAGTTTAATTTTATAGTGCAAAATGTTGAAATGTTCTTTTGTTGAAGGTGCAATATTACATAGATTAAAATACGGTAAAGGTAGAGGTCAAAATTTAGCCAAAGCCGTCGGAATGAAATCCAATAAAAATAGAAACATTATAGATGCTACAGCTGGCTTAGGTTACGATGCTTTTATACTAGCTTCACTTGGTGCAAATGTTACCTTAATAGAACGATCTGAAAAAATATATAAATTACTGCAAGATGGTTTTGCAGAGGGTATTTTGTTTGGAGGAGAGGTAAGTAAAATTATAGGTAGAATGAACTTAATTTTTGGTGACTCAAAAAATATTTTACCTAATATGTCACCAGAAGTCATTTTAATAGACACAATGTACAAAGATAGAAAAAAAACAGCTCTTGTAAAAAATGATATGAGATTAGTAAGGGAGATTGTTGGGCCAGATTCTGATTATACAGAATTGATAGACGTAGCCTTAAAATTTGCAAAAAACAGAGTTGTTATTAAACAACCAAGATATGCTGATCCTTTAAAAGATATTAAGCAATGTTCACATCAGATTTTGGGCAAAACTATACGTTATGATGTCCATATGATTGCTTAGTTTTAAAAAAAAAATTATTACGCCGTAATATTTATATGGCTTTAATTTTTATAAAAATATTTATTATCATATGTTTAGGTATGAGTTTAATAAGTGATTTTTCAGCAAATGCAACATGTACTAATACAGATAATTGTGGATCTGATAGTGGTGCCGGTGGTGGTGCAGTATTTCCAGATATAACGTCAGGAGATTTTAATACAGCTTATGGTTATCATGCAGTTGGAATGGATTTGACAGAAGGAAATGCAAATACAGTCGTTGGGTATGAGTCAGGCAAACTCATACATACCGGAGATTATAATACTGCAATTGGATCAGATAGCTTAGTCGCCTTAACAAGCGGGGACAAAAATACTGCAATTGGTTACAAGTCTGGATCAACAAATGTCGATGGGTCTGGCAATATATTTATTGGATACGAGGCAGGACCTACATCAGGAAGTGTGTCTAATCAACTGTTCATTTCTAATAGCGCTGACAATACTCCATTAATACATGGTGACTTTTCTAATAATACGGTGACTATAAATGATAATTTAGCAATAACAGGTACATTTTCAAGTAGTAACTATACCTTTGACACCAATGGAAACGTTTCTGGTTTAGGAACAATAAGTTCAAGTGATATAACCAGTTCAGGTAACATTACTGCCAGTAGTTCTTTTATTATTGGTAATGCAAATATATCAGAGAGTGAATTAGAAACACTTGATGATGTAACCGCTGGAACTGTAAGTGCCAACAAAGCTGTTGTTGTGGATAGTAATTCTGACATTTCTGGTTTTAGAAATATTACAGCAACTGGAACTATTACAGCAAACACAATAAAAGCAAACACTTTTATTGATAGTAGTGGAGACACATTTTTATATAAGGATACCGCAAATGATATAGTCCATATTGGTAGTAATTCCATGCTCTTTTACGATTCCTCTACTTATGGGAAAGATATAATGGCTTCATCGACTGGTAATATACAAATCGGAAAAAATGCTACTGATAGTACTACAGTTATAGGAGATTTAATCATACAAGATCCAAACGAGGCTAATCATGCAGCTACAAGAAAATATGCTGATCAAGTTAGCCTTATGGCAACTACTTTGGATACACGCTTACCACTATATGGAAATAAACATTCTTTAAATTTAAGTAGTGCATCTACAAATAATGAAATTGCTTTTGGATTAAATTTTGTAGGAATTTATGATGGATTGCACCTGCCAATGGACTTTTCATTTGGTAGTGCAGTTTCTGGAGATTATAATATGGGTAAACTTTCTTTAGGGATGTCATGGTAAAATTTTTAATATTCACATTACTAAGTATAACTACTATGAATAAAACGTATGCGGCATCGAATAATCTTTTTTTCACGGCGGCACAATTCCTATCATATTGTAAAAGTAATAATTTATACGAACAAGGTATATGTGACGGCTATATAATTGCTGTTAACGATGTGATTTTTAGTATAGATGAGAAAACGACTAATATCTGCGTACCACAAAATTTGTCCATTAAAAAAATCAGACTATCTGTTCTTAGTTTTATAATAGATAATGCTGAACTAATGAGCGTTGAAGCTAACAAAGTTTTAGGAAAGTTTTTTATCAATAATTTCAAATGTAAAAATTGATTTTGTAGATAAATATATTTAAATCATGAAATTAAATATATTAATATAAGTGACGTATTATATATTGTAATAAGATTTGAGATTTATAATGGTAAAAATAGTTTTAGTTACATTCTTGCTAGTTTTTTTGTCTAGTTGTCATCAAGGTTCATCATATATATCAAGATATGGCCAAAGCATAGTATTGAACCCAGATCAAAAGCAAACTACCGTAGGAACTACAGAAACTATCTCAGACCAAAAATTAACTAGTTTAGTTAAGCCTAACACAACACCTTCAAAGGTAAAAAAACCTTATACAGATCATTTTAAAGATATTGATTTTTCATCAACTAAATTTTTAAAGGGAAATGCTGACTGTGTCGATATTATAAGAGTAAAAGTTGTAGGAAGTTTAAGCTATGATGAATTAATGTATGAGCTTAAAAAAAGAGCTCAAACAATGGGTGGTAATGCTATAGGTATACAAGATTTAAATGAAAACAAAGAAGTTACTTATACTAACCAAAGAACAGCAAAAAAAAATAGCGATGATGTTATAAATACTTTAATTAAAGAGACAAATCTTTTATCCAGTGTAACTGCTGATATATTTAAATGTAAATCAAACATTTAATTTAAGAGTTGTTAAAAGTACTATAGATATTAAAATTAAATTATGAAATTTTTTATCTTATTATTATGCTTTTTATTACCATTTTTTCTTGCATATTTATTTAAAAACAATGATTTAGAGTGGTACTATATTTTAATAATCATCATTACATTTGGAATATTGGTTGCTAGTTATCTAGTCAAAAATAATGAAAAAAATCAGTACTCATGGAAAAGTTTTATCTTTAAAAACAAACAAAAAAAATAATTTATGTAAACGTATTAACCAAGTTCATAGCTATAGCAGTACAACTAACTGCAGAACCTATCATAATTGCTCTATCACCCCATTGCATTCCAACATAAATCCATCCTAAACAACTAACTATATAGGCCATTTGACCATAAAAAGTTAATGATGCACTAATTAAAAAAATACCTGCAACCGCCAATAACATTGACATCCATTTTACATACCAATCTGTGGTTCCCGTTGGAGTTGTTGGCTTTATTTCATCATATTCTGTTTGTAGTTCTTCTAATTCCTGTTTAAGTCTTTTTTTCTCATGTGATAATTCCATAGCTAGCCGACCCGCTTTGGTCATGGTGCTACCTGCAAGTTGAGAATTTGTATCATTTACTTGATCAGAAATCACTGACACGTTTTTATTTTCCATGATTTTGCCCTACAAAGAATTATGATTCTGAGCTAATATTACGTTTCTAAAAATTTGTCAAAAAATATTTCAAAATGTTCAAAATTAAATTACTTTAATTTATTTAAAATAAACGGAAATTAAAATATGAAATGGAATAACGGTATTTTATTACACATACATGTAGCACCAAAAGCTTCTGCTAGCATGGTTGAATTAGATGAAGCAGAGTTAATTGAAGGTAAAGGGATTGTAAGTGACCGTTATTATAATGAAACAGGTACTTATTCTCCAAAACCTGACATAAGAGATGTGACCTTAATTGAAAATGAAGTTTTAGAGGCTCTAGCTGCAAATCAACCCCCGCTTCAAGATAAACCAATAATTTTAAAACCTGTTGAACATAGGCGTAACCTTACAACGTCTGGTGTGCCCTTGAATTATCTTGTTGGTAAAAAATTTAAAATAGGAGAAGTAATTTTGAAAGGTGGACGACTAAACTTTCCATGTAAGTATTTAGCAGATCTTCTTAAAAAACCACTTGTTTTACCACTATACAATAGATCAGGCTTGAATTGCTCTATTGAAAAGGGTGGCAGGATTAAAAAGGGTGACGAAGTTATTCAACTCGAAGATTAACTCTATAAAAAGGATATACCCCAACCACACATTGATAAAATAAAAACCGCAAACCATTGTGGGATTTTTGTTAAAAACAATAGTAAAAAAGCTACTATAATAAGCACCATATCTTCTAAACTACGTAGTGACGATGTAATAATTGGATCATAAAAAGTTGCTACTAATAAACCAATAACGCTTGCATTAATACCTTTAAAAGATCGAATAATTATATCCATTTTCTTCAATTCTTGCCATATAGGCATGATGCCAATAACAAGTAAAAAAGAAGGTAAAAAAATAAAAAATAAACAAAGTAAGCTTATCAAAAAAATGCTAAATTCACTTTTAAAAAAAACACCTAAATATGAAGAAAACGTAAATAATGGTCCTGGTATTGCCTGAGCTGCACCATAACCTGCAAGAAAAATATCCTTTTCAATCATTCCAGAGGAAACAAACTCCTCCTGTAATAACGGTAAAACAACATGTCCACCTCCAAACACTAAAGAACCTATTCTATAAAAACTAGAAGCTAAATTTAGAATATTTGAGTTAAAAAATTCACTCAAAAAAGGTAATAAAAAAAGGAAAGAAAAAAAGAAAATTAATGGTAAACAACTCAAAAAGTTTATTTTTATTTGAATGTTATTTTTAATCTCACTTTGTTTTTCATTTTTATATATAATTAGTCCAAGAAACCCACTCAATAGCAAACATAAAAATTGATTTAATGACGAGGGAAAAATAATTAATACTACCGTTGTTATAAATACTATGATATGGCCAAAAGAGTCTCTTAATAAATTCTTCCTCATTCCCAATATTGCTTGAAGGACAATAACTACAACTATTGCTTTTAAGCCTTGAAGAAGACCATAAGAGATTGAATTTTCAAAATTAAAAATAGCATATCCAAAAATCATTAAAATTATGGCAGATGGTAAAGTAAAACCAAACCAAGCTAATAAAGATCCACTAATACCTTTAAAATGATAACCAATAGACATCCCAACTTGACTGGATGAGGGTCCAGGCAAAAAATTACATAAAGAAACAAAATCTAAATAAGTTTTTTCATCTAACCATTTTTTTTGTTTAACAAAAACATTTCTAAAATAACCGATGTGGGCTATTGGGCCACCAAATGATGTCAAGCCAAGCAAAAAGAAGGAAAATAAAATATCCGTATAAGTAACATTTTCTTTTTTTTTATTTTCCACAAAAAATTCCTAAAAGTTTTGGTTAAAAGTCGAAATTTGTAAAAATATTTAATTACATTAATATTATTTTTGTTCTAGACTTAAAATAAAAAGGTCTTAAATCATGAATATTAAAAAACTATTTATTTATTTAAACCTACTTCTATTTATGAATATTTTCTCATTAAGTCAATTATACGCACACGAAGGTGCAACTGGAATAATTAAAGAAAGAATGGATAAATTTAAGATGAGTAAAAGCCTTATGAAAAAAATTAATAAAGGATTACAAGATGATGATTTTGCGACCATTGAAAAATCTGCTCAAACTTTACTAAACTGGAGTAAGGAAATGTCAAATTATTTCCCTGAGGGTAGTGATACACCACCTTCTGAGGCTTCATCAAATATTTGGCTTGATACTGAGGGATTTAAAATTGCAATCAAGAACTTTGAATTAGCCTCATTAGAGTTAATAGCCCAATCGCAAAATCAAGATTTCGATATGACTGTTAATTCTTTTCAAAATCTAGCTAAAACTTGTAAAGGTTGTCATCAAAAATTTAGAAATTAGGAAAAGGTTCCAGGGGATGAACACATGAAAGGTATAGTTTTTTTAGGTGATAAAAAATTAGAAATTCAAAATTTCCAAGATCCTACTCCAGGCCCAGATGATGTAATCATTGAAATTCAAGCTTCTGGAATGTGCGGAAGTGATCTTAAATTCTATCGAGCAAATAGCGGACCGTCATCTTTAGGTCTTGGCGGGGATGATAAACCAGTCATAGCAGGTCATGAGCCCTGTGGAGTGATTGTTGAGATAGGTTCAAATGTTCCAAAAAACCTGGTCTCTATAGGTATGAGAGTTATGCAACATCATTATCAAGGTTGTGGTACGTGTTCTCATTGTTCAACAGGCTGGCAACAACTGTGTGACAGTGGTGTAAAAGCAGTTTTTGGTGTCACAGGTCATGGAGCGCATGCAAAATATATGAAGTGTCCAGTAAGCACAATAGTTCCTCTAAGAGACGATATATCTTTTATTGCAGGTGCTGCAATTTCTTGTGGAACTGGAACTGCATGGGGGGCTTTAGAAAGATTAGATTTGAAAGCAAATCAAACTATTGCAATATTTGGAATGGGTCCCGTTGGTTTATCTGCTGTAATGTTAGCCCATAGCATGGGGGCTAAAATTATTGCCCTTGATACTAACAAACAAAGATTAGACAGATCAATTGAATTTGGTGCTGACATAATAATAAATCCTGCAGAAAGTATAGATCTATTAACCGAAATAAAAGATCACACCAAGGGACTTGGTGTTAATGCTTCTATTGATGCGTCTTCTTCACCTTCTGCTAGATCACACTCGGTTAAATGTGTCAAAACTTGGGGTAAAGCTTGCTTTGTTGGAGAAGGTGGAGAAGTTACATTAGATGTAAGTAATGATCTATTAAGAAGACAAGTCACATTAATAGGTAGCTGGACTTTTTCCAAATACGGACAAGCTGAATGTGCTGATTTTGTTGCAGAAAAAGATCTTGACGTTGATAAATTATTTACTCACAAATGGTCATTGAGACAGGCAGAAGAAGCTTACAAACTTTTCGACAATCAATCAGATGGAAAAGGTGTATTTATTCCTGAAAATGTTTTATCAACCTAATTTATAATATTTTTTCCAAGGACCTAATTGAAGGCTTAGGCTTATAAATAAGCCATATATAATTAACCCTAAGGCCATAGTAACAAATACTAAATATGGGCTGTCAATATTAAAATTAAAAAGTAGAAATGTACTCAATATTACAAATATCAATCTAATAAATGTTCCAACAACCGGCCAAAATAAAGTGTTAAAAGCCTGACATGTAAAGTAAAGTCCAAGACCCAACGCAAAAAAAGCATAAAATGGGGCTACTACTTGCAAGTAAAGTTTTGATGTTTTGTGAATTTCAACACTATCGGTAAATAAGCTAGACCATAAATTTGGGTATATTGAAAAAAATAATCCAATAAAACCTACGATCAAAACAGAAATGATTGTACCTTTCCAAGTCATTGTTACCGCTCTCAAAAAATTTTTTGCACCAACATTAGCACCAACGATTGCTATTAAGGCACCACCAATACCAAAAATTATCGGTATTAATAATAACTCAAGTCTAATTGCAATACCAAAACCTGCTGCCCAATCAGTCCCAAAGCTACCTATAATTATCGTACAAAATATTGCCAAGCTTATAGTCATTAATGATTGACAACCTGCTAAGATACCAGATTTAAAAAGATTAATAATTCCATTAAGTTTAAAAAAATCTTTTATAATAAAGGAATATGAGTGTTTACCCACAGAGTAAAAAAATATTACAAAAACAATCCCTATAAAATATCCTGTTAGTAAAGATATAGCTGCCCACTCAAGAGCTGAAAAAATAAAAATTTCATCAAATAATTTTATGTTTTCTTTTAACAAAAGTTGACCATCATTGTAATCTAAATTCAGACTTGCCATTATAATGTGAGAAAATAAAACAATAAACCAGCCAATTGCTGGAACTAATGTATTTCCTGAACCTCTAGTAACAGATATAATTATATTAAATAACCAGATTAAAATAATTCCCGTTAATAATATGTTACCATATGATAAAGTTGATTCTACTACATCTGAATCAATTATAAACGATGAAAAAAATGCCTTTGCGAAACTAAAAAACAAGAACATCATGATAACAGAACCAGAAATTGCTATCAAAACAGCTGATCTAAAAACACATTCTGCTTGGAAAATATTTTTGCTTCCAAAAGCTCTAGCCGTAGCTCCACTAATTGCACCTCCGAAAGCTCCATTAGATAACATACTAGTAAGCATAAAAATTGGAAAAATATAAGCTACACCTGCCAATTCAGACATACCTATTAAACCGACATACCATAAATCAAAAATAACTGTTGCAGATGACATTAAAGTCGAAAACAAATTAGGAATAGCTAATCTGAAAAAAATTTTTGAAAATGGTAATATAATCAAATCATTTGAAAAATTAACTTTATTCAAGACTTAGCCTAGAATGTTCAAAATAAATAACCTTTAGTTGGTAAAGGCGAATACTTTTTTATCATCTTTAACTGACTTAACAAGCGCTCCTGGTCTTTCTTCAGAAGATGCTCCATTTTGATATGTAATTTTTCCTGATACTATAGTCGCCACATAACCCTGGGTATATTGCATTAACCTTTTTCCACCTGCAGGTAAGTCCTGGGTCATGAAGGGATCAGATGATCCTACATTTTCCCAGTCAATTATATTTATATCAGCTTTCAACCCTATTTTTAAAACACCTCTATCAGACAAACCTGCAGCTTCTGCTGTGTCGGACGTTAATCGTCTTATTGTCTCCTCCATAGAAAAAACTTTCTTTTTCACGGACCAATAAGATATAAGCCATGTAGGATATCCTGCATCTAAAATAAATCCAACGTGAGCTCCTCCGTCCCCCAAACCCATTATAGCATTTTTATCCTCTAACATTTTTTTACAAACACCAAATGTATGATCAGCATAATTGACTAGAGGAGCATAAATAAAATTATTACCTTTATTCTCAAGAAGAATTTGATATGCCAATTCTGCTGCAGAAATACCATTAACCTCGGCCAATGCTTCTATAGATTCTTCTGGTTTGGGATTATAATTTGGTGGAGAACCAAACCTATACATTTGAGAATAGCCAATTCTATTAATTAAAGGAAATGTACTTCCTTTAATAGGATCTTCAGATAAAATCTTCTTTTTAATATTTTCTTTCTTCATTTCGTTAACTCTTTGAGGAAGAGGTAAGTCCGCAATAGATTTATATGTATCTGTTCCTGAGAAAGGATTTTGACTTCCGTTTAAGCCTAATAACAAACCTATTGGTCGAGGAGTCACTACAGGTCTAATTGGCAACCCTTCTTTTTGAGCCTCCCTTGCCATTGACATTAAATCTTCCCAAAAATGTGGTCTATCATGTCTCTGAGTACAACTAAACACAACTGGTCTTCCAGATTTTTTAACAATACGTTTAAGCACTTCAAATTCTGTTTCTGGGTCAGGTTCGTTCCAATCCGAAACTATCTCCATAAACCCTGACCCAGCATCTGATAAACCCATTGCTATCGCAGTCAATTCATCTTCATGTGCTCTCAGAGTTGGTGTAAATTCACCTTTTAAACTTTTGTGACTTATAGTTCTAGAGGTCGAGAAGCCAAATGCACCCGCTTCAACTGCTTCTTTAGCAAGCTTCCTCATTTTCTCCATATCATTAGCGTTTGCAACCTCATGCTTTATAGCCCTCTCACCCATAACATAAACTCTCAAAGCTGCATGTGGTAGAAGTGCACAAACATCAATGTCTAATTTGTTCTTTTCTAATGCTTGAATATACTCTTCAAATGTTTCCCATTGCCAATCTAAACCCTCATGCATGACTGGAGCAGGAATATCTTCTACCCCTTCCATTAACTCAACTAGTTTGACCCTATCTTCTGGTTTGCACGGAGCAAAGCCTACTCCACAATTACCCATAACTACTGTTGTTACTCCATGAATTGATGATGGTTTCAACTGACTATCCCATATTGCTTGTCCATCATAATGCGTATGAATATCTACAAATCCAGGGGTAACTATTAAATTAGTTGCATCTATTTCTTGATTAGCTTTTCCGTTAATGGTTCCTATTGCAGCTATTAGACCGTTTTTTACAGCTATATCAGCTGTTTCAGATTTTTTACCTGTTCCATCAACAATAGTTCCATTTTTAATAATTAGATCATAATCATTGATTTCTCTACTTAGACCATCCATTAGAAATACCTCCCTCTTTTAATATTTTGTTCTTTATATTTTTTGATGTCAATAATTGATTTCATTGACATATCTAACTAATTTATAATTTTATTGTCTCTAAGTTTGTCAATTTGACTTTTTGTAAGACCGATTTCTTTTAATATATCATTGGTGTTTTCACCTATTGAGGGTGCAGAAGATTTTACTTTTCCGGGCGTTTTACTAAGTCTTGGAAAAGCTTGATGCATTAAAATATTTCCATAATTATTATTATAATGTTCTATTAAAATCTTTCTATCTAAGACATATGGATGTTCAATTATTTCTGATATGTCTAGGACAGGTCCGACTGTAATTCCCTCTTCTGAAAATAATTTTAAAAGAGGGTCTCTATCAAATTTTTTAATGAAATTGGAAATCACATCGTCTAAGTCATCCTGATTGCTCAATCTATCACTATTTGTAAGAAATTTGGGGTCATTAATTAACTCTTGAGCTCCAATAGTAATTGCAAGTTTTTCCCACATCGATTGCATTGATGCTGATAGTGATACAAATTTATTATCCTTAGTTTTATAAATACCTCTAGGTGCAGCAACATTACTTCTATTTCCAATTCTAGGAGGTATTTTTCCTGATATTTTATAACTTGCTGCCCAAGGACCTAATATCGAAAAAAGAGGTTCAAAAAGGGAAAGATCAATAACCTGCCCTCCGATTTGATTTTTCTTTGATGCAATCACAGCCATCAAAATCGCACCAAAGCCAGTTAAACCCGCTACCATGTCGGCAAGAGCTAATGGAGGAAGTAATGGCTTTTGACACTCTTCTCCTGTCATGGAAGCAAAACCACTCATGCCCTCAACTAAAGAACCAAATCCAGGTGCGTCTTTATATATTCCTGTTTGGCCCCAACCTGAAATTCTTAAAATAATAAGATTTTTATTTAGGTCTAGTAAATTATCTGGGCCAATACCCCATTTCTCGAGAGTGCCTGGAACAAAATTTTCTATAAAAACATCTGCACTTTTTACTAAGTCTTTTAAAAGTTTTAATCCTTCTTCTTCTTTAAGATTTAAAGCTATACTTCTTTTATTTCTTGAGTAAACTGCCCACCAGTGAGCGACGTCATTAACTTGCCAATTCCTGAGATCATCACCTTTCCCTGGTTTTTCAACTTTAATAACGTCTGCTCCAAAATCCGCAAACATATGACTAACCATATTACCCGCAGCTAACCTAGATAAATCTAAAATTCTAATATTTTCTAATGGTAACAAAATTCTTAATACCTCTATTAGTTATGCTTCACCATTATCTATTTTAACTTTTCTTAATGATTTGAGCAGTTGATTTCTTTTTTTAGCCCGATCTTCTAATTTGTCGTGACTAAGTATTTTTCTTCTTTCTAACTCAAGTTTTTTTCCTGCTTCTTCAGACCAATCAGGAATTTTTGTTTGATTTTTTGCCATTTCAACAAAAATGGGGCCATATCTTGAAATATAATCTTTTATACCTCCTGGTGCATTCAAATCTATAGTTTCAAAAGGTCCCATAAATGCCCATCTTAAACCTAAGCCATCTCTTATCGTTGCATCTATCTCATCTGAACTAGCATATCCGTCAGAATAAAGTCTCATTGCTTCATTAAGGAGAGCTCCTTGAAGCCGATTTAAAATAAATCCGTCTATTTCTTTTTTAACGTTTACAATAGACGCACCAGAAGCAGTGAAAATTTCTTTTGTCTTTTCAATTGTTTTATTTGAAGTATTTTCTCCGGGACAAATTTCAACACAAGGGATTAAGTGCGGTGGATTAGCTGGGTGTGTTATTATGCACCTATGTTGTCCTTTCAAATTTTGCGTAATGCTTGAGATTGGCATAGCTGAAGAAGATGAGCCAATAACAACTTCTTCAGGTGCTAAATTATCTAACTTTGCAAATAACTCTTGTTTAACAGATAATATCTCTGGGGCACTTTCTTGGATGTATTCCACATTACTGCATAAATCTTCTATAGTTACGTTTGCATTTATTCTATTTAAGCTTTCTTCAACATTTATAGTCTCATCAATAGTTTTTAATTCTTCTAAAAAAGATGTAACCCTTGATTTATATGTATCAAAAACATCTGGGTATGGATCGTAAACAAATACATTAAATCCGCTCTTGGAAAATATAGCTGCCCAACTAGCCCCTATCAGACCTCCACCTATTACGCCAATATTTTTCATTATAAATTCCTTAAATTAAAATAGTAAAACTCGATTTATTTATAGTTTAAGTAATCAAACTATTTAAATTATTTTTAATTTAATTTTTACAATCATGATATAATGATTTAAAAAAAATTCTCAGTGGGATAGATGAATGGGTCAACTTATTAATGGGGAATGGGTTAAAGGATCAGTTTCTAATATTTCTAAAGATGGCGGTTTTAAAAGATTAAATAGTATTTTTAGAAATAATATAAGTGAAGGCCATGATACTTATTTGGCAGAATCAAATAGGTATCATCTATATGTTAGTTATGCTTGCCCTTGGGCACATCGCACTCTTATTTTTTGGAAGTTAAAAAATTTAGAAGATCATATAAGTGTAGATTTTTCTCATCCAGATATGCTTGAGATGGGCTGGTCATTTGCAAAAGACTTTCCAAAAGCAACCGGCGATACTCTTTATAATAAAAAATATGCACATGAAATTTATCAAATTTCAGATGAAAAATTATCCACTAAAGCTACAGTCCCAATATTATGGGACAAAAAAACCCGCTCAATTGTAAATAATGAATCATCTGATATCATCAGAATTTTGAACAGTGCATTTAACAATATTACCAAGAATTATAACGACTATTATCCTTATAATCTGAGAAAGGAAATAGACTATATTAATAAAATTATATACGAAAATGTGAATAATGGAGTTTATAAATCTGGCTTTTCAACAACACAAGCTTCATACGAAGATGCCGTTAACAAATTATTTTCAACATTAGAAATGATTGAAAAAATGTTAAATAAACAAGATTTTTTAGTTGGGAACGTACTTACCGAGGCTGATATTAGATTAGTGCCAACCTTAATAAGGTTTGATTGTGTGTACTATCTACATTTTAAATGTAATTTAAAAAAAATAAGTGATTACAAAAATATAAGTAGATATCTTAAAAATTTATTTGAAAAAAAGGCAATAAATACAACAACTAATTTTGAACATATTAAAAGACATTATTATTTTTCTCATGAGCATATAAATCCTTACAGAATAATTCCTATTGGACCTGAATTATCATTGTAAAAGTAGTTTATTTTTTATTAATATAGTTTAAACATGCTTGTCCAAACTCCATAAACAAACTTTTATTTAGTTC
>ARQU01000014.1 GCA_000384615.1 alpha proteobacterium SCGC AAA536-G10 | reverse complement strand
AATCTATTATTAATTAATTTATGATTTATTATATATCTTGATTTTAGATATAATTTCATAGAGACAGAAATGCTTAAATTAAGATATATTCTTACTTCACTTATATTATTTTTTTATAATGGACCTGTTTCTTCTCAGACTATAGAAGGATTGAAAGATATTGTGTCATTTCAACAGGAAAAAATTTCTAGAATTGAAGATAACCTGAAAAAACTTGTTGGTTTAGTTGAAGAACAAACTAATTTAAAAAATAAAAATGATAATCTAAAAATCATCGAAAAACAAATAAATGAGATTAATAACAAACTTAGATTATTTGAAAATAATATAAAAAATATAACTAATTTAACTTTCGATCTTGATTTTGCACTAAAAAGAGTTGAACGCCATCTACAATTATCATCCATAAAATCTGACAAAGAAAATATAACGAATAAAGAAGCTAAAGATACGGTACAGTATAAAATTGAAAAGAAAGCTGATGTTACTAAGAATAGCCTAAACTCTAAAACTAATGGAGTTTTAGGATTTGTAAAAGAAGCCGCTCCAAAAGATAATCAGACAAGTACATCAACAACAGATATAAAATCAAATGATGATAGTAAAAAAACAATATTGCCAGTTGGTACAGCTGAAGAAAACTATAATTATGCTCTTGATTTAGCTAGTCAGCTCGATTTTATTAATGCAGAAAAAGCATTTAAAGAATTTTTAGCTACTTATAAAGAAAGCCCAAAAACTGCAGACGCACAATATTGGTTAGGTAGGGTTTACTTTGCACAAAAGAAATTTGAAGAAGCAGCTATTGCCTTGGCAGAGTTCAACAGCGTCTTTCCCAATGATGCAAGGTTTCAAGAAACAACTTTACTAATTGCAGAAGCAGCTGTGAATTTTGCACCACAAAATCAATTATGTGACATTCTAAATCAATCATTAGAATTTATGATTAATCCTTCTGAAAAATTTGTTAAAAGAATTAATTTTTTAAAGAATGAAAAACAATGCTCTATTGAATGATTGAAACTTTTAACAGTCATTTCCAAAAAATTTGTAGTGATTTAATTTCTAAGAAGAAAGTATTTGTTCTTGGCTTATCTGGTGGATTGGACTCAATGGCGCTATTATTTTTACTTAAAAATTTTTTAGAAAATAATAATAAGTTTAACGTTGAAATTTTTCCAATAATAATTGACCACAATTTAAGACAAGGATCTAGCAAAGAGGCATATCAGGTTGAAAAAATAGCTAAAAAACTTGGATTTAGGACAGAAATAAAAAAAATTTATTCTAAAATACCAACTGGAAATATCCAAAATTGGGCAAGAAAAAAAAGAAGAGATATATTGTGCAAAATGTCATACAAACTATCAGCTAATTTACTTTTAGCCCATCATTTTGATGATCAGGCAGAAACATTGTTTATGCGTTTTGCAAAAAAATCAGGACTAGATGGACTTCAAGGTATGCACCCGATTGTTTTTTGGAATGGAATTTTAATAATAAGACCTCTTCTTTCTTTTAAAAAAGATCAATTAAAAAGATTTATAGATCATAAAAACATTATCTTTTTTGAAGATACTTCAAATAGTATGCTAAAATTTGAAAGAGTTAAAACAAGATATTTACTCCAAAAAATTAGTGAAAAAAATTGGCCTCATATTTCACAAGATTTATTCAAATTTAGTAATATAAGTAAAATCTTAATAAAAAAAATTAACTTTATTTTTAGTGATTGGGTTTCAAAAAATATATTGATTGATAACTCTGGAGCTGCAAGAGTTAATTATAACAATATGAAAGTAATTTTTGAGAAATCTAATCTTTTTACTATTAACATTTTGGGTAAAATAATTCAAACTGTTGGAGGGAATCAATTTCCTCCAAAAAGAAAAAAAACTTATGATTTGATGTGTTCCATATTTAATAATAACTCTAAAAATAAAACATTAGGAAATGTCAAAATATTTGTAAAAAATAATTATTTATTTTTAATCAGAGAAAATAGAAATATTAATTTTAACATGGAAATAAAAAAAGGTGAAAATTATTTATTTGATGGTAAATTTTTGATTGTCAGTAACGTATCTGGTAATTTAATACCTTTTTCTAAATCGGACTTAAACATTATTAGTAAGGGAAATGTTTTTTTTAAATATAAAGATATAATAAATAAAACAATTCCTTGCTTGCAAACTCTTGAAGGCATAAACATTAAACCCCATCTAAATATTATTAAAAAGAATAAAAATATAAACACAATTACAAAAAACAAATCTTTTAACCTTTACCTTATAAATAGAGTATTTGTATAATATAATAAAATAAAAGGAATATCATGAATAATTTTGGAAAGAATATAGCAGTTTGGATAATAATATCACTTGTATTAGTTGCCATTTTCAATGTTTTTCAAGGTGAATCCTCCAAGAATACAGGTAATGCTATTGCTTATTCAGACTTTCTAGCAAGAGTTAACGCAGGGGAAGTAAGAGAGGTTAGCATACAAGGTGATAAAATTTTTGGGGCATCCAGTAGTGGTGTACCCTTTTATTCACATATCCCTAAAGATGACGCATTAGCTAACAAACTTTCTGAAAAAGGAATAAAAGTTACTTCTGAACCAGTTGAAAGTGGTATGCCAGGAATATTATCAGTACTAATATCATGGTTTCCGATGCTACTTTTCATAGGAGTATGGATTTTCTTTATGAAACAGATGCAAGGGGGCGCTAAAGGAGCAATGGGATTTGGAAAATCAAAAGCTAAACTTCTTACTGAACACAGGGATAAGATTACATTCAGAGATGTAGCTGGGATAGATGAAGCCAAAGCTGAACTTGAAGAAGTTGTTGAGTTTTTAAAAGATCCAAGTAGATTTCAAAAACTGGGGGGGAAAATTCCAAAAGGTGTTTTACTTGTAGGTCCTCCTGGAACAGGTAAAACTTTATTGGCTAAGGCAGTTGCAGGCGAAGCAGGGGTTCCATTTTTTACAATTTCTGGTTCAGATTTTGTTGAAATGTTTGTGGGTGTTGGTGCTTCAAGGGTTAGAGACATGTTTGAACAAGGTAAGAAAAATTCACCATGTATAATATTTATTGATGAAATTGATGCTATGGGTAGGCATAGAGGCGCTGGATTAGGCGGAGGAAATGATGAACGAGAGCAAACTTTGAACCAACTACTAGTTGAAATGGATGGTTTCGAAACTAATGAAGGTGTAATATTAGTGGCTGCAACAAATAGACCAGATGTTCTTGACCCTGCTTTATTAAGACCTGGAAGATTTGATAGACAAGTAGTTGTTCCAAATCCTGATATGATAGGTAGAGAAAAAATACTAAAAGTTCATATGAAAAAAGTTCCTTTATCATCAGATGTTATAGCAAAAACTCTCGCTCGAGGTACACCGGGTTTTTCAGGAGCAGACTTAGCTAACTTAGTTAACGAAGCCGCTTTGTTATCAGCTCGTAAAGGTAGAAATAATGTAAGCATGATTGAATTTGAAGAAGCTAAAGATAAAGTAATGATGGGTTCTGAAAGAAGGTCAATGGTGATGACAGAAGATGAAAGAAAACTTACTGCTTATCATGAGGCTGGTCATGCTGTTGTTGCGGCCTACTCGCCAGCAAGTGATCCAATACACAAAGCAACTATAATTCCACGAGGAAGAGCTTTAGGTATGGTGATGCGTTTACCTGAAGGTGACAGGGTTTCAATGGCAAAAGATAAACTTTATGCCGACCTTAGGGTTGCATGTGGTGGAAGAATTGCCGAAGAGATGATATTTGGAAAAGAAAAGGTTACTACAGGTGCAAGTTCTGACATTAGAATGGTAACTGATACCGCAAGACGTATGGTTACTGAATGGGGTCTTTCTGATAAACTTGGTTTTCTAGCTTATGAAGCCAACGAGCAAGAAGTTTTTCTCGGTAGATCAGTTTCTCAGCAAAAAAATGTATCAGATAATACTGCTTCAATAGTTGATAATGAAATACGAAGAATAGCTGATTCTGTTTATACTGATGCTGAGAAAATGTTAAAGAAATATTCTAAACAACTTACTAGGGTGGCAGAAGCTTTGTTAGAATATGAAACTCTTGATGGGAATCAAATTCAAGATCTGTGCAAAGGTTTAAATATTTCTATTAAAAAATTTGACGATAATGAAGGCACACCAAAAGCGAAAAAACCAAAGAAAAGAGCTGGAATTCCATCTACGACAGCCAAACAAACCATTGTTACAAATGAAATAGACAATTCCTAACAAAATATATTTTTCGGGAATGAATGATAACTGTGGAAAAAGAAAAATATTTATTTGCACCACCTTTTTGTGAAGATGTTGAAACTTTTATTTTACCTATACCTAAATTTGAATCAGATACTTATAATGGTTTTAAAATAGCAGGGGGTTGGCGTAGTTTTGATCAATTAAGAGTTATTCAAAAAAGGGGGGAGCGTACCGAGAAGTTATAATGTCTCCTAAAGATCTTTTACGTTTATCTAAGGTTCATTGTAAAGGTTCGTTAATTAAAGCTGAAATGATTTTAGAAAAAATAGTAAAAAAAAGACCGGCATATTCTAACTGTGATATGTCACAACCACATATAATGGGTGTTATAAATCTTACCCCAGATAGTTTTTACAAAAATAGTCGAAAACAAGATTACATTTCTGTAGAAAAGACTTTTAAAAAAATGATAAATTTTGGTGCATCAATTATTGATATTGGCGGAGAATCAACCAAACCTGGATCTCAAACAATTTCAGTTAGCGAGGAAAAAAGAAGAGTCATGCGAGTAATAGAAAGGTTAAAAGAAAAAAATTCAAAATCCTTAATATCTTTAGATACACGAAATTTGTCTACAATGAAAATAGGTTATGAAAATAAAGTAGATATTATCAATGATATTACTGGTTTTAATGATAAAAATAAAATTAACTATGTTTCAAAAAATAAAATACCTATAATAGTAATGCATATGCAAAAAGATCCTATTACCATGCAAAATAACCCTAAATATAGTTTTGCACCTATAGATATATACAAATTTTTTTTAAAAAAAATTAATGAACTGCTAAGCATGGGAGTGGACTCCGAAAACATAATTATTGACCCAGGAATTGGGTTTGGTAAAAATAAGTTTCACAATTTAGATATTTTACGTAATTTATCTATTTTTCATAGTCTAGGTGTACCAATTTTAATTGGATTAAGTAGAAAGTCATTAATTGAGGAGTTGACAGTTGATAATTATAGATCTTGGGGAATTAATAAAAAAACAGTTTGTCCAAGTAAAAGGTTATGCGGATCAATAGCTTTTGCTATGCACGCAATCAACTGTGGTGTTCAAGTTATAAGAACGCATGATGTTATTGAAACAAAGCAGGCGATGATCTGTCAAAGAGCATTATTATAAAAAGGTTTTAAATGATAAAAATATCTTCTAACAATACCCAAAGACTGTTTGGTACGGATGGTATAAGAGGCAAAGTTAATAAAGACAAAGTTACTGCTTTAATGGCAGTAAATTTAGCTATGGCTGCAGGGGCATATTTTTATGGTAAAGCTGGAATTAAGAAATCTAGAGTACTTATTGGTAAAGATACAAGATTATCTGGATATATGCTTGAACCTGCTTTAGTTGCAGGTTTCACGTCTGTAGGTTTAGATGCTATTACAACTGGTCCCTTACCAACGCCTGCTGTTGCCCATCTAACTAGAGTTTTAAGATGTGATTTAGGAGTAATGATATCTGCATCACATAATCCCTATGAAGACAATGGACTAAAATTATTCGGAGCTGATGGTTTCAAATTGAATGATGATGTTGAAGATGAAATTCAGCTAAGAATGACTAACGGACCAATACTTGCAAAATCTGCAAATTTAGGTAGAGCCAGAAGAATGGAAGATGCTATTGGAAGATATTCTGAGTTTATAAAACAAATATTACCAAAAAGTGAAGACTTAAGTTTGATGAAAGTTGTGCTAGATTGCTCTAATGGTGCTTCATACAAGGTAGGACCTGAAGTTTTATTTGAGTTAGGAGCTGAAGCAGTAACTATAGGCACAGAACCTAACGGTAAAAATATCAATTTAGGTTGTGGAGCAATGTTTCCGGAGAATATGGCCGAAATTACTAAACTAGAAGGGGCTGATTTAGGGATTGCACTTGATGGAGATGCAGATAGAGTAATTTTTTCAGATGAGAATGGAAAAATCATTCATGGTGACCAAATCATTGCAGTATTAGCTGAAGATATGAAAAAAAATAACCAGTTAAACCATGATATGGTAGTTGGTACTTTAATGACAAATTTAGGTTTAGAAAATTATTTAAAAAAGTTAAATATAAATCTTTATAGAACAGATGTGGGTGATCGTTATATTTTAGAAAAAATGATGAAATCTGATTACAAACTAGGAGGTGAACCATCAGGACATATTTTATTGTCCAATTTTGCCAAAACAGGAGATGGTTTATTAACTGCAATTAAAATAATGTCATTACTTAAAAAATCTGGTTTAAAAGCTTCTCAGTTTTTAAGACCATTTACTCCTGTACCTCAATCACTTAAAAACCTAAGAAATATTGATAAGAATATTTTATCTAAAGATAAAATATCTAATTTAGTCAAGATACAGCAAAATCTCTTAGGCTCAAAAGGAAGAATTCTATTGCGACCATCTGGAACAGAAGATTTAGTTAGAATAATGGTTGAATGTAATGATCAAAATAAGGTTAACAAAATTACAGAAATAATGGCCAAGACTATTCTTGAAGAAAATAAAATTGAAAAAAATAAATAATTTATCGAGAACAGTATTAGTTGTAGCAGGTTCAGATCCTAGTGGAGGTGCCGGTATACAAGCTGATTTGAAAACACTTACCTCCCTTGGTGTTTATGGTATGACAGCAATTTCAGCTTTAACTGAACAAAATACAAACGGAGTTTTTGATATATTCGAAATTCCTATAGAGTTTGTTGTAAAACAAATTAATTGTTGCTTATTTGATATTAATGTTCATGCAGTGAAAATTGGAATGCTACATAGTGCAGAATTAATTTCAGCGGTACTAGAAGCCTTAAACAATCATAATATTGTGAGTAACAAAAATGTAAATATAATATTAGACCCAGTAATGGTGGCAAAGGGAGGGCATAAGTTATTAAAAGAAAATGCTATTGACGCTTTAAAAAATTTTATTCATGAAGCAAAGCCTATAATAACACCCAATATTCCTGAAGCCGAGATTCTAACAGGGATGAAAATTAATAATTTAAAAGATATGGAAAATGTTGGTAAAGAAATAATTAAACTTGGTGCAAGCCATGTTATTTTGAAAGGTGGACATATGGAAACAAAGGTTATTACAGATCTATTAATAAACTCTTCAGAAATTCATTCAATTGAATCTGCAAAGATCAAAACAAGTCATACACACGGAACTGGTTGTACAATGGCTTCGGCTTTGTCGGCTTTTTTGGCAAAATCTATTGATATTAGACATTCCTTTGAGATTGCACATAAGTATGTGAATAATGCTATTAAAACCACACCAAAATTTGGCAAAGGTAATGGACCTATTAATCATTGTTTTAATATAAATGAATTTATAAATTAGTTATTTCAAGAATTCTTCTGCACTAATTATAAATTGGATCATATTCATCTAATAAATTACAAGTAATACAAGAATAAACGCAATTAAAATTTCCAAAAAAATATAATCTTCTACACTTGGCTCTTTCCCAGAAATAAATTCGTTATTTTTAATAATTTTTTTAATAGGACTTATTAACTTTCTAAATTCTTTGATATTATAAGATATTTTAGGTATAAATTAAGTTATAGGGACTTTTATTCTATCATCTCTTGTTCAAATGAAGTAATCCAAATTATCACCTTCTAAAACATTAGGTATTTCATGAGTAATTATTTTAAATAAAATTGGTAAAAACTGTCTAGAAGTCCAGAGATACAAAAAGCTAGAAAAATTTTTAGATGAAAGATTTGGAAAATTTTTTATTATTATAATTTTTGTCCAACCAATTTATTATATTCCATGAATCACAAACAAACCCATTCTGGTGTTTTAAAATAGGAACTAATTGTTGACCGCTAAATTCTATTTGATTTTTTCAGAAAATTTTACAGGCTCTGTCTCAAAAATTATTTTTCTATGCATTAGGCAAATTTTAATAATCCAACAAGGGGGACTAAATCTCAAATCATTTTTTCCTGATAAATCGTATAATTTAAGTAATTATTATTCTCTTTTTTTGTTTGTTGACAAAAATTAAATATTCTTTAAAGAAATATTTGGGTCGTTGCTTCCCAACAAGCAATAACATTTTAAGAGGTTAATATGACCAGACCATTAGTAAAGCCAATTTGTCCTGAATTTTCTTCTGGACCTTGCGCAAAAAGACCAAAATGGTCTTTAAATACTTTAAATAATAGTGCACTCGGTAGATCTCATAGACATAAAATAGCAAAGTCAAAACTTCAAAAATTAATTGATTCAACGAAATCAATACTTAAAATTCCAAAAGATTACTTAGTAGGTATTGTTCCAGGTTCAGATACGGGAGCTATTGAAATCGCAATGTGGAATCTTTTAGGGCCTAGACCAGTTAACATAATGGTTTGGGATAGTTTTAGTTCTGATTGGGCTAATGATATACAATTTCAACTTAAATTAGAAAATGTTCATATCTGTAAGGTTGATTATGGTAAGTTACCTGATCTCAATAATATCCAATTTAAAGGTGATATCGTTTTTAACTGGAATGGTACAACTGCTGGTGTTTGTGTTCCAAATGCTAATTGGATTAATGCCTCACGCAATGGATTATCTATTTGTGATGCGACTTCGGCTGCTTTTGCAATGGATATTGATTGGCCAAAGTTAGATGTTGGAACATTTTCTTGGCAAAAATGCCTTGGCGGCGAAGCCGGTCACGGTATTCTAGTTTTATCCCCAAAAGCAGTTGAGAGAATTAATTCATATACCCCCCCTTGGCCTATACCAAAATTATTCCAACTTAGAAAAAATGGTAAGTTAAATCTTGATATATTTTCGGGTGCCACTATAAATACTCCCTCCATGTTGTGTGTTGAAGACTTTTTAGATGCACTTAAATGGACACAAGAAGTAGGTGGATTATCTGCATTAATAAGAAAGTCAAAGAATAATTTGAATATAATCAAAAATTGGATTTCACGTTCTCATTGGGCTGACTTTTTATGTGAGGATGTTAATAATTTATCGAGTACGTCTATATGCTTAAAGTTGGTCGATCCTAAAATAATTGACCTTTCATTAGAGATAAAAAATAATATTGAAAAAAATATTGTTAAGTTATTAGAAGAGCATGAAGTTGCATTTGATATAGGTAGTTATAGATCCGCTCCGCCAGGATTAAGAATTTGGGGTGGTCCGACAGTTGAAAATAATGATGTTAAGAATTTGTTGCCGTGGTTAGATTGGGCTTATTATGAAACATTAGACCAACTGAAAATATAATATAAAGAAGGTAAAAAAATGCCAAAAGTATTAATAAGTGACAAATTAAGTGAATCTGCAGTAAACGTTTTTAGAGAAAATGAAATCGAAACTGAATATATGCCAGGATTGAGTCATGAGAAATTATTGAAATTAATAAATAAGTTTGATGGTCTCGCAGTTCGTTCTGCAACAAAAGTTAGTGAAGACATTTTTAAGAATGCTAAGAATTTAAAAATAGTTGGGCGAGCTGGCATTGGCACGGATAATATAGATAAAGTAGCAGCAACTAAACATGGTGTAGTTGTAATGAATACACCATATGGAAATGCAGTTACTACTGCTGAACATACTATAGCTCTTATTATGTCTTTAGTCAGAATGATACCCCAAGCCGATAGTTCTACTAGAGAAGGAAAATGGGAAAAATCAAAATTCAATGGTACAGAGATTAGTGGTAAATATTTAGGTCTTATAGGTTGTGGTAACATAGGATCTATTGTAGCTAGTAGAGCATTAGGTCTGAAAATGAAGGTTTTTGCATTTGACCCATTTCTTACTCAAGAAAAAGCATCTGAATTAGGTGTTGATAAGGTTGATCTAGAGTACTTGTTAAAAAACTCTGATATAATTTCACTTCATACGCCACTTACAGAAGATACTAAGAATATAATTTCATCTGAAGCTATTAGTATAATGAAAAAAGGCTCAAGAATTATCAATTGTGCTAGAGGAGGTTTAGTTGATGAAGTTGCTTGTAGGGCTGCGTTAGAGAACAATCATTTAGCTGGTGCAGCTTTTGACGTTTTTGTGGAAGAACCGGCTAAGAAAAATATTTTATTCGAAGCTCCTAACTTTATAGCGACACCTCACTTAGGTGCGGCTACTTTAGAAGCTCAAGAAAATGTTGCGCTACAAATAGCGCAACAAATGTCAGATTATTTAAATACTGGCGCAGTTATAAACGCTCTCAATTACCCAAATGTATCTTCAGAGGAAGCACCGATATTGAAACCATATGTAAGGCTTGCTTACTTGATGGGATCTTTTTTGGGTCAAGTTACACAAGAAGGTATATTGAGTGTAAAGTTAGAATTAGAAGGAAAAGCTTCATCTATCCAAGGTATTCCATTAATGGCAAGTACTCTTGTTGGATTGTTCGAACCCACATCAGCCGCTGTAAATGCTATAAACTCATCCTCTATAGCTTCAAGTAGAGGAATTGATTTATCAACAATTAAGCATGAAAGGCGGTGTGACTATGAGACATTACTTAAGATCACTATTATACATGATAAAGGTAAAAGAACAATTTCAGGAACGTTAATAGCAGGAAATAAACCTAGAATTATTAATATTCAAGGAATTGCAATTGAATCAGATTTTCCTAAAAATGCCCTTTACTTAAGAAATTATGACAAGCCGGGTTTTATTGGTGATTTAGGCAATACGCTAGGAAAGGAAAACATAAATATAGCGTCTTTTCACTTAGGACGTAGAAACGTAGGTGGAGAAGCTATTGCACTAGTTGAAGTAGATGACGAAGTAGATGAAAAAATTATTTCTCAGTTACGATCCTTACCTCAAGTTGCTCGGGTTAATACTATAAATTTCGAAAATAAATAAACTACCCATTTTTCTTAAATTTTATTAGATACATTATAAACTTTGATATATATAATAATTTTATTTGAAAGCTATCATTATGTCGAGTTCATCAACTCAAAAAGGATTATTACCTGCAGGACTAAGTGATATCCTTTACCCAAACGCTCATATACAGTCTAGAATAGTAGAAAATTTATTAGATATATTCTCTAGTTATGGATATCTAAGAGTCAAACCACCTTTTGTTGAATATGAAGAAACTTTGCTTTCAGAAGGTCCAGGTAAAGTTCTAAAAGATTCTACTTTCAGAGTTATGGATCCTTTATCACAAAAAATGTTAGCGTTGAGAGCAGATGTAACAGCACAAATTTCCAGAATAGCCTCTACTAGATTGTCACATTTAACTCGTCCACTTAGATTATCTTATTCTGGAGATGTTTTAAGGGTAAAAGGTGACAGTTTTAATATGGAGCGTCAGAAAACCCAAGTAGGTGCGGAATTAATCGGACCTAGATCAGAAATGATAGATGCAGAAATAATATTAGTATGTGCCAAAGCACTCAAATCAATTAATATTGATAATTTAACAATTGATATAAATTTACCATTTTTGAGGGAACATTTTTTAAAAGGTATTTCACTTTCTTTAAAAAATGATATTAATAAATATATAGATATCAAAGATAAAAAAAGTCTTAAAAAATTAAAATCAGAAAATTTAAATATAATATTAGAATTAATGGACGTTGCTGGAGATCATTTACACGCAACTAAACATCTACTGATATTAAAATCAAAAGGGATTTTAGTTGATACAATAGACTATTACTTAAAGGTTATAGAGGTTATCACAAAAAATGATAATTCTATTAAACTTTCAATAGATCCACTTGAAAACAGAGGATTTAAATACCATACAGGTTTAACATTTACAATTTTTTCTGATAATTTAAAAGGAGAAATAGCCAAAGGTGGAAGTTATAATATTTTAACAGGAGAAACGGCAACTGGTTGTACAATTTATACTGAAAAGGTTTATCCCGAACTCATGTTTAATTTAGACAAAGACTTAGTGTATATGCCACAAGTAAACATGAAAGATGCAAACGAAATTATTAATAAAGGTTACAGAATTGTTTTTGGTTCTGTTTCAAGTTCAGAATTTGAAAAAGAGGCTTTGGAAATGAGATGTAAATATATTTGGAAGAATAGCGCTATCGTTAAATTAAAATCATAATAAGTTAACTCAAATCCAAGGAATATTTTATGAGTAATGTAATTGTTGTTGGCACACAATGGGGAGATGAAGGTAAAGGTAAGATTGTTGATTGGTTATCTCAAAAAGCTGATTTAGTTGTAAGATTTCAAGGTGGCCACAATGCTGGACATACATTGGTTATTGATAACAATGTTTTTAAGTTATCGTTATTACCTAGCGGAATTGTAAGAGACAATACAATCGTATTAATTGGGAATGGAGTAGTTGTTGATCCCTTTCATTTAGCAAATGAAATTAACCAATTAGAAGAAAAAAATATAAAAATATCACCAGAAAATTTGATAATTTCAGATTCTGCTTTTTTAATTTTACCCATACATAAATTAATTGATAATATTAGAGAAAAGAGACAGAGTACAAATAAAATTGGAACAACTGGAAGAGGTATAGGACCCGCTTATGAGGATAAAGTAGGAAGACGAGGTCTAAGGCTATGCGATTTCCTTGATAAAGATGATTTTTATCAAAAACTTAAAAAATTATATGATCATCATAATATTTGGTTGTCTGCTATGGGTGTAAATAAACAAAACCCAGACGAGATTTTTTTAAAGTTATGGAACCAAGGCCAATCTATCATTAGTTTTGTTCAACCATCTTGGCTTTTAATTAGTAAATATAATTCAATATCTTCTAATATCTTGTTTGAGGGTGCTCAAGGTACTTTTTTGGATATAGACCATGGAACTTATCCCTATGTAACTAGTAGTAATACTGTTTCATCACAAGCAGGAATTGGATCAGGTATTGGACCAACGTCAATAGATTACACAATAGGAATAACCAAAGCTTACACTACTAGAGTTGGTTCAGGTCCATTTCCAACAGAAGATAACGGAGAAGAAGGAGTTAGTTTGGGTAAAAAAGGTAATGAATTTGGAACAGTAACTGGCAGACAAAGACGTTGTGGCTGGTTTGATGCTGTTTTAGTAAAACAAGCTGTTGCTTTATCAAGTGCTGATGGTATTGCATTAACAAAATTAGATGTGTTAGATAGTTTTAAAGAAATTAAAATTTGTACTGGTTATTATTTAGATGATGAAGTTATAAACTATTTACCCTCATCAGAAAAATATCAACAACAGGTAAAACCAATTTATGAAATAATGGAAGGTTGGAAAAGTAGCATTATAGGTATTAGAAAATATCAAGATCTACCAAACCAAGCTAAAAAATATGTTAAAAGAATTGAGGAACTTATTGGTTGTGAAATAATTCTAATTTCAACAAGCCCTGAGAGGTCAGACACTATTTACCTAAAAAATCCCTTTGATGTTGCCTCATCTTAATTAAGATCTAATCAATTTTAAAGCTTTTGCTTTAATTTTCATGGTTTCTTGAAGCTTCTCAAAAGCTCTTGTTTCAATCTGCCTAATTCTTTCTCTACTCACATTATACTCTTGTGACAATGATTCAAGTGTCCTAGGAGCCTCAATTAGACGTCTTTTAATAATTATATCTTTTTCCCTAGGCTTTAAATGTTCTAAGGCTTCAATCATCATTTTATTTTTAATGTTTTTTTCTTGATTATTCGCAAATTGTGTTTCTTGATTATCTCTTTCGTCTGTTAGCATGTCTTGCCATTCAGCCTCTTCACCATCATTACGATTTATTTGTGAATTAAGTGAATGATCTCCACCAAGCATTCTTCTATTCATGTTAACTACATCATTTTCATTCACTTCAAGTGTTTTAGCAATATGATGAACTTGATTAGGTGAAAGATCACCATCCTCTAGTGCATTAATTTTACCTTTAATTTTTCTAAGGTTAAAGAATAATTTCTTTTGACTAGCTGTAGTACCAATTTTTACTTGAGACCAACTTTTTAGTACAAATTCTTGTATTGCTGCTTTAATCCACCACATTGCATAGGTTGCTAGTCTAAAACCTTTTTCAGGATCAAATTTTTTAACGGCATGCATCATACCTATGTTACCCTCAGCAATAAGATCTGAGACGGGAAGTCCATAACCTCTATATCCCATTGCAATTTTTGCAACCAATCTTAAGTGACTTGTAACAAGTTTATGAGCAGCTTTAGTATCTTCTTTATTTAACCAGTCTTTAGCAAGCACATATTCTTCGTCAGCATCCAACATTGGAAATTTTTTTATTTGATCTAAATATCTGCCCAAATTATTATCTGGGGATAGTATAGATAAACTCATAGAGTCTAAATTACTCAATATATTACTCCTTTTATTAGATATATATGGTGTTTTATAAGTTTTTTAAACTATTTCAACAAAAATTTACTATTTATTTTTTCAAAACTTTAATTAGTTGGTTTATATCTTTGGGCAAAGGACTAATAAACTCTATATATTGTTTAGTAATTGGATGATTTAGGCTAAGCTTAGTAGCATGTAATGCCTGCCTTTTGAACGACTTAATTAGTTGAAGTTTTTCTTTGTAAGTGTTGTCTCTGTATCTATTCTCTGAGAACGATTTACCATATAAATCGTCACCAATTATGCCATGACCCATATCAGAAAGGTGAACTCTAATTTGGTGAGTTTTTCCTGTTTCAAGCTTACACTCAATCAAGCTAGCTATAGGTGCATAAACTTCTAATACTTTCCATTTAGTTATAGCTATTTTACCCCTAGGTGATATAGCCATTTTTTTTCTATTAAAGGATGATCTTCCAATGGGTTTTTCAATAATACCAATATCTTTGGGTTGCCCCCAAACAATTGCGTTATACCTTCTATCTAAATCATGATTACTAAAAGTTTCACATAAATTTACATGAGCAGTTTCAGTTTTTGCAACCACCATTACTCCGCTAGTATTTTTGTCTAATCTATGAACGATTCCTGGTCTTTTTACTCCGCCAATACCCCTTAAACTTTTTCCACAATGATATAATAGTGCATTTACTAGGGTACCATTAGGGGAGCCGGGGGCAGGATGGACAACTATACCTGCTTGTTTATTTAAAATTATTATATATTTATCCTCATAAAGAATTTCTAAATGGATTTTTTCTGCTAAAGGAATAGGACTTTCTGCAGGGGGGAAATGTATAGTAATAAGTTTACCACTTTTAACTTTAAATGATGGATCATTAACTTCTACTCCATCAATTTTTATATTCTTTCCTTCAATTAATTTTTTAATCCTACTTCTAGATAAAGAAAGATCGCTATTATTTAATACTTGTTTTGCAATGCTACTTACTTTAATAGCTTCAGTAATCCAAACATCAAGTCTGTCATTGGGAATGTCAAAGTCTTTAATAGAAAGTGAAATTTTAATAGGATTTATCATGTCTAACTTATCCAACTCAAAACCAGAACATCAGTCTAAGATAATTTCTAATATAAGGATTATAAAAATTATTGCTATTATTTTGGGCTTGTTAATTATTTTAGGACTATTTGTTTTGTTTGTTGGGCTATCTAATAGTTACTATAACCTAGAAAAATCCAAGAAAAACATAAATAATGGTTTAAATCAAAACGAACAAAAATTAGATATATTAAACTTTGTACAGCCTTTAAGTGCACAATTAATTTCTTCGTCAATAGGCCAAGACAATCAAGTTTTATTGAGATATCTTTATGAGGGTAATAATGTTTTAGTAATTTTAAATAGTAAAACTAAGCAAATAAGATCTATCATTACTATAAAAAATGGTTCTCAATTTGGTGTGAATTAACAATAAGTGAAAGATTTCTTAATGAATAGGAAACAAATTCTTATAGGCACAGACACTATTTCTGGAATAGCTCCTGAAATATTAAAAGCATGTTTATTAGCATCTGATGAAAAAACACTTCCATATGGAAATGATATTTTCACTAAAAAATGTAAAAATATTATTTCAAAGATTTTTGAAAAGCAGGACTTAGAAATTATACCGATGATGTCTGGAACAGCATCTAACTCTCTAGCAATATCTTCTTTCCTTCGGTCCTATGGAAGTGTTTTATGTCATAGTGAATCACATATAAATAAAGACGAAGGTGGAGCACCCGAGTTTTTTTCTGGGGGAGGTAAGTTGGAAGTCATTTCTAGTAACTCTGGCAGGCTTAATTCTAAAGATATTACTGATAAACTTAATGAATTAGATTTTAAAGGAAAGCAGCACTCAAAAATTTCTGGTATTTCATTAACCCAATTAGCAGAAAATGGAACGTTGTATTCTCAAAATGAAATATTAGCTATTAGTAAAATTTGTAAAAAAAATAATTTTTATTTACACATGGATGGAGCCAGATTTTCCAATGCATTAGTTTCTCAACAATCTGTTTCCCCTGCTGAGGCAACTTGGAAAATAGGAATTGATTGTTTATCATTGGGTGCAACAAAAAATGGTGCAATGGCCGCTGAGGTTATTATTTTTTTTAATAAGAATCTTGCACTAGAAGCTAAAAAAATGATCAAGCAAACTGGACACATAATACCCAAAACTAGATTTATCACTGCTCAATTAAACGCATGGTTCACAGATGGGTTATGGTTAAAACTAGCACAAAAGGCTAATGATAATGCTACATATCTACGTGGTGAATTGTCAAAATTTGAAGATTTTAAAATTTTATATCCGACACAAGGGAATGAAGTCTTTATAAGAATTAATAAAAAAACATATAATAAAATTATTGAATTAAATATTATTCCTAATCTCTGGCGTAAAACAAGTAACGATGAGATTGAGGTGAGATTTGTTACATCTTTTGAAACAAAGTTTAGTCTGATAGATGAGATTATGCATAGATTTAAAACTTGTTTTGATTATAAACTAGATCCCATAATTTAAGTATAGAGCCATATTCAAAATTATTGACTTAATTTGTTCAATTATTTGTTTTTCAAATACAAAAGCAAACTTACCTATGTAAGAGTAACCTAAAACTAAAGGTAAAAAATATATTCTTATCATAAAGAAAAGCCAAGCTACATACAAAGGTATAAGAGGTTGAACTATAAAATTTGGAGTTACTTTATATGTAATATTGAGGATAGGAGAGGTAATTTTTGTAAAAAAATTAAAAAAACCAAAATTACTTCCTTCATTAATAAATAAATTTAAAAGAAACTTAAAGATTAATATGACCATTATTAGAGCCAAAATATAGTCAATTATAATTAGCCATATAGGAAATGAAATATTCATATTTTATTATACAAACATAATGGTTAAATTAAAAACTATTATTTAAGTCACTTAAATAAATAAATAAATAAATAACTTCAAACATAATTTTATGTTACTTAATAATTTAATTTGAAAATCACTGAGGTAAAATTATGAATAATCCACAATATATTTTTTCAATGTATAAGTTGAGTAAAATTTATCCTGGTGGCAAGCAAGTGATAAAAGATATTAGTTTATCATTTTTACCAGGAGCAAAAATTGGTATTTTAGGTGGTAATGGTGCTGGAAAATCTACTCTTTTAAAAATTATGGCAGGCGTTGATAAAGAGTATAATGGTGAAGCAAAATTGGCTGATGGTATCAAGGTTGGTTATCTCGCCCAAGAGCCGGAGTTAAAAAGTGATTTAAGTGTATACGAAAACGTTATGGAAGGAATGGCTGAAGCAAAAAAACTTATTGATGACTTCAATACTATTTCTTTAAAATTCTCTGAAGATTTAACAGATGAAGAAATGAATGAGACTATTATAAGGCAAGGAGAGCTACAAGAACAAATTGACAATTTAGATGCCTGGGATTTAGACAGAAAAGCTGAGATTGCAATGGATGCACTTAGCTTGCCACCTGGAGAGGCAAGAATTAATAATTTATCAGGCGGTGAAAAAAGAAGAGTAGCTTTAGCACAATTATTATTATCAAACCCTAATTTTTTATTATTAGATGAACCAACAAATCATTTAGATGCTCTGTCTGTTGCGTGGTTACAAAGATTTCTTCATGATTTTCCAGGTACAGTTGTAACCATTACTCATGATAGATATTTTTTAGACGAAGTAGCTGGATGGATTCTTGAATTAGATCGTGGAGAAGGTATTCCTTATAAAGGGAATTATTCAGGATGGTTAGAACAGAAACAAAAAAGACTAGAACTAGAAGGGAAAATAGAAGAAGCAAGAAAAAGGAAATTAAACGAAGAGTTGGAATGGATTCAATCAGCTCCACGCGCAAGACAAGCAAAATCAAAGGCTCGAATATCTTCTTATGAAGAATTAGTAGCAAAAGAACAACAAAAGGAAATTAATTCAGGTAATCTTGTTATACCTCCTGCTCCTAGACTAGGTAATGAAGTAATAAATTTTAAAAATGTATCAAAGTTTTTTGAAGAGAAATTGTTAATGGATAATCTTAGTTTTAAATTACCTCCAGGTGGAATTGTAGGTGTTATAGGAGCTAATGGAGCAGGTAAGACCACATTATTTAGATTAATTACAAAAGAAGAAAAGCCAAATAGTGGAGAAATTTCAATCGGTGATACTGTAAGTTTAAATTACGTAGATCAATCCAGAGATAATTTAGAACCTCAACAAAACGTTTGGGAGTCTATTTGTGACGGACTAGACGAGATACAGATTGGGAAAAAAACGATTCAAAGTAGAGCATATGTAGGTCAATTTAATTTTAAAGGATCCGATCAACAAAAAATTGTAAGTCAGTTATCAGGAGGTGAAAGAAATAGGGTTCATCTTGCAAAGATGTTAAAAACTCCTGGAAATGTTTTGCTTTTAGACGAGCCTACTAATGATTTAGACGTTGATACTCTGAGATCTTTAGAAGAGGCAATCTTAGATTTTTCTGGATGTGTAGTTGTAATTTCACATGATCGATGGTTTCTAAATAAACTAGCTACGCATATTTTGGCATTTGAGGGTGGAAGTCATGTCGAATGGTTTGAGGGTAATTATCAAGATTATGAAAATGACAAAAAAAGAAGATTTGGTGAAGACGCATTAAACCCTAAAAGGATTAAATATAAGCCAATATCTAGATAAATTAATCACTTTTTGTATAAGTATCTAGTAAAGCATTAAAATTACCCTTATTTTTTCGGAGTATAGACATAGTTTCAGCTTTATGAGAACTTATCAATGATATACCCTCAATCTCTAGATCAAGCACAAGGAAATTTCCTTTTTTATCCTTTGCCAATTTCCATAAAAGATTTACATCGGGAATTTTTTTACTATCATCTTTTATTATCCCTTTAACATACACTAACTTTTTACCTCTTGCTTCAGATTTCAGAGGTTTGTAGGATAATGTGGCTAATGTATTTAAATGTTCTTCAATCGTAATAACAATTTGTTTAAGTAAAGCATTTTTATATGTTTCTTTTTGGGTGTTAGTTGCTTTTTTCCAAAAACTACCAGTAGTCGCTCTGGCCATAAAATCTAAATTAATAAATTGCTTTATCAATATTTCAATTTTTAATGATCTTTCTTTTGGTGAAAGTTTTATAGTCTTTTGAGCATGCTTTTTAGCATCGGCAATCATCTTTAAAACAATTACTTCACTATTTTTAATATTATCTGAATAAGCTTTAAATGTTAAAAATTGAAAAGATAAAAATAAAAAAAAAGTAATACATAAAACTTTTTTAAAATTTAAACTATTGTAAAAGTTTTTCAAATTCTAGATCCGACTTACTGTTTTTAATCTCAAAATATTTATCACCATACACATTTTTTCTTCTATTTTGTATATAATAAGATTTCATTTTTGTATAGGGGTCAGGTGATTCATAAATATTTTCAATGTTTTTTGCAAGTTTACTTCTTTTATCAACTAAGTTCACTGGTACTTCTAATAGGCTTAAATTATTGACAGAGTTAGATGAAATACTGCTTAAATTTTGCCTATCCGAGAGCGTTCCAGTAAAATCCCGAACAGTTTTAGGTCCTAAAAAAGGGACCATTAAAAAAGGACCTTCTGGAACATTAAGCTTGGCTAGTGTAGATCCCAAGTCCTTTTTAGGGATTTTAGTTTCATTATTATCAAAGTCGTAAAAACCAAGAGATAGCCCATTTATCATAAATTTTGCGGAAGCTAAAATTGTATTTTCTAAGTCCATCTGCAGGGTACTATTTACGATAGTACTTGGTGTATTCATCCACCCTAAATGATTACTTATACTATTTCTAACTGAATGTGGAATTGTTTTGACATATGCGGTACTAACGGGGGAAAGTATATTCTGGTCTAAAGATTTGTTAAAAGCAAATATATTTCTATTTAGACCTTCAAAAGGATCTGTACTTTCAGCAGAATTATTTAAATTGTTACTACAGCCACTTAATACAAACAATAATATTAATGAATATGAAAATCTGGATTTAAGTTTTTTCATTTTAAGTAATTACGCTCTTAATTATTAACTAATTTTATTATCATTTATTTATTAATTTTCTACAAGTTAAACCATCTATATGTTAGAAATAAAATTAATTATCACCAAGAAACTTTTTATAAATTATGAACAACTTTTATAACCACAAAGCATTTAATGATTTAAATCCATCTCAAAAAGAAGCAGTAAAAAATCTAGAAGGACCTCTACTGGTTTTGTCGGGAGCTGGAACTGGAAAAACAAGAGTGCTTACTGCAAGGCTTGCTAACCTTTTATATAGCAATAATACAAAACCTTGGAATATACTTGCAGTAACTTTTACAAATAAAGCTGCAAAAGAAATGAGGGTTAGACTAGAAACGTTAATAGGCCCCTCAGCAAACTCAGTTTGGTTAGGAACATTTCATTCAATAGCTGCTAGAATATTAAGAGAAAACGCTGAAATTGTAGGTTTAGGTTCAAATTACACCATCATTACTCCGGATGATCAAGTAAGACTATTAAAACAAATAATGCTTGACGACGAAATTGATATAAAAAAATTTACGCCAAAATCAATGTCAAATTTAATTGGAAAATGGAAAGATAAAGGTTATAAGCCTGACGATTTAAAAAAATCAAATATTGATTATTTTGCTAATGGTAAAGCTATTAATGTGTATAAAACTTATCAAATGAGATTGATTACTCTTAATTCTACCGATTTTGGAGACTTGCTTCTTCATAACTTAACTATTTTTTCAAAACATCCAGATATATTAACTCAATATCATTCTAAACTATCATATTTTTTAGTTGATGAATATCAAGATACCAACACTATACAATATTTATGGTTAAAACTTTTGGCTGATAAAACTAAAAATATTTGCTGTGTAGGTGACGATGATCAATCTATTTATGGATGGAGGGGCGCCCAGGTTGGAAATATTTTAAGATTTGAAAAGGATTATCCTTTAGCCAAGGTTATAAAATTAGAAGAAAATTATAGATCCACAGGAAGAATCTTAGAAGCTGCCAATAGTATTATTATAAACAATAAAGAAAGATTAGGCAAAAATCTTAAAACTTCTTCAAAAGATGGAGACAAAATTGATTTAATATCTGTATGGGATGGAATGGAGGAGGCGAAAAAGACTAGTTCAGAAATTGAAAATCTCTATTCTGCAGGTTTTAGGCATGATCAGATGGCAGTCTTAGTTAGAGCTGGTCATCAAACCAGGTATTTTGAAGAAAGATTTGTTGATATTGGGATTCCTTATAAGGTTATAGGCGCTAAATTTTACGAAAGAATGGAGATTAGGGATGCTTTGGCATATCTTAGGGTAGTTCAACAGCCTAATGACGATCTAGCCTTGGAAAGAATTATTAATATTCCAAAACGTGGATTAGGTACAAATACTACAAGCATGATACATTCTTATGCAAAAAAAAATAATATTTCTTTTTTTTCTGCTTCACAAGAATTGTTAATGACTGACGAACTTAGGCCAAATGTTAAAAGAACTTTGCTTAATCTGATAAATCAATTTTTAGATTGGAATAATCAAAACAAAGAGATTGCTCATACGGATTTAGCATTAAAAGTACTAGAAGAGTCTGGATATATCGCACATTGGCAAAATGAAAAAACAATTGATGGCGAAGGTAGGCTAGAAAACTTAAAAGAATTAATAAATGCCATGAGTGGTTTTGATAATCTTTCAGGTTTTTTAGAACATATTTCACTTGTTATGGACGGTGATAATACTGCTGATGCAGGAGAAGTATCCTTAATGACTTTACATGCCGCTAAAGGACTTGAATTTGATGTAGTTTTTTTGCCTGGATGGGAAGAGGGATTATTTCCTAGTCAAAGGTCTATAGATGAATTAGGCTTAGCAGGATTGGAAGAGGAAAGACGACTTGCCTATGTAGGCATTACCAGAGCAAAGCAAAGATTATTTATAACCTTTGCAGCTAATAGACAAATTCACGGATTATGGCAAGGATCAATACCGTCAAGATTTATAAGTGAACTACCAAGACATATTCTTAATGAAAATATAGAAGGTAATATTGGTGCTGATGCATCAAGCTATAATCAAATTGATTTTGATTTGTCTACAAAAAATGCATCTTACGGCCCAGGATTTTTAAGGGCAAAACAAAATGGAATAAATGGAATTAATGTTTATAAGAAAACTCAAATTAATAATAATATTTTAAATTCTAATATTGAATTTGTTAATGGGCAGAGGGTTTTTCATCAAAAATTTGGAATGGGCCGTATTATGTCGTCAGATGGTGATAAATTAAATATAAACTTTGATAAAGCAGGCGAAAAGAAAGTTGTATCAAGTTTTGTTAAATTAATAGATTAATAAATTTTAATAATGGATTTGTGGTCAGTACGATTTAAAATACATGATAATTTCAAAAATATATTCTCACAATATGTTGAGGATTTCGAAGGTTATGTATCTTCTAGTTTATTTATAAATGAAGAAAAAGATAAAAAAAATTGTACAAATTTTTATTTAAAAAATGTTACTAGTAATAAATTTGGAGAATTTCATCAAAATAAAATTTGGGTATTAGAAGTCCTTTTAAATAAAAAACCTGATATTAACACCATTAAACGTAAATTAAATTATTTCACAAAAGAATTAAAAATTACACAATATCATTTTAATGATTATCCAAGAAAAGAATTATATACGAACAAACTTAGTGTAAGTAAGGTCGTACAGAAGAATTGGCTTAAATACAACAGAAAATCTTTTCCAATAATTAATATAGATAATTTTTATATCTACGGATCACATAATAATAAAAATTGTTTAGTAAGTAAAATCCCTATAAAAATAGAGGCCTCAATTGCATTTGGAACTGGATCCCATGAAACTACTAAATGTTGTTTAAAAGCTCTAACTTTTATATCTAGATTTACTAAAGCAAATAAAATTCTAGATTATGGATGTGGTACAGGTATATTGGGAATATCCTCAAAAAAAATATTTAAAAAAAGTAAGATAACTTTTGTTGATATAGATAAAAATGCTGTAAATTTAACAAAAAAAAATATTAAATTAAATAATATTTTATTAAACAAGGTTTATTTAACAAATTCATACCATTCTAACAAATACACAAAAAAACAGTTTTATGACCTGATTTTTGCAAACATATTATATGGTCCTCTAAAAAAATTAGCACCGTTATTTAGTTTAATTATAAGGCCTAATGCCTTTTTAATACTTTCTGGACTTTTAAATGAACAAATTCCATATATTATAAACTGGTATAATAATTATGGATTTAAAGAGAAAAAAATATTTTATTTAAATGGTTGGGGGTCAATTATAATGACTCGTTATCCATAAAAAAGGGATTGTTCTTGGAAAAATATCTTAGATTAATAACAGATAAAATGAAAAGTAGAAACTGGGATGCTTTTTTAGTTCCTAGAAGTGACATGTTCTCAGGTGAGGAGGTACCAGAAAATGAAGAGCGTTTAAAATTTATTTCAAATTTTTCTGGCTCAGCGGGATATGCAATTATATCAGCAAAGTCTAAATTAAAATCAGTGATTTTTAGTGATGGACGTTATCAACTACAATTAAAAAAAGAGGTCAACTCCAAAAATTTTTATATTTCTAATGGTGGATTTAAGGAAGTTTGTTTATTTTTAAATAAAAATAAAAATATTCTAAAAAAAGTTGTCATCGATCCTTGGTTGTTAACTTTAAGTGAATATGAATTTCTTCAAAATATCATGAAAGAAACAAAAATAAGTTTTGAGTTTATAAAAAAAAATATAATTGACGAAGTATGGTTAAATAAACCTTACAAAACTGAAAATGAAATATTCAAACTTCCATTTAAATTTACTGGAGAAACAGTTAGCTCTAAAATAAACCGTTTAACAAAATTTATTCAAGATAATAATTATGATTTTTATATTTTATTTAACCCTACAGGTCTTGCATGGTTATTGAATATTAGAGGAAGAGATCTGAAACATACCCCGATTTCAAGATCATTTTGTATAGTTTCAAAACTTAGAGACATACATATATTTGGTAATAATAAATCATTTCCAAAGATCTTAAAAAAAGAAAAAGATATTCATTTTTATAATTTTGAATATTTAAGTACTTTTTTAGAAAATTCTAAAAATAAAAACTTTCTAATAGACGCAAAAACTCTTCCAATGAAGGTTTATAACTTTTTAGTTAACAATAATTTAAATTATAAATCAATATCTTGTCCAGTTGATAAATTCAAGACAAAAAAAAATTTACGTGAACTAAGGGGTTTTAAAAATGCTCATTTAAAAGATGGTCTTGCGATTTTAAATTTATTATTTTGGTTTGAAAAAAACGTACATTTAAAAAATCTTACAGAAATTGAGGTATCAAAAAAACTTTTTGAAATTCGATCATTAGAAAAGTCTTTTGTTTGTGAAAGTTTTTCCACAATATCAGCATTTGCAGATAATGGTGCTATTATTCATTATAAGGTTAACAAATCATCTAATAAAAAAATCAATAAAGATGGTTTATATTTGATAGATACAGGTGCTCACTATCTTGAAGGCACAACTGATACTACCCGTACCCTTTTAGTAGGGAAGGCGGAGACAGAGATGATTGATAATTATACGTTAGTTTTAAAAGGACATATTGCTATTGCATCAGCAGTTTTTCCAAATAATACAAAAGGTAGAGATATAGATGCATTGGGAAGAATAGCACTCTGGTCAAAAGGTAAAGATTATGCTCATGGCACTGGTCATGGAGTTGGAAGTGTTTTAAGTGTTCATGAAGGACCTATTTCCATTTCAAAAACATCGGAATGTTTTATCGAAAGTGGAATGGTTATATCTAACGAACCAGGTTATTATAAAAATGGAAAATATGGAATAAGAATCGAGAATTTAGAAGTTGTTTCAAAACGAAAATTTAAAAATTTAGAGGATAGTTTTCTAGAATTTAAAAATTTAACGAGAGTACCTTTAGAATTAAAACTTATCAATAAAAAAATGCTAACAGAATTTGAGATTCGCTGGGTTAACGAATATCATCAAAAGGTTTTTAAAGATTTATCCAGATTTTTAAAAACAGATAATGAAGAATTATTTAATTTTTTGAAAAGAAAAACAGCTAGTATTTAATTATTAAATTTCTGAATTGTTCCAAACCATTCTTCTTCACTTATTATTGGTATATTAAGTTCTTTAGCTTTTTTAGCTTTACTACCTGGCTGATCACCAATAATTAAAAAATCAGTTTTTTTTGACACTGAGTTACCTACTTTTGCACCTAATTTTTGAAGTGTTTGTTTAGCTTCTTCACGACTCATTGTCTTTAAAGTGCCTGTTAAAACTATAACTTTATTTGTATATGGTGATATCGCTGATGTTGGTTGAACATTTACTATATTAATGTGATTTAAAAGTTTTTCAAAGATAATTAGATTTGTGTTTGTGTTAAAATACAAAATCAAATCCTCTGCAATACTCTCTCCTATTTGATCTATTGAAACAAGTTCGTGGAAAGAATTTGACTTTTTATCTTGTGCTTTGATCATTTCGTGGCGAAAATTTTCGAAATTATTATAATGTAGAGCTAACAATTTAGAGCTGTTTTCTCCAACTAATCTAATTCCGAGAGAATAAATCAATTTATCAAATGTAATTTTTTTCTTTGATTCAATAGAATTTAATAGATTAGATACTGATATCTTTCCAAAACCTACTGTATTATTTAGTCTGTCTCTGTATTTATAAATAGTAAAGATATCTGCAAAATCTTTGATAATACCTTCATTGTAAAGCATTTCTATCAATTTTTCTCCTAATCCTTCAATGTTAAAGGCATTTTTTGAAACAAAATGCTTCAGTTTTTCAATAGTTTGCGCTGGACATTTAATACCTGACAAACATCTTCTAACTGCTTCTCTATCTGGTTTAAAAGTAATACTATTGCATGATGGACAATATTTAGGTCCGGAATAAACAATTGAGCTTTTAACTCTTCTTTCTTTTACAACTCCTATAACTTGTGGAATTACATCCCCAGCACGCTGTAGCTTTATAGTATCGCCTATACGTATGTCTTTTCTGAAAATTTCATCTTCATTATGTAATGAAACATTTGATACCAATACACCGCCAACATTTACGGGTTCTAATTTACCGACAGGAGTTAGCGCTCCAGTTCTACCTATTTGAGTTTCAATGTTAATGAGAGTTGTTTCTACTATCTCAGCTGGCAACTTGTGAGCAACAGCCCATCTAGGGGCTCTAGACAAATTTCCTAATCTTTCTTGAAGAATTTTATTATTAACTTTATAGACTAACCCATCAATCTCATAATCTAAATTATATCTTTTGGATAAAATCTTTGAGTAAAATTCTTTTATTTCACTAATATTATGAGCCAAGTAGTTTTCTTTATTTGTGATTAACCCCATTTCTTTAAATCTTTTCAAAAGATCACATTGTGTCTCAAACTTAAAATCTTCTGTATATTCACCAATTGAAAACGCGTAAAAATTTAATTTACGCTTTTTTAAGATTTTAACGTCCTTCTGTCGAATAGAACCTGCTGCTGCGTTTCTAGAGTTAGCAAAGATTTTACTATTATTTTTAATTTGTAATTTATTCAGTTGTTCAAAATGACTTTTCTTCATAAAGATTTCACCTCTTATCTCTATGAATTTGGGAAAACTACCTTTTAGTTTATGTGGTATGTCCTTTATTGTTTTAATGTTTTCTGTAACTATTTCTCCAACATTACCGTCACCTCTAGTAACTGCATTCAATAAGCGTCCATTTAAGTAAAGAAGTGATATTGATAGACCGTCAATTTTTGGTTCACATATAAATTCTAATAAAAATTCTTGTTTAAGTGATAAAAATTTATAAGTTCGGTCTATAAAATCACTAATATCTTCAAATGAAAAGGCGTTGACTAGAGAACCCATTGGTTTTTGATGTTGATGTTTTTTAAATTGGTTAGAGACTTCACCACCAATAGATTTACGCTCTAAAAACCTATATTTAGGATTCGACAAAATTATATCGTCATACTGTTTACAAAGTTCATCAAATTCAATGTCTGTAATTTCAGGATTATCATGGGTATGATACTTTAAATTATGATATCTAATTTTATCATTTAAAAAATTTAATTTATTAAGAATTTTTATATTCATGTTTTCAAGTATCTAATAATTTATAAGCAGCTTCCCTAGCTTCATTGGTAATTTTGCTTCCTGATACCATTCTTGCAATTTCTTCTACTCTTTCATTTTCGTTTAATTGTGTAATATTTGTTGTTATGTTATTGTTTTTGTTGTCTTTTTGTACAAGATAATGATGATGACCTTTTGATGTAACCTGCGGAGAATGAGTTACTACCATAGTTTGATAGTTATCTCCTAATTTAGCTAGCCTAATACCTACCGCATTAGCTGCTGCCCCGCCAATTCCAGAATCAATTTCATCAAAAATTATTGTTCTTTTAGGGTTCACAGTTTCAAGTACAACTTTTATGGCTAACAAAAACCTTGATAATTCTCCTCCAGATGCAATTTTATTAATTGGAAGAGTATCAGCACCAATGTTAGTTGATGCTAAGAAAGTTGCTCTATCCATGCCTTTTTCAGATGCATTTTCAAATTCCAAATTTTCAATCTTAATCTTAAAATTGGCATTTTCTAACTTTAGAAATGGTAATTCATCATTTATCTTTTTGGATAAATTCATTGCCGATTTACGTCTACTACCTGAAAGTAATTTGCTATTTAAAATAAATTCACTTTTTAAATCTTCATATTCTTTTTCTAGTTTATCAATCTCAAATTTGTTGTTGTCAATTTGATCTATTTTTAATTTTAGTTCACTCTTAATCTTTATAAGATCGTCAATATTACAATCATGTTTACGTGCTTGAGATCTTAATTCATGGAGCCTATCATTTACATAATCTATATTTTGTGTATCTTCACTCATTTCAATATTTTCGCCATTTAAAAGAGATTTTAATTCTTCAACGTCAACCTTGATTTTATTGACTATGTCAATAGCCTGATTAATATTAGATCGATCAACTGAATTCAGTATTTCAAAGATTTTGCAAAGTTTGTTAATTAAATCTTCAATTCCTTCATCTTCATCTATAATTAGTTTAGCTTGATTAATAGTTACAAAAATTTTTTCACGGTTATTTAAAAAAATCTTAGTTTTGTTTAACTTATCTTCTTCACCTAATTTAGGATCTAACAAATTTAATTGATCAAATGACTCAATAATCCATTGATTATCATTACAAATTTCTTTTTCATATATTTTTGTTTCTTCTAATTTTTTTTGTAGTTCTACCATTTTATAAAATGATATTTTTGTGTTTTCTATTAAATGGTTGTGATTTGAATACATATCTAATAACGATAAATGTGTTTTAATGTTTAAAAGTCCTCTATCCTCAAATTGTCCTTGTAATTCAATTAAGCAGTCGGTTATTTCAGATAAAACATTCCGGGTTACTAACATATCATTTATGAAGCATTTAGATTTACTATTAACATTAATATGACGTCTTATTAATAATTCTTTTTCAAATTCTATATTATATTTATCTAAAAATTGAGCAACAATATGATTTTCTTTAATATGGAAAAGTGCTGTTACCGATCCTTCTTTCTCACCTTTTCTAATTAAACTAAAGTCAACTCTGTTACCCAAAATTAATCCTAGACTATCTAGAAGAATTGACTTTCCAGTCCCTGTTTCTCCAGTTAATACAGAAAGACCTCTATTAAATTCAATATTTAATGATTTTATTAGAACAATATTTTTAATTATTAATTCTTTTAACATTTTGATTAGTCAAAAATTGTTGAAAAATAATTTTTTATTGAAGTGGTTAACCCTTCTTTTTCATTTGATGATGAGATATTAACTAATAAACTTTTGCTTAAATTAGTCCAAGTGTTATTAGGAAAATTGTATTTTAATATAGCATGGCTTTTAACGGCCTCTGCCCTAAGACCAATCATCAAAAATGCTTCTGAAAGTCTGTATAACGTTTCTGGAATTACTGAAGTATTTTGATAGTTTTGTAAAATAGATTTAAATCTTTTTATTGAGCTAGCTGGTGCATTTTTTTTCAAATAGAATTTGCCAATATTTAATTCATTAGTTGCTAAAGAATTTTGAATATATAAAATTTTTATTTTAGAGTCTTTAGCATATTCACTTTTAGGATATTTTGTTAATATAAGTTTAAAAGAGTTTAAAGCTTTTTTTGATAAACTGGGATCTCTACCTTGATTTGAGATTTGAATATAATAACACATTGCCAAAAGATAATGGGCATAGTCTGAGAATTCATCTTTTGGGTTCATTTCGATAAAATTCTCTAGTTTACTAATAGTTTTATTTATCTCATTATTTTGATAAAGTGCATAAGCTGTCATTATTTCTGATTTTTTAGCTAATGATGAAAAAGGATGATTTAGATAGAGATTATCGAATTCACTAATAGCCTTTTTGTAATCGTTATCTTCTAAATATAAAAGTCCACTTTTATAAATCTCAGTATCATTTAATACTAAAGTTGTATTATCTATTTTATTTGAACTGCAACTTGTTAATAAAATTAAAAAAAATAATTTTATTGATATTAGATAATTTTTTTTTCTTCTTATCATCAATTATTTCCAGTTACAAACAGATAAGTTACTTTTATTATTTATAAATGGATTTGTATATTAAAAAACTTATTGATTATTGATAATTTTATTTAGGCAACGTGAGTAAGATTTTCTAAAGCTTTATCCTTGCTTAATACATTTAAAATTTTATCTGGATATTTGCTTGCTGCAACATTTTCAATGATATAATTTTTTTCATCTTTAAGAATTTCTTTAATAAACATTTGATTAAGTTTGTGACCAGGAGCAAAACAATCAATTTTACCTATTAATGACATTCCTAGTAAATAAAAATCACCTATACAATCTAAAGCTTTATGTTTAACAAACTCTTTTTCAAATCTAAGACCATCTGGATTTAATACCTTAAATTTATCAACTACTAATGCATTGTTCAGGCTGCCACCCATAGCAAGACCTGCAGTTCTCATTTTTTCTATGTCTTCAAAAAAAGCATAAGTTCTAGCTTGAGATAATTGGGTAATAAAATTATCCTTTGAATGAGAATAATGAAATTGAGAATTACCAATTATTGTATCTGGGTAATCAATTGTTATGTCAATTGATAATTTATTCGATGGAGAAATTGATATATATCTATTACCATATTTAACTTTTATTTCTCTTAAAACTTTTATGTAACTTTTACTTGCATACTGATCTTTTATTCCTGCTTTGATTATTTTTTTTACATATTCATGAGAACTTCCGTCTAAAGCAGGTAACTCAGAATTGTTGATTTTAATTATTGCATTATCAACACTTAGTGCACTTAAGGCTGCCATAAGATGTTCTATTGTTGAAACAGAAACACCATATTTATTTTTTATTTTAGTACATAGACTGGTATCAAAGGCATTTTTGATTACAGCTTTAATAATATTATTATTTTTTATATCAGTTCTTATAAAAACAATACCTGTATTTATGTCAGCAGGCTCTATACGCATAGACACAGCTCTTCCGTTATGAACACCAATTCCAGAAAAATGTATTGTTTTTTTCAATGTAGATTGATGGACATTTTCATTAATTAAAAGATTATTAATGTAATTCATAACATACCTCTAATATATGAATATACTATTCAAATATAATTACAAATCACATATAATTACTAAATGTTTCAATTGAAACTAGTTAGCCTGTCGCCTAAGAAAAGCTGGAATTTCAAGAACTTTTTCATCTACATCTTTACTCTCTTGCTCAATATCAGTCAAGTTGATTTGATGTTCGTCAATTGTGTTTTCATTTTCACTACTAAATAAATCAAAATTATTATCAGTTTTTATTGATATTTCTTTTTTATCTTGTTTATCAACATTCAAATTTAAAATTTCCTTTTCATAGATTGTTTTATGCTCGGTGTTTAAGCTTGGTTCTAATTTTATTTCTTCTGATTTGTCATTAATAAAGAATGATGAAAAACGATTAAATAATGTTTTAGGTTTAGGTTCTGTAAATTGATTTTTAGGTTTATGATCTAAAATATCATTTAATTCTTCACTACTTACTTTTAAGGAAGATAAATCAGATTTATGTAATTCATTATGAAAGTTTTTTTCATCTTTTTGAAAATTTTGGTCAGTATCCAATTGGTTTATTTGAGTTTCTAAATCTATCTGATTGTTTGGGTCTTCTTTTAATTCATCAGAATATTCATAAGCAGAATTATTTTCAATTTCCAGCTTAAGATCATCCATTTTATTAGTACTAATCTCTGTTGTTTGTATAATTTCTTTGTCATTTTTATAAGGATAAGTTTCAGCATTTTCTAGTTTTGTATAATTTATACCAGTAGCAACAACTGAAACTTTAATAATTCCCTCTAAGCTATTATCAATTGATGATCCAAAAATAATATTTGCATTTTCGTCAACCTCATTTCTTATTTTACTAGCTGCCTCATCAACTTCGAACAAAGCCATATCTGGTCCACCTTGAATATTTAGTAATATAGATTTAGCACCTTTTATGTTACTCTCGTCTAATAGAGGATTGTTAAGAGCAGATTGAGCAGCATTTTTAGCCCGTTCTTCACCAGAACTTTCGCCAGTTCCCATCATTGCTTTACCCATATTTCCCATGACTGTTTTTATATCTGCAAAATCTAAATTAATCATTCCTGGGTTTGTTATTAAATTTGTTATGCCACAAACACCTTGGTAGAGGACATCATCTGCCATTTTAAAAGCTTCGGCAAAAGTGGTTTTTTCATTTGCTATTTTAAAGAGATTTTGATTTGGAATAACTATTAAAGTATCAACATTTTCTTTTAACAAAGCTAATCCATTTTCTGCAACTTCCATTCGTTTTTTCCCTTCAAAGTCAAAAGGTTTAGTAACCACGGCTACTGTCAATATACCTTGTTCTCTTGCGGTCTTGGCAATTACAGGTGCAGCGCCTGAGCCGGTGCCTCCTCCCATTCCAGTTGTAATAAATAACATATTAACATCACCTAACTCTGAAATAATTTCTTCAATTGATTCCTCTGCGGCTTTCCTACCAGTTTCAGAATCTGAACCTGCCCCTAGACCTAATGTTGTATTTTTACCAAGTTGAATTTGTCTTGTAGTTAGGCTTCTAGACAAAGCTTGTCCGTCGGTATTTGCTGCAATAAAATCTATATTATTTATGTTTGCATTTATCATGGTATTGATGGCATTACCACCAGCTCCTCCAATACCAATTACTGAAATTTTTGGCTTAGCGTCGTTTATATTTTCTGGAATAGTAAGATTAAGTGTCATTTTTTTACTCCTTGGTTTATAATTAGTTAACTATGTTTTTATAAATTCTTATCAAGCCAATCGCCAATTCTTCCAAAATAATTGGATAAACCTAAATTTAAATTATTTGAAATCAATCTTTTATCATGCTGCAAACTTTTAATTAATAATCCAGTCAAGCACGCAAAAGTTGGGGTATGTACAATTTCAGGTATATCTATAAGCCCGATTGGTCGTCCAATTCTGACATTTATATTTAAGAAAGATGACGCGTGTTCTCTAATATTGTTAAGGTTAGCTCCTCCACCACACAAAATAACTTTATTAATTGAACTATTTCTAAATTTTAAAAAACTAAGCCTTTCTTTCACAAGTTCAAAAATTTCATCAATTCTAGGTTTTATTATTGCGCTTAACATGGCTTTAGGTATGTTTTGATTTATAATTTCACCTTCATCAGAAATAATTGGGACATCAATTTTTGTATATTCGTCAGTTTCATTTGAAATTGCTGATCCGTACAAAATCTTAATTTTTTCAGCATCTTCTGCTTTTGCACCTAATCCACGTACTATATCACTAGTAATATGAATACCTCCAATTGGAATAGAATCAGAAAAAATTATTTTATTGTTAATAAACACACCAATACTTGTTATGTTTCCGCCAAGATCAATGACAATTGCTCCATTCATTCTTTCTTCTTCAATAAGTGTTGAGATACCTGAAGCTTCTGGACATATAGTAAATTTATCAATAGTTAAGTGACATAAATCTATAGCACTAGAAATATTTTTAATAACACCTTCTTGTCCATATATATTACTTATCTCAACCAATAAATTATCTGTATGAATCCCTATTGGATTATCTACTGGTGTATTATTGTCGATATAATATTTAATTACTGAAGATGATAAAAGTTTATAATTGTCAATTGGTTTTGGTTTATTCATTTTCTCTATTTTGGCTAAATCACTTTTCATAACTTGACCATTTTCAATTTTTAATTCATTTCGTGTTACCTTTGTGATTGGTCTCCCCCCAGAAAGGCTGCATGTGACTTTATTAATAGGGAAACCAGCCATAGTTTCAGCTCCTTCAACGGCTTTAGCAATTGAATTAGCTATCTCTTTCATATCTGTAACAATACCGTTAGTAATTCCTAAAGATGCATGTTGTCCAAAGCCTAATACTTTAACCTGTATATCATTATTTTTAGCAGATGAACCTATTAATGAGGACACTTTAGTGTTTCCAATATCAATAACAGCAAATATATCATTTGATCTTTTTATGTTATTCATCACTGTCATAGGTGTTTCCTTTTAAAAATAGCCTTTTTGTCAAAATTAATTTTACCAAGTATTTGTTTTGGGTTTCTAAGGTCAATTTCTGTAAGCTTAAGATTTAAAACATTATAATTTTTTTGAAGTTTAATGATTTTTTCCCATGCCTTTTTTATATCTTTCGATGGCAATCGTACAACTAATCCTTGATTAAAATGTAAATCCCATCTTCTTTCATTTATGAATGTTAGTGACCAAATATTCTCATAAAAACTTTGATTAGTTTCCAATATTTCCAATATGGAGGATATGTTTTCTTTTGACTTGTTTCCTTTAATTATTGGAAAATCATTTTTAAAATCATTAACATTCCCATCAAAAATTATGTCACCATTTGCGGTTATAAGCTTGTTGTTTTTTTTGTTCTGCCAAATTGCAATGGGTTGATTTTCTAAAATTTTAATTTTAATTATATTTGGTAGAACTCTCTCAATAGAAACTTCTTTAACCCAGCTATTTTGTTTAATTTTATTATATATTGAAGAAAGATCAATATTCAAAATACTTCCATCTTTATATATTTCTATGATGTCTTTAATATAATTATTAGATAAATTTCGTGTTCCTGTAATTAAAACATTTTCTATTTTAAAGCCATTATTGATAAGAAATTTATTCGAAGGTTTTAATTTATTTATTATGTAATCTTTACTTAAATTATCTAAAAAATAGAACCCACAAAAGAATAATATAAACAATAATAAAAACGATAAATTTATTAGCCTCGTTAACTTTCCAGTTTCAAAACCATAAAATTTTGCTTTTACCAGATTTTTCTTGTTAAGTTTTAATCTTAACATTCGTAAGACGCCTCCTCAATAATTATCTTAACCATATTTTTTAAAGTTATATTGCAAAACATTGCTTGTTCTGGGGATAAAGAAGTTTCTGTCATTCCAGGTTGTGTATTAATTTCTAGCATATATAATTTGTCATTTTCATCATCGTACCTAAAATCACTTCTTGAAATACCCTTGCAACCAATAATTTGATGTACCCTTAGTGCCCATGACATAGCTTGGTTATATGTATTCTTTGAAATTTTTGCTGGTATATCATGTATTGATCCATTTTTTTCATATTTAGCTTCATAGTTGTAAAAATCTTTATCTTGACCTGCTTTAATTTCAGTTACACATAACGGTTGTTCTTGTAAAACTGTGACTGTGAGTTCTTTAGAGCCAACATACTCTTCTGCCATTAGATTGTAAGAAGTGGCACTATTTATTATTGGGACTCGATTTCCTTCTTTAATAATTTCAACACCAACTGAACTACCCCCATTTGTAGGCTTGACGACAAAAGCTCCGCAATGATTTTTGAAATCTATACTTCTATCAGGTAAGATTTCTAATGTTTTAGGAAAATTTATTGGATCATTTGAATTTTCTGTTGCATTAGTCACTAATCTTTTAAAATAAATTTTGTTCATAGCAATTGCTGAAGCTGTTACTCCTGAATGTGTATACGGTATTTTTAATAAATTTAATAATCCTTGAATAGAACCATTCTCACCAGAACTGCCATGTAATGCATTAAAACAAACATCAGCTTTTATGTTTATTAAATCATTTAAATTTGTTTCACTAATATCAATTTCAGTTACTTTAAGTCCATTTTCTTTTATAGCTTTAGAACACGCTTCAGCTGATTTAAGAGACACTTCTCTTTCTGAACCATAGCCTCCTTTTAATAATAAAACGTGCATGTTATCTATGATTCTCATTTAATACCAACTCTTTGTAGTTCCCAACTCAGTCTAATTCCAGAAGTTTGAAAAACTTTAGATTGTACTTTTTCTCCTAATTCTTCAATTTGTTGAGCGGAAGAATTCTTTAAATTAATAATAAAATTACAGTGTTTATCTGAAATCATTGCATCACCAACTTTTAAACCTCTGCAACCAGCCTGATCTATAAGCTTCCATGCTTTGTGACCAATAGGATTTTTGAATGTGCTACCACCTGTTTTTACACCAGTAGGTTGGGCTGTTTTTCTTAAATGAAGGATTTGCTTCATTTTTGCCTCAATATTTTGTTTATTATCACTTGTACTTTTGAAACGAGCTTTACAAAAAATCCACTCATTACTTATTCCAATTTTTCTATATTGCATTTCTAATTCTTTCACAGAAAAAACTCGGAATTCCCCAGAAAGATTGATTGCTGTTACATCTATTAAAATATCCTTAAACTCTGAGCCAAATGCTCCAGAATTCATCTTGATACCTCCTCCGATAGTTCCAGGTATACCAAGTAAAAATTCTAGACCAGTTCTTTCACAATCTCTTGCAAACCTTGCAACTTCTGCGTCTGTGGCTCCTGCTTGAGCTGAAATGACACCGTTATTATCAATGCTTATATTTTTTAATTTTTTTGTAACTAATACAATTCCATTTATCCCTTTATCCCGGATTAATAGGTTTGATCCAGCTCCAATTGCTAAAACTTTATATTCATGAGGTTTGTTTTTTAAGAAAAATATCAGGCTTTTTTCATTTTCTGGTATAAAAAGCATCTCAGCGTTACCGCCTACACCGAACCAATTAAATTTGGATAATTTATGGTCTAATTTAATACACTTGTTAAATCTATTTTTAAATACTTTTACATTCATAATATAAATTATCTTCGAGTTTATTTGCAATTTTAGTTATTGATCCAGCACCAAGACAGATTATTAAATCATTTGGGTTGGCAATTTTTAATAGTGTTCTCATTAGGGATTTTTGATCTTTAATGTATGATACATTCTTATGTCCATAGTTGGATAAACCAACTTCTAAATCAGTACTTTTAAAATTAGTAATTGGCTCTTCACCAGCAGAAAAGACATCAAGAAGTAAAACATGATCAGCATCATTAAAACAACTACAGAAATCGTTAAACAAATCTCTTAATCTACTATAACGATGAGGCTGAAAAACACTTATAATTTTATGTTTGGGCGTAATAAGCCTTGCTGCAGCAAGTGCGGCACTTATTTCAACAGGATGATGTCCATAATCATCTATTATACATGTGTTATTAAAATTTCCAACTTTTTGAAATCGTCTTTGAATACCTGTAAAGGTTTTCAATGTTTTCTTAATTTTTGTAATTGGAATATCTAGCTCAATTCCTACAGCTATACTCGCAAGTGCATTTTGAATATTGTGTAATCCAATCATAGAAAACTCTATTTCATAATTCTTATAATTATGACCTTTTAGGTTTGAGATATTTAATGAAAAAAACATTTTGTTTTCTTTATACGAAATATTTGTTGCTCTAATGTCAGCATTAGCAGACAAGCCATATGTGATAACTCTCTTATTTTCTAGTTTTGAAATTAATTTTTGTGTTCGTGGGTTATCTATGCAAAGACAAACAAATCCATAAAATGGTATCGATGATACAAAATGCAAGAATGCTCTTTCTAAATTTTCTTCTGATTTATGATAATCAAGGTGCTCTAAGTCAATGTTTGTAATTATCGCAACTGTTGGATTTAATTTTGCAAAACTGCCATCACTCTCATCAGCTTCTACAACCATCCATTCACCGTTTCCAAGTTTTGCATTACTATCTAGTGAAGAAATAATACCTCCATTTATGATTGTCGGATCCATTCCATTTTCTTCAATCATCTTGGCTATTAGTGAAGTAGTAGTAGTTTTGCCATGAGTACCAGCTATTGCAATTGATTGTTTAAGGCGCATTAATTCACCCAGCATTTCAGATCTATGAACTACCGGTAGGAACATTTTTTTTGCTGTCATATATTCTATGTTTTTTGGAGAGATTGCTGTTGACACAACAACTAATTTTGCATTAAGGATATTCGATTTATTTTGTCCTATATAAACTTTAATTCCAAGCTTTTTCAGTCTATTGGTGTTATTGCCTTCAGTTATATCACTTCCTTGAACATTATATCCTGATTGAAACAGAATTTCAGCTATTCCGCTCATTCCAATTCCACCAATACCAATAAAGTGAATAACTCCTAAATTTTTGGGGCTTTTTAACATATTGTAGGAACAACCTTTTTTTTATTATTTATTAATTTTAAAATGCATTCAGACAAAAACTCTGTAGGTGTTTTATTATTTCTTAATTTTTCAAGCCCACTTGCTAGTTTTTTTAATTGATTACTCGCTTCAACAAGGTTTTTTGGGTTTTGTAAGAGATGCTTTATTAACCTTTCTAGTTCATTGATAGTTTTACTATTTTGATCAATTAACCAGCCACCCTTATTTCTTTCAAGAAATCTTGCATTTTCATATTGATGATTATCTAATGAGGTAGGTAAAGGAATGAATATTACAGGCCTATTAGATGCTAAAACTTCAGCAACACTTGAACCACCTGATCGAGTGATAATCAAATGAGAAATTTTAAATTTTTCCGAGACATCTTTAAAGAAAATAGATATTTCAGCATCAATTTTATTAAGTTTGTAATTTTTACGTACTAACTTTAGATCTTCTTTTCTAACTTGCTGAATAATCTTTATTTTTTCTTTCATACCCTTAGGAAGAGAACAAATAATTGAAGGTAAGTATTCCGAAAAAAACTTTGATCCAAGACTTCCACCATATATTAAAATATAAAAAAAATTCTTTTTTGCAGGTGGTAAGTATTTAATCTTTCCAATTTCGTAAAATTCTTGTCTAACTGGATTTCCGGTGTAAATAGACCTCTTTTTTTGTTGAATATTATCAATATCTATAAAAGATAGAGCCAAAATATTAGTTATCTTACTAAGAAGCTTATTGGCTCTTCCTATAACAGTATTCTGTTCATGAATTATCGATGGAACCCTAAAAATTTTAGCAGCTATTATTGGGGCAAATGATGGATAACCACCAAAACCAATTATAGCATCGGGTTTGTAGTGAATGATTAACAAAATTGATTTTAAAATTGATATAAAAATTTGAAACAATGATTTTAATTTATTTATAATAAACTTATTGCTTGGACTTGATAATTTATGAGTAAATATCTTAAAATTTATCCCTTTATTAACCAAAAAATTGTTAAAATAATCTTCACCTCTTTCATCTGTAATGATAATAAATAAATGATTTTGAATTTGATTAATTATCGATAATGATGGGAAGATATGACCACCCGTTCCACCAGCAGCTATCATTATAGTATTTTTATGAATTCTGTTATTCATTATTTTTATTCTCATAAAGTTTTTCATTTAAAGTCTCAAATGAAATATTTTTCCTGGTTAAAGACAAAAGAATTCCAGCTGTAATAGCTGATGCCAAAATGGACGATCCACCATAGGACAGAAAAGGTAGGGTCATACCTTTAGTGGGAATAAGATCTGTGTTACTTGCCAAATGTATTAATGATTGAAAGCCAAATTGAAAAGCAAGACCACTTATGGAAAGAACAAAAAACAAATTATTAATTTTTAGAGTATACAAAAATGATCTTAATATAATTAAACAGTATATTGTTATAATTACACAACATATTAAAACACCATATTCTTCAGCAGCTACTGCAAAAACAAAATCAGAATGTGCATCTGGCAAAGACTTTTTGTAAAAACCTTCTCCTGGCCCTTTCCCCCAAAAACCACCTGATTCAAATGACTGTAGTGACTTTGAAACTTGATATGCTTTGCCTTCAATAAAGTTATCAATTCTTATTTTAACATGGGTAAAATTTTGGTAAGCAAATATCATAAATATTGGAAATGCTAATATAAGAAGTAAAATAATCATAAGAGGTATTCCAGTAATAAACAGTTGGAAACCCCAAGTAAAAATCATAATTAGTGTCATACCTAAATCTGGCTGTAGTAATAAAAGAGTTGATATGATTATTATTGAAGTAATTGACCACATCCAAGCTGCAGACATTGATTTTTCAACCCATAGACTTAAAATCCACGCATTAAATATTACAAAAAATGGTTTACATACTTCACTTGGTTGAAAGCTAAAACCTCCAATATAAAACCATCTTTGAGCACCTTTTATTCTCTCTCCTCCAATCAAAATAAATAGTAATAAACTAATACAAATAAGAAGCCCTAATATGCAAAAAACCTTAATTTGTTTTTCATTCAAAACTGAGAAAAATATTATAATTGGAATACTTAGTGAACCGAATAATAAATGTCTAATTGTAAAATGATTTGACGATATATTAAGGCTTTCAGCTAAATGTTGACTTGAAGCCATAACTAAAAATATACCAAAAATTATTAAAGTAAAAAAACATGTCAGCATATATCTGTCTATTGTCCACCACCAAAGTGCCATGTTAGATCTATCTGAACGTGTTATTTTCATTTAGACTATACCTTGTTCAATTTGCTGGCTTATAATTTTTTTAAATTGATTACCTCGATCTTCAAAACTTTTAAATTGATCAAAACTTGCTGCTGATGGAGATAATAAAATTACATAATTTTTTAATTTCGACATTTTACTTTTTTTAATGGCTAGAATTGTTGCCTTTTCTAATGTGATACATTCGTTTATTGGAATGTTTTCATTAAATTTTAAAATTTCTTCTGAAAAATACTTTGTTGAATTTCCTATTAAAAAAACCTCTACAACTTTATCCAAAAAATTCTTGGCTTGACCTATCCCATCATTTTTGGGTTTTCCACCCACTATCCAAAATATGTTACTAAACGTTTTTAATGCAGCAGCAGTAGACTCGCCATTTGTTGATTTACTGTCATTAATAATTTTAAAATTGCTAGAAGTATATAAAGGTTCCATCCTGTGGGATAATCCTTCAAAACGCTTAATTGCTAATTCTATTTTATTATCATTAATATTTAATTTTTTCGCAATTGATATAGCTATTGAAGCGTTAATTGCGTTATGAGTTCCTTTTAAATAATTATTATCATTAATAAAATCTTTTGCTTCCTTTTCATTTACACTTGAAAACTTTAAAGAGTTATATTTATTTGCATCAATGATTTTATTTAATAATTTATTACTTTTATCATAAATAAATATTCCATTTCTTTTTAAAAAGTTAATAATTTTTAGTTTACTAGATACATATCTATCAAAAGTTTCATGATAATCTAAATGATCAGGGGTTATATTTATAATAGTAGCAATATCTAAAGATAAACTTTTTGCACCATCTAATTGATAACTTGACAATTCAAGAATTATAACTCCATTTTCTCCAGGGTCGTTTATGGAACATGCAGGGATACCAAAATTACCACAGATAACACTTTTAATTTTATTAAATTTTAAAATATGAAATAATAAAGCAGCCGTTGTTGACTTTCCATTTGTACCCGTTATGCCGATTATCTTAGCTTTAGGATAAATTTCTACAAACAAGTCAATATCGTTAATAATTTTGACTTTGTTATCAATAGCAAGCTTTATTGCATTGTGTTTTTCTTTATTATTAATAGGTATTCCAGGGCTAACTACTAACGTTTTTATGCTTTCCCATGGCCAATAATTGTAATTAATCCAATTACTTTTTTTTATAATAGACGGTTTTTCTTTTTTATCATCAAAAACAAAAATATTAGCCTTTGAATTTAACAAAACTCTTGCAGCAGCTAAACCAGATAAACCCAGTCCTAAAATTCCAACATCCTGATTTTTATAATTAATAATACTATTCAATTTCTTTACCTTAGTTTAAGGGTCGAAAGACCTATTAAAGCCAAAATTAATGCTATTATCCAAAACCTAATTACAATGGTGGGCTCAGCCCATCCTTTTTGCTCAAAATGATGATGTAATGGTGCCATTCTAAATATTCTTTTACCTGTAAGCTTGAAAGAAACTATTTGTACAATCACAGATATAGTTTCTAATACGAATAGACCACCAATAATGATTAAAACTAACTCATGTCTTGAGGCTGAAGCACTGACACCTATAACTCCACCAAGAGACAATGATCCAGTATCTCCCATAAAAACCATAGCTGGTGGAGCATTAAACCATAAGAAACCTAACCCTGAACCAATTATTGCTCCTAGAAAAACTGCTATTTCACCAACACCGGGTACATAACTAATTTGTAAATAACTAGAAAAATTTAAATGCCCAGTTAAATAAACAATTATAGCAAAAGAGCTTGCCGCTATCATTACGGGAACTATTGCTAAACCGTCTAGGCCATCAGTTAAGTTTACTGCGTTAGAGGATCCCACAATCACTAAAATTGTGAATGGTATATATAAAATTCCTAGAAAGAAAATGCTTTCTTTAAGGAACGGGATAGATAAAGTATTTTGTAAATTTTGAGGAGTATTTTCAGAAATAAACCAAGCTGCAATGAAAGCAATAAAAATCTGAGGAATAATTTTTTGATAACTTTTTAGGCCATTACTTGTCATTTTAGACACCTTAATCCAATCATCTAAGAGCCCTATAAATCCAAAAGAAATGGCTACTCCCAAAATTATCCATATATATGTATTGTCTAGCTTTGCCCATAAAACTGTTGAAGTAGTAAAAGCTAATACAATTAACAAACCACCCATTGTTGGAGTGCCAGTTTTAAATATTATATGACTTTGGGGGCCATCAGATCTTATTGGTTGCCCTTTCTTTTGCATTTTTTTTAATAAAGAAATAATTTTTGGACCAAAAATAAAACTGATTAATAACGCTGTTAGTAAAGCTCCAATAGATCTAAAAGTAATGTAATTGAATAAATTAAGAGGTTGGAAATATTCAGTATAAGTAAGAAAAAAATCAGGCAACATTGCGTTTCTCCTGATTAATGTTTCTAAAAATTGGAATTAGATTCCATAGTCCAATTCCATTTGAACCTTTGACAAGAATAATTTGATTAGGTTTTACAAATTCAGTTACTATTTTTAAAAGAGGTGAGAAAGTTAAATATGATTTGCAACTAATTAGTTCTTTTAATTCATTACTAATTTTCTTTGTATAAGGCCCGACAGTTATAAGTAGGTCAGGATTTACTTTTTTTATCATTGGAATAAGTTCAAAATGCATTTCTTTTGCATTTTTCCCTAATTCAAGCATATCGCCAATTATTAAAATAGTTTTATAAGTGTTTAGCTTGTATTTTGTTTTATAAAAATTAGAGAGAGCAGCTTTCATTGAGTCAGGATTTGCATTGTAACTATCATCTATTACATAAGTTTTATCTTTTTTACCAAAATTTATAATTATTTTCTCGCCTCTTCCAGCAAGAGGTTTTATTTTACTAATTACTTTTTCACTAGTAACCGTACATAATTTTAATTCTTTAATAACTGAAATTGTCGCTATGGCATTTAATGCTTGTGTTGTATTCAGATTTGTTAAATGCCAATTTTTTATTTTGTCATAACAAATTGTTGATCCTTCATGTTCGTCAACTAATTTAGTAATTTTTGTATTTGCATATTTAGAGTGGCCAAATAAATGTATCTTTGCTGACACCTTTTTTGCTTTTTTGATTAAATACTTACTCCACAATGTATCAGTATTTATTATAGCTATACCATTATCATTCAAGGTTGAAAAAATCTCACTTTTTTCATCTGCAATTTCTTTATCATTTTTAAAATTCTGAATGTGAGAACTGGATATATTTGTTATTAGGGCAATATCTGGTAGTGCAATTTCTGTCAATCTCTGAATTTCTCCAGCATTATTCATCCCTAGTTCTAAGACACAATAATCATAATCATTATGAAGCCTTGACAAGGTAAGTGAAAGTCCAATTAAATTATTGTTATTTTTGTGTGTATGGTGAGTTTTACCAAATTTCTTTAAAGTATTAGATAAAAGGTGTTTTGTACTCGTCTTTCCGCTACTACCTGTTATAGCAATAGTCACCCCTTTGAATCTATGTCTTGAAAATTTTGCAATTTGCTCCAAAGCTTTTGTAGTATCTTTTACCAATAATGCATTATATTTATTAGCCAGCATTTTATTAGATACTATTATTCCATAAGCACCTTTTTTTATTGCATTTTCTATAAAATCGTGACCATCAAATTTATCACCAATTATGGCTATGAATAAGTCGCCTTTATTTATAGTTCTATCATCTATACTCACTCCACAAACCCCATTATAGTTTTGGAGGAAATATGAAGAAGGATCTAGGGCATTGGTAGCCGACATTAAATCTTTTTTTGTCCATAAAGGCTTCAATTTATTATTCCAGATTTTTCAATGTTTTTAATAGCTTCTTTAGCGACGGTATAATCATCAAAAGGAAGAGTTTCTATTCCAACAGCTTGAAATGTCTCATGTCCTTTACCTGCAATAAGTAGAAGATCATTTTTTTTTAATAGTGAGACAGCATATTTAATAGCCTTATCTCTGTTAGGAATTTCTGTAGCACTTGGACAGCCACTTAAAATTTCACTTCTAATATTTGAAGGAATTTCATTTCTTGGGTTGTCGTCAGTAACTATTACTATATCCGAATATTCATTAGCAATTTCTCCCATTATTTTACGTTTGTTTTTGTCTCTGTCTCCTCCGCATCCAAATAAAGTTATTATTCTTTTTCTACCTATTATTTCTTGGATAGATTTAAGTGCAGATTTTAGAGCAGCTGGTGTATGTGCATAATCAATAATTACTAATGCTTTATTTTTTGTTTCTGAGAGAACCTCCATTCTTCCACGAGCAGGTTTAAGGTATCCTAGAGATTTAAAAATTAAGTTTGAATCCATACCTAATGCAATACAAATAGATGCAGATGCCACGACATTATAAACTTGAAATTTTCCAATCATTCCAATCGTGGTTTGAAAATTTTGCTTTTTAAATTCTAAAATTAGGTCAATACTTTGTTTGTTTTGTACTACAGATTTAATTTTTATATCTGCTTTAGAACATTGACCAAAGGTGATAATGAAATGATTATCGTCTTTAAGTTCTTCATACAATTTTTTACCGTATATATCGTCAATATTAATGGAAATTGCAGAATTATTTTTCAACACTTTTGTAAAAAGTCTTTTTTTAGTTGAAAAATAATTTGCAGTACTTCCATGATAATCAAGGTGATCGTGAGATAAGTTTGTAAATACAGCTCCTGAAAAATTAACGCCATCTAATCTATACTGATCAATGCCGTGTGAGGAAGCTTCAAGAGCAAGGTGGGAAATTTTTTCTTCGACTAAAAAATTTAATTTTTTATATAAGTCAGAGGGTTCAAATGTTGTCAGGTTTTCTTTTTTATTTTTATATAAACTTTTATTTATAGCAGTTTCAGTCTTTGTCCCAAGAGTACCCATGGAAGCAGCCTTCCACCCTGCTAGTGCCCATAATTGGCGGCAAAATTCAACTGTAGATGTTTTTCCGTTAGTTCCAGTTACCCCAATGATTTGTTTAGGTTGCTTTATGTAAAATGAAGAAAGTAATAGCGTATATATTTGTCTGGCAGTTCCTTTTTTAATAGAAAAAACTTTTTTGTTACATGTCTCCTCTGCTATTATTAAAAATGCACCAAGTTTTTCAGCCTCAGCTATATATTCAGCGCCATCAAAATTTTTACCTTTAATTGCAACGAATATATAATCTTTTTTAATTTCTTTACTATTAGAAGAAATACCCCTTACTTTATTATGTAAAATCTTATTATTAACATTTTTCAACAAGTCTTCTGTAATTTTATTTTTTTCAATCAAATCTTTCAAAAGCATTTTACAAATTTGCTCCCTTTTTCTTACCGCGTATTTTATATTTATTTAAATCTTTGGTAAAATCTGATGTAACTTTTGTTTCTGGTTTAATGTTTAATATAGGTGATATCCTGGTTACTAATCTTTTAATTACTGGTGCAGCAACCCACCCTGCAGTTCTATAACCAAATGAAAATTTCTGTCCTTTCGGATTATCAATCATTATGGTAATTACGAATTGAGGGTCGTTCATAGGATATGCTGCAGTAAAAGCTACTATATTTTGTTTCTTTGAATATCCACCAGTTTGATTAACTTTTTCTGCAGTTCCAGTTTTGCCTCCAACTAAATATCCTGTGGCCTGAGCCTTTTTGGCTGTTCCATGTTTGCTGCTTACAACAAGTCGCATTATACTTTTCATTTTTTTTGAGGTTTCACTCGAAAAAATCCTATTATTCGATAGCTTTGAATTTGAAATTAGTAATGTTGGTTTGATTGCAACACCATCATTAACTATGGTTGCAGTAGCAGATGCAAGGTGCAGAGGAGTTATAGCTATTCCATGTCCATAAGATATTGTCATTGTAGTTAACAACTTCCCATCTTTAAGAACTTGTGGTTTACCTAACTCAGGAATTTCTAAATCAAGCTTATCCATTAGGCCAAGTGATTTTAAATATTTTAACTGTGTTGATGTTCCAATTTTTTTAGCTATTTTGGCTGAACCAATGTTACTAGAGTGAACTATAACTTCGGGAATATTTAAACGATAATTTAATGGATGAAAATCTCTTATAGTCCTAGAAGATACTCTAAGAGGAGTTGAAACGTCAAAAACATCATTTTCTTTAACATGATCACTTTCAAACGCTACAGCTGCAGTTATAAGTTTTAGAGTTGAACCTAACTCATAGATACCTTTTGTTGCTTTATTAAATAAATTCAGATTATTTATATTATTATAATTATTTGCATTATAATCAGGAAGAGAAGTTATAGCATAAATTTCTCCATTTTTAGCATTCATTACTATTCCTGCCCCCCCCTTCAGCGTCAAATTTTTTAATTTGTTCTGACATAATTTTTTCTGTTATATATTGAATCCCGTTATGTATTGAAATAGTTATATCTTCACCGTTTAGTAGTTTCTCATTAAATGATTTTTCAATTCCAGCGATACCTTTACCATCAATATCAGTTCCACCTAAAATATGAGATACCAAGTTATTATTAGGATAAATTCTTTTATCTTTGGCCTCTATTTTTATTCCTTCAATGCCTTCTTCTAGTAATAATACATACTGCTTTGGTGAAATCTCTCTCAACAAATTAACATGTCTTTTTTTTGTATTTAATTTTCTCCAGAGACTTTCTTCTTTTAATTCAGGAAATATTTTATTTAGCTTTTTTATTGTTTCATTTTTATTTAAAATTTCTTGAGGATTAATATTTAGACTATTTACATCTATTGTAGTTGCCAAAAGTCCCCCATTACGATCATATATATTTCCACGATTTAGTTTGGAAAATAAACTTTGTTGGTTTTTTTTGCTGGAAATTTGATTTTTATTTACTTTAGCTATACTAGCTAGTGAAAAAGTTTTATAGCCAATTATTGTAAAAGAAAAAATTAATAATACACTACAAATTGATAATTTAATTCTGCGTAATTTTAAATTATTTTTAATAGAAAAATCATTATGTAAAAATCCAATTATTTTCATTTTACATTACTTTCAGTTATCGATTTTGTTACATCTACTAAGTGTTGTAGATCCCAGATATCAATTGCAGAAATTTCTCTTAATTCTAATTTGTTTTTAGCTAAAAATTCTATTCTTTTAGGACGTTTCAAATAACTAAGCTCTGCCTTTAATATATTTAAGTCAGTCTCAGTCCTTATTATATTTTTATTAATTACAGATAGCTTGTGCTCTTTTTGCGTTATAAGGTATTTAACTTGATATAAAGAAATCGCCACAAAAACTATCAAAAAGAAAATAATAAAAGATGGATATCTAATCATGCTGTTTCTCCAAAAGCTGATGGAAAAAATGTTCTTTTTGCAATACGCAGTTTAGCTGATCTAGATCGCTTGTTATTTTTTATTTCTATCTTTGATGGTAAAATCGGTTTTTTGGTTATGATTTCGAGGCTATTATCTATATTGGGACACTCAGGACGATGTCGTGAATGATTTTCTTTCTTAGCGCATTTTAAAAAGAACTTTTTTATTATTCTATCTTCGATAGAATGGAAGGATACAGCAGCTAAAATACCTTGAGGTTGGAGTATTTTCTCAGCAGCGATTAATCCTTGTTCCAACTCTGATATTTCATCATTCAAATATATTCGAATTGCTTGAAAAGTTTTAGTAGCCGCATCTATCTTTTGTTTTGATGTTGGAATTGATTTTCTTATTATGTTTGCTAATTGTCCTGTTGTTTTTATATAAGTTTTTGACCTTTCAAGAATAATATTTTTGGCTATTCTTTTCGAATAAGGCTCTTCACCTAGTTCATAAATAATGTTTGCAAGAGTGTTTTCTTCAACTTTATTTATAAACTCTTCTGCGGTGGGGCCTTCTTTAGACATTCTCATATCAAGTGGACCGTTTAATTTTAGAGAAAACCCTCTGTGCTTTTGATCAAATTGGGGACTGGACACACCTAAATCAAAGACAACCCCAGCCACTTTTTTAATTTTGAAATCATCTAAGAGACTAACTAATTGAGAGAATTTTGCATTTTTAAAAAAAAATCTGTCTTTAAATTCAATTTTAATTTTTTCTGCAAAAATTTTAGCTTCTGGATCTCTATCAAAAGCTATAACTTTGCAATCCTTTTTATTGAGAATGGCTTTTGTATATCCGCCTAATCCAAAAGTGGCATCAATGTAATATTCATGATTATTTATTGATAAGGCATTTACAACTTCATCGAGTAAAACAGGAATATGTTGTGGTATATAAGACATTATAATAATTATTCATTCTTTTTTAAAATTAATTTTGGCGGACCTTTTTCATTAAGAATTTTTTGAGATTTATTGTATTGATTTTCATATTCTGATGGAGACCATATATAAAAAGATTCTCCTATACCCATAAATACTGCTTTATTAGTTAGGCTAGCAAAGCTCATAAGAATATCTGGAATTACGACTCTACCATTGATATCAAATTTTATTTCAAAAGAGTTTGCCATCATCATTCTTAAAAGAAATGCATCATCTGATAATGCATCTAATTCATCAATAGCATTGATGTACCTTTGCATTCTTGTTAGAGTTGTGCCTTCAATACATGGGAATTGGAGACTTTTAAATAATATTAAAGGTTCTTTTAATTTTTCAAGATTCATTCTGAAAGATGCTGGAATAGAAACTCTACATTTTAAATCAATCTTATTATGTGAAGTAGACAAAAACATTGATATTAAAACCTTAAGTTATAAATAATACATATGCTTGGGATATAAATTTTTAATTAATTAAAATTGATACCTAGTAATTAATATTATTAATATTATGGGATAACATGGGAATTTATGGTAGTCAATGGGAAATTGATTAGTTTTATGGTATTATATTTTAAATTTTAACTCTAAACAAATTGTCAGAGAGCAATAAGCCGGGTTTTGTATCAAAATTTTGACTGTAGTTATTAATCTTGAAAATTTGTTACCAAATTTTTCTAGCGACCTACCCAAGAAACTTCTTAGAAATTGAATAAGTGTTTCTTCTATTTGGTCTTGCTCCAGGTGGGGTTTGCAAAGCTATTCCTATTGCTAGGAACACGGTGTGCTCTTACCACACCATTTCACCCTTACCAAAAAATGGCGGTATATTTTCTGTTGCACTTTCCCTAGGGTTGCCCCCGCTGGATGTTATCCAGCACCTTATTTCTATGGAGCCCGGACTTTCCTCTTTAAAAAGCAACTACATTACTCTCTGACAATATCAAAGTATAATGTTTAAATTTTTGGTCAACATATAATTATTTAAACTTTACTGTTTATTGATTTCATCACTTAAAATTTGTATTTTAAGCCATCGCTCTTCGGCAAAAGATAATTTGTTTTTTATTTCACCTATTTGGTTTATTGTATCATCAAAAGTCTTTTTATCATCATTGTATAAATTTTCTTTACTTAGGAGACTTTCCAACTTTTCAAGCTTTTTTTCCAATTCTTCAATTTTTTGAGGAAGAATCTTTAACTCATAAGTATCCTTAAAGGTAAGCTTTTTTTTCTTTAATATATTTTCTTCAGATTTTTTATTATTCAATTCTTTCTTTTTAAAATTAGTTTGAGTTTCACTTAATTTTAATTTAGCCAAGCCGTATTTTTCATAATAATTTGAAAAATTTCCATCATGTTTTAAAATTTTACCATTATTTTCAAAAACTATAAGTTTATCGATTGTATGGTCGAGAAAAAATCTGTCATGACTAATAATTAGAACTGTTCCATCATAATTTTTAACATTTTCCTTTAGAAGATTTAGTGTTTCAAAATCTAAATCATTGGTAGGCTCGTCTAAAATTAAAAAATTATGCTCGTTTAAAAATAACTTGGCAAGTAATAACCTTGTTTTTTCACCGCCTGACAATGTAGAGTTACGTTGCTGTGACTTTTTTTCATCAAATAAAAATTTTTTTAAATATGATAAAACATGAATTTTTTCTCCTTTGAAGTCAACAAAATCACCATTTTCAGTCATTGTCCTCCATGGTGTACTATCTAAATCAATAGTTTCTTTGTTTTGATCAAAATATTTAATTTTTACATTCTCTCCTACTTTTATTCTACCAGCAGTTGGAGAAATTAAGCCTTGCAAAATCTTTATTAAAGTAGTTTTTCCAGTACCATTTCCTCCTATTATACCCATTCTACTATTACGTACAATTTTAAGACTAAAGTTTGAAATAATATTGATTTCATTATCATCTTTATGAGCAAATGATATATTAAATGCTTCGATTATATTTACACCTGCTTCATTTGTTTTATTAAGATCTAAATCCATTGATTTCCTATCAATTATTTTTGTATCATGAAAATATTGAGATAATTTTTCTAAAGTTCTAACTCTACCCATATTTCTTTTTCTTCTAGCGGATATTCCCTCAATAGACCACTTTGTTTCACTCTTTATTTTTTGTTTTAATTTGTGAGATTTAAATTTTTCAACTTGGATTAATTCTTTAGACCATTCACCAAAATTCTCATAAGGTCCTTCACGCTT
>ARQU01000013.1 GCA_000384615.1 alpha proteobacterium SCGC AAA536-G10 | reverse complement strand
GGCTTGATCCCAAGTTAATTTTTGATTTTTATGAGGATAGTTATTTGAAAAGATGGCGTCATTTTATTGTTGTGATTGGTATTATACCTGCATTAATCATTTATGTTTCATTTTTTATGTATGCATTTGAATTTATAACAGGATATTTTTGGCTTTTCGATTGGGTAATTTATATATTAGCCGGATTATTATGGCTTTATCCTGCCGCAAAAGTAATAAAATGGCTAGCTGATCACGAGTCACATTAATTTTAAATAGGCATCATATGAAAATTACAAACATAGAAGTATATGAATTACAAATACCTTTCTCTACAGGTGTTCAAAATAAATCACCATCAGACTTTTTAAAAGCTGATGCTATGGATTTTTGCTTGATAAAGATAGATACAGATATTGGTATTACTGGATGGGGAGATGCATTTTCTTTCCATTGTAGAAGAGCTGTCGCCGAAGCTGTCATCCACATGGTAAAACCATATTTAATTGGAAAAAATCCACTAGATGTTCAAAAAATAAATTTTGAATTGCAAAAAAAATTACATTTGTTTGGACGCTATGGCATTACTATGTTTGCAATAAGTGGGGTTGATATAGCTTTGTGGGATATCCTAGCTAAGCATAGTAATTTACCTTTATGTAATGTTCTAGGATCAAGTGGTAAGAAGAAAATGCCAGCTTATGCAAGTCTTTGGCGATATGAAGATGTTGAAGCGGTTCAAGATAGATGTAATCATGCCAGAGAACTCGGTTATAATTATATTAAGTTGCATGAAATATTTACACCTGAAGTAGAAGCAGCTAGAAAAATTCTAGGTGATGACATTCCAATCATGGTTGATACAAATTGTCCTTGGACAAAGGACCAAGCTAGGCAAATTTTGTCTAAATGGGAAGATTTTAATCTTTATTGGGTCGAAGAACCTATTAATCCACCAGAAGATTTTGAAAGCTTATCAAACTTAAGATCTGAATCATTAATTCCTATAGCCGCAGGTGAAAACGCTTGTACTTCGTTTGAATTTAAAAAAATGTTTGAATACGAAGCTGTAGATTACGCTCAGCCAAGTGTGACAAAAGTAGGGGGTATTACTGAATTTAAAAAAATCATATCGGTTGCTGAAACATTTGGTGTTCAAGTAATGCCACATTCTCCATACTTTGGACCAGGATTTTTAGCAACTTTACACTTATCTCAATCTGTACCTAATTCAGGTTTATTAGAGAGATTTTTTATTGATTTCGAAGCATATATTTACCCTGAACAAATTTTTAATCCTAAGAGTGGTTCTTTTGAAATCCCTAATGGCATAGGCTTAGGATTTGATCCTGACAAAAATGTATTAAAGGATTACAGGGTTAATTAGGTTAATATCCTGCTCCTGATTTTGAGGCTTCACTCTCTGGCACATAAGTTTCAAATGCCATCGAACTCAATCTATCCCAACATTTCTTATTAATTTTAGAAACTTCTAATCTTTGATTTTGGACTAAACTTAATGGATTACAATTGTTATTAAATTCATATGTCTCCATAAAGAAATAGCCTGTCAGATTATTAAAAATGTTTGTATCTACGTATAATTTTTGGTTATTTGTATAAGCAATGATGGAATTTTTACTATTTTTCAAAACTAAACTTATATTTTGTTCTTGGGCAATTAGACCCATAGAAGCCAGCAAAAATTTTGGACTATGTAGATAACCTTTCCAAATTATTTTATTTGCCGAGACATATTCTACTAAAAGCAAACCCATGAGAGCAGATGTAAGAGGTTTATTTAAATTATTCTCTTTAATTGAAGTTGATAATTTTTTTTCTTTATAAAGATCAGCCGTTTTTAGTACAGAACCAAGAAAATAATAATCATGATTGACCAACCATCTAGAGAGGTTTGCACAATCCTTAGCTAATCCCCATTCAATTCCAACACTTCTGAGGGCTTTATAAGTTTCAGAGTAAACTTCATTCAAAGATACGGTTAACATATTTATGCATCAGATAAATAAGGGAAAAGCCAGTCACAGGAACTCTCTTCTTGAAGTTGATGTGGAAGAGGAGCTCCCTGAAATAGTGTAATTCTAGTCCATAAATCTGATTTTGGATCATATTTAGATGCACCAAAGAAACTTAATTTGCACCTTAATAAATCTATTGGCCTCATTTGTTTACCAACTAGATTATCCTGAATTTCACTATATGGTGATGTCTTATTAATAATAATTCTTCTTACAATATTCCTGATTTCTGGGTGATTAATCATAGCTTCAGACGCAGTCATTTTTTTGGGCAATTTGATTAAAATTTTAAGAGCTTTTTGTACTTGATGTGAAATGTCAAATGGTAATTGTTTTTCATATCCATCGTCTTTGTTAGTAACACCAATTCGGGGCTCTAATTTTGCTTGAGATGTATACCAAAAAAAGTAGTTTTCATCAGAACTATTAACATCAATACTTAGAGCCCATTTATAGTTTTCTTTTATAATTTCTATAATTTCTTTTACATTATAACCTACAACAACTGATTTTTTTTCTACAGATCCCATTTGATTTGTTAAGTCATCAATAATATCAGGAAATGGTTCAATGAATATTGAATGAAGAATTTCTTCTGTTTCCATACAAATTTTATTTTTAAAATAATCATTAAGACTTTTTAGAGGATAATCTTTATTTAATAGATTGAGAAGTTCATCACAGTTTATTATATCTTTTAAATCTAAGTTAAGGTTTTTAATTCTATTAGCTTGGATTAGGTCATCAACATTCCACTGTGAAGTATATCTGTATGCCTGTTCAATATAATTTAAGATTTGTTTCTGAGTATTTTTATTAATACTTTTTATAGATAACACTCTTGATATTGCTGTTTCCCTTGTATTAATCCACTTATGAATAAGTTCTTGATGATTTATCAGAAACGGAGCCATTCCTAAACCAGTTGCATTTCCAACTCCAAGATGTCTTGAAATTTTGTTAGACAATTTCACAGACTTCTTTCCACCTTTTTTTTCTGCTAAAAAATTTATTAATTCTATTGAAAAATATCTTATTAAATAGACTGTTAACATTTCGGCCTGGAAGGGTTTATTCAAGACACTTTTACTTGAATCAAATGAAAAATCACCTATTCCAAACTTCCCATTACCGTAAACAGCAGTTGTTCTTACAAGATATCCAATATTGTTTATATCTAATTTACTCGGTTGTTTGCCATTAGATAAAGCATCTAACACTTTTCTAAAAATTCTAACTGACTTATTAGCTCTGCTAAGTGTTAATTGCTTGGAAAGATGCCTTCCTAATTCCTGTATTTTTAAATTTTTAGACATTTTATCTAATTCAATATTAGATGGAACTCCTTTAAAAAGTGAGAAAGTCATGTCCCACTTTTCTGCTATAACCCTATCACTTCTTTCCTCATCATTTATAGAGTGGCAGAATACTACAAGTGAAAATATACTATTGTTAAAAATTGTCTTTATAACAGCATTACCAAAACCATTATTATCGATATCCCATTTTGATATTTCAAATTGAGTTTTGTTTGATTTCAATTCATTTATCAATTGTCTAGTAAAGGACAAACGACTTTGATGAAAACTCCCTAATCTTTCTAATTTCATAACTTTGGAGGGTTGTCTCATTGGACAGCGATTAATTTGTTGATTTTTTTTATAATTTTGTTTCATATTTTTAAATTGTACTGAATGATTTTTTGAAAAAATTAAACCAATTCTCACCCTTTATCTTATTTATTTCTTGTTCGTTAAATCCAATCGTTTTAAGTCCAGAAAGTATATTATGCCAGTCTCTATTGTCTCTAAACCAATCAGGCATGTCAGGGAAGCCAGGGTTAGATGCTGATCCTTCACCATAATCAATTTCTTTTGTCCACTTGCCAACTCTCATCCATTCCACAATACTATCAGGCTGGTCTTGGCATAAATCTGAACCAAATCCGACATGATCTATGCCCATTAATTCAACGGTCTTAGCTATCATTTTACAAAAATCCTCGATTAAGCAACTACTACTGTTATTTAAATGATGTGGATAAAGTGAAAATCCCAGCATACCATTATTTTCAGCTAATTTTGATAAAATTTCATTTGATTTATTTCTTTTGGCAGGATGCCAAAATGATGGATTTGCATGACTTATTACAATTGGCCTATGTGATAGTTCAATAGCCTCAAAGGTTGATCTTTCAGATGAATGTGACATATCAACAACCATTCCAACCCTGTTCATTTCTTTTATAACTTCTTTACCCATTCTTGTAATACCAGGATCGTTTTTTTCGTAACAACCAGTTGCTAGTAAAGATTGATTATTATAAGAAAGCTGCATAAATCTTCCACCAAGCCGGTGAAGAATCTCTACAAGGCCAATATCGTCTTCAATAGGTGAAGGGTTCTGAAATCCAAAAATTACAGCAGTTTTATTTTGTTTTTTGGCTTTTTCTACGTCCTCTGCAAAATAAGCAGGCATAATCAAACTAGGAAATTTTTCAAACCATGTGTTCCATTGTTCAAAATTTGAAACAGTATCTCTAAACTGTTCATGATAAGAAATTGTAACGTGGACAGCTGTAAGATCAGAAGATCGCCATTCCTGAAAGATTTTTTGTGACCAATTACAATATTGTAAACCATCTATTAACATACAATTTACATATCACAATTATAAATAGAGATGAATATTAAACTGCCAAATTGTTTACTCTTCAATGTTTGCTCTATAATTTTCAGGTGGTCTAATCCTGATAATTAAACATGCTAATGCTACCAGAACTATTGCCCCGGCTTCGTATAATAAATCACTAGGGTCTTTTCCTTGAAGAATTATCATTCTGGCTAGTGCGGTCATTGCAATGAATAATGGCAATGTTACAGGTATTCGATTGCTTTTGTAAAAAACTGCTACCATTCCCAATACTTCCGTATAAATAAATAATAAAAGCAAGTCAGCTAATAAAACTCTTTTGATCTTAACTAATTCGTAAATTTCTTGAACAGTTGCATATATAGTTGCAAATGCAATGAATATTAAAAGAGTTTTTTCAGCTAAATGAATGTATTTACTTATTAATTTATCATTCATAAGTTTCCCCAAAAATTTTACTTTGAACTATAATTTTTAATATTCAAGAAAATAAGATTAACCTGTTAATTGTTGAAATTTTTTTTTTATATCATTAAAATAATATTAAATTTTTATGGCAATAGGGGGTGTCATGGTAGAGTTTAAAGTAAAACCTTTATCAAATTTAATGGGTGCTCAGATAACAGGTATAGATTTAAGAAACAAAATAAGTAAAGAAACTAAGGCAGAATTACTAAAAGCAATCACCAATCATTTGGTAGTTTGCATAAAAGACCAAAAGCTAAGTCCTTCGAAGTTGGCTGACGTTTCTAGGCTATTTGGGAAACCTAAACAATATTTTGTAAAAGATGAAACAGTTGATGATATTCCAGAAGTAATAGTAGTCTCAAATAGAACTAGAGAAAATAAGCCTAAAGTATATGCAAGTCATTGGCACACAGATGATTCTTATAGAAAAAAACCTGCAACTTTAACATTTATTTATCCTGACATTCTTCCTGAAAATGGAGGAGGAACTGATTTTATAAATTGTTACTCCGTATATGACGATTTGCCTCAAGAATTAAAAATTAAAATAAAAAAACTTCGTGCAGTTCATAAATGGCAAAGTAGGCGGAATGTTTCAGAGGTGGTAAAACTTACTAAAGAACAAGAAAAAGATACACCTCCTGTTGAACATCCCTTAATAAGGACACATCCAATGTCCAATAAAAAATCCGTATATATCAATCCTAACAGGATTGATCATATCTTAGGGTTTAATGAAATTGATAGTGATAAACTTCTTGATGAAATTTATGAATTTTCATTTCAAGATAAGTTTCAATACAGGCATAATTATGAAAAAGGCGATTTAGTAATTTGGGATAATCGTTGCACCATGCATAAAGCTAATTCTGATTATGATGTAAGTCACTTAAGAATAATGCATAGAGTTATGCTTGAAGGAGAAGCTGTTTTTTAATTTTTTAAACAGAAAAAGACTTATGACAAATCAATTAAAATTCGGCATTCAAACCAATGGCATAAAACATACTTCTTTTGATGCTATGCCAAGTATAAATGAACGCTTCTTGATGGTTAAAGAGACTGGAATATTTGATTATGTTGACAAAACTCCTGAGGATAATGAAATAGATAATTTCAAATTAGCAAGTGAAAGATATAATATTCCGATCAGGGCAGGGGGTTGGTTTTACACCATTGGAGATCATAAAGAACTTTTAGAGAAGAATATAAAAACTGCAAAAAATCTGGGCTCAATTGTACATAATGTACAAATTCAATCATGTAATGTTGAAGGTAAAATTGTTAGTGATTTAGATGTAAGAGACGCATATTTAGAAGCTTATGATATTGGGATGAAATTAGGTGTCGTACCTTGTTTTGAAATACATGTGAATATGTGGAGTGAGGATTTTCCAAGAGTTTCTAATGTTGGCAAATTAATAGAAGATAAAGGTGTAGAGTTTAATTTAACCCTTGATCACAGTCATGTGATTTTTAAAATTGATAACAAAAAAGAACAAAAATTATTTAATACCGATAAAAAAATTGAAAGAGGGGAACTTATCATTGATCCTTTTATAAAAGGTAATGTTGTATCAGAATGGATTAATAATGGATGGATAAAACATTGTCACGCAAGATCTTCAATACCTAACAACCCTATTAACATTTTTGGCAAACATCCAGATGGATCAATTGGTAGAGGTATCCAATATCCTTTTAAAAAACCAAAAAAAAATGAATATCATGAAATATGGGAAGAGTCTTATTTAGAACCTTGGAAGGAATGTGTAAGAAATCTTTTTATGTATCATTATAAAGATCCTAAGAGTAAATTAGGCCAAATTTCGACTGAATTCATACCTAATACTGATTATGGAGAGGGTTGTAAGTATTCGCTGTTTGAACAAGCTATCGAGTGTACAAACTGGATGAAAAAGACATGGGAAACAGTTAAAAATGATGAGACTTTAGGTTTATGAAATTGGAGAAAAAAATGTTATCTAAGATTCAAATTGATCGTTATCATAAAGATGGTTTTGTTGTTCCAGACTTTAAAATGCCAGAAAATATATTAAATAAAATTGAAGAAAGTCATGATAGATTATTAAGTAATCACCCTGAATTTAAAAATTACTGTCCAGCAATATTATCTTATGACGAGAGCTTTTTGGAATTCTGCTCTGACCAAACTATTTTAAATTATGTTGAACAATTAATAGGACCAGACTTTGCGCTATGGAATTCAAGTTTTTTTGCAAAGCCAGCTATTGATGGTCACGCAACACCTTGGCATCAAGACGGACAATATTGGCCAATTAGACCTTTGGCAACTTGTACTGTCTGGTTAGCTATAGACGATTCAAATGTAGAAAATGGTTGTTTGCGTTTTATTAAAGGTTCACACTTAGATAAAAAACTAAAGTCACACAACATAAATGATAATAAAAACCTGACCCTTAATCAGGAGTTAGATAAAGAAGAGTTTAGTGAAACTGAGGCAGTTGATTTAATTTTAAAAAGAGGACAAATTTCTCTTCATGATGTTTACTTAGTTCATGGATCTGAAGCAAATAAATCGTCTAAATCAAGAAGAGCAATTACAATGAGATTCATGCCAACGACTAGTATTTTTGACCATCAAATGGTTAAAGATAAAAACCTTTTTTCAAAATTAAATGTGAGTAAATATTCAGATAGAAAAATTTATCACATGAGAGGTAAAGATGTTTCGGGTAAAAATAATTTAACATATATTTAATTTAATAAACTTTTAAAAAAAGAGAGTTTTATGGATCAAGCTGTTATTTTGTCAACTGCAAGAACACCAATTGGAAAAGCTTATAGGGGAACTTTTAATGATACTGATGCTCCAACTTTAGCTGGTTATGCAATTAATGGTTCTATTGTAAAGGCTGGCATAGATCCTTCCGAAGTTGAAGATGTCATTATGGGAGCAGCAGTTCAGCAAGGCACACAAGGGTACAATATAGGAAGATTGTCTGCTGCCGCGTCTGGACTACCAAGTCATGTTCCGGGAATGAGTGTTGATCGTCAATGTGCCTCTGGTCTTATGGCAATTGCAATAGGAGCTAAGCAAATAGCATGTAACGAGATGGATATTGTCATTGGTGGGGGAGTTGAATCTATTTCATTAGTACAAAATGAGTTTTCAAATAAATATAAATCGCAAGATCGATTTTTAATAAGTAATAAACCCAATATATACATGAGTATGATTGAAACAGCAGAAGTCGTTTCAAAAAGGTACAAAGTAGGAAGAGACCAACAAGACGAATACGCATTGCAAAGCCAACAAAGGACTGCAGAGGCACAAAATAAAGGTTATTTTGATGATGAAATAATTCCTGTTACGACAACTCAGGCTTTTAAAAATTTAGAAAACGATAAAGTAGATTACAAAGAAGTTGAAATATCTAAAGATGAATGTAACAGGCCAAGCACTGATATTTTTGGTTTGCAAAATTTAAAACCTGTAATGGCTGAAGATTCATTCATAACTGCTGGAAATGCTAGTCAGTTATCTGACGGCTCGTCAGCATCTGTTCTTATGTCTATGAAGTTGGCAGAAAAAAGAAATTTAAATCCAATAGGAATATGTCATGGTGTCGCTGTAGCAGGCTGTGAGCCTGATGAAATGGGAATAGGTCCAGTTTATGCCGTTCCAAAATTATTAAAACAAAATAATTTAAAAATGGATGATATAGGTTTATGGGAATTAAACGAAGCTTTTGCAGTACAAGTAATTTACTGCAGGGATAAATTAGGTATACCGAATGAAAACTTAAATGTGAACGGTGGCTCGATTTCAATTGGTCACCCATATGGAATGAGTGGCGCTAGATTAGTAGGTCATGCTTTACTAGAAGGAAAAAGAAGAAAAATTAAATATGTTGTTGTCACAATGTGTATAGGTGGAGGCCAAGGAGCTGCAGGATTATTTGAAGTATTATAATTTATAATCAATTTTAAGGGGGGAGGTAGATGTTTAAAATTTCTAAAAAAGCTAGAAGGCTATCAGAAGATGAAAAATTACAATACAAGAGAGATGGCTATATTACGGGATTGCCAGTTTTCGATGCCCAAGCAAAAGATGACTTGAATGAATTGTTTGTTAGCCTTAGTTCACGTCTTAGTAATGACATAGATATTAACCAAACGAATATGTGGCACAAGGCTAGTTTAAAATTTTATAACTTATGCAGAACCCCAGTAATTCTAGATTATGTCGAAGATTTATTAGGCCCTAATTTTTTTCAATGGGGTGGACAATTTTTTCTTAAAGAGCCTAATGATGGATCAGTAGTCCCGTGGCATCAAGATGCTCAATATTGGCCTTTAACTCCAGCAAAGTCTGTGACTGTTTGGTTGGCTCTATATGACACGGATGAAAAAAATGCTGCTATGAAAGTTGTTAAGGGCAGTCATAACGTAGGTATGTTTAAGCATCATACTAATAAAGCGAGTAATCTTGTTTTGGACCAAGAGGTTTCAATTGAACAGATTAAACAGGAAGATATTGTATCACTAAATTTAAAGGCTGGTGAAATATCACTTCATGACGATGGTTTACTGCATGGTTCAGAATCTAATAATTCTAATAGAAGACGTTGTGGTGTTACAATGAGATTTGCTCCAGTAAATGTTAAGGCAGACTTATCTGTCTGGCCACATTTTGAAATTCAGCATGCTAGAGGCGTAGATGATTTTAATTATAATCCTGTGGCAGAAATTCCTAGAGGTGAAGGTACACCCATTAAAAAATTTCAATATTCAAGGGAATTCGTTGAACAATGGTGATGTACTCATATTGACTAGAGAAATAAATGAAAATGCCAGAGTCTAAATATTTTCATCATAAAAATTTTGTTGTATCTGACAAAAGCGTTGTTAAAAACTTAACTATAGCTTATCAAACTTGGGGAAAATTAAACCAAGAAAAAGATAACGCAATCCTAATATGTCATGGATATACAAATCATCACCACGCTTTGGATAAAGATGTTGGATGGTTCAATAATTTAATGGGGCCAGGAAAAGCTGTAGATATTAATAAATATTTTGTTATTTGTTCAAATATGTTGGGATCTTCTTTTGGTTCTACAGGCCCTAAGTCAATAAATGAAAAAACAAATAAACCTTACGGTTCCACTTTCCCGAAAATCAAGAATTTAGATATAATAAAAGCTCAAAAACTTCTTATTGAAAGTCTAAAAATAAAAAGATTACATGCAGCATTAGGTTATTCTTTTGGAGGACATTTAGTTTATCTTTGGGCTACAGAGTTTCCAGATAGTTTATGCAAAGTTGTATCTATTGCAGGTTCTTTAGATAGATGGGATGTAACTAAGGAAAAAATTGAATTAATTGAAAAACCTTTTAGTGATTGTAAAAATTGGAATAATGGTAATTTTTATGATCTAGACAATACAGAAATTAAAAATGCTCTAATTAAATATAGAATAGGTGTTTTGGACCATTATGGCTTTGGGGATTATCTAAAAACCCAATATGATGAACAAAAAAAAATTAATATTTTTATTGAAACATCAGCAAAGGGTTGGGCAGATTACTTTGACCCAAACTCATTAATAATTTTACGAAGAGCAAATTATAATTCTTCTGCGTTTAAAAAAGCATCTCAAATTAAAGTACCAATTTTAAAAATATTAGCGAAAACAGATAAAGTAACAAATATGGAAAAGGGTTATAAAACTATTGAGTATTTGAAATCACTTAATATAAAATGTTCTCTTATTGAACTTAAGACAAAGTTTGGCCACTATGGCCCAATGGTTGATAGTTTTGAATGGTCATCAAAGTTAAAAAATTTTATGGAAGATAATATTCTTTAAATTAAGTAATTAGGATCATTAAATGTTTAAAATTTCCAATAAAGTCAGAAGGTTATCAGACGAAGAAAAATTACAATACAAAAATGACGGATATATCACTGCCCTACCAGTATTTTCTGAAGAAGCTAAACATGACTTAGACAATTTTTTTGTTTCACTAAGTACAAGTATAGATAAAGAATTAGATTTAAACCAAACCGCACAATGGCATAAAGCCAGCAAAAAGTTTTACAATTTGTGCAGTACCCCAGTAATTCTGGATTATGTAGAGGATTTATTAGGTCCTAATTTCTTTCTTTGGGGCGGACAATTTTTTCTCAAAGAACCAAAAGATGGATCGGTGGTTCCGTGGCATCAAGATGCGCAATACTGGCCTTTATTTCCAGCAAATGCAGTTACTGTGTGGTTAGCACTTTATGATACGAATGAGCAAAATGGGGCAATGAAAGTAGTTAAAGGAAGTCATAAAAAAGGTATGTTTGAGCATCGTACTAATAAAGCAAGTAACCTTGTATTAGATCAAGAAGTTTCAATAGATCAGATTAAAAAAGAGCATGTAGTATCATTAAATCTTAAAGCTGGTGAAATTTCTCTTCATAATGACGGTTTATTGCATGGTTCAGATGCCAATAATTCTGAAAGACGAAGGTGCGGGGTTACTATGAGATTTTCTCCTGTTAATGTTAAAGTAGATTTATCAATTTGGCCTCATTTTGAGGGGCAATTAGTAAGAGGACGAGATGAATTCAAATTAAACCCAATTGCACCAATTCCAAAAGGAGAGGCAACTCCAAGTAGTAAGTTTCAGCATTCAAGCGAATTTGCAAATCATTGGTAAAAGATCTAATATATTCTTTTTTTTATTATGTATTTGAAAACAAAATTTTAATGAATTAGAGGTTAATATTGAAAGAGATTAGTGATTTAAGCAAAGAAATAAATGTGAAGCCATATGCTCCAAACATTGGTGGAGTTATAACAGGCGTAGATTTATCAAAAGATATTTCAGATTATGAGCAAAATTTTATAAAAGAAGCATTTCATAAGTATCAAGTGTTATTCTTCCAAGAACAATTAGAAATCTCTCCTGAAAACCATATAAAACTTGGAAAATGTTTTGGTGATCTTCATATTCATCCTGCAGCTCCAAAAATGAAGAGTTTTCCAGAGATATTTGAAATTCATACACATAAAGATAGTAAAATTTCTAATGGAGCTGAGGATTTTCATTCTGATGTCTCATGTGACACAGAGCCACCATTAGGAACGATGTTACAATTGCATATTCTTCCACAATATGGTGGAGACACGATGTTTTCTAATATGTATATGGCCTATGATACATTAAGTAAGCCAATGCAGAATTTCTTAAATGGTTTGAGAGCTTCTCATGAATCTGAACATTTTTATAGAAACAGGTATGAAAAACAAGACCAGCTAGACCCTAAAAAAAAATATCCTTCTGCTATTCATCCAATTGTGAGAACACATCCGGAAACTAAGAAAAAAGCATTATATATTAATAAATTTTTTACTACCAGAATTGAAGGATTATCGAAACAAGAAAGTAAATTGATATTGGAATTTTTATTTAATCATTGTGAAAAAACAGATTTTCAAATTAGATATAGATGGAATAAAAATGATATGGCCTTTTGGGATAACAGATGCACTTTGCATAAAGCTATTTGGGATTATCACCCAATGGAAAGGAAGGGAAGACGCGTAACTATTAGAGGAACAATTCCCTTTTAAATTAAAATTTATATTATTTTTTTAAAAGATTTTTCATATTAATTGAAACACCTAAACCTTTTTCAGAAGTAATAGTTTTGACTTTACTGTTTATTATAGGTGTGTTCGATAAATTAACTATAGAGTCAAATTTATCAGATTCTTTATATTGATATTCCAAGAGACAAGGTGTTGAAACTGAACAAATTTGAATAGAGTGGGCATGTGCTATTGGTCCAGAAGGATTATGAGGGGAAAATTCTATACCATGTTTAGAAAAAAACTTGTCTAGTTCGATCATTTCATCTGGGCCTCCCGAATATTTAACATCTGGCATCATGACATCGTGAGTATTATTTTTGACAAATTCAAAAAAACCATTTTTCATTATTTGATTTTCTAATCCAGCTAGCTTTATGCCTTTATTATTTAATTTTTTCCTGATTGTCTTGAGTGCATAGATATTTTCTATACTTTCCTCAATTGGCGATTCAATCCAATATAAATTATATTTTTCACATTCATTAATTAATTCCATAATTGCATCAAAGGAAAACCTCCAATGACAATCAATCATTAACTTAATATTTTTATCTATGTTGCTATGAATAGTAGCTATTCTATCCAGACCAGGTTGCATATTTTTCATCATTTCTTTAAATGACATTTCAGGTTCAACTTCATCAAATGGTGCAAATTTTATGGCATTAAATCCATCTTTAATTACTTCAAATAATCTTGTTTTAATACCCTCTAAATCTCGATTGATAGTTGATCTGTTAAAATTAGCATATATTGAGATATAATCATTTTTTGTATTTGAAAACATCTCTCCAATTGATTGACCTTTTTCTCTTGAAAAAATATCCCATAAACACTGCATGATTGAAGAACTTATTGAGGCTTCGAGAATGTTGTTAAAAGGAAGTTTTGGTTTTAAATCAAATGGTGAATTAAATTTTGAATTTAGAATAATTTGAAGAATATCATTTTTTTTTTTCAAAATTTCAAATTCTTTACCTTGAAGAGTTGCTTCCCCCCATCCATACAAACCACTATTATTTTGTAATCGTGTGAAAAGCCAGTTTGTTTTATTACTAACGTTGAACTTAAAAATATCAGCTTTAATAATTTTGTATTTCATAGAAATAAGATTTTAATATTGTTATATATAAATTTTTATATAAAAATTTTTTATTGTAAATATGATCATGTAAAAATCTATTAATCTTTGAGAGATAGAATTGGAATTAAACAAAGAAGAAAAGGCTATGGCTTCGGGAGAATTAGGGGAAGCTGTTAAGTGGGCAATTAATCATCAAATTAAAGTTGGAAATTTTTTTGATGCTAAAAATTTTGTTTCTGTAAGTAACGTACATATGATGATAGATCCAGAATCAGTGGGTATTGATGGTGTTTTATTCCTTGAGAATTTGGTTGGCATGGGAGCAAAAGTAAAGATACCTATGATTACAGATCCTCGAGGTGTAGATTTAAATTACTATACTCCTCTTGGTCAAACAGAAGAAATGGCTAATATCGAACGACGAACTATCAAAGCTTGTACTTCTATGGGCATCTTAATGACAAATACATGTGTAAATTATCAAACGATTATGGCTCCAATTTTTGGAGAGCATGTAGCTTATGGTGATACGGGAGTTGTTATTTACTCTAATAGCGTTTGTGGTGCACGATCTAACTATGAGGGTGGTCCATCTGCTCTAGCAGCTGGTTTAACTGGGAGAACTCCCAGGTATGGTTTGCATTTAGAAGAAAAAAGAATTCCAACCAAAAAATTCCTTGTTAAATTTAAACCAGAAGAACTGACTGATTGGGGATTACTTGGTGCTCTTATAGGAAAAATTTCAGGATCTTATTGGGAAGTTCCAATTATAGAAGGTATTAATCATAATCCAAAATCTGATGAACTCAAACATTTTGGAGCATCTATGGCAAGTTATGGGTCAATTCCTTTGTTTCATATGATTGGTACAACTCCAGAAGCTAAAAATTACTCTTCAAAATTTTTAAATCGACTTGATGATCATATAATAACTTTAGATGATATAATATCTCTAAAGTCGCAGTTTGGAAAAAAAGGTGATAAAATTGATGTCGTTGTTTTTGCAGCACCTCAGCTCTCAATATTTGAAATGCAAAAAGTTGCTGAGCTATGTATTGATAAATCTTTCAAAGTTCCGGTAATAATTTGTACATCTCCTCAAGTATACTCTGATGCTTCAAGAATGAAACTCATTGATCAAATTGAAAAAACAGGAGCTAAAGTTCTAGAAGGAACTTGCTTTTATAATCAATACGCCAGAGAAATTGGTTTGGCTAACGGATGGAAAAGATTGATGAGTAATTCAGCTAAGATTGTTAATATATTGGGAGGATATGGATATGAACCATCTCTTTCTAGCATGGAAAATTGTATAGCTTCTGCTGTTGCTGGAGAAATTGTATGAAAACTTTACTTAAATGCCATATCGGTATTGGAAAAAAAGTTCAGGGTGAAGTCTTATCAGCAAATGATAATTTTTCTGCAAGATATGATCTAGATAGATTAAAAGGAATTTTTTCTAGACCGCAACACAAATTAGTTGGAAAATCATATGTTGATAAAATTTTAGTCCTCAATGAATCCAAAGGTGGTGTTGCCTCAGCATGGATGTTGTACGAAATGTGTGCAAGAAAAATGGCACCTAAAGCAATTTTATTTAATAAGGCAAATACTATTTTGGCCCAGGGCGCTTCATTGGCGAATCTAACAATATGTGACCGATTTATTGATGGAGATATTACTTCACTTTTGTCTTCTGGCCAGAGAGTTACAGTTGATCCTATGAATGGTTTAGTTTCAATTCTATAGCCCAGTAATTAAAATATAATCTTATTTTATAGGCACTATTTTCTAATATTTTTTAATAATTCTTCAAGGAAATGGCTTTTATAACCCTTTCTTGTTATTATACCAGTATCTCTTTTTAGATTGAAATCCTTTATTTTTATTTGTGACAAGCTAGAAGTGTCAGGTGCTAAATCAACAGGTGACGCTGTAAACAATAGCATTGACGAGTTTTGAACAACCTTAAGAGCTAATCTTAGAGAATTTGTTTTAAGAGAAATTACTGGTTTTTCTATGTTTCGAGAATTGAACCAATTGAAAAAAATATCTTCGGTTTGTTTTGCTGCACTGTTCATTGTCCATTTATATTTAGAAAGTTTTTTTACTGATATATCTCTATCAAAAATTGGATGTGATGAAGATGCAAAAATAAGGAACTTATCAGTTCTTAAGTGAATAAAATCAAAATTACTCAAATTTTCGGGCTTTCTAGCAAATATTATATCCATTTTATTTTGTGATAATTTGTTTAATAACAAATCAGGTGCTTCAATATTTAAGTCAATTTCTAAGTTAGGAAATTTTTCGGAAGTTTTAGCTATAGCTTTAGGAAGATCTCCTAAAGACCAAGTAGTACCAGCACCAATAAAAATTTTACCTTTAATACCGTGAGTATAATTTTTTATTTCTTTTTTTGCGTTTTCTTCCAATGCTACGACATTTTGGGCAAATGGGAGTAATAGCTTTGCTTCTTCACCTATAATAAATTCCCCATTTTTTCTTGTATATAGATTTTCTATTTCGAAATACATTTTTAAATTTTTGAGCCTTTTAGTTATTGCTGGCTGTGTCATATTTAAATTAATAGCAGCAGAACTTACGCCTCTTGCCTCAATTACTGCCAAAAATGTTTTCAACTCAATTAAACTCATAAATATAACTTTATTTTATATATACATAAAAAATATAAATTATATTTTAATTAATAACTTGTCTATCATTTACTTGTTAAATAACTTGGGGAGTGTTATTTGAGCAGGAATTTATTAATATTATTATCTGATGAGCATAACAAGAGAATGCTTGGTGTTAGTGGACATAGCCATGTAAAAACACCTAATTTGGATAGACTCGCTAAAAATGGAACATTTTTTGAAAATGCATACTGTAATTCACCCATATGCGTACCATCAAGGGCTATTTTAGCTACAGGAAGATATAATGCTGAAATAGGTTATTGGGATAATGCAGACCCTTATGATGGTAAAATTCCAAGTTGGGGACATCGGGCTGTACAGGGGAATTGTGATGCAGTGTCAATTGGAAAACTTCATTTTTTAGACGATCAAGCCCCAACAGGTTTTTCTGAACAAATAAATCCTTTAAATGTTGTTGACGGAGTTGGCGATTTATTAGGTCTCATTAGAGAAGAGCTACCTGTTCGTAAGGGGGCTGCAAATTACTCAAAAGATGTTGGGAGCGGTGAAACAACATATTCAAACTATGATAAACAAATTACTAAAGATGCAAGCGATTGGATTCTGAACAGAAAATGCACAGATAAACCTTGGGTTTTATTTGTTTCGTATGTTTGTCCTCATTTCCCTCTAATAGCTCCTGAAGAATTTTATAATATGTACCCTGAAGATGAAGTGCCATGGCCTTTATTATATGAAGAAGACCAAAGAAGTCAGCATCCTTACTATATAGCTATGAGAAAGTGTATGAATTATGATGATTATTTTGATGAAGAAAAAGTTAGAAAAGCAACCTCAGCATATTTCGGTTTATGCACATTTTTAGACAATAATATTGGGAAAGTTTTGGCTTCTCTTAAACAATCTGATTTTGCAGATAACACTAATATTATTTACACTTCTGACCATGGTGATGCACTTGGAATGAGGGGGATGTGGGCCAAAAGTACTATGTTTGAAGAATCTGCAGGTGTTCCTATGATTATTACAGGTCCAGATATTCCAAAATCTAAAAAGGTAAAAACTCCTGTAAGTTTGGTTGACATTTTTCCTACTGTGATTGACAGCCTTGGAATAACACAGAATGTTGAAGATGATAATTTGCCTGGAAAGTCTCTAATTAAAATTGCAAATGATAATGATGATTATGAAAGAATAGTTTTATCTGAATATCATGCTGCTGCGTCTCCAGTTGGTGCTTTTATGCTTAGAAAAGGTAAATTTAAGTATGTCTATTTTGCAGAAGGATATCCTGCACAATTGTTCAATCTTGAAAATGACCAATATGAAGAAAATGATTTGTCAAAAGATAAAAAATACGAAGATATTATTAAAGAGTTTTATAATGAATTACTGAAAATATGTGATCCTGAGAAAGTCAACAAGAGGGCAAAAAGCGAACAACTTGAAAAGATTGAAAAAAACGGTGGTGTTGAAAAAATCATATCAAGGGGTGATTTTGGATATTCACCTGCACCTGGTCAAAAAAAAGAATTTGATTAATTGTGAGTTAATTTGATGAATGAGGAAAACAAAATAACCAAGGGAGATGTGCTAAAGGATATTATTATGGGAATATCTCTTATCATCATTGGTATAGGCTGTTTTTTTACATATAATCCTTCAGATGCTGGATTAGAGATAGGAACAGATGGAATGACGTTTGCAACTTATCCTTTAGGTATTGCTGTTTTACTTCTTTTTCTTTCAATTATATATCTATTTAATTCATTAAGAAAATATGTGCTTATAACTCAACGTAAAAATGAAAGAATTAATTTTGTTGAGAATATTTTAGAAAATAAGCAACTATATTTTAAAAGATTTGGGTCAGTAATTTTACTCATTATATACGCATCATCATTAGGAAAGCTAAATTTTTTAATTTCAACCGGTATATTCTTGTTTGTTGCCTTTTATCTTTATGACAGGCGAGATTATTTAAGGATGATTATAATTTCGGTAATTGGCAGTGCCTTTTTATACATGCTTTTTGTATATTTTCTAAAATTACAATTATAAAAGGATATTTATGTTTGAAGGATTAATTGGTGGGTTTTATGAATGTCTACAACCACTTAACTTAATTTTATTATTTTTAGGAACTTTCCTTGGTTTATTAGTTGGCGCTTTACCTGGATTAAGCTCTCCAATGGCAATCATTATTTTATTACCTGTGACATATTCCTTAGATCCTTTGCCTGCATTATTAGTAATGATTGGTGTATATGTAGGCACCAAATTAGGAGGATCTTTTGCTGCCATACTTTTGCGAACTCCAGGAACGCCTGCTTCGGCCTGTACTGCTCTTGACGGGTTCCCTATGGCAGAAAAAGGAGAGGCAGGTTTAGCCCTTGGATATGCAACATATGGCTCTTTTGTTGGTGGCTTGTCAAGTTGGATTATAGCAGTCACTTTTATTCCAGTAATATCTGCCATTGCTTTAAAATCGTCAAATGCAGATATTGCTCTCATTGGAATTATGGGGTTAGTCATGGTTTCTGCTTTCACTAGAGGCTCAATGTTAAAGGGTTTCATTGGAGTTTGCGTAGGCATTTTAATTGGATGTATGGGGATGGACAGAGTTGATACAATTGAAAGGTTTACTTTTGGCTCCCTAGACTTATTAACCGGAGTTCCCTTTGCAGCAGCATTAGTTGGTTTATTTGGTTTTGCGGTTGTTATTTCAGACTTAGCCCTGATGAAAAGTAAAGCTGAAATTGTTGCAACTAAGTTTAGGATAAAGTTACCTACCTTTAGACAATTTTTCTCAAGATGGAAAGCTTGGGGAACAGGAAGTTTTATGGGTGCTATCGTTGGAGCTGTTCCAGGAGTGGGAGCAGACGGAGCAACATGGCTGGCTTATGGTACAGTTAAAAATAACTCTAAAAATCCAGAAGAATTTGGAATAGGAAATCCTGATGGGGTAATAGCTCCTGAAACGGCTAATAATGGAACTACTGGAGGTGCGATGGTACCAATGTTAACACTTGGAATACCAGGAGATGCCTCAACAGCTATTATGATTGGTGCTCTTTATCTTCATGGATTACAACCTGGTGTAACACTTATGAAAACAGGTGGAGATGTAGTATATGGAATGTTAGCAGGACTTTTATTAGCGGGAATTTTTATGTTTTTAATTGCTATGGGAGCAATTAGGTTTTTTGTCTACGTTTTAAGACAACATAGATCTTTGCTATTTCCATTTGTAATGATTTTTGCATCTTTGGGTGCTTTTGCTAGTTATGGGACTATTTTTCCAGTTTTCGCAGCAATTTTTCTAGGTGTTTTTGGCTTTATAATGGAAGAAAGAGGTTTTCCGGTAGTAACAATTGTGCTGGGTGTCATTTTAGGACCAATTATAGAATTTAATACTAGAACTGCACTAATGTTGTCTGGAGGTGATTGGACAACGTTTTTATCAACTTGGCCAAGAATTATCTTTCTTGCCATAATTATTTTCCTTGTTATTAACGAAATTAGACAAGGAATAAAACGCCAATCAATGGCAAAAATCTAACTTTATTAGGAGGTATAAAATGAGATTTTTAATTATATTTTTAGCAACAATTGGGATTATGATGCAAACATCATTTGCTGGTTTCCCTGATAAAACAATAAGACTTATTGTTCCATGGAAAGCTGGAGGTGGAACAGACACAATAGCAAGAGGTTTTGTTGGGGCATTTGCAGATGCAGCAGGTGTCGATGTTGTAATATCAAATGTAGTTGGTGGAGCAGGTTCTAAAGGTGTCATACAAGTACAACAATCAAAAAATGACGGCTATACTCTACTTTTAAATGGAACTGATACTATTATTGGATTGAATACATTTAAAAAAATGCCTTTTACAGCAGATAGTTTTGAGTATGTAGGTGGAATGTATACCACTCCAACTTATGTTTTAGCGAATAAAAAACGAGGTTATACATCTCTTTCAGATGCTATAGAGAAGTCTAAAAAGAGACCTGGTGAATTAATAGCTGGAGTTGCAGCAAAATATAATGCTCACGATGTTATGGCTCACGCTATTAATGGATACGCAGGTGCAAAATTTAGGATTGTTGCTTTTGGAGGAGGAGCAAATCTAAAAAAAGCAGTTCTGGGAAATGAAATAGATATTTGTATAATTCATGCTCCCGTTGCTTTGGCTGCAGTTAAAGAAGGAATTTTAGACGTTATTGGAACTGGAGGTTCTCTTCAAAATATTACATATCCACCAGCAAAAAATATGAAAACCCTAAGAGATTTAAATATACCAGCAGAAATAGGAGTGACTAGAGGTCTATATGCTCCAAAAGGAACACCAAAATCTGTAATGGAAAAATTATCTCAAATTATGGAAAAAGCGGCTAAAAGTGAAAAATTTACCAAATTTGGTAATAATTTCGGTTTTTCACCTGTATGGTTGACTGGAAAAGAGTTTAGAGCTCTTCATGATGACGGTATGGGACAATACGCTGATATTAAAGCAAAATTTATGTCAAAATAAATTTAGTAAGAGGGAATTAATATTCCCTCTTATTACTCATTATAAATTTTTCATAAAATAAAAACCGCATGTTTAAACCTTTAAAAGATATTACGATTTTAGACCTAACCCAGGTTTTAGCAGGCCCGTATGGGTCTTATCAATTAAGCTTGCTTGGTGCAAATGTAATTAAAATTGAAAATCCTAACTTAGGTGATTGGGCAAGAATTGGTGGTGATGATAAAAAACTCTCTGATGATTTAATGGGTACTAATTTCATCGTACAAAATGGAAATAAACGTTCGATATGTTTAGATTTAAAAAATAAAATTGGTAAATCAACATTTAATGAATTTGTAAGACAGTCAGATGTTGTTATGGAAAATATGACGCCAGGTAAATTTAAAAAGTTGGGCTTTTCTTTTGATAATTTAAAAAAAATTAATCCAAGTATTATTCTATGTTCAATTTCCGCATATGGTCAAAATGGTGATCTTGGGAACAGATCTGCCTACGATCATGTTGTACAAGCTGCTTCTGGTATAATGTCTACAACTGGTAATGAAACTTCGGGCCCTCTGAAAGTTGGGGCACCTTATATTGACTATGCTACCGGTCTAAACGCTGCTTTTGCAGTAACAGCAGCAATAGCAAATTTATATAAAGATAAGTCAGCTAAATGGTTAGATATTAGTATGTACGACACTTCTCTATTCTTAATGTCAAATTTAGTTTCAACTACTTTAAATTCAAATATTAAACTTAAACCTAATGGAAATGACGCATGGTCAGGAAGTCCCTCATCAGGTTGTTTTGAAACATCTTGTGGTAGCCTATTGTCAATAGCTGCAAATACTCAAAAACAATTTGAAATGTTATATGAAACTCTTTTTGGAAAAAATATTGAAGAAAATTCTAAGTGGTTTGATCATAAATATAGAACTAAAAATAAAGATCTATTAAAAAAACGTATAGCTTCAGTTATAAAATCCAATACTGCGGACAAATGGGAAACTAAATTAAATTATAATCATGTGCCAGCAGCAAAGGTAAGAGATTTTCAGCAAGTAGTTTCAGAAAGTCACTTTAAACAAAGAGAAAACTGGATTCACACTAATTTAAAAAAAACTAATAAAAAATATCTTGTTCCATCATTAAGTTTTAAAATTAAGGAAAATAAAATTGATGATTTATCTTCACCTCCAGATATTGGAGAAAATACTGAAGAAATATTAAGTGAATTTGGTTTTAGTAAGGTAGAGATATTAGATCTATTTATAAAAAAAATAGCATATTAGCTTTATTTAAACCTGGATAATTAATATGAAAAAAAACATAAAAATTAAAAAGATAGAATTAACTCTTTTTGAAATTGAATTATCAAATATTTTGGAGGATAAGGGGGGGATTGGTATAAAATATTCACCTGGTAAAAAAGGAAAACATATTCGATTTGGGATTAAAATCTTTGATAATTTAGGTAATGTAGGCGAATATATTCCACCTAGGGGACGTGCAAAAGTAATAATGTCTGCCACAGAAGCTCTTTCTTATTATATTTTAGATAAGAATCCATTTTTCAGAGATAATATATATAGACAATTAAGAGGGTTAACAAAGCATATTGGTGAGGTAGGAATTGGAGCAATAGACATAGCTATACATGATTTGATCTGCAAATACTTAAATATTTCCATTTCAGATTTTCTTGGTGGAAAAACAAAAAAAATTATTGCATATGCTAGTACAATGACAGGTGATCGTGAAAAAAAAGGTCTTTCATCACCTGAAGCATACGCTGATTTTGCAGAAGAGTGTTATGAACTTGGCTATAAAGCTTTTAAAATGCATGGATGGACAAATGGTGATGTTGAAGAAGAATCAAATATGATTAAAGCGGTAGCTAAAAGAGTAGATGGAAGAATGAAAATTATGTATGACGCGGCATGTCACTTAAAAACTCTAACAGATGCCCTTGAGGTTGGTAAAATATGTGATGAACATAATTTATATTGGTATGAGGATCCATATAAAGATGGAGGTGTATCAATTAATGGAAATCAAGTTTTATCAGAAAAATTATCTACTCCAATTTTAGTTGGTGAGCATATGAGAAATTTTGAAACATCAACTGACATGTTAGTAAACGGAGCTTCTTTTTTTTCGAGAGCTGATCCTGACTATGATGGTGGTATAACAGGATCTTATAAGCTAGCTGTAGCCTCGGAAGGATTGGGTATTGATTGTGAAATTCATTCATGTGGACCAGCTATGAGACATTTAATTTCAGCTGTAAGAAATTCTAACTTTTATGAGGTGAATCTTGTTCATCCAAATTGCAAAAACGCATGGTCACTTCCAATATATTTAGATGGATATTCTGATGAAATTGATTGTATAGATCAAAACGGAAATGTAACAGTATCAGATAAACCAGGTTTAGGTGTTTCATATGATTGGAATTATATTAAAAAGCATACTTTAGAGAAATTAATCATAGACTAAATAAATTTTATAATTAGGTATAGCTACCCTCATTTATTTTTATTCCAATTTTTTTAATAGGAAAAAGCACATAATTATTTATTATGAAATAGACTTAATGGTTACTATTTTTGCAGCTGTTTTCTTGGGAGCAGTTATTAAAGGGGCAGTAGGCATTGGTTTATCTTTATTTTCAGTGCCTATTATAACTTTTTTTTTACCACCCACTTCTTCAATGATGCTTTTATGTATCCCTGTTTTAATTACAAATATTTTGCAAATGGAAATTCAAAAGGGTATTAAAAATTTTCGATTTGTTCCTATGTTTATTGCACTTGTCATTGGAATAATTATAGGCTGTAATTTAATTTTACAGGCGCAGTTGAAAACTATTTCACAAATAATCGCTATTTCAATTATATTTGCAGCTGCTGTCAATTTATTTGGAATAAATCTAAAATTTATAAAACTACATTTTGAAAAAATTTTTACTATATCTTTAGGTTTTTTTTCGGGCATTATTGGGGGGCTGTCAAATATGTATGCGCCATATATATTGTGTTATTTAGTATCAACTGATTTGAATAAAGATGATTTAATTAGAACCATTGCTGCCATGTATTTTATTGGGTCAGTCGTCATTTTCCCTATTTGGATTTATAACGAGCTTGGAACTATAAATGATTTAATTTTAAGTTCTCTTTTGTTGGTACCAGCTCTTTTAGGTCAAAAAATAGGGACTAAGATAAGAGATAAAATTTCTAATGAAAATTTTAAAAGAATTATACTTTATATTCTTATGGTGATTGGTGTAACTCTGCTTATAAAAAATATTAAAACTTAATGTAATTAAATTATGAAAATAAATCTTAAACGATACAAACCTTCACCAATACCATCTATATTCCCAATACCTGAGTATTTAGCAGATGAAGAATTAAAACAAATTTATAATGAAACAAAACAACATCTTCAAGTTCCATGGATGGGTGTAGTAACAATGGCATTTGCTCATTATCCGTTATTTTTTAAAACTCTCTGGAATGGCATCAGAGACATTGTCTCTTCACAAGAATTTGTATTTGCTTGTAAAGAGTTGAGAGATTTTACTGAAGAATTAGTAAAAGAATTAGAGCCTGAACTTATTTTAAATGAGTTAGAAACAAAAGGTTACGCCAAGCAAGAGATTGAAAGTATTTTAGAAATAAATGAAATTTTTTCTCATGGTAATATGCCATATATAATTATAGCCTCTATTGCAAGATTACTTTTAGAAGGAAATGAAATAAGCATGAAATTAAATTATAATAAATTTAAAGAATGGCATGGCCCATCAAAAGAAAAAAAATTGATTTTATTGGAGCAACATCATGTTGATAAAGAAACTTTTAATACTTTTGAATCAATCAAGACTACCATTAATTTGCCATTTTTAAATACTGATTATAGAGCGTTTGCTAGATGGCCTACTTATTTTAATTATGCTTGGACTGACCTTAAAAATAAAATTCAAACTACTTTATATGAAAAACAGGTTTCTTTGGTTCATGATTTTGCAATTGAAAAAGCTTTAAGTTTACCTAACCCAGCTAGTTTAAAATCTGCAAAACTTATAATCGCTTGTAAAAATACAAATCAATATGAAGAAATTAAAGAAGTGGTTTCTTTGTTTCAATGGCTTTTACCAGGTTTAGCTACAAATGTATCTTATTTGCGGGCACAACTTAATGGACTAAACTGGAAGAGGAAGTAGATTAAATAAAATAAAATCAATCGTCGCCAATACTTTCTAAACCTGTTGAAATTAATTTTATAAAATATCCATAAAAAATTGGAAGAAACGCTACTGAAATTGCAGGCCCTATTTTTTCTGACTCAGCGTGGTGATTGCCAATCATAATAAAACCTATTATTAATCCAATCCAACCCATATATACTGATCCGTCACCGAAATTCTTAATAAAATGTTTTGATTTACCTTTAGCTAACACATAACCTAAAGCGCCTCCTAAAACAATCAGCATTGAAGGTAAGTCTAAAAACTTAGTATGATCTATTGATACAATAGCACCTCCTACCATTCCAATAATAATAATTATTCCTATTATACGCATCTATCTCTCCATCAATTTATACAAATAATTGATACATTGCTTTGTTCTTATTTAGATATATAACATTAGATATATTACCTAAAGGTTATCAAGCTAAAAAAAAATTTTTAAAGAGAAATAGGTTTGAAAAATTATAGATTTGAAGACTTAAATATAAAAGCCCCATTTTTAAAAGCTTTGAACGAAGGGGGATACGTTTCACCAACACCTATTCAGAAAAAAACAATTCCTTTAGTACTGAAAGGGCTAGATTTAATGGGTATGGCTCAGACTGGAACAGGAAAAACGGCTGCTTTCATATTACCAATTTTACAAAAACTTAATGCTAAACAATCAACCGAAAAAAAAAGAGATCCAAGAGCTCTTATTTTAGCTCCAACAAGAGAACTTGCAATACAAATAAATGAATCTATAAAAAAATATGGTCAGTATATTGCTATAAAACATACCGTTATTTTTGGAGGTGTTAAAGAAGGCCCTCAAGTCAAAACTTTGGCACGTGGGGTAGATATAATAGTTGCTACACCGGGAAGATTGCTTGATCTTATTAATCAAGGTGTCTGTTTACTGAACAAAATACAATTCTTTGTCTTAGATGAAGCAGATAGGATGCTGGATATGGGATTTATTAAGGATGTTGAAAAAGTAATAAAATTACTTCCAGAGCTCAGACAAACACTATTTTTCTCAGCAACAATGCCTGATGACGTTATTAAATTCTCTGAAACTTTTTTGCAGTCACCAGTAAAAGTAAAAGTTAAATCAACTTTAACTCCAGTTGAAAGAATATCCCAATCGGTTATAGTTATAGAGCCTCAAAATAAAGTTCTTCAATTAATAACATTATTGAAAGATAAGATGTTTGAGACAGTAATTGTTTTTACTAGAACAAAGCACAAAGCTAATCGATTATGTCAAAAATTAATTAATGTTGGTATTCTAACTGAAGCAATTCATAGCAACAAATCACAAGCAGCTCGACAACGAGCTTTGAATTCTTTTAAAGATGGTGAAATTAAAGTTTTAATTGCAACAGATATTGCTGCCAGAGGTATAGATATAGAATCTATATCTCACATTGTAAATTTTGACATACCATCAACTCCTGAAGATTATGTCCATAGAATTGGAAGAACAGCAAGAGCTGGAGCTTCTGGAATAGCTATTACGTTTTGTGAGCCAAGTGAGCGACTGAAATTATTTAGAATTGAAAAACTAATAAATTTAAAATTAGAGGTTATAAAGAGCCATCTCTTAAATCCTGAAAATTTAATTGGGTTTAATGAAGAAGTTGGTAATAAATCAAGCGATAATAAAAAAAACTTCAATCAATTCGAAAGTAAAAAATATAAGTCTTCAAAACTATCTAATACAAAGGGTAAATCAGAACTGAAAAGAAATGCGAAGAAAAATAAATTAAAAGAAAAAAGAAAAAAATCCAAGAAGAAGTAATTTTTCTCTATATTTTTAATATTAATATATTCACTATGATTTAAATAAATAAGGGTTTGACTTAATGAGTTTTATAGGGACTTCTGTATTAGTAAATTGGGGTGGTGTTCTTGAAGAAAAGGAGATCGACTATAATCAATGGCATAGTATGGAGCATATGCCAGAAAGAATTTCATTACCCGGGTTTTTGAGAGGTTTTAGAGCCCAAGGAGAGCCTGGCACTCACATAGAAGACAAGTATTTCATGATGTATGAAGCGGAAAAAAAGGAAATATTTGTCTCCAAAAATTATTTAGAAAGACTTAATAATCCTACAAAATGGACAAAGGAAATTTTGTCATCTTACATATCACCATCAAGAACAGTTTGTAGCGTAATTGCTAGTAAATCGATAGGTTTTTCTAACTTTTTAGCAACTATAAGGTTTTTAGACTTTGATATTGACAATAAATTCAATGTTAAAAAATTGAAGCTGTCCGTTCCACATATAATAAAATTAGACGGTATCACTGGTATGCACGTTCTTTTTGGAGATAATAATTTTGGACAAATGAAGACAGAAGAAAAAAAATATAGATCTTCTCAAGGATTAGATGACCAAGTTGTATCACAAGCAATTATTATAGAGGGTCTAAATTACAGGGCATTAAGAAAAGCAGTTGAAAGTTTTGTTGTTGAAAATTCCATAAATATTAAAGTAAATATCAAAATAAATTTTTATTGCTGCCAACATACTTTAACCAAACAAGATATACTAGGTGTATGAAAAATATTTTAATTATCGGGGCGGGCATTGTTGGAATTTGTACTAGTATTGAATTAATTAAAAAAGGATATTCTGTTACTTTAATGGATCCTAACGAACCAGGTTCTCAAACCTCGTACGGTAATGCAGGGGTTATTACAGACTCATCTTTAATGATTATAAATAATCCTCAATTATTAAAATCATTATTTCAATTAATCTTTAAAAATCAAACTTCATTTAGATATTCTAAATCCTTCATATTTTCAAGATTAACATGGGTTCTTCGTTTTCTAATGTTTAGTCATAAAAACCATATGAAATTTGCAGCAAAGGTATTAAGAGAGTTGCAAGTTTTATCATTAAATACTCATAAAAAATTAATTAAAAAAACAAATTCTAATAATATTATCTCAAAACCTGGTTGGTTAAAATTGTTCAAAACAAGTGAGAGTTATAAAAATTATTCTCTTGAACTAGAAGTTTTAAATAAACACAAAGCTAAATATACAACCCTAAATACAACGCAAATAGAAAAACAATTTCCCGATTTAGAAGTAAAATTTTTTAAAGGTATTTTATTTAAAAATTCAATAAGGGTTAAGTCTCCATTAAAATTATCCAAAAAATACTTTGATTATTTTATAAAGTCTGGTGGTAAGTTTGTTCTGGAGTCATGTAAGGATTTACAATATATAGAAGATAAATGGGTTATTTTTTCTAATAAAAACAAATCTTACTTTGATCAAGTTGTTGTCTCGACTGGACCTTGGTCTAAAAATATACTTTTAAATTTAGGCTATAATATTCCATTAGCGTGGGAAAGGGGATATCACCATCATTTTTCTACAAAAAAGAAAATTTCTATAAATCCAGCAATTCATGATGTAGAAGGAGGATTTGTTTATAGCTCTAATGGAAAAGATATAAGAGTTACTTCAGGAGTGGAATTAAACTTTTTGGATTCTAGTAAAAATGAAACTCAAATAAATGAATCAATTCAAAAGTTATGCAAAATTATTCCCTTAAATAAGAAATTAATTGAAAACCCTTGGTTAGGATCAAGACCAACTATTATTGATAGTTTGCCTATGATTGGTAAAGCGCCTAAGCATGAAAATTTATGGTTTAACTTTGGTCATAATCACATTGGATTATCTACTTCAGCGGGGTCTGCAGTTATTATAAGTGAAATGATACAAAATAAGAAGACTAGTATCAATACTGATCCATTTTCTCCTAAAAGATTTAGTTTATAATTTTAAATAAGTGATAAGCCACCATCAATATTTATTATTTGTCCTGTAATATATGAAGCTTTTTTTGATAATAAAAATGCAACTAAATTAGCAACCTCCTCAGGTTTTGCAAGTCTGGAAATTGGTATTTTGCTAATTATTTGGTCCCATTCCAATGATGATAATGCAGAATGATTTCCATCCTTTTGCGTATATCCTGGTGATATTGAATTGACTGTTACATCATGTTTAGCGAGTTGAAATGCCAAAGTTTTTGTTAGTCCCTCAAGAGCTCCTTTTGCAGCAGCTGTAACGGGAAAAATATTATCATTTAATCCAATATTTTTATTCACAAAGGAGCTAATAGTTATAATTCTTCCATTATGTGATCTTTTAAAATCTTCTATACATAAATTTATTATTGCTGAAAAAGATGTTGCCATTGTTTGAATGGATTGATTGATTTCATCATTATTAAATTCACCAAATTTTTGTTTATTAGCATAGCCAGCATTTGCAATAAATTGGTCTATATTACCTGTTTCCTTCCTTGCTAAATTCACTAAATCTTCTAGAAATTTTTTATTAGCTAAATCTCCACATAAAGAACTTACGCAAGCTCCTTTTTTTTTTGCATACTCTGAAACTAATCGTAAACCCTGCTCGTTTGATTTAGTAGTTAAAGTAAAGCATATATTTTTAGATGCTGTTTTTTTTACAGTTGCTGCTCCTATTCCTGATGCTGCCCCTGTGATAAGTATAGATTTCATAAGTAATTTCATAATAAATTAAAATTATGTATATTATTCAATTATTAAAAAATAATTACAACTCTCAGTTTTGTACTAAATTTTTTGATCCTTATATAAAGCTTCCATAATACAATTATAAACTTCTGGAATTAAGTTGTTTTTGGGTTCTTTTTTTGTTGCTAAATATACATCTGCCCGGACCCATTCTGGCAATTTTATTTCTTTGAAAATTACATTTTCTGGAGAGTTTTGTCTTGAAGAGCTTGCTAATAAAGCAACACCTAAAGAAGCCTTCACAAGTCCTAAAAAAACACTTGGTTGACTGACATATTGTACAAAATTTGGTTTTACTCCACTGTTTAAAAATAAAGAAGATAGTAGCTCAAAGCTATATCTTCCAACGATCGCATCATACATAATAAAATCAATATTATGGAGATCATTTACTGTTAAATTCTTTTGAATTGATAATGGATTATTTACATTTACCGCTAAAAAATATGGTTCACTTACAACCCTTGAATAATTAAAAGAATTTAGATCTTTAGGTAATCTAGTTAAACCAATATCAAGATTACCTGCATTTAGTGCTGGAACCTGTTCATAACTCATATACTCTTTAAAAATTACTTTAATTTGTGGAAGTTTTTTACACAGCTGACTTGCAATTAAAGGCAAAATATCATTAGCCATTGATGGAACAAAACCTAGAGAAATAGTTCCACCCAAATTATTTTTACTACTCATTATGACTTTTGAAGCGTCTTCAATTCTTGAAAGAATTTCTGTAGCATGTGTTAGAAAAAGTGTGCCATCTTTAGTTAATTTTACTGAACGGCTATTTCGCTCAAATAATTTAGTTTTAAGATTATATTCTAAGTTTATAATGTGTCGAGTTACTGGTGGTTGAGACATATTTAAAACTTTAGCAGCTTTCCTAAAATTTAATTCTTTAGAAACAGCTACAAAACACTTTAATTGTTCTATAGAAATTGAAGTATTCATAAAAATAAAATCATAATTATTGATACTAAAAAACTATCAGTTGCAAGTCAATTTAATTGATAATTTGGATTATGTTAGCAATAATAAATTTTAAAATTTTATAATTACATTAAATGCAAAAATCATCAATATTCATTACAACAATATTAGCAATATGTGTTTCTTTTTTAGGAGCTGTAGATGGCATTGTTGTGAGGATATTATCGTCTGATCTTCATCCATTTTTAATTGTTTTTTATAGAAGCCTATTTGGCTTAATAATCATCATTCCAATTTTTTTTAGAGATCAAAATGTTTTTATATCCTCTTATAAATATCTCCATATCTTTAGAGCTTTCCTAAAAATATTAGCTTTAACTTCTTTTTTCCTTGCCTTTAAGTCCGCTTCACTTTCAGACGTTGTATCTATCTCTTTTATTACACCACTTCTTATTATTCTCGGCTCAATTTTATTCTTAAATGAGATTCCGACTAAAAATCACATAATTTTTTCATTAATTGGTTTTATTGGCATATTAGTAATTTTAAAGCCTGGGTTTGATTATATACCGCCTGCATTATATTGGGCTTTAATAGGGGCTATTTTAAGCACTTGTATACAATTAATCTTAAAAAAAATGTCTAATAAAGATAAGCCTGATACACTTACAGCATGGAATCTTTTATGTACAGTTCCATTATCAATTATTCCTGCTTTATACTTTTGGACTACTCCTTCATTTGAAATGTTTATTCTTTTGACAATACAAGGGTTGATTGGGGTTCTAAATATGATTTTTATTACCAAAGCTATGTCAATGGTTGATATAAGTTACTTAGCTCCATTCGATTTTTTAAGATTGCCTATAATATCTACTCTTGCTTTTTTATTATTTGAGGAAATTCCGAGTGTCTCGACTATCTTAGGTGCTTTGATTATATTTTTTTCCAGTTTTCTAATATCTAATTTAGCTTCAAACAATAAAAAATGACTTCGATACAATTATAGTATCAATAACCAATATTTAAATATGGACAATTCTTTTCTTTAACATGATAATTTTACTTGGAGGTATTATATTGTCAGTTTTTCTAGGTGATGGTGAATATAGATATAAAGTTGTTGATAATTGGGCCAGACTTCCAGAAAATTGGTCTTTTATGGATGTGGCTGGTGTTGCTGTAAATAGTAAAGATGAGGTATTTGTATTTAATCGTGGACAACATCCAATGATTATTTTTGATATTGACGGTAACTACCTTAGATCTTGGGGAGATGATCTTTTTTCTAGACCTCATGGTATTCACATCGGTCCAGACGATTACATATATTGTACTGATGATGGTGACCATACGGTAAAAAAGATTAGTCCTGAAGGCAATTTAATTTTTCAAATTGGTGTTCCAGGAAATCCTGCTGAATTCATGTCAAACTTTCCATTTCATAGATGTACACATACTGCGTTATGTCCAGATAATAATATTTTTGTATCTGATGGTTATGGAAATGCATGTGTTCATAAATATTCACCAGATGGAAAATTAATCAAAACCTTTGGTGAACCTGGTTCAGGTCCTGGTCAATTTAATCTAGTTCATAATATCGTTGCAGATGATGATGGCTGGATTTATGTTGCTGACAGAGAAAATCATAGAATTCAGGTCTTTAATACTGAAGGTAAATATGAAACCCAGTGGAATAATCTTCATCGGCCTTGTGGTTTATTTATGCCTAGAGGAAAATGTCCAGTTTGTATTGTAGGAGAGCTTGGCCCTGGTCTTTTAGTAAATAGAAAATATCAAAATTTAGGTCCTAGATTGAGCATATTAGACAATAATGGAAATTTAATCAGCCGCTTAGGAGGCGAAAATGGTCCAGGTTTTGAACAAGGCCAATTTTTAGCTCCACACGGTTTAGCGGTTGACACTAAAGGAAGTATTTATGTAGGAGAAGTTTCTTATACGAATTGGCCATATAGTTTTGGTGACAAGCCGAAGCCTAAACATTTAAAAACTCTTCAAAAATTAGAAAGAGTATTTAATTAAAATTGTAACTTTAATTATGTAAAGAAAGGAGGAAAATTTTTGAATTTAATGTTAATAAATAAACTTTGGGAGGAAATAAATTATGAAAATTAAAAGTTTATCACTTGCTATTTCATCTGCCGCTATTTTGGCATTTGGTAGCTTGCTTTCTCCGGCTTACTCTGCTGGAAAAGATATAACAATTGTAATTGCTGAAGAGCCAGATATTGTTGATCCTTGTGAAGCAACAAGATCAGTAGTTGGAAAAATTGTTAAACAAAATGTAACTGAAACCCTTACGGAAATAAATCCAGCCGATGGTTCGGTAACTCCAAGATTAGCTACTTCTTGGAAACAGACAGATAATCTCACTTGGGAATTTAATATTCGTAAAGGAATTAAATTTCATGATGGCGAGGATCTGAACGCTAAAGCTGTTGTGAAGTCAATAAATCGTGCTTTAAATCCTAAGTATGATTGTGAGATTAGAACTAAGTTTTTTGGTAACATAAAATTAACAGCGACTGCAACAGGAAGTCATACTATTTCTATTAAAACAGAAACACCGCAACCTATAATGCCAGCTATGATGGGTACAATGACGGTAGTAAGTCCAAATACTCAAGAAGCAAAAGGTGTACGTGATCCTAAAGGCACAGGTCCATATCTTTTTAATACTTGGACACCAGGTCAGTCTGTCACTTTAAAAAGATTTAATGGATATTGGGGTGATAAACCAGAGGTTGAAAATGCAAAGTATGTTTGGAGAAATGAATCTGCGGTTCGAGCTGCAATGGTTAAAACTGGTGAAGCTGATATTGCAGCCAGCATTGGTGTTCAAGATGCGAATGACCCAAAGATGGACTTTAGCTACTTTAACTCAGAAACTTCTAGGTTAAGGATTGATATGACTAGGGCTCCATTGAATGATATTAGAGTCAGAAAGGCAATGAATTTAGCTATCGATTTGGACGGCCTTACTGGTACAATTTTTCCAGAAGGTGTTGTAAAGATGACCCAGATTGTTGTGCCAAGTATTAATGGGCATAATCCAACCTTGAAACCTTGGCCTTATAATCCAGCTGAAGCTAAAAAATTAGTAAAGGCAGCTAAAGCAGATGGTGTTCCAGTTGATAAAGAAATTGTTTTGATTGGAAGGCTTGGAATTTATCCTAATTCTACAGAAGCAATGGAAGCTATGCATGCTATGCTAACAGAGGTAGGCTTTAATATAAAAATAAAGATGATGGAAACAGCTGGTTGGTTGAATTTTTTAAGTAGGCCATATGCTGAAGATAGAGGGCCAGCGTTACAGCAAAGCCAACACGATAATAACAATGGTGACGCTGTTTTCTCAATGTTTAATAAGTATGCGTGTAAAGGAGCTCAATCTACAACATGTGATAAACAAGTAGATGCTTGGATAACAGAGGCAACTGCAGCAATAGGTGACAAGAGAAGGGATACGTGGCGTAAGGCTCAAAAGAAACTACATGAAGAAATTATCCCAGATGTTCAAATGTTTCATATGGTAGGATTTTCACGTGTAAACCCAAGAATTAAATTTACACCAACTATTTCAACAAATAGTGAAATTCAGATTTCTCAGGTTAAATTTAATTAAACTCAAAAATACTATTCCAACCAGAATAATTTCTGGTTGGAATTTAAAATCTAATTTAATGTTTTTATATGAGAAAATATTTATCTAAACGAATATTATCAAGTTTGTTGGCTATTACTGGACTTTTTGTAATGGTTTTTTTTCTTGCCCGTCTTACTGGTGACCCAGGACATTTATACCTACCTATCGATGCACCTGTAGAAGTTAGAAAAGAATTTTCTGAAAAACATGGTTTTAATGATCCCATTTATATTCAATTTGGTAGATTTTTAGAAGATTTGTCAGAGGGTGATCTTGGTTATTCATTAAGAAAAGAAAGACCTGCAATTGATATCGTTTTAGAAGCCATTCCAGTTACCCTTTCTTTGGCAGCTGTAGCAATGACCTTTGCTTTATTAGGTGCCATATTAATTGGTTCATTAGCAGCATATAAGCCTAATGGTCTTTTTGATAGAATTTCAAGAGTGGTTTCACTTACTGCTGCAAGTGCACCAGATTTTTGGATAGCAATAACTGCAATTTTGATTTTTTCTGTCTCACTTGGTTGGTTGCCAACATCTGGAGTAGGAGGATTACCATATTGGATAATGCCAATTGGCATTTTAGTAATAAGGCCATTGGGTCTTTTGGTACAGGTTGTAAGAGGATCAATGATTACTGCTCTAAGTTCAGACTTTGTTAAAACAGCAAGAGCTAAAGGTGTTAAAGAAAAAAAAGTTATTTTTAAGCACGCACTTAGAAATGGTTTGCTACCTGTTATTACCGTTGCAGGTGATCAAGCTGCTGCAATTGCAAATGGGGCTGTTATTGTTGAGACGATATTTGGATGGCCTGGAATAGGTAAACTAATGATCGATTCTATTATGCAAAGAGATTTTGCGGTAGTTCAGGCTTCAATTTTAGTAACTGCTATAGTTATTTTATCAATTAATATTATAATTGATATTGCTTACGCAATTCTTGATCCAAGAATAAGGCATAAATAGCATGCAACTAATTTTTCAAAAAAAAGTATATTATAATAAATTTAAACAGATCTTTTCAATGTTTCTTAATGATCAATTAGCTTTGATATCAATCGTTTTCTTAACTTTTATGGTTTTTTTAGCTTTATTTGGACCTTCTTTAATTAATGATTCTTTTACAAAAATGAACTTAAGACTTAGAAATTTAGAACCTTTTTCTTTTGATCACAATTTTATGTATTTTTTTGGCGCGGATGCCCTTGGTAGAAGTATGATTGCTAGACTAATAATTGCAACTCAAAATACTATGTTTATAGCTGGTAGTGCTGTCATATTATCTATGACTTTGGGAGGCGCATTAGGGTTAATTTCGGGCTATTTTGGAGGTAAAATAGGAAACTTAATAATGAGAATAGCTGACATTATTATGAGTTTTCCATCACTTTTATTAGCTGTAATCGTGTTATATATGTTTGATCCAGGGTTATTTAATTTAGTTTTAGTTCTTGCATTCACAAGAATGCCTATATATATGAGGACAGCAAGAGCTGAGGTTCTGGAAATAAGAGAGAGATTGTTTGTTTCGGCTGCAATATCTATGGGAGCCTCAAATTCAAGAATTATTTTCAAACACATAGCGCCATTAACTATTCCAACTTTGATAACTATAGCTACATTGGATTTTGCTTTTGTTATGTTAGGTGAATCTGCTTTAAGTTTTCTTGGTGTTGGAATACAACCTCCAGAAGTTACATGGGGCCTAATGGTCGCCCAGGGTAGAAATTATCTCCAATTGGCTTGGTGGCTAGCTTTTTTCCCAGGTTTAATAATAATGTTGGTTGCCTTATCACTAAATTTATTATCTTCGTGGTTAAGAATTGTATTAGATCCTAGGCAAAGATGGCGTTTAGAAAATATTGGAGATAAAAATGAGTAATAATGTAAACTCATTATTAAAGGTTTCTAATTTAGCAGTTTCTTTTGATACTGTGGAAGGATCTATAAATGCAGTGCAGGGTATAGATTTTGAATTAAATAAGGGGCAAACGTTAGCAATAATTGGAGAAAGTGGTTCTGGTAAAAGCGTTACTGCTTCTGTCATTATGGGTATTTTAACATGTCCGCCTGGCAGAATTAAAAGTGGAGAAATTTTTTTAAATAAACAAGATATATTAAAACTCTCTGAGACAGATAAAAGAGAATTAATGGGAAACAAAATTGCTATAATTTTTCAAGACACATTATCACATCTTAATCCAGTTTTTACTGTAGGAGCACAAATAGCAGAATGTTTTGAGGTTCATAAAAATTTTACAAAAAAAGAAAGTTGGGACAAAGCAATCAAGTTATTAGATCGAGTAAAAATATCTAATCCTCATAAAAGAGCAAAAGATTATCCGCATCAGTTTTCTGGAGGTCAAAGGCAGAGGGTTATGATTGCAATGGCTCTTGCATTAGAACCAGATATAATTATTGCTGACGAGCCTACAACAGCACTTGATGTGACAATTCAGGCAAAAATATTAGAATTGTTAGCTGAACTTCGAGATGAAAGAAACATGGGTTTAATACTCATTACACACGACCTAGGTATTGCTGCAGAAGTGGCAGATAAAGTGATTGTACTAAAGAATGGTAAAATAGTAGAAAAAGGTAGTTTGAAAGATGTATTTATTAAACCAAAACATACATATACAAAAGAATTGATGAACTCCATTCCTGGTAAATTTTATCAAAGACACAAAAGAAATGATAATATCGAAACTAACCCAATATTAGAAATTAAAAATATTTCTAAGTCTTATGACACTATAGCTTGTAATAATGTAAATTTTAAACTTTTTCGTGATGAGATTGTTGGAATTGTTGGTGAATCTGGGTCTGGTAAAACTACAATTTCTAACCTAATACTAAGATTAATTGAGCCCTCAAGTGGTAGTATTCTATATCATGGACGTAATATTTTTGATTTTGATAAAAAAGAATTATTTAATTTCAGAAGAAAAGTTCAAATTGTATTTCAAGACCCATATGCATCCCTTAATCCAACTATGAATGTTTTTGATATTATTTCAGAACCTTGGATAATTCATTCGGATTTTCTTGATAAAAACCTTCATCAGGCAAGGATATCTGAATTATTAACTAGTGTAGGGCTACAGCCAAGTGATTCAAAAAAATATCCTCATGAATTTTCAGGCGGGCAAAGACAAAGAATAGCTATTGCTAGAGCATTGGCTCTTAATCCAGAAATTATTATATGTGATGAAGCTGTTTCTGCACTTGATGTTTCCATTCAAGCACAAATAATAAAATTATTGAAAGATCTAAGAAATGAATTTTCACTTTCATATATATTTATAGCTCATGATTTACCAGTTGTAAAAGATTTAGCTGATAGAGTAATTGTTATGAAATCTGGAGAAATATTGGAAGAAGGTAATGTAGTAGAAGTTTTTAATAATCCCATTAATTCTTACACGATAGATTTATTAAAATCTAGTCCTTCTATTGAAAAACTATTAAGTAATTAAAAAATAAAAAAATAAGAAAGCAATAAAATGAGTAACCAAGAAGAAGTTTGGCAATTAGTAGATGATAAAAAGGAGGAGTATATAAATTTTTCTGATCGTGTATTTGATGCTCCTGAGATTTTGTATAAGGAGTTTAAATCAGTTTCAGAACATACAAAAATGTTAGAAAAAGAGGGATTTAAAATTTCAAAAGGTATTTGTAATATGCCTACTGCTGTAATGGGTGAATATGGTGACACAGGACCAACTATAGCTATTTTAGGTGAATTTGACGCACTGCCAGGATTGAGTCAGGAAGCAGGAGTTGCAGAATACAAGCCAATCAAAAACAGTAAAAATGGACATGGTTGTGGACATAATTTACTTGGAGCGGCTTCTCTTTTAGCGGCAAGTGCTGTCAAAGATTGGTTAGAAAAAAATAATATTGAAGCTAGGATTAGATATTATGGTTGTCCTGCAGAAGAAGGAGGGGCTGCAAAAACATATATGTCTAGAGATGGTTGGTTTAATAATATTGATACAGCAATATGTTGGCATCCAGCTACCTTCAATTCTGTTAACAAACCCATATCTTTAGCTAATTCTAGAGTTGATTTTACTTTTATAGGTAAAGCTGCTCATGCTGCTACTGCTCCTCACTTAGGTAGAAGCGCATTAGATGCTGTAGAACTAATGAATATAGGTGTTAATTATATGAGAGAGCATATGCCAGATTCTGCCAGAATTCATTATGCATATATGGATGCTGGAGGTAATGCAGCTAATGTAGTTCAGGCCAAAGTTACTATTAGGCATTTGATAAGAGCATCAAATTTAACAGAATTACGTTCCTTAGTTGAAAGAGTTTACAAAATTGCTGACGGTGCCGCCTTAATGACCGAAACTAGCGTGGAAAAAAAAGTTTATAGTGGGGTATCCAACCTTCTAGGAAATGAGCCTTTAGAAGAATTAATGCAAAATGAATTTGAAAAATTAGGTCCTGTGAAATTTGATCAAAATGATAAAGAATTTGCTAATAGAATTAGAAACACACTTTCAGAGAGTGATATTTTAGACAGTTTTCAAAGAATAGGGAGAAAAGCTCCTTTAGATATGCCATTATGTGATTTTGTAGCCCCCTTAAATAGCTCCTGTAGTGGTGGTATAGGCTCAACAGACGTAGGAGACGTTAGTTGGGTCGTTCCCACAGTTCAAGCTCGAGTGGCGACATGTGCAGTGGGTACACCATTTCATACTTGGCAGACAGTTGCTCAGGGTAAATCCCCAGCAGCTCATAAAGGCATGGTGCATGCTGCAAAAATTATGGCTTCTACCGCTTGTACTTTGATTAATGAACCCAGCATGCTTAATGAGGCTAAAAAAGCTTTCAATGATCAAATAAAAAAACATCCTTATGTTTGTCCTATTCCAGAAGGCATTCTACCTCCTACATTAAGTAATCAATAAAACTTTTTTAAATTAATATTTTAATATATAAGTTTTATCTGAGTAAATGCGCTCTTAGCTCAACTGGATAGAGCATTTGACTTCGAATCAAAAGGTTGGGGGTTCGAGTCCCTCAGAGCGCACCATACACCACCGCTAACCAATTGAACTGTAAGCATATTATATGTAACAGCCAACTGGTGTGAAAGATTATGAGAAATAAATGCGTAACAAATCATGTGATGAAACGTGATAGTAAGTATTATTATGTTCGCCATATCCCTAAAGATTTAACCCAACATTATTCCATTCAAAGATTATGTTTCAGTTTGAAGACTAATTCAGATTCAACTGCAATTAGATATTCTAAATCAATTACTCAAAGATTAGATGACTATTGGTTTGGTATTCGTCTTAAGAATATGGATGTACCTGCAGTAGATAAAGTGAGATTAGAAAATGCTATTAATGATGATACTCCCAAGATTTCTGAAGCATTAGAACTTTACCTAAAACTAAAAGGTCTTGGTAAAGATAAAACATTCATAAGAACTGCTAATAGAAACGTTAAATATGTAATTAAAGTTTTAGGTAATAAATCATTAAAATCATATTCATCATCTGACGGTGCTCAATTTCGTGACTGGTTGATAGCAAATAATATGAATATCAATACCGTCAAAAGAGTATTCTCGTCTGTTAGGTCAATTATAAATATAGCTATAAGTGAGCTTGGATTAGATTGTTCCAATGGATTTGCTAGAACTTATTTTCCTAAAGATAATTCAATTGTATCTCGTAAACCTTTGCCTATAGATAAAATCAAATTAATTCAAAATCTGTGTAAAGAAAAAGATGATGAGATGCGTTGGATATTAGCTCTTGTCAGTGATACTGGTATGAGGTTAGGGGAAGTAGTAGGATTACTTAAATCCGATATAAATTATGATAACAAAATTCCATATATTGATTTAAAACCTCATCCTTGGAGAACATTAAAGACTAAAACTAGTGAGAGATGTATACCACTTGTAGGAGCATCTTTGTGGGCATCAAAAAGGATATTAGAAAACAATAATGATAGTATTTATGCCTTTCCAAGATACACCACCCATATAAAAACTAACACTAACTCTGCAAGTGCAGCTCTAAATAAATGGCTCAAAGAACAACTGATAGGTGACTATGTAATTCATGGTTTTAGACACAGTATGCGTGACCGTTTAAGAGCGGTTGAATGTCCAAGTGATATAGTTGATAGAGTAGGGGGGTGGATAACTGCAGGAGTAGGACAATCCTATGGGAAAGGCTATCCTTTAGAAGTAATTAGTAAATGGATGAACAAGATTTAGTAACGTCTTTCACACCAGTTGGCTGTTACATATAATATGCTTACAGTTCAATTGGTTAGCGGTGGTGTATGGTGCGCTCTGAGTGAAGTTATGTTCATATACAGTGCACCATTTGCAACTGAACTTTAGCAATAGCAACAGTTTATGTATTCCTGAATCCGTGTCAACAGGCACGTTTTCTTTCACAGTTTCTTTCACAGTTAAAAAATGTTCCCGTAATGGAATAGCCTTACTTAAATGATAATTATATCTATATGTTAAAGACACTTATATGTAACATTTAAATGACCCTACCCATGCATGACCCACCCTGGGTATGTACGTATATATACATATGCTCTTACACAGATGTGCTAATATAGCTGTTAACCATTTTTAATGGAGATTTGAGTCTAACTGAGAGCTTTTAGTGTATTCAGAATCTATGACATATGAGTGTATATCTTTGACTCTGCAGAGTCCTTAAATGAGCAGGAATGATGGTTCTAATTAAACTGTACAAGAACTCTATCTTTATCACCTTGTAGTTCAGGTGTTTGTGAGCCAGATGATTGTTGAACTACGTTTTGTTCTACGTATGCGTGTAGTTCACGTGCTGTTATCTTATTGTCAGCATTTGCATCTGCATCACCTTCCATGCCCTTCATGAGGAAGTATGAGAACATACCATGTTTTGCTTCTTCTAGTGGTTTACTTGTCTGGTCACCTGCAGCTGCACTAAAGACTGTGAAGTTATTTGGTATGGATTGTTCAAGTGCACGTATTGCTATGGGTCTAGAGGCTATTAGCATGTCTGTGCCTCGAGTTGTACCTGAGTAGCAGGTGTCTAGGAATACGGTTACGCTACGTGGGTTAGATTGTTGTATCTCTTTGAATAGTTCGTCTCTTAGAAGTGCTGTTTTATCTAACAATCTAGGTCTGCCATCATAAGGTAATAGATACATATTTTTACCATCATCTGAAGCAAGTCCATGTCCTGCAAAGAAGATGTATATGTCACTCTTATCTTTTTTAGTTGAACGTGAAATCCAATCTTGAACAGCTAAACCTATCTCACCTAAATCTGCTTTGTCATTTACAAGTTCCTTTATATTTGATGATGGTATTCCTAACTTCATTGTTGCATAGTCATAGAATTGTTGAGCATCTTTGTCTGCATACAAAGCATCTGCTTTAGTTTTCTCGTAATCAGCAACTCCTATTATAAGAGCAAGAGCATTAGGGTTAGTTTTTACTCTTTTACCTGAAGGGTTAAGCCTATCAAAAATTGGACCACTTGCTTGAGCAACAGCACCTCTTTCTATCTTCATAAGTTTAGATGCTTTATTACCTTTTTTGTCATATGCGACTATTTCAACATTTAATCCACTACGAGGTACATAAAGTTTTGTTTTAAAGGTTCCATTGTTAGTGACTAATAGTTGCTCACCATCTATTAAGACTTCAGCGACTTCAGTGTTGTCAGTCACACGTCCAGAGATAACAGCATTAGGACCATTCAGTTTAGTAAAAGCATTTATGATTGGTTTCTGGTTATCTGAGTTTATTCTTTGTTGTTCTTTTTTATTTTGTGCGTTGTTGACTAAAAAATTATCTTGTTTTCTAATTCTTTTCTTTCCGACATTGCAACTTAAGTTTCTTCTTTTAGCTTCATTTATAGCCCCTTTGAATTTTGGGTTTGGGTCCCATTTGATATAATCATTTCCGGTTGTAGCTTCATTGCAAATTGCAAAGTCTTTATAATATTTATAAAAGAATATTTCTTTATCTTTATTAGATTGCTGAATATATTTATTGTCACATCTGCAACCATCGGTGCATGGTGCACATTTGTCTTCAGCAATAACTGAATTCATATAAAAAAGAAACACCACAAAAAAAACTTTACCTATGTTCATTATCTTATCATATTTAATTGTAAAAATAATTACAAAGGTTTTAATATGATAAATAAGATATCAACATTGTCTTTAGTGCTAATGTTTTTATTAATAGGCACAATTGCGAAGGCAAACAATGATTTTAATAGAAAGTGCAAAGTAGATTTTATTAGAATGATGTCTCCTAGTATTGGAGGTTGTAACATAGTTATATTGCCAAATGATAAAGTTGATACAGATGGGTATTGTGGAGGCCAGCCTGTAGATAAAATTGCAAATATGTTACAGGAAACACTGAGTTTTCTTAAAGCTAATGAGTTTCCAATAAATGCTTACCTATATCTAATTGATAATGATTATGGTGTCAGCGGAACTCTAAAAAGTGACAACTTCAAACAAAAAGATGAATTTAAAATCCCCTTTTTAAAAAATATTGAAGGCAGCAAATCGTATAAATCAGAACAAATTATGTTGGACAATGGATTACGCATAAAAATTGTTGGTAAAGATAATGTTACAATGACTTTTAGTGGGGGGTTTGGCATTATTTATCTGAGCGGTAAATGCAATTCAAGTTAACAACAAAGAATAAAAATAAAATGAATAAATTATTCATCGCATTATTAATAGCGTTATCTTTTTTTTATCCTTATTCAGTAATTTGGTCTAGTGAATTTAAAGCTAGTCAATCACGATATTGTGAAGCAAATTTAATGAATGTATTTTCAGGCGTGGTCAATGGCTGTGTTGCTCAAATGAATAGTTTTGGTGAAATAGTCAATGACAGTTCACAAAATAATAATTGTAATATTGACAAACAATTCGCTCTTGTACCAGGTCAAGACCTTACTATAGAAGGGTTAAAAAACATGATGAGTTCTTTACCTAGTGTCTATGAAACTCATAAGGTAAAAGGTACTTATTATGGTTATTTAAATATCTTAAATCCTAAGACCGGAGCAATTCAAAACATAACGTTTTCTTCAAAATTAAAAAATTATAAAAATAGCTATGTAGGAATGACCGAAACAGGACTTTTCTTACGATTAATGGGTGAAGATAAGTTAAGAGTTCATGGAGGTTTTGGACTATTAGAGTTTGATTTAAATTGTTATTCAACAAAGTATGATGCTTACACAAATACATTAAATAAATATTTTCTTGATGAGGTAAAATTTAACAACAAATATAATTTTATAAATGATGTAGAATATCAAAAAGGGTTTGGTGGAGCACGTTCAATGATTGGGGGGCGTTTACATGCTATTGAATATGATGAAAAAGGAAATACTAAAATAGCCGCATTAGAAAACCTTGTTCCAAATTATTGGAAAGGCGTAAATTCATCTAAAGTTTTTGATTATACCCTAATTAAAAATGAAACATTAGATGAAAACTTTTACTCTAATTTTTTAGAAAAAATGAAAGAAAAAAATCGTATTTCTCTTCAAAGACAAACCAATAAAGACAAAACACCAAAACAAGTAGTTAAAACAGAATCTAAATCAGAGTTTCCACTTAAACCTATTCCTATAAACTTTCCATCTGTATCAGTTAAGCGTGATGATATAGCTGTCATCATTGGTAATGCTAACTATAAAAAACAAGGTAAAGATATTCCTAATGTAAATCCTGCCTATGCAGATGCTGAAGGTATTAAGAAATACTTCATGAAAGCTAAAGGTATCAAAGAAGGTAATATTATTTACCTCAAAGATGCTACAGGCTCCCAACTCCTAGGTGTTTTTGGTAATGAGAAATCACATAAAGGAAAGCTCTTTAATTACATCAAGCCTAAGAAATCTAATGTGTATGTATATTATGCAGGACATGGTGCTCCGGGAGAAGAAGGAGATGCTTATCTCGTGCCCACAGATACAGATTCACAAACAATAGAATTTACAGGCTATCCATTATCAACCTTGTATTCTAACTTAGGTAAACTACCTGCTAAGTCTATGACCGTTATCCTTGAAGCCTGTTTCTCTGGTGGCAGTCAATCAGGCTCACTCATATCAAAAGCTTCACCTATAATCATTCAGCCTAAGAAAACAATGATACCGAATAACATAAAGGTTATAGCAGCAGGGTCTGAGAGACAAATGGCGTCATGGGAAGAAGATAGCTCACATAGTCTGTTTACTAAATACTTTCTTAAAGCCATGAGTGGCGAAGGTGATACAAATAAAGATGGTAAGGTAAGTGACAATGAGCTGAAGGAATACTTATCTGATACTATGACCTATTATGCACGAAGGTATTACGGTCGTGACCAGAAAGTACAGATACATAATGGTGACTGATATATTTGTTGATTTAGAATTCTTTTAATAGTTATATATATTATTGAATTAAAATGGAGATTTGTATGAGATTACTTTTAATTTTGTTATCTGTCGCATTACTTCCTGTGAGTTTAAATGCTGAAATTTTAGAATGTGTATTTGACGATTATTCTCAATCTTCTTACCCAATAAAAATGGCAAAATCTTGGGTTCCAGAAAATCAAAAAATTAAGATTGAAGATGATAAAGTAAAATTATGGAAGTTTTCTGCTCCCCTTAAAAAAAGTGGTATTAAATACCGATGGGATGTTGATGTAAGTAATGAAAAAACCGAGGTTGTATTAAAATATACCTATTTTACAAGCAATAATAAAATAGCGGTGGACGTAGATTTTAAAAGATACAGAGACATATCTCCAGTTTGGGGAAAATGCACACGTAACTAATCTATTGTAGTAATTATATAACTGCCATCATTTTAAATGCATAATTCATCTGATTACACCAGCAAGTTATTGATTAATTGAACACTCATAATCGTACCATTCTTCTCGACTTGTTACTAGATGATGACTTTTGACTTTTAGAATACCTGATAGCCTATTATATGATTTTTTAAATGTGTATTCATAAACTGAATATTCACTTGCAGAGTGCCAGAAAGTATAATCGTCCTTTAACCAATATTTTTTAGGATTACTATTACCAGTAATTATCGTTTTCTTTTTTGTATTAATAGAAATGAAGAATTGATTTACTTCCCCAGTACAGAAATACTTCCATGTTTCAGCATTTGCTGGAGGAATGATTGATAATATTAATACACTTATTGTAAATAAATATCTCATATGAGCTTCATTGTATAATTATGGTTAATATATTAAGCTTATCATATGTCACATAAACAAAAAAGAGTTCTAATATGGTGTGCTATTTTGTGCTGGGGATTATTTATTATTAAAGATTATATTTAAGTTGAAATAAATTATGAAAAGAAGAGTTGGAAGATATACAAAAGATGAAACTGCTGAACTTCGTAGAATGTTTGAAGAAGGTTATTCTGTTTATAAAATTTGTAGAAATCTTAATCGCAGCCAAAAGTCTATTCGTAACAATCTAATCAGACTTGGTGAGATAGAAGGTGAAATAACACCAAGAAGATATGTTGTGGAAAGTAAAGATGTAACCATAGAAGATGAAAATCATATATTTGAACATTTCAAATACTTGTCAATATTATCTATTGTTGTATTTGTAATGATTGTTAATCCTCTATTAAATCCTATTGAGATATTTACTAATTATATTTACTTAATTTTATTATAATCAAAAATCTTCTGGTAATGGAAAGAGCCTTAGTAAATTAATATAATTGTTAATAATTAATATATCTGATTAAATTATTTCTATGAAAGTAAGAGATTATACTCATTCTAGACCTTTAGATGTACATAGATGGTCAGATTATCCAGAAGTTAATACTTTTGTAGATGATATTTTTAATACGTACTTCAAACAGAAAACAAACATTAGAAAGAAACATCTTAAAGTTGTTCTTCTTGATTTGTATGTTGCTTGGAGAGATGACCCCACATTAACTATTGGTGTTGCTATGTCACCTAAAGCCTACAAGGCAGGTAAAAGCAGATACAATGCCCTTAACATCAAACGTACAACAATAGATATTGTTAATGAGCTTAAAGAATTAGAGCTTATTACATTTCTAAAAGGAGAACGTTTTTCTCAAAGGTTTAGTTATGTATCACGTATAAGTGCATCAGATAAATTGATTAAGAAGTTTCAGGATACTGCTTTCCTTGAGTTTGTAATTGGTCATCACGAAGGTAAAGAAACCATTGTTCTAAGAGATGAGAATAAAGAAGAGATAGAGTATGAGGATAACACAAATACCAGAAGAATGAGAAAGCAACTCATTGCTTATAATAAACTACTTGAGAAGAGCTTTATTGATATTCAGAAATATGATGCTCCAAGAATACTTATTAAACCCAAAAGACGAAGAAGAAGTAATGAGCCTAAGTACGTAAATATATCCCATCATGATAAGTTTGTAAGACGAGTATTTAACAATAACAGCTTTGATGAAGGTGGTCGTTTCTATGGTGGATGGTGGCAACGAATAGATGGTAAGATACGTAAAGATATACGTATTAATAACATTGCTACAGTTGAAATAGATTACTCAGCTATTCATGTAATCATGCTCTATGCTCTAATGGGAATTGATTACTGGAGCAACTTTAGCAAAGACCCATATGATATTAACATACACTTTGTAAATGACCCTGAACATTCAAGAAAGATAATCAAATTTTTGTTACTCTTGGCTATCAATGCTAACGATGAAACTAGCTTGTTTAAAGCATTTAGAAATGAACATGATTATGAAACTATGCCTTATGAGTTCACTAATCAAAGACTATCAGGAATCTTAACCAATATTAAAAAAGAACATCATCCAATTGCTCATAAAATATGTAGTGGTGAAGGCATTAAACTGATGAATTATGACAGTATGATAGTAGAACATATTCTTGATGATTTCATACAGAGAGACACAGCTATACTATCTGTACATGACAGCTTTGTTGTACAATTAGGAGATGAGAATAGATTGTATACCTTAATGCAAGAAGCATTTGAAAGAGTTATGTATGTATACAAAGTTAAAGTAAAATATAACAAGAATATGACTAAGCAGGGCTTATATAGCTTTAGACACTTAGACTATGATTATTTCATAGATATGTTTTATCATCTAACTAAAGGTAGTCCTACTAAAGGATATAAAAGAAGAATGGAAAGACATAATCAATATTATAATACAAGGAACGTTTAGACCCTTTCCATTACGGGAACATTTTTAAAATTGGTATTTTAATTTAATTAAAAAATAGTTAATATGTTAATATAATAAGGAGTAATGACATGAAAAATTTCTATTTATTAATAATTTTATTCACGCTTGCATCATGTAATACATCTGAGGTCAAAAGAGCTTACATCCAATCAGATATATATAATTTAAATTCTAGTTCATTTGCTAAATTAGAATCTTTATCAAGAAGTGCCGAAGCAGGTGATAGTAATTTTACATCAAAAATAAAAAGCAGTAAATATATAAGAAATTACTTAGGTAATAAATATAAGTTTAAATCTATGTTTGGTGCATACCCATTAGCATGCAGTTACCGTTATTATGCAAGAAACAATACTAGTCTTTCAAGCAGTTTGAAAAGAGCTAAAGCAGGCTGTGAGAATGGTATGAGGAATTTCAATGCTAACTTCAATGCTGATTGTAAATGTAGAGTAGTTGCAGTAAATAATACCTTTTTATATGACGAAGGAGCTTATTTAGGGAGCAGAGGTATAATGCCATTTAATGCTCAAATTAATCAAAATGGAAAAATTTCAAGAATTAAAGGGACATATGTTGCTGACAATCCAGGTCAAAATAAAAAAATGGATACATTTAAAATTAAGAATGACGCAGACGTTCAAGTCTGTACAGGAACATTTTACGTTGGAAGAAACAAATCAAAGGGTCAGATTTATTTAAGTTGCTTTAATGACAAAGTTGTTGGTAATGGAACTTATGTAAATTCTAATTATGATTCAAAATTAAGAATGTTCAACGGAACAGCCGAAATTCAATTAGATGGGGGTGGACTTTTAAGAGCAATCTATGGACCAGAGGCTAAATGAAAATATTATATGTTTATGCTTTCTTAATATTAGCTACAAAAATAGCTGTCGCAGATAATTTTAATGATTTATGGAAAAAACATGGTGGCGAAGTTCTATCTGGAAATAAAACTAATAGTATTACCAAGGATGTCGACACATACAGACTAAATAAAGCAGAACGTGAAGCAGAAATTCTTAGAAAGAAAATTAGAGAATTAGAACAAAGTCAAATCAAAAAAAATGTAAATATTGATAATGATACATCAATTCCAAATATTAAAATTTTATCAAACCAAACGATTGGTAAACAAGGAATTATAAATGGTAATGTACAAGACAATTTTGGAATAGCTGAACTACTTATTAATAATAAGCCTGTGGCATTTGATAATAATGGTGATTTTGAATTTTCTTCCTATGTTCCTTCATCTGGTAAAGAAATTAAAATAAAAGTAATTGATTTAGCTGGATTGAGTGCTTCTACAACTATCAAGTTAATCCCAGATAGGAAACAGATTAGCACTGCAATAATTTTTGATGATTTGAACCCATTAAATAAATCAGTAAAAGTAAATAAAAATGCAATAGCTTTAATTATTGGTATTGCTAATTATGAAAATGCTACGAAAGCATTATTTGCAGATAATGATGCTCTAGTTTTTAAGGATTATGCATCTGAAAAGCTTGGTGTACCAGAAAATAGAATTAAGGTTTTACTCAATGAAGAAGCTGAATATGCAGAAATTCTACTAACTGCAAAAAAATGGCTAAAAAGACTTACAAAAAAGAATAAATCAGATATTTATATATTTTTTGCAGGACATGGACTTGCATCAAACGATGGTGAACAAATTTATTTATTACCATTTGATGGAAGAGTAAAATTACTAGATGACACTGCACTAGTAAGAAATAGACTTTTTAATGAAATACAACAAGCAAATCCTAAAAGTGTGACAGTTTTTCTTGATACTTGCTATTCTGGTAAAACTAGAAGTGAAGAAACTTTGATAGCGTCAAGACCAGTTGAAATTAAAGCAAAAAAACAATCTGTACCAAATGGGTTTACTCTTTTTAGTGCTGCTGGTGCTGATGAAACTAGTAATCCATTATACGAAGCCAAGCATGGTATATTTTCATATTTTTTAATGAAGGGTATGGAAGGCGAAGCAGATATCAATAATGACAATCAAATAACTGCGAATGAACTTCATTATTATTTAAAAGAAAATGTAGCCCAACATTCAGATGATGAACAAACCCCTGAACTACAAGGTGATAAAGATAGAGTTCTTGTACAGTTTAACTAATTACTTCTTTCTTCTTTTATCAATTTCTGCTTCTAATTCAGCCATAGCTTTATCGGCATCTTTTTGAGTGCTTAGAACTTCATCTTGTTTAATTGTATTTAAGAGAGCTTGATTAGCTTTACCAACAGGGTATTCAATTAATACATAAAACTGATATTTTCCATCCATACTAATAGCATCAGTTTTTGTTTGTTTATAACCGATTAATTTTGCTTGAATGGTTGTATTTTTAGTAACTATTTCACTTGCTTGTTTGACTTGCTCATTTGAACCCATGCCAGTTGATTTTAAAAAATCCTCCATACGCGAAGAAATTTCACTATCAATACTGTCTGCTAATTGACGTTTTGCATCAAGTATTGCTCTATTTCTGGCCATGTTCATACTAGCTGATTCACCAGTTCCACATGCAGCTAATGCAAAGTCACTAACAGGAGGGTTTAAACACCATTTAGGAATATTATCTACAGTTTCTTCAACCTTTTTTTCTACTTTTTCTATTTGGTCTTTTCTTATTTTCAGAGCAGCTTCTGGAGTTCCTGGTTTAGGACCACAAGAACTTACAGCAAGTATTATTAAACCTGATAAAATAAAAATTACTTTTTTCATTAATTTTTCCTCAAAACTGAATAACCAATCTTTTGCATATACCAATTATGTTTATTCTCATCATCTAATCTAGATAAAAGTTTTGAAATTTTTATCTTATTAAGTATCGCAAATTTTCTCTTAGTTGCAAGAACAATTATAAACTCCTGCGTTTCATCCTTTTTTAAATTTTCTGGGAAATTCAATTTTAGCTCATATCTGTTTGAATTATCCCTTGTTGGTATAGTAAACTTCTTTTTTAAAAAATTATCCTTCTCAAACTCGTTTGGATAAAGTTTATAATAATTTTCTTTATCAATGTCAGGATACCACCCTAGTACATATATATATGCTTCTTTAGATAAGTCAGCATAAATAACTAATGGGCTTCCCTCAAAAAAACGAACTTTATCTCCTACGTCAGCATATAGAATAAATTCAGGGTCATGTTCACCTTTATATTTATATGCTTCAGCCTTAATTATTACACGACAAAACTTAAAATTATTGATGAAATGTTCAGAATTTTTCTTTATGACCTCATAATTTTTAATGTAACCACCAGTTACAAAATTGAAAGTGCTTTGATAAAATTGACAATTAGCTTTCTCTCCTGTATCAGTACAAGCCTCAACTTGATTAGACTTTAATCTCTCCAATCCAAGCTTCCTTAAAACATCATACTGAGCTTTAAGTTCAGCATTATCACAAGCGTCTTGTACAGAGATATTGTTAGGTAATTCATAAATTCCTTCACCATTCACAATCTCAGCAGTTGATGTAAAAGGGATAAAAATTAGAAAGATTGAAGTACTACTGACTAACAATAAATACAACAGATGGTCGCATATACTCATAAATCTGAGATGCATCATATTTTTCGCTTTCATTTAAATTAGCTTTGATAGGCATATTAAGAAAATTTGATAAAACTTCACCTGATATTCCAACATTTACATCTTCTGGTATAAAACCATCTTGGTTTAAAACCTCAGTTTTATTCAATTTACCAACAGAAATACCAATAATTTCTCCCTTGTCATTAAAAATAGGACCACCACTATTTCCTTTATTCATTTTAGCTGTTATCTGAAATTCGCCAGTCATTTCACCAAATCCAGAAGTTTTACTTACTATACCCTGTGATATGGAAGGATTATATCTTCCTAAAATAGAAGACATAGGATAGCCCATTACATAAATTTGTTCGCCAGGTTTTGGTCTTTTTATATCATCTATTGATAAACTAAAATTAGATGGAAATGGCTTCTTCAGTTTTAATAAAGCTAAATCTATGTTTTCATCAGTTGGAACTTCAACAGATTCTACTTCCCTTACTTTTCCCAAACCATTACGAACAACAATGTATTGGGAATCTTCAATCACATGTCTATTTGTTACAACCCATTCACCGTCATTTAATATAACACCACTGCCCGTGTAAGTTGGTTTGTCTTTATCAACAAATATTTCCTCTGGTCTTGTGTCTGGTTTTAAAGTTGCTCTTTTAGGTGACGCTAATTTAGGTTTGGATGAGCCAGGTTTTTTTTCAATTTTCTTATTCTCAACCTTCTTTTTTTCTATCTTTTCTTTTTCAACGCGCTCGCTTTTCCTAATTTCATTTACCTTTGGCATAGCGGCAGTATTTAACCATGATACAATTTGTTCTGCTCTTTCAATATTTCCTGATTTTCGGAACATATCTGAAGCAGCACTTCTAAGTCTTACTGCCTCTTTTATATCACCTTCAATCCAAAATATCTTTCCTAGCAAGTCTGTTGTTGCAGCATCAGACTTTTGTTCAAGCAAAGCATTGGTAATAATATTTCTTGCTTCTTTATATCTTCCTTGTCTCATTTTAGAACTTGCGTAGGTTCGCACAGACATAAGTGAATTACGACTAGCAAGAATAGCCTTTTTAAAATAGGTCTCTGCTTTTTCCATTTGACCATAATCTGAAAACACTAAACCAAGCGCCAATTTAGCTTCAACTAAGTCTAGGTTTTCATTGAGAGCCTTTTCAGCATAAGTTTTAGCTTCAGATAAATTACCTAACTTTATAGCTGACATTGACATCCCAGCGTAAGCTAGGTCATCGGTTGAAACAGAAGTGAAGGTTGCTTGTTCAAAAAAGCTAAATGCTTTTGCGGGTTGTTCTAGAGCTAAATAAATTTTACCAATTAAAATCTGACTCCGAGCAGATAATTTAGTTTCATTTTTCTGAAGAACTTTTAAATCAGAAAACGCTTTATCTATATTTTCTTCATTTATTAGTTTGTTGATAACTAAATATTGATTTTCTGTAATTGCATATGCTTTGATATTGAAGCATGCTAGTGTAAAGGAATAGATAATTAGGGTTAAAAATTTATAATTAGGCATATAATGACCTTTAAACAAATTGATTACAATCTTATTAAAACTATACTGTTATGTTTTTTGTTGAGTTCATGCCAGACTCCCAAATATTCTAAAGTGAACAATTTTAGCCAATCTAAAAACATACTACCAGAAGTACAGTATTCTCTCTCAGAAAATTTTAACCCAAATAATATTAATTGTATAGCTATTGGAAAAATCAAAGATATTTCTAATGTAAATGAATACAAATCTTTAGATAAAGTTAGTTTAATTAGACATGCTATCTATGGACATTTATCTCCTAAAAACTACCAGGATATTGAGCTTCATAAAGTAGCTTTTGTTATGAAATCTTCAAATACTAATCAATTAATATTAAAAAATTTAGATTGTGATGCCTTATTAGAGGGAACTATAACTGAATTTAAAAATGATTTTTATGTTGCTTATTCGTCTACAAATGTAGGTCTTAGCCTATTTTTAAAAGATAAAAATAATCAAGTTCTTTGGAAAGCAAGTCATACAGCAACATCTAGAGCAGGTTCTATACCTTTTTCTCCAATAGGGCTCGCAACAGGTTTATTTTCAGCGTCAAGTAATACTGAGGAGGAAGTCGCTTTTCAAATGATTGATACAGTGGTGAGACGTGTTTTAAAAACACTTCCTGAAACAACTAATGTTCAAAATAAAAATCAATTAAAACATGCTGCGATACCTAAAATTAATGCAAGCCCAATAGCACCGAAACAAGTTAACAAAAAACAAAAGTCTCCAAGAGTTTTGTTTGCTTCTGGTAAATACGGTGAAGCAATAGATTTAATCAATATAAGTTTAAAATCAAATGCAGATAATCATAAACTCATATTTCTAAAAGGTCGTTCGCAATTAATGCTCAATCAGTATGAAAAAGCAGCATCAACTTTTTTAGATGCGCTTGCCATCAAAATAGACAGTGATTACTTAAATGGTCTTGGATATGCCTATTCAAAATTAAAACAATCAGATAAAGCACTTGCAGCATATAACAAAGCTATCTCAATAAATAATAAAAATAGCTATGCTTATTTTAATTCTGGTTTGTTATTAGAGAACAAAGGAAATAAAAAAAGAGCAGCTGATTATTTTTATTCTGCAGGCACAAGTTCTCTACTTAATAAAGATTTTTTAAAAGCTAATAATGCTCACGATGCTCTTCAAAGATTATCAAAAGGTGAAAGTGTTATTTTAGAAAAAAGTGATAAGTTAGGAAGTCTAATAAAAGAGTTAACTGATGATAAAGATAATGATTTTAAAATTATAAAAGTTAATACAAAAGGAGATAAAAATGGATAAAACAATAATAAAAGCATTAATATTTGTAATAATTTTATTGACTGTTCAAGGTTGTGTTTCAATCTTTTGATTTACGCTAAGGACCTTAACAAATGCCTAATTTATTAATATAATTTTATAATGATTATTTTTAAAAATATTATAGTTATTTCTTTATTATTTATATTTTTGACGAGTTGTAAGTCAGCAAAAGATGTTGCTTCATCTCTGAAATATGAAAAAGGCGATATAGAATGTTTATTTGCAATTTCTGATAATACAAATTGTAAAGTTAAAAGATTAAGCTCATCTCAGCTGTGCAATAATCTAAATAACTCGAAAAATAAGAAAAATATTAATAAAGAAGCTTATAATGCTACCTTGCAAGAATTAAATCTACGAAATTTTAAATGTAGAAGTGAAAAAGTCATAACAGCTTCTTCAGAAATAAAACCTCAAAATAATAAAACAAACAATAAATTACGAAACTGTCCAGCATCTGGAAGAAAGCATAACTGTTTTGGAACTGTTATTTCTTCAAAAAGAAAATATGTAGGAGATTTTAAAAATAATAAATTCCATGGATATGGTAAATACTATCATTTAGCAAATGATAAATATAAAGGTTATTTTTATGAAGGTGAGTGGAAAAATGGAAAAAGACATGGTTTAGGAAGAGTTGTTTTTCCAAGTGGTAATAAGTATGTAGGAGAACAAAAAAATAACAAAATTGATGGAGAGGGAACATTTTTTTACCTCGCCGATGGTAAGTTTAAAGGTGATAAATATACTGGAGAATATAAGAACGGAAAAAGACATGGGAAGGGAACATATTTTCATAATAATGGAAACAAATATGAAGGTGAGTATAAAGATGGTTCTCTAAATGGTTACGGAACATACTACTATTTAGCTAATGATAAGTTCAAAGGTTTCGTTCATTCAGGTCAATATTTAAACGGTAAAAGACATGGTTATGGTACTTTCAAATATCCAAACGGTAGCAAGTACGAAGGACAGTTTAAAAATGATTTAAAGGATGGTCAGGGAACCATGACTTGGGGTAATGGAAATAAACATACTGGCAGCTATATAAATGGAAAAAGAAATGGTTATGGTTCTTTTATTTTTGAAAGTGGTAAAAAGTATATAGGTAATTTTAAAAATGATAAATATAGTGGAGAAGGTACTCTTTACAAAGTTAACGGCCAAATTTTAGAGGGCGTTTGGAAAGAAAATATTTTTCAATATTCAAAAAAAATAAAAAAACAAAACAGTAAAATTGCTAGCATATTATCAAAAAAAGAATCTAATAAATCATCAAAAAAATCATTACCAAAATGTTCAAACCAAAATTACAAACATTTATGCGTTGGAATACATAAATTCTCCAATGGCGCAAAATATAATGGTGAATTTAAAAACAACAAATTTGATGGTTCTGGGACTCTTGTTTGGAAGGACGGAGCAAAATATGTCGGACAATTTAAATTAGATTTTGCAAATGGTCAGGGCACTATGACCTGGGCAAATGGAAACAAATATGTTGGTGAACATAAGAATGGTAAAGCAAATGGCAAAGGTGTATTTAATTACGCTAATGGCAACCAATACATTGGAGAACATAAAAATGACCTGGCGCATGGTTATGGAACAATGAAGTGGGAAAATGGTGATAAATATTTTGGTGAACATATTAAAGGTAAAGCTGATGGTAAAGGCACTTTTATATATTCAAATGGAAGTAAGTATACTGGTCTGCATAAAAATGATGTTGCTTATGGTCAAGGCACTATGACGTGGGCTAATGGTGATAAATATATTGGTGAACACAAAAATGATAAAGGCAATGGTGATGGGATTTATCAATGGGCGAATGGAGATAAATATATTGGAGAACATAAAGATGATAAACCTCATGGTAAGGGTGTATTTACATTTGCTAATGGTTCTGTACTTGAAGGTGTTTTTAAAAATGGTGAATATATAAAAAAAATGAATAAAAACGATACTAACATAGCTTCAAACTCAAAGGAATTAGACAAAGTTAAGCGTGAAGCGAAGGAATTAAAAAGAAAGTTAGCAGCACTTAAGGCAAAAAAAAAGAAAGAGAAATTAAAAATAAAAAATGACACTCAAAAACCTACAATAATTTCTTCTTACAGAATTTCTGGCGCAAACGCTATAATTTCAGGAAGAGTAACTGACAATACAGAAGTAGTTGAAATATTGGTAGATGGTGAACAGATGCCTTTAACGAAAAAAGGTAGTTATAATATTGAGTTATATATTCCACGTGATGGTCTAAATGTTGAGATTGTTGCTTTTGATAAAAAAGGGAATAAGTCTTCAAAAAATTTAACAATTGAACGTCAGAACGTTGAACAAGCTTCGGGCCCAAGTTTTGACAGACTTAACCCAGCAGACAAAAAAGTTTATACCAATCCCAATTCACTTGCTCTTATAATTGGTGTTGCAGACTATTCTAGAACAAACGCTGAAGCTATTTATGCTGACAAAGATGCTCGCCAATTTTACGATTATGCTAAAATGAAATTAGGAGTGCCTGCATCTAACATCAAAGAACTTATTAATCAAAAAGCTGATAGAGTTGAAATTGGTTTGGCAATAAAAGATTGGATTGCTCGTTCTACTAAAACTAATAAAACAGATATTTATATTTTTTTTGCTGGGCATGGCTTAGCCTCTGATAATGGCAAGGATATGTTCTTACTTCCTTACGATGGTTCTCCAAGATTGTTAGAGTCTGCTATAAAGCGAAAACAATTTTTTATAGATATTCAACAAGCTAATCCAAGAAGTGTGATAGTCTTCCTAGATACATGCTACAGTGGAACCACTCGAGGCACAGACATGCTAATAGCCTCTAGACCCATAGCAATACGTGCACTTGAACAATCCATACCAAATAACTTCACAGTCTTTAGTGCAGCTGCAGGTGACCAGACAAGTAAACCACTAGAAGAAGCAAAACATGGTATGTTCTCATACTTCCTCATGAAGGGCATGGAAGGTGATGCAGATGCAAATGCTGACAATAAGATAACAGCACGTGAACTACACGCATACGTAGAACAAAACGTAGTTCAACAATCATCTGGCTCACAAACACCTGAACTACAAGGTGATAAAGATAGAGTTCTTGTACAGTTTAATTAGAACCATCATTCCTGCTCATTTAAGGACTCTGCAGAGTCAAAGATATACACTCATATGTCATAGATTCTGAATACACTAAAAGCTCTCAGTTAGACTCAAATCTCCATTAAAAATGGTTAACAGCTATATTAGCACATCTGTGTAAGAGCATATGTATATATACGTACATACCCAGGGTGGGTCATGCATGGGTAGGGTCATTTAAATGTTACATATAAGTGTCTTTAACATATAGATATAATTATCATTTAAGTAAGGCTATTCCATTACGGGAACATTTTTTAACTGTGAAAGAAACTGTGAAAGAAAACGTGCCTGTTGACACGGATTCAGGAATACATAAACTGTTGCTATTGCTAAAGTTCAGTTGCAAATGGTGCACTGTATATGAACATAACTTCACTCAGAGCGCACC
>ARQU01000012.1 GCA_000384615.1 alpha proteobacterium SCGC AAA536-G10 | reverse complement strand
TTGCAAAATCAAATAGTGATTTGTCTAGTTATTTTTTAGAAATTAGACGTTCAGAAGCTATTTCTAAAACAAACAAATATGATGATCATGAAAGCACATTATCACGAAGAGTTATAAATGCTGATGGCTATGGTATGGATGGTACAAAATCTTTTGGTATAGGTTTTGGAAAAAAAATTGAATAACGATTACAATTTTGTAACGTCCATAGAACAAGTAGATTCAAATTTCAATCATGGAACTCAGACACTCTTGGATGGAACAAAATGGTATAACGTTAATACTAAATATAATGCAAAGAGTATAATATTTGAAGTTGAACGTAACTTTGATTTAAATCCAAAATACAAATTTTTTATTAATGGTGGATTAGGTTTTTCAAGGTTTAGTATTAATGCAAATGATCATCAAGTTACGTCCGTAACAGGAAATGTTTACAACGTGGGTCTCAAAAATAGTAATAATGATATATTAACTCGTTTCGGTTTTGGCATTACTAGAGTAATTAATGAGAACCTTCAATTCGTTACATCAATTGACTATACAGATCGTGGTGAAGCAGAATGGAAAGAGGCAGATGGTGACATCTTAGATCTTCATATTAAATCAACAAATGCAGTAATCAAATTAAGGTATTTCTTTAAATAAAACTAACCTTGATCAGCTTTTCTATCCTTGACTCATACAGACTCACACAACCACTATAACTACATCTCATATACCATTGACTCTGATTACATTAACCCTGCTGTATGACTCTGTATGAGTAATTAAATGGTTCACACATTACGAGGTGTATTTTTTTGATTAAGGTAAGGATTATAACTTAAATAACTAAATAAATTAGTAATCAATATTTTTAAATAGCCTAAAAGAAATTATTCTGAACTATGATTGAATCCACAATGCTGCCTTTTGAATTTGGCACCCAAAGGAGTTAGTGTATCAATTAAATCTTGTTTAGAATTGCCAAAAACTAGCCATTCTTTAATATCAACATGTTGCATTACTTCTTCGGCTATAGGGCTTGACATATGGTTGTTCAAACGTTGCAATGCACCATCACTATCAATAAATGACTCTACTAATGTTGCTTCTGAATTATCATCAGACAAATGCCATTCATAACTTATAGTTTTTTCTTCCTTTAAATTAAATACATATTTTGCGGCACGGTCTTTTGCCCATGTTTGAAATTCATTAGCATCAGATTTGATACTACATTGAATGACAAATATTATTTTTTGTGATTTTGTATTTAGTCCTCTCATTATATTTTCCTCATTTAATTCAATTTAATCATATAGGAACATAAAAAGTTATAACATTTTTGAATTTAGATTATTTATTTTTATAAAAAAATATAATTTTACTCTTTAAAAACCCCATCTGCTGCACACCCTAACTATACATATCTAGCCATACCCCCATGTCCCACGGACAGTGTTACACTTTAAGTGATACATATAAGTGTTATTATAGTTAGGTATATTTATACATATCCATACCCACTTACTCTGTACTGGTAACGGTTAATTTAAAGTGTAAAACAAAGTGTGAAACATATCGTGCCTATTGACAATGCCATACGTATCCATATCTTAATGTATAGCTTGATTGTGATAGGACACGATGCATTGTAAGAGCATGGAACTGCTTCTCAGCCGCACCATTCTAAAAATTAATATACTGTAATTATTACATTTTCTTATTTTCAATTAAAACTGTGAAACAAAGTGAGAAACATTTTGTGCCTTTTACTTAACATAGATAGGTTTGATTGATACTTTAATTTATTATAAATTTTTGCAGACTGGGAGTTTCTATTGGATACAAAAGCAAATTTAATGACTTATAATACTTTTACTTTCAAGACAGAAGCCCAAATGCTTCTTTTTAGAAGAATTTGGGAAGATAATGGTACAGCATTGTTTGACAAACTTAAAAAAAAAGGATGTACAAGATTTTGTCTTAATCAAATATGGAATATGAAGGGAACATTTAAAATATCAATTTTGTTTGAGTATGAAAGTCCATATTCATTTAAACAATGTCAAAATGAATTAGAAAATTTTACCAAAAACATCATAAAAGACCTTCAAGCCGCAGACCCTGTTATAGAGGCAAGTAGAAATATTGTTCTCCAGGATTTGAAAGTTTAAGTCCTAACTCACAGAGACACACACACCTACACTAACCACATCTCATGTACTAGTGACTCTGATTAAATTAACCCTGCTTTATGACTCTGTATGAGTCATTAAAATGGTTAACACTTTAAGAGAAGTGTTGGTTTAACTTAAAGTATAATCATGTATTTAGAATATTTTGAACCTATTACTATTGCTGTAATTTTATGCTTTGTTTTTTTTGGAGGAATAGTTTAAGGTTCTGTTGGTAATGGAATGTCTATGTTTTAAGTGCCATTAATAGCTTTTATTTTATCTCCAACTAAAGCAACGATGCTTTTATGTTTTCCAGTTATATTTACAAACTTTATTCAAATGGATATTAAAAGAGGAATAAGCAATTATAGATCCTTTCCAATGTTTACAATACTTTTTATAGGCATACTTATTGGTGGAAAATTAATATTAAGTCTGGATTTAAAAAAAATTCAATAATTATTGCATTAACAATTATTGTTTTTACATCCATCAACTTTTTAGGATTAAATCTAAATACTCTCAAACCTAAACATGAGAAAAAAATATCAATCATAGTTGGTTTTTTTTCTGGTATTCTTTGTGGGATATCTACATTTTATACTGCTACTATAATTACCTTTTTAGTTTCATTAAAGTTTAGCATAAGAGAATTTTATTAGAACTATAGCAACTATGTATTTTCTAGCTTCTATACCACTATACTCATCTCTTAGTTATCACGATTTAGGTACTTATTTTGATTTGTTACCTAGCCTTCTTATTAACGGCTCAGCATTATTAGGACAATATTTAGGAATCAAAATCAGAAATAAAATCACTAATGCAATTTTTAGAAAAACTATTTTAATAATTTTTAATTATTATTGGTTTTTCATTGCTGATTAAAAATTTATAATATGTTATTTTAATTTTGTATCTATATATAATATTTTAATAATTTTTATAAATATTTATCAAAAAATTATTAAAAAAGGTATTTACTATAAAGATAACAGGAAATATATATTGGACTATTACTGCAAAAGTAAAGGATGGCGAATTAAAAAATATGAAAAAAGCTATTGAGGCAATGGTAGTAGCAACACGCATTGAAGATGGTGCTATTTCATATGATTTTTGGCTAAGTGAAGATGATACAACTTTATACATACATGAAAGATATAAAGATAGCGAAGCCACTCTTGAACATATGAAAAATGTAGGAAATTTATTACCTGTTTTTATTGGTTCTGTTGATTTTGAGCCTATAACTATTATTGGAAATTGTTCCACCAAACTAAAAAAAGCATGGGAATCATTTGGTGCAAAACACGTTAAAATATTAAACTGTCTATAGCCAATATAAATGAGATTAAAGGAGATCAATGTTGAGCAAATATTTAGGATTGTTAATTTGCATGTTTTTAGTATTAGGTGCTCTATTTCAAATTGGTATTTTCTTATACTTTGATATTAATAGTATTCTAATTGTTTTTGGAGGAGCCTTTGGCTACTCTCTTATCCAGAATAAAAAAGAAGATTATATAACTAATTTTGGAAAAGGAGCCATTTTTTTTGGATGGCTGGGAATGTTAATTGGGTTAATTGCTTTGACTGGAGGAAGGTATGACAATTGGGGTGACATAGATAAAATGGGTGCAGCTCTTAAAGTTTTAATGCTCCCTGTTTTTTATGGTTATATGATAAAACTAATTACAATGCCTTTTAACAACCAAAAATAGGACAGAGTTATATTGATAATGAAAAAAATGTTTTCATTAATGTTATTTTTAATAATTACTAATAAACTAATTGCATCTATAGATTATGAGACATTAATATCTAATAAAGATACAAAAAGCTATAATTTATAACTAAGGATAAGATTAAAGTTTCAAGTGTAAATTTCAATTAACTAAACTAAACTAATTCTCTATTAATCATTCATATGAAATTGCTGAAAACGCAATTCTTATCCAAAAATTACTGCATAGGATAAAGAGAAAACCTAGACTTATCGGTTGAGTATATAGAAAAACTTTAGATTATGAAACATTAGATTATGACAATGGTGACTGGAGTAGGAAGTTTTTATGGAGTTGAGAAATAACTATATTTAAGCAATTAGGTATAAGAATGAGAAACAAATTAAATGAATTAGTAAAAGCTCGAGGCAAAAAGCTATAACACCTGCACCAGAATGACACAGAAACAAATAGACACACACATACGCTATAATTATACTTAGTACCTTATCAGTGTAATATGCTAAATAACTTGTATGAGTTATTAAAAAATTAACACTTTACGTGACTCATTTATCAATATAATTATATTATAAATATGTATTAATTATTATTATGAGTTGTAATGGAGTTAATAAGAATAAATGTTCCAAAAGAACTATTTAAAACAAAGATACAGCAAAGTAAGAGAAGTTGTATTAAAAACATTAGCTCCCAAGAAATTTAATATAATAATGTTTCTATTAAAGAAAAATTGGTTTTATAGGTGTTGGTTTTTCAGTCATTCATGTAGATTTGAGACAAAGGCGAGATATTAAAAGAAAAAAACTTGTTGAGGATATATCTGAAGTTCTTAAAGATACATTAAATATTTTAAAGAAGATGTATATTGTTTGTTCATAGAAACTCCGGCACATAAACCATATACTGGGGATAACCTTTACCTGAATGAGTGCTATCTGATTTGTAAATGATGAAAAAAATAATCTGTTATCAAATTTAACTAATACATGTTAAGTTATAATTATGAGAAAAGAATTAAAAATATTTTTTTGTGTTGTCACATTTTTTATTTTGTTAAAAGGTTATATTTTCTTCTTTATAAGTCCTTCAATACACACTAATCCAAATATGGGTTATCAATTCATAGTTAAATAAATATTTTAAAATATGTAATTACCAAATTATAATAATTTTTAAAAAATTGAAAATCTTCAACTCTTGTTCTAAAATAAACAATGAACAGAAAACTGACAGAAAAAAAATTCAATGATTGGTGGAATGACGGAGGAAATAAATTTTCAAAGTTTATATATATATTTATCCGTTGGTGGGACGATGGTAAAAATAAGTTTTTAAAGGCAATTTATTTCTCTATATTTTTACATTTTTTATTTGGCACTTTTTGGTTGCTTAGTCTTGGTGTAGGATACATATTTTAATATTAATATTTTTCAAAAGGATATAAATTGAAAAAAAATGGAAAACCACATCCTTATATTTTTAAATGGTATGCTAGTGCATACATTATTTTAGCAATAATTGTGACTTATCTAGAATACGATAATTGGTTTAGTTAAACAGTATGATATTAGTCTTGTTATCTAAAAGATATAAATACATCAAGAAAGCACTTTTCAAAAAGAATATGCTTACAAGAGTTTATAGTCCAGAATATTAATCCAAATCATTTAAGCTAGGATTATACAGATTCTAATTTAACTTTAATGCAATTCTTACTAATAACTGCTGGATAATTTATAACGTGTAATAACTCATTTTCCATTTCATTCATTCTTTTATTACATTTTGCTTCTGTTGAATAGTAACCTTTAGTATCCTCAATCCCAAAACATTCTTTTTCGTGGTAGAATAAATTCATTGGCGAACATACTAACATAATTGCAAAAAACATTTTTTATCTCCATGATTATCCCCCCATGACTAAAATAATATTGAACAAAATTTTAGGTATCTCAACGTTTTTTCAATTCACACTAGTTTTATGTAATCTATTTATGCAGAAATTATTTTTGTTATTAAAAATTAATCAATTTATATGAACGTTTCACAATTTAACATATTTATCATCTGAAAAAAATTACATATATCTATCAACTACAACATTTTTAACAATAATAATTTATTATAATGGGTTATTAAATAAATTAAGTCTTGATATTATTCACGATACTATGCTTTTGACTCTATTTTTATTTTTTCTTCGAGATGACCTATCATAACTCTTCTCATATATTCAGCTCTGGCCAAATCTGTAAAGGAGTATTCACGAATATCATCTTGGGCAACTCTTATTGAAAAATTATAAAAAGCTCCAGTTTTTTTTATGCTAGACGCACTACCTGCAGCAATTTTACTTGTATTAACTAAGGTTCCAAATTTTGTTTCAATTATATTTGTCATCTTTACACTCCCCAAAGTATAAATAAATAAAACTAGTATGAACTAAAATCTTTGAAAAAGTCAAAAAAATAATTTTAATTGTTAAACTTTAAAGTTTAACAGTACTTATACATAAAATGAGACCTTTCGCTTGTATGTTGCCTTACGTGAGTACTCCATCGACCTTTTTCAACTGCCACAGACCATTCATTACTGTTAACTACGTCTGGATTTTCAATTTCATACATTGCCACAAACTTCTGACTTGGAGCATCCATTGACTTAGTTTCACCTCCAATAGAGAACATAAAAGGGATGCCTTGACCTCTTGTGACTTTATTAACTCCCGATACTTCCAATAAAAAAGGTATGTGTTCGTTATCGTATATTTCATTAAATAGATTTTCAAACTCAGACTTTATATTCATTGAAACTATAAAAATATATTTAGATTTAGACATGTTTTCTCCTTTAAAATCGTTTGCAGACTTTATTAATAATTCTTTTTCTTTTTTATTTAGTTTTTTTACGTCTATTTCTCTTTTGCTAGCACTACTTCTATTTGAAAAATCTTCTTTATAAATCAATTTTACAGGTAACTTACCTCTAAGATATTTGGAGCCATTTCCTGACATATGCGCATCAATTCGTTTTTCTAAGTTATTAGTTATGCCAGTATAGATTGAATTATCTCTACATCTTAACATATAAACAAACCATATCATTTATATTTTACTATTGTTTTCTTTTGTCATATTAATAAAAATATCTTCAAGACTCACATCTTTAGTAGATAAATCAATTATATCTAAGTTTGATTTATATAAGGTTTCAATAACTTTTTTCGTAGATATTTTATTAGGATTAAAGTGTAATTGTAATTTATTTTCGTGAATTATTATTTGACCAATATTTTTAAGAGAATTTTTATCTTTTGTTGAAATCTCAATTTTACTTAATGTAATTTTAATAATTTTTTTGTTTGATTTTGTAAGAAGAGAATTTGTAGTTTCATTTGCAATAATTTTACCTTTACTGACAATAGCTATTTGGTCACATAAATTTTCTGCCTCTTCTAGATAGTGCGTAGTTAAGATTATTGTAACACCTTGTTCATTCAATTTTTTAAAATTTTTCCATAATTTTTGTCTTAATTCTACATCTACTCCTGCTGTAGGTTCGTCTAGTATAACAATTGGAGGTGAATGAACCATTGCTTTAGCCACAAGTAATCTTCTTCTCATTCCACCAGATAATGTTCGACTATAACTCTTAGCTTTATTACTTAAATCCATTAACTTTAATAATTCATCTGTCCGCCAAGATTTTTTTGGAACATTAAACATACCAGAATGTAAATTTAAAGTTTCTTGAGGAGTAAAAAAAGCATCAACGTTTAACTCTTGTGGAACAACACCAATTGCCAGTTTTGATTGTTTTCTATGTTCATCAATATCATAGCCCCATACAATTACCTTTCCAGAACTTTTAATCACCGCTCCAGAAATTATATTTATCAGAGTTGATTTACCTGCACCATTAGGACCCAAAAGACCAAAAATACTACCAACTGGAACATTTAAAGATACATCATTTAATGCAATATTTTTTACATCTCCATCATAAAATTTATTCAGATTTTTAATTTCCAAAGCTAATTTATTATTTGGAATTTTCCAATAATTTTTATTCATTTATAATCTTTCTAATGATTTTTCTCATATTTATTTCAAAAAATCTCAGATTTTTATGATTTAATGACAATTGTATCAATTTATTTATAATATAATAACAACATAATAACTGTAATTTTTTTTTAAAATAGTCTTAAATGAACGATAATTTAAAACAAAATAAAAGACCGGATATAAAATTAAATGACCCAGATAATTTAATTTTAATTGATGGTTCAGGGTATATTTTTAGAGCTTTTTATGGATTACCCTCTATGACAAATAAAAATGGGGTGCCTGTTAATGCTGTATTTGGTTTTACTAAAATGTTACTTAAGCTGATTGATGATTTTAAACCGATGTACGTAGCTGTTATATTTGACGTTGCAAGAAAAACATTTAGGAATGATCTTTACGATTTATATAAAGCTAATAGATCTGACCCTCCAGAAGAATTAATACCACAATTTTCAATAATTAGAGACGCAACTAATGCTATTGGCTTACCCATTGTTGAAATGGAAGGTTTTGAAGCTGACGATTTGATAGCAACATATTCAAACATCGCTCAAAAAACAAATAAAAAGGTAATCATAATTTCAAGTGACAAAGATCTTATGCAATTAGTTGATGATAACACCATATTATTTGATCCTATGAAACAATATTGGATTAATGATGAGCAAGTTTTTGAAAAATTTGGGGTTTATCCAAGTAAAGTGATAGATGTTCAATCACTCGCAGGTGATAGTAGTGACAATATACCTGGAGTTCCCGGAATTGGTGTTAAAATAGCTGCGGAGTTAATAAATCAATATGGTGATTTAGAACAATTGTTAACTAGAGCAATTGAAATAAAACAAAATAAAAGAAGAGAAAATTTAATAGAATATGCTGATCAAGCAAGATTATCTAGATCATTAGTAACCTTAAAAAAAGATGTACCAGTTAAGTCAAAAATTGACGAGTTCAAAATAAATTCTATTTTAGAACTTAATAAATTAATTCCTTTTTTAAAAGCGCATGGATTTAAAAGTCTATTAAATAAATATGAAAATTTTGAGAAAGAAAAAATCAAAGAAGAATCAAAAGTTCCAAATATAAAGATGATTAAAAAAAATCAGGAATTTAAATCTATTTCAAAAAATTATTATCTAATTGAAAATTTATCAGATTTAAAACTTTTTTTAGACAGATGTTACGATAAATCCATTATTGCTGTAGATTGTGAAACGGACTCATTAAATGCTAAAAATGCTAACTTAGTTGGTTTATCATTATCATTTGAAGAAGGTGAGGCTTGTTATATACCCCTAAGGCACGGAATAAATTTGGAAAACAACCAATCAGGTTTTATTTTCGACAATGTAAAATCATTTAAACAGATTCCATTTGATGATGTGATCTACTTAATTAAGCCACTTCTAGAAGATAATTCAATTTTAAAAATTGGGCACAACATTAAATATGACGCATTAATAATGAAACAAGAACATAATGGTAATATTAATTTAAACCCTGTTGGTGATACTATGTGTATTTCATATGTGGTAGACTCTGGAAGAGTAGATAGTCACAAATTAGATGCTTTAGCATTGCGTGAATTGAACCATTATACCATCAAATATGAAGATATTTGCGGAAAGGGAAAAAATAAAATCTTATTTAATCAATTATCTCCTTTAGATGCTTTAAATTACGCAGCTGAAGATGCTGATATAACTTTATCAATTTATAACAGAGTTTTACCAAGAATAATTAATGAAAAAAAATTTTCAGTTTATAAAAGATTAGAAAATTCATTGATAAATGTATTATTAGAAATGGAGAATACAGGGATTATTATTAATCCCAAAAAACTAAATGAAATTTCTAAAAATTTATCAAGAAAGATTGATAAATTGGAAGATCAAATATTCAAATTGAGTGAAACTAATTTTAATGTAGGTTCTCCTAAACAGTTAGGTGAAATTTTGTTTGACAAGATGAAAATTGAAGGCGGCAAACGTTCAAAAAATGGTTCCTGGCAAACAAGTGTTGAAATATTAGAAAAAATTTCTGATATGGGACACGAAATTGGAGACGTTATTTTGAGTTGGAGACATTTTTCTAAACTTAAAAGTACTTATACGGATGCATTAGTTGAACAAATAAACTCTAAAACTCATAGAGTTCACACCAACTATTCTATGGTTGGAGCAAGTACAGGAAGACTTTCCTCTTCCAATCCAAATTTACAAAACATACCAATTAGAACTGAAGAAGGAAGGTTAATTAGAACAGCCTTTGAGCCAAAGCAAGGTTTCAAGTTAGTGTCAATGGATTATTCTCAAATTGAACTAAGGCTAATTGCTCATATTGCAGATGAAAAAAAAATGTTGGATGCTTTCAACGATAATTTAGATATTCACTCAGATACCGCATCTAAGGTGTTTGGTATACCATTAAAAGAAATGACTATAGAGTTTAGAAGAAAGGCAAAGGCAATTAATTTTGGAATTATCTATGGAATTTCAGCATATGGTCTTGCAAAACAGTTAAAGTGTTCTGCAATTGAAGCAAAGGATTTTATAAGTTCGTATTTTTATAGATTTCCTCGAATTAGAGACTACATGGAAGAAATTAAATCTAATTTAGATACAAATGGATATGTAGAAACTTTATTCAAAAGACGTATTTATATTAATGATAGTAATTCCAAAAACCAAAGGTTGAGAGGGTTTGCAGAAAGGCAGGCTATAAATGCTCCTATCCAAGGAACAGCTGCAGATATAATTAAACTTGCAATGATTAAAATTCATAGAGAATTTTTGAACAAAAAAGAAATATCTATGTTGATGCAAGTCCATGATGAGCTAGTATTTGAAATAAGTGATAATAGTATAGAAGAAATTACAAATATTATTTTACCCATAATGGAAACAGCTAATCTACCAATGGTCCCTTTGAAAGTTAACTTAAAAGTAGATGTGGGCGTTGGAAATAATTGGGCTGAAGCTCATTGATTATATTATTTAACATAAATCAACTTAATTTAGCCTTGAATAAACCTAAATTTTCTAATCAAATAATTAAAAAAAATAATTATTATTAAAAAAAGTAGGTGAAATATGAGTGAAAAGATAATTCTTGTTGACGATGACAGTAATATTTTAGCTTCTGTTTCTGTGGCCTTAAAAGCAGAAGGCTGGTTAGTGGAAACGTATAATGATAGTGAACAAGCACTTGTTGCATTGCAAAAAAACTCTCCAGATCTAGCTGTCTTAGATATTAAAATGCCAAAAATTGACGGTATGGAACTTTTAAAACGGGTTAGGATATCTAATGATGTGCCAGTTATTTTTTTAACTAGTAAAGATGATGAGATTGATGAGGCAATTGGCCTCAGAATGGGAGCTGATGATTATATTACTAAGCCATTTTCGCAAAAACTTTTAATAGAGAGAATAAGAGCCGTTCTAAGAAGAGGCTCATACAAAAATTTAGATACATCAGATAAAATGATTCAAAGAAATGATTTATCTCTGGATCCAGACAGGCATCTTTGTATATGGAAGGGGCAAGAGATAAGACTGACAGTTACTGAATTTTTAATACTTCATACCTTAGCACTTAGACCCGGATTAGTAAAAAACAGAGATCAACTTATAGATACAGCATATGGAGAAACAATATACGTAGATGACAGAACTATTGACAGTCACATAAAAAGAATGAGAAGAAAATTCAGAGTTTTCGATAAAAATTTTGATTGTATAGAGACTTTGTATGGGGTTGGATATAGGTATAGAGATGTATAAAAAGTGAGAAAGCTTTTTAGAATCACAAAAAGATTATATTTTCCTCTCAAAATGAGAATATTATTTATAATCTTATTACCTGTACTACTATATCCCATAATTATTCTATACTTTAACAAGTATCAAGATATTTTAATTAAATCTGAATTCGCAGCTATAGAAAGACAGGGCCTTACTCTAACTAAAGCTCTTGCCTTGGCAGAAAACCAATATGGATTGATTCAAAATAATCAAATCTCTAGTCCAGCCTTACAAAGTCTTATACCAAAAGTAAATTATGGGTCCAACATGAGAGCTAGACTTTTTAATATGTATGGAAATTTAATAGCCGACACAAAAGCAAGTATGAAATATAGTCCCTTTGTTAAGGTAAGCCCATTACCTTCTGTAGAAAAAGATATTTCCCTAAAAAAATATTTTAATAACTTTGTATTTTTATTTTCAAACATTATATCAAAGCCATTAAATCTTCCATTATATGTCGATAACAAAAAATTTTCCTTTAATAATTTTCCTGAAGTTATTCAGGCTCTTAAAGGTAAAAATTCAAAGATCCTTAGGCAAGATAACAATGGAAAATTATTTTTATCAGTTGCAATTCCTGTCAAAAATATTCGTATGGTCAGAGGTGCAGTTTTACTATCGGTTTCAGGTGATAAAATAGAAAAAGAATTAGTGGATTTAGAAACTGAACTTTTCAAGGCATTTGGGTTAATATTGCTAGCTACAATAACTCTTGCTCTTTATTTTGGAAGATCAATTACTAATCCTATAGTAAAGTTATCAAATGAGGCTGATAAAATAGCCGAAGATCAAAATAATAAAAGTTTTAACTTAAGTGAATTTAGGTTTAGGAAAGACGAAATTGGTAAATTAGCTAGATCATTTTTTAAAATGACAAATCAATTACAAAAAAGAATAGATCATATAGCGGAATTCGCAGCTGATGTTGCTCATGAATTAAAAAACCCAATAACATCGGTTAGATCTGCCTCCGAAACAATTAGTAAAGTCAAAAATGCAAGTGAGCAGAAAAAATTAATAAAGGTTATCCAAAATGATGTTGAGAGGATTGATAGACTAATAAATGATATTTCTGCAGCCTCAAGGTTAGATTCAGAATTGTCTAGAATTGAAATGAAAAAAACAAATATTTCAAAACTACTTGAAACTCTGGTTAATATAAGATCATCTACGCTTAATTGTAAAATAAACTTTTTAAAGTATTATGAAGATGTATATGTATTTGGAAATGAAAATAAGATTGCACAAGTTTTTGACAACTTAATACAAAATTCAGTTTCATTTTCAAATTATAAACAAACTATAAATATTCGTTTAGAAAAAAATCTAGAGGATGTCATTGTTCTAGTAGAGGATAGTGGTCCCGGATTTTCAAGCGGATCTCTAAACAAAGTTTTTGATCGATTTTATACCGACAGACCAAAAGATGAAAAGTTTGGTAATCATTCTGGTTTGGGTTTATCTATTTCAAAACAAATAGTCCTAGCGCACGGAGGTACTATTGAAGCTCTAAATAGATTGAATCAAAAAAATGAATGTGTTGGTGGCAGTATTAAAGTTACTTTTAAAGAAAGTAAAAAATAAAGTCTTCTAGCAATCAATTCAAGGTTTTCACAACATCATTAAAATGTTATACGATAATAAAATTATTAAAAGGATTATTATGAAAGATTATTCAATATCAGATCTAAATCTTGCGGAGTGGGGAAGAAAAGAAATATCAATAGCTGAGACTGAAATGCCTGGATTGACAGCATGTAGAGAGTTGTATAGCAAAGAGCAGCCATTAAACGGGACTCGAATTGCTGGTTGTTTACACATGACTATTCAAACAGCAGTATTAATTGAAACATTGGTTAGTCTTGGAGCTAGTGTGAGATGGGCTAGTTGTAATATATTTTCAACTCAAGATCATGCTGCTGCAGCTATTGCTAAACAAAACATCCCAGTTTTTGCAAAAAAGGGTGAAACTCTAAAAGAGTACTGGGAGTATGTTGATAGCATTTTCACATGGTCTGATGATTCCTTTGCTAATATGATACTAGATGATGGTGGTGATGCTACGTTATACATAATTTTGGGTGCTAAAGCTGAAAGTGGCGAAAAAGTTCTTGTCTCACCTGCTAATGAAGAAGAAGAGGCACTTAAAGCTCAAATTATGTCTAGACTTAAATCTTCTTCAGGTTGGTTTACCAAGGTTAAAGACAGCATTAAAGGAGTAACTGAAGAAACAACAACTGGTGTTCTTAGGTTATATCAAATGGCTGAAAAGGGCGATCTTCCCTTTCCTGCAATAAATGTAAATGATTCAGTAACAAAGTCAAAGTTTGACAACTTATATGGTTGTAGAGAATCTTTAGTTGACGGAATTAGAAGGGCTACAGACGTAATGCTATCTGGTAAAGTAGCTGTAGTAGCAGGATTTGGTGATGTTGGTAAAGGTTCAGCTGCTTCTCTTCGTCAAGGTGGAGCAAGAGTGATTGTAACAGAAATTGACCCAATTTGTGCTTTACAAGCTGCAATGGAAGGGTATGAAGTCTGTTCAATGGAAGACGCTTGTCCAAGAGGAGATATCTTTGTAACTGCAACTGGAAATAAAGACGTTATAACAGTTGATCACATGAGAGACATGAAAGATAGAGCTATAGTTTGTAATATTGGTCACTTTGATTCTGAGATTCAAGTTGAATCATTACAAAACATGAAATGGTCGGAAGTTAAACCTCAAGTTGATGAGGTTGAATTTCAAGATGGTAAGCGTTTGATTGTATTAGCAAAGGGAAGATTAGTTAACTTGGGTTGTGCGACTGGTCACCCAAGTTTTGTAATGAGTGCTTCATTTACCAATCAGGTTTTAGCTCAGATTGAAATTTGGCAAAAATCTAAAAACTATGAAAATAAGGTTTATACGTTACCTAGACATTTAGATGAAAAGGTTGCTACATTACATTTAGAAAAAGTAGGAGCAACTTTATCTAAGCTATCAAATGAGCAAGCTGATTATATTGGTGTTCCAGTTCAAGGCCCTTTTAAGTCGGATAATTATAGATATTGAGCATGAAGCCATTATCAGAAATAATTACCAAATCTGAATATGAAATGAAAAAAATGGGTAATTTGATATCATATTTACTAAAACCAAATGACCTAATTACTTTTGAAGGTGATTTAGGTGTAGGTAAAACTTTTCTTTGTAAATCTATTATAAATGCCATTACAAAAATAGAAGAAGTAACAAGTCCAACATTCAACATCGTTCAGACTTATCCTTTGAAGAAAGAAATAGAGATATGGCATTGTGATTTTTACAGAATTAATAATTTTGAAGAAGTAGAAGAAATTGGAATATTTGAAGACTTAAAAAAAAAATTATTTTACTAGAATGGCCAAGATTTAATTCAGAAATAAATAATTTTGATCCTCTTAATATTACTATTTCATTTATTAATGGACATGATAAACAATTGTCAGATTACAGAAAATTATCACTATTTGGTTCTATAAATTGGTTTAATAGGGTCAAGGAGTTGTCTATAAACAGAAACTTGAGTTAATAACTATGAACTTTATTTTTTACGATTTGGAAACTACAGGTAGAAACTCTTCTTGGGATCAAATCATTCAAGTTGCGGCAATTTTAGTTGATAAGAATTTCAATGAAATTGAAAGATTTGAAGATAGATGTCGTTTAAGATCAGGTTTGGTCCCTGAACCTGGCGCTTTATTAGTTAATAAAACATCAATAGAGATGTTAAATAATATTAATCTATCACATTATGAGTTAATAAAAAAACTTCAGGACAAATTTAAAAAATGGTCTCCAGCCATATTTATTGGATATAATACTATTTCTTTTGATGAAGAATTTCTTAGAAAAACCTTTTTTAAATTACTTTTAGAACCTTATATTACACAATTTAATGGAAATAAAAGAGCGGATGTTTTGGGAATAACAAGAACATCTAAATATTATTATCCAGAATGTTTAAAAATTGGTATGAATGAAAAAGGAAATCAAATATTTAAATTAGATAATTTAACTGAGTTAAATAAGATCAACCATAATGCACATGACGCTATGGGTGATGTAGAAGCTACTATAGAAATTACAAAAATTTTACAAAACAAGGCTAATATAATTTGGAATTCAGCTTTGAATAACAGCAATAAAATTGATGTAGATAACTTCCTAATTACTAATAATATTGTTTGTATGGACGAATATTTTTTCGGTAAATTCAACACTCACGTAGTTACCTACTTATGCAAGAATCATTTTAATTATCCTCAGTGTTTTGATTTGCTTCACGATCCTGTTGATTATTTTGATATGTCAATTAAGGATTTAAAAATTAAAATTAAACAAAGACCGAAACTAATAAGAGAAATAAAAAATAATAAAAATCCTGTGTTATTGGATGCAAGCTATATTGAAAGAATACCTCTCTACAAATCTTTAGGTATTGAAGTTCTTCATGAAAGAGCTGAGATGATTAAAAAAAACTCTGATTTTAAAAATAAAATTCAAAGAATATTATTTGAAGAAAATGAGGAAAAACAGATATCTAAATCTCAGATTGATCTAGAACCTGAAGACAGCCTATATTTTGGGGGATTCCCGGACAACAATGATAAATTAAAAATGTTAAATTTTCATAATGCTGATTGGGAAGAAAAGTTTTACATATCAAACCAATTTAGAGATCAAAGATATAAATATTTTGCTCAAAGATTGATCTATGAAGAAGCACCCTCAGTACTTCCAAAATCAGATCGCGATATTATTCATAAAATTATTGCAAAACAAATTTTAAGTACTGATAATGAAAAATGGAATACAATTCCAAAATCATATCATGAGTTAGATACTTTTAGAGAACAATTTGAAATTAAGGGTGATGATGAAAAACTATTATTTTTAGAAGAATTAGACAAGTTTCTTCAAGATCTAGAAAAAAAATATCAATAAATTATAATTAGGCAAAGAAAATTAGGAGATTAAAAATGGCAACCAAAAAGACTAGTGACCAAAAATTTAATGAAGATGTTTTAGAATCAAAAGAACCAGTTTTGGTTGATTTTTGGGCTGAGTGGTGTGGCCCCTGTAAAGCTATTGGTCCATCTCTTGAGGAATTATCTGAAGAAATGTCAAGCAAACTGAAAATAGTGAAAATTAATATCGATGAGAATCCTTCAACATCGCAAGCATACGGTATAAGAAGTATTCCAGCTTTAATGATTTTTAAAGATGGTCAAAAAATTTCTGAAAAAATGGGTGCATTGCCAAAATCAGCCCTTCAATCTTGGGTTAATGAGACAATTTAATTAATTTTTGTTCCATTAAATTTTAAAGTGTATCCTACTAAATAAAGTGAACCGGTAATTAAAAGTGGTACATCTTTTTCGGCACGTTTTATGGCATTTTCTAAATTTTTTGCAGGAATTACTTCTAATCCTAATTTTTTTAATTTTATAATTATTTCATCTGGAGTATATGATGATTCTGTTTCAGGAATAGAAATAGCAAACACTTTATTGATATGAGTTTTTACTATATTAACAAAATCCTTAATATCTCTATTTTTTAACATTCCAATTATTAAATTCCATTTACCTATAGATTTTTTATTTAAGAATTGCTCTAGAGCATATGCACTATCAACATTATGTGCACCGTCTAATATTGTTATGTTCTTTCTATAATTGACAATTTTACCGTGTTTTATTTGATCAATTCTTCCAGGCCATGTCGTTTGTTTTAATGCTAATTTCGTCCTTGGTAAGGATATTAATGGAAATATCTTTTTTGCGGCAGTATAAGCTGTAGACGCGTTTTCATATTGATGATCCCCACTTAATCCAAGTATTATATTAGTAGAAATATTCTCAACATCGACTATTTCAGTTTTTATTTTTTTTGCATATGCTAATAGTGTTTTTTGTGCTTTTAGATACTTCTGTTTTGCAATAATAACTGGTGTGTTTTGTCTAAAAATCCCAGCCTTTTCACGAGAAATATCTTCAATTTTTTCTCCAAGAAACTCTATATGATCAAAACCTATTTTAGTCATAATAGTAAGTTTTTTATTTTCTATAATATTTGTGGCATCCAATCTACCACCTAAGCCTGTTTCAATTATATTCACATCACTTGGGTGTCTATAAAAGGCAATTATGGCGGCTGCTGTCGTTAGTTCAAAGAATGTAATAGGTCTATTCTCATTCTTTAATTCTACGTCTTCTAAAATTTTTACTAATTTATTTTCTGAAATTAATTTATTATTTATTCTTATGCGTTCATTAAAATTGATTAAATGGGGTGAAGTATATAAATTTACAGATAAATTATGATTTTCCAATATTTTTTTGAGAAATGATGCTGTTGATCCTTTGCCATTAGTACCTGCAATATGAACTACATTTTGCAACTTATTTTGGGGATTATTAAATTTTTTCATTAATAATTTTAACCTGGAAAGATCGAAGTCTATCAGCTTCGGATGAAGTGAATACATTCTATCTAATGTTTGTGATAATTTACTTTTTTTGATCATTTTATTAAAAAATAATAATCTTTACAGTTAATTAATATAGAAAGTTAGTGTTTTTAATAAATGTGTAATTTTTTGTTTTTGCTTAGATCTAGGAATAACAATGTCTATCATACCATGAGACTTTAAATATTCTGCTGTTTGAAAATTTTCTGGAAGTTTTTCCTTTACAGTTTCTTCAATAACTCTTCTTCCAGCAAATCCAACAATTGCACCTGGTTCTGCTATGTGGATATCTCCTAGCATTGAAAAACTTGCGGTAACTCCTCCTGTTGTAGGATTGGCAAGTAAAACAATATAGGGTAATTTTGCTTTCTTAACTCTATTAATTGCAATAGTAGTTCTTGGCATTTGCATTAATGAAAAAATACCTTCTTGCATCCTTGCTCCACCTGAAGATGGCACTACTATTAGAGAGCATTGTCTTTTTATTGCTTCTTCAGCAGCTACTATTAATCCGTCTCCGACATATCTACCCATAGATCCAGCCATAAATGAGAAATCAAAACAAGCCAATATTACCGGTATTCTATTAATAAAACCATAACTTACTAAAATTGCATCCTCTAATTTTGTTTTATTCTGTGCATCTTTTAAACGATCAATATACTTTTTTTTATCTTTGAAATTGATAGGGTCTAATTTTAATTTTGGAATTGTAATGTCCTCAATAATATCTGGGTCTAAAAGAAAATTAATTCTTTCTTTGGCAGATAGATGATCATGAAAACCACATGATTTACAAACGTTATTACTTTCATGAAATTCTTTATGAAATATCATTTGAGAACATGATTTACATTTAATCCATAAAATTTCTTCAGGCTCCTTTATTTTTACAAAGGCCTTGAACTTAGGTAATACTGTTTCTTTAATCCAATTCAATTTTAATCTCCTTATCTCTATTTATAAATACAATAAGGCTTAATTATGTTTAACACTTTTTGAAACTTTACTTATAAAATCCAAACATGAATCGAGTGTATTTTTTGTTAAATTATCGTCATTGTCCAACGATGATTTTATTAAATCAACTACTGCTGAACCTACAACGATACCATCCGAAATATCAGCCATTGATGAAGCTTGTGACGGTGATTTAATTCCAAATCCTATTATTACTGGAAGATCTGTAACAGATGTTATTTTTTTTAAATTCGTTGATACATCTTCTAAATTTGGTGCCCGTGTCCCCGTTATTCCTGTTATTGAAACATAGTATACAAAACCAGTAGCGTTTGATAAAATTTTATCTAGTCTTTTTCTATCTGTCGTAGGAGTAACTAGTCTAATAATGCTCAGTTTATTTCTTTCAGCTTCAATATAAAACTCGTCATCTTCTTCTGGTGGTAAGTCAACAATGATTAGACCATCTACACCACAACTAAGACAATTTTCAATAAATTTTTCTTTTCCAAATTTATATATAGGATTGTAATATCCCATCAAGATAATTGGTGTATGATTATTTTTTTTTCTAAAGTTTTCTACTAAAGATAAACATTTGATCAAGTTCATACCTGATTTTAGAGCTCTTTGACTTGATAATTGAATTGATGGTCCATCTGCCATTGGATCCGAAAACGGCATTCCAATTTCAATAAAATCTACATCTTTTTCTGGTAATTTCTGTATGAGATTTAAACAGCTTTCAAAATCGGGATCTCCAGCAGTTAAAAAAATTCCTACTGCTTTTTTATTATTATTTTTTAGCTGATTAAAAGTTTTTTTAATTCGGTTCATGTGGTTTTAATAATCTTCACTCTTTATTATCAATGGTAATACTGATGATAAATCTTTATCCCCTCTGCCACACATATTCATGATTAGAATTTGTCCTTTTCTTTTAGCAGCCAGAATGCCAGTGATATGTAAAGCATGAGCTGGTTCTAGTGCTGGTATAATACCTTCTAATCTACTACAAAGCTTAAACGCACTTAAACTTTCCTCATCAGTTGTTGATAAATATTTTATCCTTCCTATATCATGTAACCATGAATGCTCGGGACCTATACCTGGATAGTCAAGCCCAGCTGAAATTGAGTGTGCATCAATTATTTGTCCATCATTGTCTTGAAGTAAATAAGTTCTGTTGCCATGAAGTATACCCGGTGAGCCAGCTGATAAAGAGGCTGCGTGTGAGTCAGATTTTAGACCTTTGCCGGCAGCTTCTACTCCAAAAATTTCTACCTCTTGATCATCAAGAAAAGGATGAAATAATCCCAAAGCGTTAGATCCACCGCCAATACACGCAACTAAAACATCAGGTAGCCTGTTTTCTTTTTCTAAAATTTGTTTTTTTGCCTCTTCTCCTATTATAGACTGAAAGTCTCTAACCATCTTTGGATAAGGGTGAGGCCCAGCGGCCGTACCAATAATATAGAAATGTGTGTTTGCATTGGATACCCAAAATCTTAATGCGTCATTCATTGCATCTTTTAAAGTGCCAGTTCCTGAGGTTACAGGATTAATTTTAGCACCTAATAATTGCATTCTTTGAACATTTGGCTTTTGTCTTTCAATATCCATTGCTCCCATAAAAACTTCACATTCAAATCCAAACAGGGCACACGCAGTAGCAGTTGCTACACCATGTTGGCCGGCACCTGTTTCAGCAATTATTTTATTTTTACCCATCTTTTTTGCTAACAAGATTTGTCCTATTACATTATTAATTTTATGCGCTCCTGTATGGTTAAGCTCATCTCTTTTTAAATAGATCTTAGCTCCACCAAAATATTCGGTTAATCTCTCTGCAAAATATAAAGGGCTAGGTCTACCTATATAATCTCTCCTATAAATTTCTAACTCGTTAATAAAGGATTTATCTTTTATTGCTTCTTCATATGAATTTTCTACTTCAAGAATAAGAGGCATTAGCGTTTCTGCGACAAATCTTCCACCATGAATTCCAAATTTACCATTTGAATCAGGTCCTTTTTTTAAGCTATTTAGACTAATCTCTGACATTATTCATCCATTATAAATTTCTACATTTCAACACAAAATTTTTGATTAACTGAGGATCTTTAACACCTTTGTTTGTTTCAAGGCCAGATGAAATATCTATTGCAGGTGGTTTAGTTATATCAACTGCATCGCTTATATTTTTTATATTCAATCCTCCTGCAAGCATCCACTTTTTTTGTGATTTATAATTTTTTAAAATTTCCCAATTAAATTTTTTTCCGTTTCCTCCAGGCAACTCCTTGGATGGTGCATCTAGAATCAAAATATCACAAATTTCTTCATATGGTTTGATAAAATTTTTTAAATTCATGTCTTTTTCAACACCTATCCCTTTTATTATGGGAATATTAAACTTTTCTTTTATAATTTTACACCTTTTTGGAGTTTCTTCTCCATGTAGTTGTATAAAATCTGGTTTTATATTTTTTATAAGTTTGTGTAGAAAATCATCTTCAGGATTTACAGTCAGAGCAACTATTTTTGATATATTAGTTCTATTTTTTATGAGAAATTTTGCGTTTGTTATTGATAATCTCCGCGGAGACTTATTATAAAAAACTAAACCTATGTAATCAACGCTATTTTTTATTGCAGCATTCATTGAAATTTGATCATTTATACCACATATCTTAATTTCAAATGACTGTTTCATTATATAAGGACTAGATAAAAAGCCGACCAGATAAACATCATTTATTGAGACGCTCTTTCATTTTTTTCCCCATTCTGAAATAAGGTATATTTTTTTCAGGAACAGCCACAACTTCGCCATTTTTAGGATTTCTAGCTATGCGAGCCTCTCTTTTTTTAACGTCAAAAATGCCAAAACCTCGTATTTCAATTCTTTCATTTCTAATTAACGCGGAGCTAATGGTATTGAAAAATACATTCACTATCTTATTTGCATCTTTTTGGTACAATTCAGGATTAATTTTAGCAATTTTTATAATTATATCTGATTTATTCAAGATTATATCCTTTTAATATATTATTAAGAACTTGACTCTTTTTTTGCTATTGCAGCTCCCAAAATATCTCCTAAGCTCGCACCACTATCAGATGATCCATATTCGGCCAAAGCTTTCTTTTCTTCTTCTATTTCTTTTGCTTTAATGGAAAGTATAATCTTTTTAGCTTTCTTATCGATATTTGTTACAGTAGCATCAACCTTATCCCCTACACCATATCTGTCAGTTTTTTGATCTGACCTTTCACGGGATAGGTCGCTTTTCTTAATAAAACCTTTAATGTTATCTCCAACATTAACTTCAAGACCATTATCAGTAATGTTTGTAATTATACAAGTAACCGTAGAACCTTTTTTTATATTACCTAATTTAGTAGCAGTTACATCTTCAGCTAATTGTTTAATTCCTAAAGAAATACGCTCTTTTTCCACGTCAATATCTAAAATTTTAGCTTTTACTGAACTCCCTTTTGAAAAAGTTTTAATTAATTCATCGCCATTTCCATCCCAACTCAAATCAGAAAGATGCACCAAACCATCTATATCTTCACTGAGACCAATAAATATACCAAACTCTGTTATATTCCTTATTTCACCTTCTATTATATCTCCAACTTTGTTATTTGATTTATATTCTTCCCATGGATTATTAACACACTGCTTTATTCCTAAAGATATTCTTCTCTTTTGAACATCTATCTCTAAAACCATAACATCAACTTTTTCAGAGGTAGATACTATTTTGCCTGGATGAACGTTTTTTTTGGTCCAACTCATCTCGGAGACGTGCACAAGTCCCTCTATACCATCTTCTAACTCAACAAATGAACCATAATCTGTAATGTTTGTTACAATACCTGACATCTTTGAACCAACGGGAAATCTTTCAAAAACTTTTAACCAAGGATCCTCAGTAAGTTGTTTTATACCTAATGAGATTCTTTGTGTTTCATCATTAAATTTTATAACTTTTACTTGTACAGACTCACCTATTTGCAATGCTTCTGATGGGTGGTTAATTCTTTTCCATGAAATATCAGTTACGTGTAATAAGCCATCAACACCACCTAAATCAACAAAAGCACCATAATCAGTGATATTTTTAATTACACCTTGCAAAACCTGACCTTCTTGGAGGTTAGCAACAAGTTCTGTTCTTGCTTCAGCTCTACTATCTTCTAAAACAGCTCTTCTAGATACAACAATATTACCTCTTCTTCTATCCATTTTCAAAATCTGAAATGGTTGAGGAGTACCCATTAAAACGCCTAAATCTTTAATAGGTCTTATATCAACTTGACTTCCTGGTAAAAAGGCTGTTGCTCCTTCAAGATCTACTGTGAAACCACCTTTAACTTTGCCAAATATAACACCATTGACTCTTTGTTGTTTTTCAAGAGCTTTTTCAAGATTAACCCAAGACTCTTCTCGTCTTGCTTTTTCTCTGCTTAATATTGCGTGTCCATTTATATCTTCTAATCTTTCAATATAAACCTCAACCACGTCACCAGTTTTAATTTTAATATCTTCTTCATTATTTCCAAACTCTCTTAATGGAACTCTTCCTTCAGATTTAAGTCCTACATCAACTAATATCATATCTTTTTCAACAGACAAAACTGTTCCAGCAACTACTGAACCTTCAATGCTTGTCATTTCTTGAAAGCTTTGATCTAATAATTCTGAAAAGCTCTCATTTATAGATTTGGCTGTTATATCAGCTTGGGACAATATGTTCTCCTTTTTTTATTTGCTTATTGGCAATTGCTGTGCTTATAAATATCAAAATAAAAGAAATCAATCTAATAATTATAATAAAATAATCTCAGCAGGTTATTTGTAAAGTTAATTTGCTAAAACCTCCATTTTTTAGCAGCTCATGTTATTTTCAATTATATTAGTTACAATTAACAATAATTCTTCAGGATTAATTATGGTAGTATCTATTATATGTGCATCTTTAGCTGGAACTAAAGGTGATATTTTTCTCTTACTATCTTGGTTATCCCTCTCTCTCATATTATTCATCAAATTTTGCAACATACACTTTTCATCATTTTCATGCAAGAAAGATATATTTTTTTCTAATAATCTTCTTTTAGCTCTAACTTCTAATGAGGCAGTAATAAAAAACTTAAAATCCGCATTTGGTAGAATTGTAGTCCCTATATCCCTTCCATCTAAAATACAACCACCATATTTTTTTTTGCTTAAATTGTTAAACTTTTTTTGTTTGTTATTTAAAATTTTTCTTAGGTTAGGAAAAGTAGCAATTTTTGATGCAAGTTTAGTAACATCTTCAGTTCTTAAATTCTTATTCTTTAATTCTTTAAAAGTTACAATTGTTCCAAAATCACAACAAGTTTGTTCTAATTTTTCTGTGTTAATTTTATTACTCTTAATAAGTTCATAAGCAACTTTGCGATACAACATACCTGTGTCCAAATAAGGAAAACTATATTTTTCAGACAGTTTTTTACCTAAAGTTCCTTTTCCAGAAGCTGCTGTTCCATCAATTGCTATTTCTATCATTAAAAATTGTTTTTTCTGTTAATTAAAAAATTTTAAGTTAGCACCAATCTTGTTCATTTTATGCATAAAAAAAGGAAAAGAAGAATTTATTGTATCAGTGTTTCTTACGATAATTGCTTTTTCTGTAACCAATCCCAAACATAAAAAAGACATAGCAATTCTATGGTCTAAATTGGAATCAATTTCTACATTTCCGATTATTTTAGCATTGGGACCTATTCCTTCTACGACCATTCTGTCTTTTGTGTCATGAGTAACTATACCAATTTTTTGCAAACCTTCACAAATTGTTTTTATCCTATCTGTTTCTTTATATCTAAGCTCTTCAACACCTTCCATTATAGTATTACCTGTAGCTCTGGTAGCGGCCATTGATAATATAGGGTATTCATCAATCATAGATGCAACTCTTGATTTTGGGACGGTTATTCCTTTCAAAAAACTCGAACTAGCAGTAATATCGGCAACCAATTCACCACATATTTCTCTGTCATTAGAAAACTGAATGTTAGCACCCATTTCAATCAAAGTTTTATATAAACCAGTTCTAAGCTCATTTATGCATACATTTAGAACCTTAATTTTACTATTAGGAGTTATTATGGCAGAAACTATTGGAAACGATGCACTAGAAGGATCTGCGGGAATATTGAGGTCTAATGGCATGAGTTCGGGTATGCCGTCTAAAGTTATCTTCCATGACATATCATCCAACTGATGTGTTGAAATATTAGCACCAAAAAATTTCAGCATTCTTTCTGTATGATCCCTTGACAAAGATGGTTCTATAATTGTTGTTTTTCCCAATGAGGATAATCCTGCTAGTAGTATACTTGATTTTACTTGAGCTGACGAAACAGGGCTATGATATTTAATAGGTAAAGGAATTTTACTACCTTGTATTTTGATGGGTAAATTATTAGTTTCCCCCTTGATTATTGCACCTGTTTTCTCTAAGGGTGCCGTTACTCTTTTCATCGGTCTTTTTGATAAAGACTCATCTCCAATAAATGTAGCTTCAACATCAGATCCTGCTACTAAACCCATCAGCAATCTAGCCCCAGTTCCAGAATTACCCATATTTAATGTATAATCAGATCCAAAAAAATTACCTATTCCGCTGCCAAAGACCTCCCATTTTTCATTTAATTTATTTATTTTAACACCTAGAATTTTTAGAGCGTTACTTGTTGCAATAACGTCTTCGCTTTCTAAAAGATTATTTACTTCAATTCTGCCATTCACTAAAGAACCAATAATCAAAGATCTATGTGAAATGGATTTATCCCCTGGAACAATTAAATTTCCAGATAAATTTAAAGATTTATTAGATGATATCGAATTCATTAAAACTCATTGTTTCTTATTAAGAATGTCAATATATATCTAATTTATTAAAAGTTAATAAAATTCTTAAAAAATCTTTTGACAGAATGAATTTTTTAAGTCTAATCCCTTAATAAAAAAATTTATGGAGTTAAATAATGGCAAAACCAGAATGGGGTAAAAAAAGAATTTGTCTTGCTTGTAACACAAAATATTACGATTTAAATAAATCTCCTATTATTTGTCCTTCTTGTGGAGCTGAGTTTGATCCTGATGTTTATTTAAAAAGTACGAAAAGTAAGAACATGTCAATTAAAATGGCTTCCGAAAATAATCAAAAAATTTCTGAAGAGGTATCAAGTATAGATGATATTGATCCTAATACGGACGTTGAAGAAAACGACGATCATTTACTCGAAGTAAATAAGGAGAATCAAGATACAGATGTTGATGATGAAATAAATATCGGTGACACTATTTCTTTTATTGACGACGATGAAATTAATGGAGATGATGTTGTAGATGATGTTGTAGATGATGTTGTAGATGAAGAGAAAAAATAACAAAATTAGGGGCTATAGCTCAGCTGGGAGAGCGCTACACTGGCAGTGTAGAGGTCAGCGGTTCGAACCCGCTTAGCTCCACCAATTACTAAAATTACGGACTTATATATTAAATTAAAAGTTTAAAGATTAATCGCAACGATTTTTATTATAAAGGTCACTTATATGGCAATTGTTGGTTTTTTTAGCAAAAATTCTACTATTAAGCTTCAAAACGAATGGGAAAAAAGGCTAAGAATCTATTTGCCATCAATTAATTTAGTACCATTATTATCCGAACATGCAGAGCAAGTAACAACAGCTCTTTTATGGAAACCTCCTATTGAAAGATTGAAAGATCTAAAAAATCTAAAAGGTTTAATATCTTTGGGCCAAGGGGTAGACCACATTCTTAAAAGTAATTCAATTCCTACATATATACCAATTGTCAGAATAGTTGATCCTTATATGGCAAAATCTATGAGTCACTGGGTAATACTTTCTATCCTAAATTTTGTCAGAGATACTTATGGATATTATGAACAGGAAAAATTAAAAAAATATGAACCTCGAAAAGAATTGAATTTTTTGTCTTTAAAAATTGGAGTTTATGGAGTTGGCGCAATTGGAAGTGTGGTAGCAAAGGATTTATATAATTTAGGCTTTAAGGTAGAAGCTTGGAGCAGAACTAAAAAAGAAATTCAAGGTGTCAATTGTCATTATGGAGAAAATTCCTTTGAACAATTAATTAAGAAATGTGATATTCATGTTTGTCTTTTACCTCTTACGCAATCAACGACCAATATTTTTAACAAACTAATCTTTGCTAACATGAAATATGGATCTTGTTTTATAAATGCAGGCAGAGGGGATCATGTTGTTGAAGATGATTTAATTGAAAATTGTAAATCTGGCCACATTTCAAGTGCGATTTTAGATGTTTACAGAGATGAACCTTTACCAAAAGATCATAAATTTTGGGAAATAAAGAATATTAGAATATGGCCACATGTAGCTGCCGAAACTAATCCAGAGACGGCCGCCAAACAGATAGCTAATGCAATAAATTGTATTAATAAGGGAGAATTACCCCCAAATACAATAGATCGCAATTTAGGTTATTAGTATATATAATTTCGTAAGGAGATTTTCATGACCTTAAAAAAACAAATTATTGATTTGAATAATATCCGAGGTGCAATGATTTTTGAATTCTTTAGCCCCGGTATACCCATTATTTTAAAAAATGCAGGTTGCCAATTTATTATTTTTGACATGGAACATGGTGGTCTCTCTTTAGAGCAATTTAAAACTCTTGCAATAATAAGTAATGCTAACAACATCTCACCTTTAATAAGAATACCGGAAGTTAATTATAATTATGTAGCTAGAGCCTTAGATTTGGGAGCTGCTGGTATTATGGCTCCTATGGTTAACACAGAAGAAGAAGCATTAAAAATTGTTCAATCTTCTAAATATCCACCAAATGGAGTGAGGGGTGCAGGCTTTGGTTTTGCTCATGATAATTACAAGAATGAAGACCCTACAAAGTATATTGATAAAGCGAATGATAACTTAATAAATATTATCCAAATAGAATCTAAAGTAGCGCTTGAAAACGTTGAAAAAATAGCAGCTGTTAATGGAGTAGACTGTTTATGGGTTGGACATTTTGACTTAACAAACTTTTTAGATATTCCTGGTCAATTTAGCTCAGATATTTACTTAGATTCTATAAATAAGGTTGTTGCTGCTGCTAAATTAAATAAAAAAAGCCTTGGAATTATGGTAAATAATCTTGATGAGCTTAAAATGTACTCTAACCTTGGTTTCAATATGATCGCTGTTGGTACAGAAATGAGTATTTTATCAAGATCAATTTCCCAAATTCTGCAGTAACTTTATTTATGATTTAAGGAGAGTTTATGATGTTTCAATTGGGTATTTCTGGAGATTTATTAAATAATGAAAATGAACCATGCTTTGGTAATGCTCCATTAGAACGTTTAAAAAATAGAAAAGATATAGAAATATCTTGGATGGATAAATCAATATCAGAAATAACTTCTGAAATGACGTCTGTGTATGATGCGATATTACTTAATTTACCAAAAGCAAACGCTCATTCTGTTTCTAAGGCTAATTGTAAATTAAAAATTATTTCAAGATTTGGAGTGGGATTTGATTCAGTTGATATTGAGGCCATGAAAAGAAAAAACATTATAGTCACAAACACGCCAAACGCTGTCAGAAGACCGGTTGCTGTTGCGACGTTGACAATGATATTTGGTTTAGCAAATAAATTGATAAAAAAAGACAATCTTGTAAGAACGGGAAATTGGAATGAGAGAACTAATTTTATGGGTGTTGGACTTAGTAGGAAAACTTTGGGTGTTATTGGTGCTGGAAGTATTGGTACTGAAACAATAAAATTGTCTAAACCTTTTTTTAAAAATATACTAGCCTTTGATCCATTTTTGTCTGAACAAGAAATTTCTAAAAAAGGTGCAATCAAAACTGAACTTCATGAGTTAGCAGCAAAATCTGACTTCATAGTGATACTTTGTAATCTTGATAGTTCCTCTAAAGCTATGATTAATTCAGAATTTTTTTCAAAGATGAAAAGGAGTGGATATATTTTTAATTTATCAAGAGGACCAGTTATTAACGAAATTGATTTAGAGAAAGCATTAGAGGAAAAAAAAATTGCTGGAGCTGGTTTAGACGTAACTAACATAGAACCACTAGACTCAAATAGTAGATTACTTAAGCATGACAATGTTATAATTACACCGCATGCACTTTGTTGGACCGATGAGTGTTTTAATGACATTGCAACAGAGGCTATAAGTTCAATATTAAATTTTATTGATAAAAAACCAATTTCAAATCAAGTGAATAAATGATTAAGCTGCTTCTTCGTGGACTGATTGTGTAATTACGGCAAAAGCACTTTCAGTTTTCTTACAACCTCTTAATTTAGTTGTCAGTTCTTTATTTCTAAGTAATCGTGAGACTAACGCAAGAGCCTGCAAATGTTCGGAACCACTGTTTTCTGGAGCCAATAGTAAAAATATTATATCAACTAATTGATTGTCATTAGCATTAAATTCTAAACCGTTAGATAGTAAGGCTACAAAAACCTTTGGTTTGTCTATATTTGGACAGTTAGCATGAGGAATAGCTATGCCATTACCTACCGCTGTAGAACCCAATTTTTCCCTCTTTATTAGAGATTCAAGTAGACTTTGTGAGTCAATCTTAATTTCTTTTGCTGCCAAATTAGTTAATTCATCAAGAACATTTTTTTTACTACTTGCAGTAAAATTTACCAAAAAATATTTATCAGACAACATATCAATTATATTCATTTTGTACCCAAATAAATAATTCGAAATAATTTGAAACAGTTAATTAATATTAACTTGCGTGTCAGTCAAGTTAATAATGTAATTATTGATTAAAAGTTATTTCCAAGATAAACATCACGAACTCTTTTATCAGATTTAATCTGAAGAGGATTTCCTGACATTATAACTGATCCCTCAAAAAGTATATATGCTTTATCAATAATCCCCAATGTTTCCCTTACATTATGATCGGTTATAAGTACTCCAATATTTTTTGATTTCAATTTATTAATTAAATTTTTTACATCATCAATAGCAATTGGATCAATTCCAGCAAGAGGTTCGTCCAGAAGTATATAACTAGGGTTTGTTGCTAGAGCTCTAGCAATTTCTGTACGTCGTCTTTCTCCTCCAGATAAAGTGGCACCATATGAATTTCTAATTTTGCCAATATTAAATTCAGACATTAATTCTTCTAAAATTTGCATTTTTTTATTTTTTGTATATTTCTGAATTTCTAAAACTGATAAAATATTTTGTTCAACGGTTAACCCGCGAAAGATAGATGACTCTTGAGGTAGATATCCAATGCCATTTCTGGCACGAATATGCATTGGCAAGTGATTAATTCTTGACTTATCAAGAATTATTTTTCCTTCATCGGCGTTGATAAGGCCAGCAATCATATAAAAACATGTCGTTTTTCCTGCTCCATTAGGCCCTAAAAGACCTATGGCTTCCCCTCTTTTTAACTCTAGAGAAACTTTATTAACAACCTTTCTATTATTATAAGTTTTAGAAATAGATCGTACAACTAATCCTTGTCTTGGAATATCTGATTCTAATTCTCTTTTTGAAAGTTCAAAACCATTAAATTTATTATTATTTTCAATTTTTTGAAAAGAAGATTTCAGTCTATTAAGTTCTTCTTCTAAACTACTCAATCTAAGCCCCTTTATTTAATTTTTTTTGATGGGAGAAAAAATACCTTTAACTCGTTTTCTTTTTTTTGGATCTCCAATAATGTTACTAATACCAGTTTTAAGATTAGTTATTCCTTTAGAACCATTAACAATAGAATTCTGGTTAATAATTGTAACATTTCCTGAAAGTCTAACAATTTGATCTGACGAACTATATACACCAACATCAGCTTTTGATTTTTTTCCTTTTTCCTTACTTTCTATAATAACGTTTCCTTTTGCAATAGCTTTCTCTAAAGACTTATCTTTTGAGGTGAAATCTGCTTTAACATTATCAGCAAAAATTATATTTTTATTTGATAAAATGATCTTAACATTACCATTTGCCTCTGCTTTATTTTTTAAATCATCAAACATTATAATCTCTTTTGATTCAACATATCCAGTTGGATATGAAAAAGTTTGAAATGTGCCAGATATGATTGCAATTTTTTTTTCAACGTCATATGTCATGAATTGCCCAGTTGCTGTAGATTTGTCTTTAGTAAGAATAACTTTTTTTCTTGCAGTTATTTTTTTAATTACGTTCTCACCATTTTCTAAATCATAATCAGCTCTAACAATATCAGCTTTTAATGTTAGTCCATCCTTTTTTAAAACAACATTACCCTTTGCCAAATAATATTTTTCTTTTTCAAACCATTCAATAGAGATGTCTGCCTCTACAGATAAATCAGAGCTCTTCGATTGATTTACTTGTTTTGCTAAGACAGTATTTGAAAAAGAGGATAAAAAAATTAAAGAAAATAAGTAGATTTTTATATTTATCATTTTCTATCTGATAAAAGCATATTAAGCACAGCTTTTCCTTTAATTTTTATGTATTGACCATTTTTTTTAACATCAAGACCTTGTCCTTTGATTGTCGTGTTACCTGATACTATGTCTACGTCATCATCTGTGTAATAATCACCTTTTTTAAAGTTTCCACTAAGACTTTCTGTTTTAAGAACGAACTTTCTTAGCTTTTTTGTAATTTTAACTTTATCTGAAAAGTCAAAATTATCATAGTTATTTGATAATATTGCGTGGTCAGCTGAAATAATTGTTAAAATCCCTTTTTGATCAATGGTTGTCAAAGAGTTTTCTAATATAACTTTTTTATCAACAGATTTACTTTCAACAAGGGTTTCTGCAACAATTAAAAATTTATCTCCATCTTTATTCTGTTGACGAATTTTTACTCCAAGTACTTTTTCTTGATTAATATTTTGGGGAATTTGCCCTAAAAGGTCACTTTTTGAATTTATAAAATCATTAAACAGGCTATTAATTATAAAGATCAAAATTATAATCACTAATAAAGAAGCAAAGATTGATTTACTACTAATTAATTTCATTTTCTGTAATCAAAAAAACTTTAATTTTATAGTTTTAATGTGAAAAAATATCCAAATTACCAAATCCAATCAAATCTAACCTTGATCTTGTTTTTATAAAGTCAAAACAAAGTTTAGCAATATCTTCTTTTTCTTCACGTTTAAGTATAGCGTCCAATTCAATTTTTATTTGATGAAGGTGAACAACATCTGAGGCTGCATAGTTAAGTTGTGATGTATTTAGATCTTTAGAACCCCAATCGGATGTTTGGTTTTGTTTGTCTAATTCAAAGCCTAAAAGATCTTTACATAAATCTCCAAGTCCGTGTCTAGCACCAAAAGTTCTAGATAATTTAGAAGCAATTTTTGTACAATATATTGGGCCGTTTAACTTACATATATGTTTTTCAATAACAGCAACATCAAATCTTGCAAAATGAAATAATTTAGTTGATTGTGGATCTTGGAATATTTTTTTTAAGTTTAAAAAGCTATCTTGACGCTCTAAGCTTTTTTTTGAGATTTGGACCAAGTGCGCATTTCCATCACCACTAGAAAGTTGTATTAAACATAATCTATCTCTTTGCAGGTTAAGTCCCATAGTTTCAGTGTCAAGAGCTATTATATCACCAAAACTTATTTCTGATGGAATGTCATCATGATGTAAAAAATAATTCATTTATCTTCCATAAAACTTTTAAAAGTAAGAATAATCTTTAATATATAACTATTATTATTAACCCCAATACAAGTTTATAATACATATAATTTCTTATAAAGGTAAAAAAGATGAAAACAAAAAAAAACAAAAAAATTGCTGTTTTTGGAGGTAGTGGGTTTCTTGGGAACTCATTAATTAAATTTCTTATAAAAATGGACAAGGATATAATTGTGTTTACCCGTAAAGTTAGTCCAGAAAGGTTAATAGAAAAATACAAGTCGTATTCAAACATTAAAGTTATTAATTTTAATATGAATGATACTGAACTTATAGAACAAAATATTTTAAATGTAGATTGTATTATCAACTTATGCGGAATTTTATACGAAAATAAACACGGAGACTTTTTTAGAGTCCATTCTGACTTTCCTGCTTTTTTAGGCAAACTTTCTATAAAAAATAAAATCAATAATCTTATACATGTTTCAGCATTAGGAGTGTCAGAGCTGTCTGATAGTATATATTCCAGAAGTAAGGCAATTGGAGAACGAAAGTTACTAGAAAACTTTCCAAAAGCGAAAATACTGAGGCCATCGTTATTATTTGGAAAAGGGGATAATTTTTTTGGTCAATTTTCAGAAATGGCCTGTCTATCACCCTTTTTACCTTTAATTTCTGGAACTACAAAATTTCAACCTGTTTTTGTAGATGATGTTGCAATGGCTATAATTAATTTATTAGAAAGTACAAAATATAAACAAACCACTTTTGAAATTGGAGGAGAATTCATTTATAGTTTTGAGGAACTTTTAAAAATTTTATTAGAGATTAAAAATATTAAGAGAATTTTAATCCCTCTTAATCCTCAATTGATGATGATACCTGCATTTTTTTTACAACAACTACCAAAACCACCTTTCACAGTTGATCAAATGAAACTTTTAAAAAAAGACAATATATTAGATTATAATTTGCCGGGTTTAAAAGAGTTGGGTATCAAGCCAACTGATATGAAAAAAGAATTAGTCAATATTTATCGATAGATTTAGTTAATAATAAGCATATATTAAAATCACAATACCAAGAACTATTCTGTAAAAAACAAAAATTTTCAAAGAGGCTGTGTTTATCCATTTCATAAATAGTTTAATTGTTATAAAGGCTGAACAAAAGCTTAGAATAATACCCATGAATATTTCAACATCAAAGAAAAAACCCTCTTTGTAAAAAAGTGAAAAACTTTCTAATGTCATTGCGGCAAGTATTACAGGAATTGATAATAGCAAAGAATACTTAGAAGCATCATATCGACTAAAGCCCATAAATAAACCTGCAGTAATAATAATACCTGATCTACTAGTACCAGGAATCAGAGCTAAAATTTGAAATAATCCTATGATGAAAGCATCTTTTAAATTTAAGCTTTTGATAAATTTTCTGATCTTAAGGTTTGTATCAGCTATCCCTAGTAAAATTCCAAAAACTAGAGTTGACCATCCTATAATTTCTAAATTACGAATTATATCGAAATCATATAAATGTATTAAAAACCCTACAAAAACGATTGGTATGGTGCTAATAACCAAGTTTTTAAAAGTTATAAACCCTTCATTACTTTTTTTTAGAAAAAAAGTATAAAGAGCTATTTTTGAAATATCTTTTTTTAAATAAAATATTACTGCTAAAAGAGATCCAAAATGCAAAGAGACATCAAAACTTCTCTTAGATGATATGGATCCAAATATCTCTGGAATAATTATTAGATGAGCACTTGAAGAAATTGGAAGAAACTCAGTAATACCCTGTATCATTGAAAGTATAATAATTATTTCTAAGGCCATTTAATACTCTTTAATTTGTATAAATATTATTAGACTTATATAATCATATTATCTAATAAAAAAATTAACTTGATACTTTTATAAAAATTTAAACTTTTAGCTTATGTAGTAATTGATGATTTGGAATAGAAAAAAACCATATTTAGCAGAAATCACTTCTGGTAAGCTATTATCAGGTAAATATTCTAACAAAGAAATTATGCATTATGAGATTTCTCTAGGAGATAGCGGAATATACTATGAACCAGGAGATAGTTTAGCAGTAATTCCAACAAATGATCATAATCTTGTCCTAGCTATTATAGATAGACTAGATGTAAATTCTTCAATGATTCCAGATGGCCAAAATTCTTCTTTATTTGAGCTTCTCATATCACATTATGAGATATTAACTCCGACAAATAGATTAATATATTTTATAAATGAAAATATTAAACATAATGATCTTAACAAGGCTATAAAAAGTGATAATAAAAACTTATTAAATGAATTTAAATATGGAAAAGATGTTTTAGACTTTATTAATCTAGATAAAAATTTAAAAATAGATCTTAATTTATTTTTAACACTCTTGAAACCACTTCAGCACCGGGCTTATTCAATTACATCAAGCTATAATGCATACCCAAAAAAAGTTCATCTTACTGTATCTACACAAAGATGGAAAAATAATTTAAGAGATTACCATGGTGTTTGTTCAACCTTTCTGGCTGATAAATGTTTTAAGGGTACTAAAATTAAAGTTTTCTTGATACCTAATAGAATTTTTAAATTACCTAAAATTCAAGAAAAAGCTGTAATAATGATTGGTCCAGGTACAGGTATTGCCCCTTTTATTTCTTTTCTTCAAGAAAGAAAATTTTTAGGGTGTACAGGAAAAAATTGGCTTTTCTTTGGTGCTCAAACTAGAATGAACGATTTCATTTATAAAAATGAAATTTTAAATTTTAAAAAAAATAAGGTTTTGCAAAAATTAGATTTAGCATTTTCTAGAGACCAATCAAAAAAAATATATGTACAAGATAAAATGTATGAATCAAGAGCAGAAATTTTTCAATGGCTAGAAGATGGTGCTATTTTATATGTTTGTGGTGACGCACTAAAAATGGCAAAAGACGTAGATAATATGTTAAAAAGAATAATAAAAGATCAACTTGATTGTAACGAAATCAAAAGCTTGGAATATATTAAAAATTTAAAAAAAGAAAAAAGATATTTATTAGATGTATATTAAATAATACTAATTTAATTTTCTTGTTATTAAAGGTCAACGCAATGAAATGGGATAGATTAAGATTATTCAACATTGTCGCTCAAACACGAAATATAACTGAAGCGTCTTATATATTACACATAAGTCAATCTGCTTTAAGTAGACAAATGAAGGCGCTTGAAAATGAATTAGGTATAAAACTTTTTTTAAGAAACTCTGATGGTATTTCATTAACCAAGGCGGGAATGAGATTGTCATCTTCTGTTCAAGTTTTAGCCTCTGATATAAGTAAAACACATAATCAGTTGCTTGAAGATATGTATGTTCCCTCTGGAAGGTTAAATGTTTCTGCAACAAATGCTTTTGGAGCTTTATGGGTTGCACCGAGGATGTCTAAATTTAAATCTATGTATCCTGATATAAGTGTGGCACTTAGTCTAAGAGATTCTGAGCCAAGAGTTACAAATTTTAATTCAGATATAGAAGTTAGAATGACTCCTAGTGTGTCACAAGATGATGTTCAAATTAAGTTGGCTGATTGTAAATATAAGATATTTGCATCAAATGAATATATTTCGAAAAATGGATATCCTAAAACCAGTAGTGATTTAGATAACCACAAAATTATTTCTTATGGTGAAGATGCTCAACCACCAATTGATAGGCATAGGTTAAATTGGTTGTTAACAATTGGCAAAGAAAATAAAAGACCTAGAAAACCAATTTTAGAAGTTTCAAGTATTTATGGCATCGCAAAAGCTACTGAAGTTGGTATGGGAATAGCCTCATTACCTGATTGGATGGAATTTGAAATGATAGAGCTTACTGAAGTTTTATCACAATTAGATGGTCCTAAAATGTCAATATCATTATGTTTTAATTATGAATTAAGAAATGACTCTAGAATAAAAGCTTTTAAAGATTTTATGACAAAAGAAGCAGAAACAATTAATTAATTTGTTAATCATTTTTGAAATGCAATTTATGCATACCTGACATATAATGAATCATTTTACAATTGAAGTTATATTAATTATGTTCCACTTCCCTTAAAGTGATACCTAATAATAATACGCGCTCTATAACTTACATTAGCCAATTAATACTAAGGATTAATGGATGAAGAAAAACAAAATTAACAAAATGGGTTTTCCAAAGGAATATGGTTTATATGATCCTCAAAACGAACATGAGAATTGTGGTTTTGGATTTATTGCGAATATAAAAAATGAACCAAAACATGAAATAGTCCATCAAGCCCTAGAAATTGTTCATAATCTTGATCATAGAGGTGCAATAGGAGCAGATCCTTTAGCTGGAGATGGTGCGGGGATATTAATACAGATACCTGATGACTTTTTTAGAAAAACCTTCATTAATTCCAATATAAACTTACCTAAAGTTGGAAGCTATGGTGTAGGAATGGTGTTTTTACCATCTCAAAAAAAGAGGGCAGAATTAGCAGTTCAAGCAGTTGAAAAGGCAATAAAAAACGAAAATCAAGAACTAATTTGTTGGAGAGATGTTCCTGTAGATGAAAGTGTATTAGGTAAAACTGTTAAAGATAATGCTCCGATTATAAAACAATTTTTTATTAAAAAAGTCAAAGATAAATTAACAGAGCAGGAGTTTCAAAGAAAACTTTATGTTATCAGAAAACAATGTCTTTTTTTACTCCAAAATGAAAAAGATGACTGGGACGACTTCTATGTTGTTTCGCTCTCTTCACGGACAATTATATTTAAAGGAATGGTTTTAGCCCCAAACTTATCTAAATTTTATATTGACTTCCAAAACAAAAATTTTAAGACAGCTATTGCTTTGTTTCATCAAAGATTTTCTACAAATACTTTTCCTTCTTGGAGACTTGCGCAACCATTTAGGTATTTATGTCACAATGGAGAAATAAACACTGTCAAAGGCAATACTAACTGGATGAATTCAAGAAGGTACAGTATGTCATCAGAAGTATTAAAAGATGATTTAAAGAAAATATGGCCAATTATTGAAAAATCTCCTTCAGACTCAGCTACATTCGATAACGCTTTAGAACTACTCGTAATGTCTGGTTATTCATTACCGCATGCTATGATGCTTATGATACCAGAAGCCTGGAAAGATAACTCATTAATGGACCCTAAACGTAAATCATTCTATGAATATTATTCAGCTTTAATAGAACCATGGGATGGTCCAGCAGCTATGGCATTTACTGACGGTATGCAAATAGCTGCTACTTTAGATCGAAACGGACTTAGACCTGCTAGATATGTTGTTACCAATGACGATTTGGTAATTATGTCTTCCGAAGTTGGAGTACTTCGAGATATACCAGAAAATAAAATAATAAAAAAATGGCGATTACAGCCAGGTAAAATGCTCCTTGTAGATTTGCAAGAACAAAGAATAATATCTGATGAGGAACTTAAAGATAAGCTAGTTAATACTTTTCCTTATGATAGTTGGGTTAAAGCATCTAAAATAAAGATTGAATCTTTTGACATTAAAACTAACAAAGAATTTCCTGACGAAGATGTTTTATTAGATACACAACAAGCCTTTGGCTACAATAAAGAAGACTTAAAATTTTTTCTTGAACCTATGATTTTAGAAGGACAAGATCCCATAGGTTCTATGGGACGTGATATTCCTTTAGCTGCTTTATCTGATAAGAACCGTTTATTGTATGATTACTTTTTTCAAAATTTCGCTCAAGTAACAAATCCTCCGATTGATCCTATACGTGAAGAGTTAGTAATGTCACTAATGAATTTTATTGGCCCAAGACCTAACCTACTTGATCCCAAATCAGGCGCAAATCAAAAATTAATTGAAGTTAATCATCCTATATTAAGCAACGAAGATATCGAAAAAATAAGAAAAATTGAAAACTTTTCATCAGGAGATTTAAAATCCTTTACTCTCAGTATTTGTTATAACAAAAAAGTTAATAAACAATTCAAAATTGCTGATTTTATTGAAAAGATTTGCGAAAAGGCTGAAAATTTAATTAATGACAAATTATGTAATATTATCATTTTGTCAGATAAAGACCTTGATAAAGATAATGTCGCCATACCTGCATTATTAGCTACGAGCGCTCTACACCATCATTTGATCAAAAAAGGTTTAAGAACTAAAGTTGGTTTGGTTGTTGAAACTGGAGAGGCTAGAAGAGTTCACGACCTATGTCTTTTAGCTGGTTACGGAGCTGAAGCGATTAATCCATATTTAGCTTTTTTCACATTATCTAATATTATAAAAAATAATAATCAAAACATCTCTGAAAGTGAGGCTTACACCAAATACATAAAAGCAGTTACTAAAGGTATGCTTAAAGTGATGTCAAAAATGGGTATATCAACTTATCAATCTTACTCAGGTGCACAAATTTTCGACGCAGTTGGTCTTTCTTCAAAATTAATTGATAAATATTTTTGTGGTACTGCATCTAAAGTTGAGGGTATTGATTTAGACGAAATTCAAAAGGAAACAGAAAATAGACATGAATTAGCATTTGGCAACTCACCTACACTGCTCAATGACTTGGATGTTGGGGGAGATTTAAGTTATAGAATTAGAGGTGAAGAACATGTTTGGACACCAGAAACAATAGGAATGCTCCAACATTCTGTCAGAAGCGCCAACTTTAATACTTTTAAAAAATACTCAAAAAAAATCAATGATCATTCAATGAAGCTAAAGAATTTAAGAGGCCTTTTGAAATTTAACTTTAAATCTAACCCAATAAATTTGGATGAAGTAGAACCAGCCTCAGAAATTGTAAAAAGATTTGCCACTGGAGCAATGTCCCTAGGTTCTATTTCCACTGAAGCACATACCACTCTTGCAATTGCTATGAATCGTCTTGGTGGAAGATCTAACACAGGAGAAGGTGGAGAAGAAACTTCCAGGTTTAAGCCCATGTCAAATGGTGACTCTATGAATTCTAGAATTAAACAGGTGGCGTCTGGTAGATTTGGAGTTACAACTGAATATCTTTCGAATGCCACCGACATTCAAATTAAAATGGCCCAGGGAGCCAAGCCAGGAGAAGGTGGCCAGCTTCCAGGTGGTAAAGTTGACGAATTTATTGCTAAGATTAGGCATTCAACTCCCGGTGTTGGTTTAATATCTCCTCCACCTCATCACGATATATATTCTATAGAAGATTTAGCTCAACTTATTCATGATTTAAAAAATGTTAATCCAAAAGCTAGAGTGTCTGTTAAACTTGTTTCTGAAATTGGGGTTGGCACTGTCGCAGCAGGAGTAAGCAAGGCATATGCAGATCATGTTACAATTTCAGGAAATGATGGAGGTACTGGAGCAAGTCCAATTACTTCATTATTAAATGCTGGGGGGCCTTGGGAGACAGGTTTAGCTGAAACACATCAAACACTGGTAATGAATGGTTTAAGAGAAAGAATAGCTGTGCAGGTTGATGGTGGATTACGAACAGGTAGAGATGTAGTTATAGGAGCAATGTTAGGTGCTGATGAGTTTGGTTTTGCTACTGCAGCACTAATCTCAGAAGGATGTATTATGATGAGAAAATGTCATTTAAACACCTGTCCAGTCGGAGTTGCAACTCAAGATCCCGAATTAAGGAAAAATTTTACAGGTCAACCTGATCATGTTGTTAATTTTTTTGTTTTTATAGCTAACGAAGTTAGAGAAATAATGGCACAACTAGGTATTAAAAACTTTAATGATTTGATTGGTAGAAGGGATTTGCTTGATTTTCATGGTGCAGAAGAACATTGGAAAGCACATGGACTTGATTTAGCGCGACTAATTGTTCCTTTGAAAAAAGAAAATAACCAAAGTTTCTTTAATTCACAAAAGCAAGACCATAGATTAGAACTTGCACTTGATAATTTTTTGATTTCCAAATCACATGATGCCATATTGAACAAAAATAAGGTTAACTTTAAATCAAAAATTGTTAACACAAACAGAACAGTTGGTGGAATGTTGTCAGGTGTGATTGCAAAAAAATATGGCCATAACGGCTTGCCTAATGATACAATAAAAATAAACTTTTCTGGTAATGCTGGACAAAGCTTTGGTGCTTGGCTAGCTAAAGGTGTTTCCTTTAATCTTGAAGGGGATGCTAATGATTATGTGGGTAAAGGCTTATCGGGAGGTAGGATATCAATTCATCCTCAAGAAAATAGTTCAATTATTGCTCAAGACAATATAATTGCAGGAAACACACTTTTGTATGGAGCTATTTCAGGAGAATGTTACTTGAGTGGTGTAGTAGGTGAACGTTTTGCCGTAAGAAATTCAGGAGCAATGACTGTTGTTGAAGGTTGTGGTGATCACGGCTGCGAATATATGACAGGTGGTGTTGTTATTGTTTTAGGAAAAACAGGCAGAAATTTTGCAGCCGGAATGTCTGGTGGTATTGCATACATTCTTGATGAGGATAACACTTTTGAAGCCAATTGTAATAAGTCCATGGTTGAATTAGAAAAAGTATCTCGTTTCGAAGGTTCAGAAAATAATTCTGTAAAAAGCATAAATAGTGATTTGTTAGACTTCGATGAAGCCCGATTAAAATTAATAATACAAAAGCATTTTAAGTTCACTAAAAGTAAAAAAGCCAAAATTATTTTAGATAACTGGAATAAATATATTAGTCTTTTTCATAAAATTACTCCGTTTGATTTTAAAAGAGCATTAATTGAAAGAAAAGAAAAATTAAATACAAAAAATAATACACCCAATAGAATTGCTGGAGAATAAAATGGGAAAAACAACAGGATTTATGGAACTAGATCGTGTGGAAAGAGATTACGAACCTGTTGAAGATAGGGTTAAACATTTTAAAGAGTTTTTAATACCATTAGATCCAAAAGAAGTTTCTAAACAAGGCGCAAGGTGTATGGATTGCGGAATACCATATTGTCATCAAGGATGTCCGGTTAACAACTTGATACCTGACTGGAATGACATGGTCTATAATAATAGGTGGAAAGAAGCTTTAGATTTACTACATTCAACTAACAATTTTCCTGAATTTACCGGAAGGATTTGTCCTGCACCTTGTGAAGCCTCATGTACATTAAATATTACAGATAACCCAGTAGCTATTAAAACAATCGAATGCTCTGTTGTAGATAGGGGATGGGAAGAAGGTTGGATAAAGCCCCAAATACCCTCAAAAAAATCAGATAAAAAAGTTGCGGTTATTGGTTCTGGACCATCAGGGTTAGCTTGTGCTCAGCAATTAGCTAGGGCGGGACATTCTGTTGTGGTCTTTGAGAAAAATGAAAGAATAGGGGGATTGCTTAGAATAGGCATACCCGACTTTAAAATGGAAAAAACTTTAATTGATAGAAGAATGTCACAAATGGAACTTGAAGGTGTTGAGTTTAGAGTTAATAGTCATGTAGGAAATAATGTTAGCATAGAAGAATTAAATAATGAATTTGAGGCTATTGCTTTTTGTGGTGGTTCTGAGCATCCAAGAGATCTTCCTGTTGAAGGAAGAGAATTGAAAGGGGTATACTTTGCAATGGAATTTCTTTCACAGCAAAATGATCGAGTTTCAGGTAAAATTATAAAATCTGATATTGAAATATCAGCAAAAGGAAAAAACGTTCTTGTTATAGGTGGAGGTGATACAGGTTCTGACTGTGTTGGAACATCCAACCGTCAAGGAGCTAAATCTGTTACACAACTTGAATTGCTTGATCAACCACCTGAAAAAGAGGATAAAGCGTTAACTTGGCCTAATTGGCCAATGAAAATGAGGACCTCAACTTCGCATCAAGAAGGTTGCGAAAGAAACTGGTCAGTTTTAACAAAATCATTTGAAGGCGATAATGGTAAAGTATCAAGGCTTAATTGTGTAAATGTTGAGTGGAAAAAAGGTGATGATGATAGAATGAAGATGACAGAAATAATAGGTTCTGAATTCTCTTTTGAAGCTGATCTTGTTTTACTTGCAATGGGTTTTGTACACCCTGTTCATGAAGGTTTAATTAAAAAATTAGGAGTTAAATTAACACCAGTTGGAAACTTAGAAGCCGATGATTATAAATATCAAACATCAGTTAATAAAGTTTTTGCAGCAGGTGACTCAAGACGGGGTCAGTCCCTAGTTGTATGGGCAATTAAAGAAGGTAGACAATGTGCAAAATCAATTGACGAGTTTCTAATGGGTAAGTCTGATTTACCAAGATAGTTTTTATTAGTTCTTTTGGACTTATTCCTCGTTATAATTTATTAATATGGTTTATTAATTGTTTGAATGTAATAAAATACATGTTTAATACTTTAATTTTAAATGAATAAAAAACATGTATACTCTTCATCATTATTATCTTTGTCCATCTTCTAGATTTGTTAGGTTAATTTTAGAAGAGTACAAGATTAAATATACTCTACAGCTTGAAAATTATTGGAAACCACAAAAAGATTTTTTAAAAATTAACCCAGCAGGTCATTTACCTATTCTTGTTAATCAACAAAACTACCCAATCATAGGATCAAATGCATGTTTGGAATATTTTAAGGATTTAAATTTGAAACCTGATTTAGGAGGTGAAAATTATAAAGATAAGGCAGAAATATACCGACTATACTATTGGTTTGAAACTTTATTTAAAAAAGAAGTTTTAGATCCAATTATTTATGAAAAAGTATTTTCAAGGGTTGTTGATAATATAACTCCAAATAGTTCAAATATTCGTGCAGCGATACAAAACTTAGGTTTTCATATCAACTATTTTGATTATTTATTAAATAACCAAGATTATCTTGTTACTAATAATTTAACTTACTTAGATTTTTTAGCCTCAGCAAATTTTTCTATATTAGATTATCTTGGATTACTAAGCTTTAAAGATAATCATAATATTAAAGATTGGTATTTTAAACTTAAATCTAGACCTTCGTTTAAAACGTTATTAAAAGATCAAATAGTTGGATTAAACCCAAATGAAAAATATAGATTGATAGATATGTAATTAATGCTATTTAGTCATTTTCTCTATTATATCAATAATATTTTTGATCTGTTTAGTTTCTGATAACCTATGGCCAGCATCCTTATCTAATAGTAAGTTAACATTTTGAGTCCCAACAATATTTTTCATAATGTTTATACTCAAAGTGTAAGGCACATCATTATCTGCCATTCCATGATATAAATATATAGGTCCGTCAAAGTATAAATTTTCTGATAGAACTAAATTTTTAAAGCTATCCTTTATAAGTTTATATGAAAAAATATTTTCTGATCCATCACAATTACTTATAGAAATTCTTCTATTTTTTATTAGACTTCTCCTCTGATCAACATTCATTTTATCCCAAATTAATAGTTTAGGGAAATCAGGTGCAGGCGCTAACCCGATCATTCCAAATACTTTTTTTTGAAGGTTTTTAGCTAACATTAACATTATCCAACCTCCCATTGAAGATCCTATTAGTATTTGTTTTCCCTTTGTGAGTTTATTAATTAAAAACTCAGCATCCATATACCAATCAGAAAAACATTTATTATTAATTTCTCCAGACGACTCACCGTGACCAGAATAGTCAAATCTCAAAAAGCTATGATCATTATCTTTTGCCCATTCTTCTATATGAAGTGCTTTATTACCTTTCATGTCAGATTTAAAACCACTTAGAAATACTATACCCGTCTTTTTTCCTATTAATTGGTTGTATGCTATTGTATTACCATTAGGAGTATCAATATAATTTGCCATTAAATGTCCATTCGGTTCAAGGTCAACTAAAATGAATAAAAAAAAATATACTATAGTTCAGATTTTACCAGCATTAAATACTGGTGGAGTAGAAAGAGGTGTCGTTGAAATTTCTAAAGCACTAATTGATAATGATTTTAGATCTATTGTTGTTTCCTCTGGTGGACATATGGTATCTCAATTGAAAAGAAATGGTACTATTCATTATGAACTAGATGTAAAAACAAAAAATCCATTAAAATGGTTTAAAATTCGTGCCCAATTAAAAATCATACTAGAAAATGAAAAAGTTGACTTAATACATCTTTGTTCGCGTGCTCCGGCCTGGATTGCAATGCCTCTTGGATCTATATTGGGTATACCAGTTATAACTTCTGTTCATATGAGATTTAGAAAAACTAATTTTCTAAAAAAATATTACAATAGTATTTTAATTAAAGGTAATTCGATAATAGCAATTTCTAAGCATATTGAAGATAGTATAAAATTATCTTTTCCAAAAGTAACTAATAAAATAAAAGTAATTCATAGAGGTGTTGATTTAGATCTTTTTAATCCTAGTAACATTAATCCTGCTAGAATCATTGCTCAATCAAAGCTTCTAAATTTAAAAGATAACCACCCTATTATAATGATGGCAGCTCGTCCAGCAATGTGGAAAGGTTACCTGTTACTAATGAAAGCACTGTCAAAAGTTGATAAAAATTATCAATGTGTGTTAATTGGAGCAGGGGATGGAAGCAAAAAGTTTCAAAATATGTTAATAAAAAACATTATAAAATTCAATTTAGAAACTAAAGTTAAACTGGTAAATTCTTCAAGAGACATTCAAGCTTCTTTGATCTTAGGTGATATTATTATAATGCCCTCAGTTACACCTGAGCCATTTGGAAGAATTATTTTGGAAGCACAAGCTTTAGGTAAAATACCAATTGCATTTGATCATGGAGGAGCATCAGAAACAATAATAAATGGAAAAAATGGATTTTTGGCAGAACCTCTAAGTATACAAAGTTTATCAGAAAAAATATCACTAGCTCTTTCTTTAAAAACTATTAAAAGAGAAAAGATGGGTGACTATTCAAAAAAATTCGTTTCTAAAAATTTCAGTCATGACAGAATGTGTAAATTGACTTTGTCACTATATAAACAATGTATTGCAGAATATAAGACGAACGGTTAATCTTATCAATATTACCATTATTTGGTTCTTTTTATTCGTTCCCTTGTATTAATCAGGTATATTTGCTTCATCTTTAATAATAGCTATAGCATCTTTAATGCTCATTGTTTCATTACCTTGAGAACCGAGGCGGCGAATTGCCACGCTATTTTCTAAACTTTCCCGTTTACCTAATACGAAAATAACAGGCACCTTTTTGATAGAATGCTCCCGCACTTTATAACCGATTTTCTCATTGCGTATATCTAGTTCAGTACGAATGCCAACTTTTATTAGAGCATCTTTCACTTTATAAGCATAGCCTTCAATGTCCTCGGTTATGGTGGCCACAACAACTTGAACTGGGGCAAGCCAGAGTGGGAATTTGCCAGCATAATGCTCAATTAAAACGCCAATAAAACGTTCTACAGAGCCGAGAATAGCGCGGTGGATCATGTGGGGTGTATGACGTTGGCCATCGTCACCTATATAGCTCATCTCAAGACGGGTTGGCATATTCATATCAACTTGAATGGTACCGCATTGCCACTCACGACCAATTGCATCAGTGAGAATAAAGTCAAGCTTTGGTGCATAAAAAGCCCCATCTCCGGCATTGAGCACCCATTTCATGTCAATACGTTCCAGTACTTTTTGCAATGCCTCCTCAGCACGATCCCAGTCTTCATCTGATCCAATACGCTCTTCTGGGCGTGTTGAGAAATTAATTATTATGTTTTTGGCCATGCCAAGATCGGTGTAAACTTCTTTGATGAGATCGCACATTGCAATGATCTCATGCTCAAGCTGCTCATCCGAACAGAAAATATGTGCATCATCCTGTGTGAAAGCTTGAACACGCATAAGGCCATGTCGTGCTCCGGAAGATTCTTGCCGGAACACTCGCCCGAATTCTGCCATGCGGATAGGAAGGTCGCGGTAGGATTTAACGCCGTAATTATAAAGCTGTGCATTACCGGGACAACTCATCGGTTTCAACGCATAAGGGTTTTTGTCCTTTCTAAACCTTGGTGTGGAAGGTATGATGTTAAGTGGTGCTGTAGGAGCTTTAGGAGCCGTGTTATGGTTAGGAAATCCTTATTTTGGAATAATTGCAGGAGCTTTATCTGGAATTTTTATGGCCTCTATTTTTTCAATTTTTACTATTAACTTTATGACTAATCAGGTTGCAACAGGGCTTGGATTAACTATTTTTGCAACTGGTTTAACTGGTTTGGCTGGAGCCCCTTTAATCGGGAAAACAGTTCCTTCTTTACCCAAGATAGAAATATTTTTATTGTCAGAAATACCATTTGTTGGTGAAATTTTATTCAAACAAGATTTTATTGCATACTTGTCGATCGCCATCATTATTTTCATTACTTATTTTCTAAAATATTCTAAATCAGGAATTGTCTTACGTGCCGTTGGCGATGATCATCAAAGTGCTCATTCAGTTGGCTATCCAGTAAAAAAAATTCGTTGGTACGCCACTTGTTTTGGGGGTATGTGTGCGGGAATTGGAGGAGCCTACATTCCACTGGTATTGACACCACATTGGTCAGAGGGAATGACCGCAGGTAGAGGTTGGATAGCCTTAGCTTTAGTTGTTTTTGCTTCCTGGATACCATGGAGAATTATTGTCGGCGCATTAATTTTTGGGGGAATAACAATCGCTCAATTAGTAGGTCAATCAAGGGGTTGGCCTATCCCATCTCAAATTCTTTCTATGATGCCCTATTTAGCTACCATTGTTGCTCTAACAATGATATCTGGGAGGATTTCGAAAACTAATAGCGTAGTACCTGCATCTCTTGGAAAACCTTTTTTTGATACTCAATAAAAAGTCATAAATATTTGCATTTTTATATTTTAATATAAAAATTCATTTTTTTTTATTGTTATTTTAAAGATTCACTTTTAAGGTTTTATTATCAAATTAGGAGTGTGAAATGTTAAAATTTTGTATGCGTATTTTTTCACTGTTTGCATTAAGTGCATCAGTTTTATTTTTTATATTTAATAGTGCTTTTGCTGGTAACCCAACAAAAGTAGGTTTTGTTTATTTAACAACACCTGGAGATCATGGCTGGACTTACGCTCATGAACTAGGTAAACAAATGGTTGAAAAACAATTTGGCAATGATGTCAAAGTTTCAGTTGTTGAAAATGTCCCTGAAGGTCCCGACGCAACCAGAGTAATAAGAGAACTTGCTAAACAAGGTAATGAAATTATATTCACTACCTCATTTGGTTACATGGAACCAACTTTAAAAGTTGCTAAAGAATTTCCTAATGTAAAATTTGAACATATTACCGGCTATAAAAGATCTAAAAATGTTGCTACAGGAAATATACGATTTTATGAAGGTCGATATATCCAAGGTGTAGTAGCAGGTTTAATGACAAAAACAAATAAAATCGGATATATTGGTGCATACCCAATAGCTGAAGTAATTATGGGTATTAATTCATTTGCTCAAGGTTTAAGGTCTGTAAATAAGGATGCATCAATTTCAGTTATATGGGCAAATACATGGTATGATCCAGTAAAAGAGGCAGATGCCGCTAAGGTACATATTGCAGAAGGTGCAGATATTCTTGCACAACACACAGACTCACCTGCCATGCTTCAAATAGCCGAGAAAAAAGGTGCACTTGGATTTGGTCAATCAACTGATATGTCTGCATTCGCACCAAAAGCTCAATTATTTGCCTCTATAAATAATTGGGGCCCATATTATATCAGAAAAATTGAAGAGTTAAAAAGCGGCAAATGGAATACTGGTGATGGTCCTGACCACTGGGCTGGCAATGATTGGGGTGGACTAAAAGCAGAAATGTTGCTTATTTCTAAATTCCAAAATATGCCAGATAGCGTTGCTAAAAAAGCACAAGAAGCTCTAGATGGACTCAAAAGTGGTAAGATTAATATATTTGCAGGTCCTTTAGTGGATAACACGGGTAAAGAAATAATTCCTGCAGGTAAAAGTCTTGATGATGGTGCCTTATGGGGTATGAATTATTACCTCAAAGGTGTTAATGGAAAAGTCCCAGGATAATATAAAAATTTAAAAAATAGTGTAGCCATAGAATTATAATGGCTACATTATTTAAATTATGATTTATGCAATAAAAAAACTTCTAAATATAATTGTCTTTTCACTCATAATATTTTCATTATCTTCTTCCTTAAGTTATTCAGACATTAAAGTTATTATGATCAAAAACACAGTCCATGTTCTTGATATCTACGGTAAAAGATATACTCTCAATAAATCTTCAAAAATTAAAAGTGGAGACTATTTACGTACAAGGAAAAACCCTGCAATCCTATTTTTGACTGACAAAACAAAAGTTTGTTTGTCTAATAACTCTGCATTAAAAATAGAAAATATTCAATTGGCAGAAAATCATTATGAAATAAATTTAAGCTTTAAAAAAGGGAATATCCTTTTATCAGTTCCTAATAACTCTCAAAATAAATATAATATCATTTTCTCTGATTATAAAATAAATAATTTTAAAGACGAAATTATAATATCAAAACAAAATAAATTAGAAATTCTTAACTTTAATAATAAATTAAAACTTATGTTTAAAGACAAGAAGAACTTAAACATTCCACCTTATTCTTATGCAAAAATATCCAAAAAAGAAAATCTTTTAGAAATTGATAATGCAACTGATGCCAGTCAATACACAAATAAATTTTTACAAGGATGCGTAAATAAAATCCAAAACTTAAAAGCAAAAGAAAGAGATTGGGATCTTCAATATGGTTGTGTTACTCAGAATGGACGATTGGTATGTGGTAATAGATATAAATAAATATCACAAATTTAAATAAATTATTCTTAACGCAATAAACCCTAAAAGAATTAAGGTTACTTTATCAAAAGTTTCTTTGGATATACTTTTAGCTATCCATGAACCAAGTGGCATAAAGCACATAAGTACGATGGTAGACATAACACTTACAATAATAATCTCTAAATTTAAAAAATCATAGTAGTACAAGGTAGGCATTTGGAATATAGACATTACGCCAAAATATACTGAGATTGTTGGTATAAATTGATTTCGTTCTAATTTCATAGAGTTTAGAAAGGTTATTGATATTGGTGCTGACAAGCCTGCTGAACCTTGAAGGATACCTCCCCCTGCTCCCATAATAAATACTAATTTTTTTGCTTTTCCATAAACTAATTTCCAAGATGGTACTGCAATTTTGAGTAAAATATATATTATTACTATGATCGCTACCGATAGAGTTAAAATTTTAATTGGCAAACTAACTAATAAAATTGTGCCAAGAAAAGCTCCAATTCCTCCACCTAATGCAAAGGAGACAGTAAAAAAAGAGGGAAGAATAGTTTTTCTAAATTGATAAAGTTGGCCGATATTTGTTAATAAATTAGGAATCACCATAATAATTACTGCAATTCTTACATCATAAAAAGCTGCTATCACAGGAATTGTAATAATTGGAGCCCCTGCTCCAGTTGCGCCTTTTAATATTCCACCTAAAGCAAAAGCTGTAAAGATAGCTATTATTGTTATGAGATCAGAATTCAACTGAATATAAGCTTTATAATTTTAAAATTAATTTTCCAAAGTGTTGATTATCTCTCATTGAGGATAATGCTTGTGCTACATCATTAAAATCATAGACTTTTTCAATTGGAAGGGATAATTGACCGGCTGTCACTGAATTTCCAAGATCGTTCCACATGTCTAAATAGACACTCCTTATTTCTTCTACAGATCTAGTTCTAAAAGTTACCCCTTGATAATTTATTCTTCTTAATGCATGGAGATCACAATTAAAATCTGTTATTCCACCTGCTAATCTTCCAACATTAACGATTTTACCTTTTATTTTTGTAGCTTGCATATTTTGATTAACTGTATAGCCAGAGAGTTGATCTATAATAAGATCTACACCTTCCTTGTTAGTTGTAGCTAATACCTGATCAACCCAACCAGGATCTTTTGAGTTTACTACAACATCGGCTCCTAATGACTTTAATTTATCGAATTTTTTAGTTTTTGTAGAAGTTCCAATAATTATTTTTGCACCTAATTGTTTAGCTATTTGAAGTCCCATAAGACCAACACCTGAACTTGCACCTTGGATCAGAATTGTTTGTCCCTTTGCAAACTCTCCAATTGTAACAATTGCATTATGCATTGTTGCAAGAGCCACAGGTAAAGTGCTTGCTGTTAAATAATCCATATTATTGTCTGGTATCTTAATAACACGGCCATAGTCAGCAATAGCGTATTCTGCCCATGTTGATGATCCTGAACACATAACTCTGTCACCAATTGAGACATTTTTTACATTATTACCACATTCAACAACTTCACCTGAAAATTCCATACCTACTATAGTTCCAGGTCCTCCAGCAGCACCGTGAGCACCTCCATCAGCTACAACTAAATCTGCTCTATTAAGTCCGCATGCAAAAACTTTAACGAGAACCTCGCTACTATTTGGTTTTGGTATATCTACATCAAGAATTTGAACACCAGTTTCAGCTACTGTAACTGCTTTCATTTTTATTCCTTTCATTTACGAAAAAGACTATGATCTTGCTTCTTTCATTTTATTACTAATTCCTTCTGCATAAATTCTAACGTCACTTGCTAAAGTCCCTAAATCATAGCCATTGGATAATTTATCTTTAAGGTAAGAAGGTGAAAGACAATGAATTCCGACTTTAATATTATTATTTTTACATGCATTTTTAATTTTTTTAATAGCATCAATCATTTCTGGTTCAGCTCTATCCAGACCTGGTTTAAATCCCATAGAAATACTTAGGTCAGAGGGACCAATATAGATTCCAGTCAAGCCGTCAGTAGCTGCAATTTTTTCAACATTTTCAAGAGCCTCAACGGTCTCTATCATAGCAAATGAAATAATTTTTTCATTCGCCTCGTCATGATATGATGGACCATGAACCATCAATGCCCTAGTAGGACCTGAACTCCTGTGACCAACAGGGGCGTATCTAGTAGCTCCAACAAAGCTAATGGCATCATCAGGAGTATTTATCATTGGACAAATAATACCTAATGCACCTGCATCAAGAGCCTTCATAATAATTCCTGGTTCATTCCAAGGAACTCTTACCATGGGAGTTTTGCCTGAGCCTGAGATAACTTGGAGCATGTTAAGAGCCATTTGATAATCAACTAGTCCATGTTGCATATCAATTGTGATTGAGTCAAAATCACTCATTGACATCATTTCAGCTGTAACAGCACTGGGAATTGAACACCACGCGTTAATGGCACCTTTTCCTTTTGACCAGCAATTTCTTAAAGTTTGTTGTTCCATTTAGTTATCTCCTACAAAATATTCTTATTTATAATAACTTCAGAATTTACTTTATCGTCAAATACATCTAACACATTTTGAGCTGATTGTTTTGACATTCTTATAGTTGCTTCTTGAGTAACTCCAGCAATATGAGGAGAAAGTAAAATATTATCTAAGCCAAACAGTGGATTTGAAGATGTTGAGGGTTCGTCATCATATACATCTAATCCAGCACCGCGAATTTTATTAGAAGTTAATGCATCATATAAGGCTTTTTCGTTAACTATTCCTCCCCTTGCGCAGTTGATAAGATATGAGCTATCTTTCATGATATTAAATTCTTTGTCAGAAAACATATCTGTAGTTTCTTTATTTTTGGGACAATGTAAAGATACAGCGTCCATTTCTGACAACATGTCTAAATAATTTTCTAAGTTAATAGCACCTGACTTTTTTATTTCTTCAGCATTAACATAAGGATCATATACATAAACTTTCATATCAAAAGCAAGCGCACGTTTTACTAACCTAGATCCTATTCTTCCAAAACCCACGACAAGTAGTTTTTTTTCAGCAACATCCCAAGCCCTTATATCCCATCTTGTTGTCCAATCAGCTTTTCTTGCGAATTTATCATAATAAAATACATTCTTGGAAAGAGCTAACAACATGAACATTGCATGTTCTGCAACTGATATCATATTTGAATGTGCAGCTATAGCTAGAGGGATACCGCTATCATTCAAAGCATCAACATCAATAGAATCATATCCAACACCATGCCTAGAAACTATTAGTAAATTTTTAGCATTTTCAATTATTTTTCTAGAAATATTTGCAGTCCTTACAGTAATACCATGAACATCCTTTGCAGCTTCCATGATTTCATCTTCATTCGAGGACATAATAGTAATAGGTTCAATATCATCTCTTGCCAGAAATAACTTTTGACCTTCCTCATGAAGACCCTGAACCATTAAAACCTTTTTTTTGTTACTATTATTTATTTGAGTTTTTTCAATCATTTTACCCCCAAAATATATTTCAAATGATTTTCGTTTATAACTTGATTAACATATTAATGTTAATCAAATTGCATTGACAATACAATTAAAGAGTAAATTAATATATCTAACAATATTTATGATTTGAATATTTTATTGCTTAAATTAATAAGAGTTTTGTCAGGAAATACATGTTTATTCATCAGTTTGAAATCAGTATTAAAGCATGTTGACATTGCAGAACAATAAATTGATCTAGCATCCAACGTAGAGTTTAAGTCCCTTCCTTCGAATAACTCTTTTTTCTTAATACCAGGCCAATCAGTAAAAACTTGAGATTTTTTTAACAAACCTCCACCCAATAAAACTGCAGTTCCATATCCATGTTCTGTTCCATAGCCACTGTTTTGTACGATTGTTCTTCCAAATTCAGTTAGAGTAAGTATTAAGGTGTTATCAAAAGTTTTACCAAGTTGTTTTTTTAAAACTCCAAAAGTTTCATCCAAAATTTTTAACTTTTGTCCATGTTCTCCATCAGCTCCACCTTGTGCAGCGTGAGTATCAAAACCAAAAATTTCAAACACAGCGACCCGAGGACCATATTCCTTTTTGAGTTCTGCCCCAGCAATTCTTGCTAAAGTTTTAATATTTTTACTATTTGGAGCAGAAGTCATACTTAATGGTCTACTTGTCAATTTATCAAATGATTTTTTTAACAGAGGTTCATCCGCATAATGATTTTTTAAAATATCAATCAAATTTCTTGATGGCATACTAAACTTAGAAGGATAAAAGTTATCTTGATTTCTTTCCCCCCTTAAAAGCAAGGGCATTGGTAAAGACATCGATAAACCATCTAAACCAGCAACATCTATACCTTTACCCAACCAACCAGTTTTGGTTTTATATGGAATAATACCCCCGCTTTCCATTAAGTTTTGACCATCAAAATGAGATCTACCAGTATAAGGTATATTAGTTGCGTGAATAATTGTAGCTTGGTCTTTTTTCCAAAGATTATGAAAACCTGATAATTTTGGATGTAAACTAAAATCGCTATTTAATTTGAACAACTTTTTTACAAATATATCCGGCCTAACTTTTTCAAGTGTATTTTCATGAATATATGGAACAGCGGTTAAGCCATCCATTGCACCTCTTAACATTATAACAACAAGGTTCTTTTTATTGTCTATTGTAGATGATTTCACTTTTAGCGGTAACAAACCTGATAACAATAAGGATGTAGAGCCAAGGGTAAATTGTCTTCTATTCAATTTCATGTTTTGAGCATCCATTTACTAGAAAAAAGAGCTATTAATTTTTCATCATTACCAATGTTTTTTAAAAATGAAATTATTTCCTTCGAGTTATCAAAGTTCCTTTTTAGTATTTCATTTAAATATTCATGATCAATATGTTTATATCTCCCTTTATCTTTAATTTTATTCAAAACACCAATTCTTCTAAATAATAATTCAGGAGACAACCAATCTTCCTCATAATCAGACCATCCATTTGGCTGAAGAGGTCTAAAAGGTAATTGACCTAAATTTCTACATATCCTTCTAATTTGGTCTTTTTCTCTAGAAATCATAGTTTTAAAATCATAATCAAAGTTATTCGGAAAATATTTGATACCACCCATTTTGATAAATTGAATAAACCAAGTTTCAGGTTGTTGAAATTTTCTTAATGAAGAATATTTATAAGCTTGTTTTATCACCTCAGTGTGAATAGATTTAAGGTCACCCTCTGATTTTTTCCATGCATTTATTACAGGATTGACTATTTCAGAGGAAGGATTTTGTGTTACGAAATGGTTACATAACTTGTGAGAAATAAATTCAATACAGGATGGATGCCTAACTAAATCTTTAATAACCTTTCGTAACATTGATTTTGCAGCCTTAGTTCCAAAACTTTCAATATATTTTTTTCCTAATATTTTAAATGGACCACTATCATGATATTCTTCTATGAAACTAACAGGGACATTTTCTTCTTTTTTATGAATTTTGGAACTCATTTTCGGAATTCTATGCATCCATCCTGACATTACTTTTGACATGTTTATTACATCTTCTTGATCATAACCAGCACTTGGAGATACTGTGTGTAACTCTAGTAATTCTCTACCATGATTTTCATTGAGGTTTGCAGATTTACCTCTATCCATATTTTTAAATGCTCTAGGTGAATTTGGACCAATAGATTTTGAATTATCTAAATTATGTATCATTGCCCATGATATAGTCACATTATAAACAAGATCTTCGATATTTTTTAACATCGAAGGAGTAATAACTTCTCTATGATAAGGACCTACATCATAAGAATACATTGAATTTTTTTTCTGAATAGCAAAATGATTTCCCCAAAAATGTAAAAATCTATGAAATACTGGAGAATTACCATTTATAGCTTCATTTTGTCTTATGGACATCCACAAAGGTTCAAAATAATAATGACCAGTTTTATATTTCAACAGTTTTTTTGCTCTCTTATATTCTTTTCTGCTATTTTTGAAACTTTGTCTTAGCACCCTTCTGTCTGTATAATTATATTCAGCATGGTAATTCATCATTTCTTTTAATGAATAAATTGGACCTTTCCAATTTAGATCTGGTATGATCGAAATTTGATCTATAGCCCAATCAAGAGGATTTCCTGGTACTTTGTCATTAACACTAAGACCAAATCCAACTTTTCTAAAAAAAGATTTATTCATTTTTTTAACTTTAAAATTGTTATTATCAAGTTAATGGACATTAAAACATAATATAAAGTTATAATGCAAAATATAAGCCATTAAAATATGATAATTATCAAAATTATTTGGCATTTATTTTACTTATTTAATTTTAATGAAGACTGATATTGTGATTTTTTGGATACCACTATTCCATCACAGATTATCAATTATAAATTACTTTAGCTTTTTCATATATTTTTTCAGTTTTTCCAGATAGTTCTTAGGACCATCTACTTGCGTTGCCATGGCAATAAAAATCGTTATCCACTTGTCACACTAAGCCTATCATTAAGTGTTTGTTCGCCAATTGCATACCAATGACAAAAAAGAATCCACCTCGAGATATAAATAATTGTAAAGGTAGTGCATAATCATTCATAAGCATGTAATACTAACTGCAATAATAATACAAGAAACAAACTTAAAGAATTTTATAGAAGGAAAAACTTAAGAGGTAAAAAATAGTTCAGACAAAATCAAAGGTTTCCAATATTGAACTGTTAATTCAGTACGTAACTATATCGCTCGTCTAATAGTTCTCATTTATTTACATCCATTTAAAAGTGATTTAGCTTTTTTAAGATAATATTGATGCATATATGGTGCTGAACTAGTTGCTATAAAACGTTCTAGCCAATTTTTATTAATAATAGCTGCATTTTTTACAAATCTAGGATAAGTATCTATAATTACACCATCATTTTGAGATGTTTTTATAAATATTTCATTCTTACAATTATAGTTGATTCCTTTTATTTTCTTTTTTGAAGTTTTACCATCAAGAATTTCAATAATTAAATTTGCTATTACTATATGTCCTAAGGTAGACGGATGTTGAAAATCAACAAAATAATCAGACATTTTATCCCACTCTAAAGTCTTAGCTGGATCGATAATAAAAACTTTTTTGTTTACATATAAACTTCTTATATAATTATTAATTTCTTCCAATACACGGTATGGTAAAATATCATTATCACGAGCTGACACTAATAAATTAGTACATTTTTTTAATAAATTAAAATCACTTGTTGGATTATCCTTTAAGCATAAAATCCCTTTTAAAAAAAGCTTATGTGATCCATTTGGTAGTTCATCAATTTGACTTGGTTCTATGTGTTTGTTGTTGAATATTTTTTCATACAACAAATATGTTTCTTTATTTAAAGCATTTAATGCTGATTTTTTACCATTAAAAAAATCAAGGTTTGGGGGGTAGAGGTCGTTAGACAAAACTGTGCTAATAATAATCTTTTGGTCAGGTTTTAAATTAGTAACAATGTCGGATAACTCATATTTAAATTTTCAACAATATTAGTCTTTTCATGTTTTGTAATAATCATTTTAGGCAAATAAAATGGTAATTTAGTTAGCTGCATCTTTTTATCATTATTAAAATATGAAAAAATGTTATTTATTATTCTGCGACCTAAATTTGCAATGCGGGAGTTTTCTATGTAATGAACCCATTTAAAAACTTTTAAAGCTTGTTTGATAGTATAAAGTTCAAAATCTAAATTTCTATAAATATTTGACCCTTCTACTATATGCCCGGTGGGAAGATTAAAATCTCCAGAATGTCGTGCTTTTGAGTATAATTGACTCCATAGTTCGTTGTGCCCAGCATAAATTATAATCACATCATAATAATTCCTAACTGTCTTTAGTATTTCTGACTGGAAGCCTACAAAAGGTGACCCATGTTTAGCATAATTATGAACTACGATTTTTGGCCCATAAGTATCTTTTAAGAGTGATGTAAAACTGACCGGAGATGCATATCCAGCTGAGCTACTGCCACCAAATATTGCTATCTTCATATCAGCTGAATTCAAGTCCTCAACAAATGTAATTTTTTTATAAGGATATAAAGAAGAATTTCCATTACCTCTCATTTGAGTTTCAGAAAAATTTTCTAAATATACTGATCCTGAAATCTTATATCCAAACCATAAAACAGTTTCAAACAAAAAAATAAAAATTACTAAAATCAATATAGACATAATTGAAGGTTTGATCCAGCTCAAATTCATTTTTCAAAACTCCTTTGACTTTATATTTTGATTTGTTTTTTTTAAAGGAAAAGCCATCTATTACTAGCAAATTAATCTCTGTTCGCATAAAACATCTATAGCTATCTGTGGTGCCCGGGGGCGGATTCGAACCACCGACACGAGGATTTTCAGTCCTCTGCTCTACCTACTGAGCTACCCGGGCTTTCACTAAGTAATCTATAACGTGATCACCAGATTATGTCTAGCTAACAACGATAAAAAATCAAATATCTTTTTCATAATCATTCTCATTAGCTTTAATTGAATACTTTTCTACTAACCAATTATTTAAATCTATGTAACTACATCGCTTAGAACAAAAGGGCTTTGTTTTTAAAGTTATATCAAATTCTTTATTACATGTAAGACATTTAGCTTTTTTAAATTTTAATATAGTCATCTTTTTGTTTCCATTAACTCAACGTGATCTTTGAGAAAATCTGTTCTTTGAATAATATTTATAAAAGGTGGGACCTTTCTATTTTTTAAATTCTTATACAAATTTGTTACCCAAAAAAATTGAACATTATTCTTCGATTTTAGTTTTTAGATTTTCTACACAATGATCTTAAATGATTTTGATTATTATATGAAACTCTATCAAAATAAAAACTTTCTAATGAACCAAAATTTCTAGGAATATACATTTCATATAAAACTAATCTTGAAAAACCAAGAAAACTGACATCGTAGAAATATTGGTTACCTATTTCTTTAATATTTTGATGAAGATGTTTTTTTCTATTATAAGACATTCTTGGAAAATCTATAATTATCATACCTCCAATATTTATCAGTTTAATTTCTTGAACACATCTAACAAATGCTCTTTTACAAAATTTTAATATTTCTTCCTCAGATTTAAATAATAATTTATGTGTGTCTATATCAATAAAAGTAGCCGCTCTTGTTTTTTCAATCCAAATAAGCCCATCATCACTTAATTCTATTTTTGGTTGTAAAGCAAATATAAATTGACTATCCAAGTCTAAGACATTCCAATATATAGCATACTTATCTTCAATTATAGGGATATTTTTTGTGAAAAAAAGATCAATTATCCTTTGGACATCATCTGAGTTTTAGTGATTTTTTGAATTTGCGTATAATATTCTTGCTTTGGATAGGCTTGTCATCGTATTCCTCGCTTGTAATTATTACTTTTATTTTACTATTTATATTGGTAAATTTTGGAACACCCCTAACAGATAAAATTTTTTATCTTCTATTTTTGCTCGTGCCACTCCGCCATTAAGTTTTTTAATAATTATAGAATCATAAACATTCCCAATTATTGGCGGAAACTTATTAAACCAAAAAATCATTTTAACAATTTTATAACTTAAAATTTCTAATATTCTTGTTTGTTCTGCACATTTATCGACTAGAATGAAATGACCATAAATTTTTTTAACCATTATTAAAATCATATCCGATAGATAGAAGAGCTCTGTATAGTTGAGCCAATGGTAAGCCAACAATATTGCTATAAGACCCTGACAAAAAATTAATATAAGATGCTGCAACTCCCTGTATTGCATAACCTCCAGCTTTGCCTTCCCATTCTTTTGATTTAAGATAATATTCCAGTTCTTCAGAATGAAGTCTTTTAAACTTTACAATAGATTGTATTGTTTTAACTTTAAGAGGAGTATCTGGTGAGTATAAAGCAAAACTAGTTAAAACTTTATGTCTTCTTCCTGAAATTAAATTTAAACATTCTTCTGCCATCTTTAAATTTATGGCTTTGGGCAATATCCTTCTCCCTAAAGACACTACTGTATCTGCAGTAAGGATTATAGACTGGGAATATTTAGATTGAAAAACTTTATTTTTTTCAATAGACATTCTTCTCACATAATTTTGAGGTAATTCTTTTGGATAATATGTTTCATTTATGTCTGGAGTTAATATTAAGTCAGGCTTTACGGCGATTTGGTTTAAAAGATCAAGGCGTCTTTTAGAACCAGAAGCTAGTATAAACTGTTTGTTTAATTTAGTTTTATTCATAAAAAACATTAAAAATTATAAATTATTTAAATCGAAAAGTAATTCTTCCTTTTGTTAAATCATAGGGAGTCATTTCCACGTTAACCCTATCACCTAGCAAAACTCTTATGCGATTTTTTCTCATTTTGCCGCTAGTATGAGCAAGAACTTCGTGTTCATTATCAAGTTTAACCCTAAACATTGCATTAGGTAAAAGTTCTTCAACAATACCAGAAAATTCAATTACACCTTCTTTAGCCATTTAACCTCTTTTAATGTATTTATGATTAATCTCACTATTATAATTAATTAGTCAAGATTTTTATAAAATAAATTATTTATTTAATCTTAAGGATACTGACATAGCATGTGCATCAAGACCTTCTGCTTTAGCTAACGTAACAACATGTTGACCTAACTCATTAAGATTTTTCTTACTAAAGTTCACTGTTGTTGTTCTTTTATAGAAATCAACTACACCTAAGCCACTTGAAAACTTTGATGTTCCTCTTGTTGGAAGAATATGATTAGGACCTGCAATATAATCTCCTACAGCCTCAGGAGTAAAGGGTCCTATAAAAATAGCTCCAGCATTTTTTACTCTATTAACAAATTTTTTGGCATTTTTAAAAATTAATTGTAAATGCTCTGGTGCAATGAAATTTACTAATTTAATTGCATCGTTCATATCCTCTACAAGAATAATTGCACCAAAATCATTCCACGATAAGCTTGCAATTTTTGATCTAGGAAGTTTATTAAGAAATTTTCTAATTGAAGATTCCACCTTTACCGCAAGTTCTTCATTGTCAGTTATCAGAATAGCTTGGGCTGACTCGTCATGCTCTGCTTGAGATAAAAGATCAATTGCAACGTGATTTGGGTTAGCTGACTTATCACATACTATTAAAACTTCCGAAGGTCCTGCAATTGAATCAATACCTACTTTACCAAATACTTGTCTTTTAGCTTCTGCAACGTATGCGTTGCCAGGTCCAACAATTTTATCTACTTTTGTTACTGTTTCAGTTCCATATGCAAGTGCTGCTATAGCATGAGCACCACCCATACAAATAAATTCAGTTACATTAGCCACATGAGCAGCTGCTAAGACAATGGACGATTTATTTAAATCTGAAACTGGACTTACTACAACTCTTCTTTCTACACCAGCTACAAGTGCTGGAATAGCATTCATTAATACTGAAGATGGATAAATAGCTTTACCTCCAGGAACATAAAAGCCAACCGAATCTATTGGAGTGAATTTAAGTCCCAAGTTTACATCAATACTGTCTTTATATTTTACATCTACTGGTATTTGATGCATGTGGAATTTCTTAATTCTTTGAGCAGAAATTTTTAAGGCTTGTTTTTCTTCTATTTTCAAACTGTTATAAGCATTTTTTAATACATCTTTTTTTATATATAATTCTTCAATTTGATTTATCTTAGTGGCATCAAATTTATTTATAAATTCAATTAATGCATTATCACCTAGTTTTTTAATTTTCTGTATTATATCAAAAACAGTATTATGAATATTAAGGTGATTTTTCTCGTCAGCTCTTATAAGAGCATTTAATTTATATTGAAAATCTTTATCTTTGATATTTATGATTTTAGTTTGAGTTTCAGCCATGTATTACCTCTTCCACTTTATTAATCCATGGCTGTATAATTTGTAAATTAGTTTTCAAATAACTTCTATTTACTGCTAATCTGGTAGAGACCTTACAAATTTCTTCTACCTCTATTAAACCATTAGCTGTTAATGTTGATCCTGTTTCTACCAGATCCACTATTCTTTTACACAAGCCCATCGATGGTGCTAATTCCATAGCACCATTCAGTTTTATACATTCTGCGTGGACACCTCTTGCTTCAAAATAATTTTGTGTAATGTTTGGATATTTAGTAGCAACTCTTACATGGCTCCAAGTCCTAGGATCTTCGTTTTCAACAGTTTCTTTTTGAGATGCAACCACCATTCTACATTGTCCAATATTAAGATCAATTGGTGAATATACTTCTGCATGATTAAATTCAGTTAAAACATCACTTCCTACAAAGGCTATTTGAGCAGCGCCATATGCTAGAAAAGTTACTACATCAAATGATCTAACTCTAATAATATCAATATCACTAATATTTGTATTAAATCTTAATTTACGGTCATTATCGTCAAAAAAAGTATCATCTGGCTCAATACCAATTTTAGATAAAATGGGAACAACTAAGTCTAGAATTCTACCTTTAGGCAAAGCTATAGTGAATTTTCTATTTAAATACATATTAACACCTACAAATTTATTCATGCTTGGGTTTAAGTTTCGTTGGCCAAGGAACATCAATGTCTTCCAATAATATATCTAATTTTTCACAATATAAAATTATCTCTGTAGACTCTGAAAAATATAAAGTTATATTTTTTTTACTATATGATATGGATAGCAAATTAAGGAAAGGTATATTTGATTTAAAATTCTTCAAAGTAATTTTTCCAACATTTTTAATTTGTATACCAGACACCACTCTATAATTAAAATTTTTATAATTATTTATTTCTTCTTTTTCCCAACAATATCTAGAAAAAGTTGCAACAAAACGCTTCATTTTTTTGTCAAAAAAAAATTCTTCTTTTGATACTATAGCATCCTGACACAAAGAAGATAATATTTTTAGTTCTTCATCAGAAGTTACAGCTAGACGAATTTTTTTTTCAATAGACATATTTTTATAATTTGATAAATTTAAATTCTACGTTGATCTTTTAATATTTGCACCAAGGTTTGATAATTTATCTTCTAAATTTTCATACCCTCTATCTAAATGAAAAACACCTTCTATCTCACTTGTACCAGAAGCAGCAAGAGCAGCTAAAATTAAGCACATTGACGCTCTTAAATCCGATGCCATAACTTTTGCCCCTTTTAATTTTCCGACACCGTTAACAATAGCTTCTTCGTTGTTCACAGAAATTTTAGCCCCCATTCTCATGAGTTCTGGAACATGCATAAATCTATTTTCAAATATAGTTTCTTTTATAAATGTTGTTCCATTAGCTATAGACATAAGTGACATATATTGCGCTTGAAGATCAGTTGGAAAGCCAGGATGAGGCTCTGTAATAATATCAAAAGGCTTTGGTCTCAGTGAAGAAAAAACTTTTATAGAATTTTCTGCAACTTCAATTTCACTGCCTGTAAATTCTAGCACTTTTAAAAAAGTATCTAAATTTTTGTGGTTAATATTATCTATTTCAACGTTACCCATAGTCAAGCTAGATGCAATAGCAAAAGAACCTGCCTCTATTCTGTCTGATACTACTCCATATTCAACTTTGTTTAAATGATTAACACCATTTATTATTATTGTGTTTGTTCCTTCTCCTCTAATATCCGCACCTGCATTGTTTAAGCAATTTGCCAAATCAGTAATTTCAGGTTCTTGAGCCGCATTTGTAATTTTTGTTTGTCCTTTTGCTAATACAGCAGTCATTATTGCACTTTCAGTAGCACCAACTGATACTTTAGGAAAATTTATTATTCCCCCTCTCAAACCATCAGAATTTAATGACCCAACTATAAATCCAGAGTCAAAACAAATTTTAGCTCCAAGAGCTTCCATAACCATTATATGTAAATCTATAGGTCTACTGCCAATTGCACAGCCCCCAGGTAAAGGAACTTTAGCCAAACCTCTTGACGCTAATAAAGGTCCTAGCACAAGAATTGAAGCTCTCATTTTTCTAACTAAATCATATGAAGCTTCTTCTCTTTTTGGAGTTCCATTAAAATCAATTTTTCCATTTTTCCAATTTAGATTTATACCTAGATCAATTAAAAGATTAGACATTAACCTTGTGTCAACCAGATCAGGAACATTATATAAAGTGAAATCTTTATTAATAATTAAGGACAAAGCCATAAGAGGCAGAGCTGCATTTTTGGCTCCACTAATTTTAACTTTACCATTAAGAATATTTTCACCCTTGATATAAATTTTATCAGAACTAAAAGTTGAAAAATCATTCATTATTATATTTAAACTGATTTTTGTTAATTTCTAAATTTAGCCTAGAAATACCAATTTTGTTAGTTCTTTTTCCTATAATATTTTTATCATCTCTTTCATAAATTTGTTTTTTTCTTAATTCTAAGTTTTTTTTCAAGGAAAGTGATAAATTATCTAATTTTTTTTTTTTTTTTCATAGTTCTTTTATTTTTAGTAATTTAAGTAATTTAAATTTTATTTTATATCATATAATAATAAAGCTTGTCATTAACGAAAACATAATTAGATTATTCAGTCAAAACGTGCCGTCATAGCTCCAGCGGTAGAGCGCGTCATTGGTAATGACGAGGTCACTGGTTCAAATCCAGTTGACGGCACCATTTTCTGATTAAGTAAAATCTTACTTATTTCCTAAAAATTTTAAGTATTAGTTATTTACTAATGATTTAATTTTTTAAATATAAAAATTATCTGTGTCAAATTTGTGTCACAAAATTATTAACAAAAAAAAGCACACCAAAACTGGTGTGCTTAAAATAGTCAATAAGATTAAGTTTATCTTTTTAGATAAGCTTTTGATGACCAAATGCTGTAGTCTTTTCTGAAAGCGTCATAGCTAGCAGTGATTTCTTTAAATAAAGGATCACTTGCTGACTTCTCTTTTACAACTTCTTCCCATGCTTTTCTAAACTTAGCAATTTCTGAATCAGGCCATGTTACAAATGTTACGCCTTTCTTCTCAAGCTCACGCATCGCAGGAACCTGCTTTGCATCAGATCTAACAAATGTCCAAATTGTTGTCGCATCACAGGAAGTTTTAATAACTGACTGTTGTGTTTTTGTTAGACCGTTCCAAGCTTTTTTATTTAAAAGCAACTCAATAATAGATGTTTGCTGGTGCCATCCTGGGAAATAGTTATATTTAGCTAACTGATAAAAACCATAACTTAAATCATGTGTAGGCATAGAAAATTCTGTTGCATCAATAACACCTTTTTCTAGTGCTGGATAAATATCTCCACCTGCTAGTAACTGTGTTGATACACCAAGCTTAGTCATTACCATTGCGCCTAGCCCGAAGAAACGCATTTTCATACCTTTCATTTCTTCAACTTTGTTGATTTTCTTTCTAAACCAACCTGAAGTCTCTGGAGCGTGCATACCACAATTCAAGGGCATAAGACCGTAGTCACCATAAATTCTTTCTTTAAGCTGGTTTCCACCACCATATTCCATCCATCCCATATATTCACTTCCACCTGGTCCAAAAGGAACAGCTGCAAAATACGAAACAGCTGGAATTTTTCCAGCGTGATACCCTGGAGATGTAAAACCTGCGTCTACTGAACCGTTCTTAACAGCATCCCAAACTTCTAATGAGGGTACAAGTGCATTTGGCTCATGAAATCTCACTCTTACATCACCGCCTGAAACCTCTTTCACTTTATTAGAAAAATAAACAGCAGCTTCACCGTTAATGGCAACCTGGCTACCCCAAGTACTTTGCATTTTATATCGTAACTTTTCACCAGCTTGTGCTGAGATGGCTACTAAACTAGTCGCAGCGATAACAGCTGCACCTAAAAATAATTTCATATTGATCTCCCCAAAATGATTAATTAAAAATTTGAATGATTTCAAATTCACTCTGTGATTCTGCATATTTTACAAAATCAATTGTTAATATTATTTTAAGATTTGTTGTGAAACAATGTGTTACAGCTTTACATAGTTACGAGAAGAACTGTAAAAGAACTTTACATTGCTATGAAAATTAAGGGAGGAATTCCAAGAAATACATCTCGAAATTCCAATTTATAATTTAAATAATGATTAATAAATTAACAATACCTAACAGATTTACATTCATTAGCTATTCTGTGACAACTCATTTGACATTATATTTTTTATTTTTTGTAATTCCAAACTATTAAAATAATCCTTAGAAATTTCTTTACTAAATGTCATATAATCATGAAAACCTTTAACCAATTCCTCTGAGGCCTTGCATTGAACTTTATTTCCATTCTTACTTACTATTATCCAGCCCTCTTTTTTACTTTCATCTACCATTGTAGAAATTGACTGCCTGTTACTTCTAAGATTGTTAACAATTTCAGTAATTGTATATGATTTATTATTACATTCACCAATCACCATTAGAGATGCAAAAGCATTTCTAATAGGCGTAGAGTTAAAATATCTTTGCATTTTTGTGTCTAAACGATCAATTCTGCCTTGATATATTTTTAGTTCATAAGTACACAAAGATTTTAAGGTACGACGAAAAAAATAGTTTTCAAAATTTTCTAAAATTACTGGTTTTGTAGATATATTCATTTCATTACTCAAAAAACATAACTTGTTAATTAAATAAAATTAAAACAGTAAACTGAAGTTACAATCAATGTACTTTAAATTTACATATATAATTAGCTTAAATATTAAACATTTTATCTCAAATTTAAGTAAAGTTTGTAAATTTGTGTGTCAGAATTGTGCCAAAATACACCTTTTAACACCTTAAGTTTGAATCTAATGACACCTAATTGATTATACTAGATTATTTATGGGTGTTATTGCTGTTCTGAGTATGATTTCCGCGTCATTGGTAATGACGAGGTCACTGGTTCAAATCCAGTTGACGGCACCAATTTATCTTAAATTTCGAATTTTCAAATTATTGAGATCTTAGAGATCCTGATAATTTTGTATCAATTAAGTTAATCAGATCCGAACTAAGTTTTTCTAGGTCATCATCAGTTAAAGTTTCTAAATTAGGTTGAATAATTACTTTAATTGCGATTGATTTTTTACCATCTGGGATTTTTTTACCTTTATAAACATCAAAGATTAAAACATCCTTAATTAAATCCCTATTAGTCGATTTCGCAATTTGAGCTAGTTTTTCAGCGGGTGTTGTTTCATCTATTACGAATGCAAACTCCCTTATAACTGATTGTAACGGCGAAATTTTTAGCATAGGCCTGGAAACTTTAACTTTTTTAGGAACTGGTATATTCTCATAAAAGATTTCAAAAGCTAAAGTAGATTTTCCGAATCCATAGAAATCATTAATTTCAGGATGTATTTCTCCCATATGAGCTATAAGTTTTTGTCCTATTTTTAAAACAGCACTTCTTCCAGGATGAAAGTAACTTGGTGATTTTTCATAAGTTTGTAGACTACTTATATTGACACCAATAGATTCTAGAGTCTTCAGAACGTCCAATTTTACGTCATAAAAATCAAAATCTACCGAAGAATTTTTCCAATCTTTTTTAACTTTACTACCTAATCTTAAGCCCGAGATGCTACTTATCTGATCATCTGGTTTATCACCTTTAAAAATTGGGCCAACCTCAAATATAGATAAAGTGTCTATACCTAAATTTAAATTTCTTTGTGCAGTTCCTAATAATGGTGGAATAATTGAGGGTCTCATATTAGTTAATTCCGAAGAAATTGGATTTACTAAAACAAGCGTATCGCTACCACCATTAAATTGTTTTGCCATCACTTCATTTATAAAAGAAAATGTTATGACCTCACTATATCCTCTGTTAGCTAATGTTTTAGATGCAATAGATGTTTGTCTATGTTTTATATTCATTGAAGGTTTTGCAATATAATTCTTTCTTGGTAGTTTTGTAGACGGTATATAATCATAACCATTTACTCTAATAATTTCTTCAACAATATCTGAAATACCATCAATATCAGGTCTCCAAGATGGAGGAGTTACAATCCAAATATCGTTTTTATCATTTATTAAAAATCCTAATTTTTCTAAAATTGATTTAGCTACTTGATTTTCAATTTTTACACCGGTTAATTTATAAGTGTTATTAGGATTAAATATAATTGATTTAGTTTCTCTAATTAACTCAAATTTAACTATTTTACTGTAAGTGCCTCCACATATTTTATTCACCATTGACGCAGCATAGTGCATAACTAAATCTGGTAAGTCATAATCTAGACCCCTTTCAAACCTGTACCTGGCGTCAGAATTTATATTCAACTTCCTACCTGTATTTGCAATTGAAATAGGGTCAAAAATTGCTGCTTCTAAAAACATTTTAGTAGTATGTTCTGTTACACTAGTCCTTTCTCCACCCATAATACCTGCTAAGTCATCAATACCTTGGTCGTCAGATATTACCAACATTCCTTGATCTAATTCATATTCATTACCATTGAGTGCAAAAAACTTTTCACCCTTTTTTGATTCTTTAATTGTAAGTGTGTTTCCAACTATTTTATCTGCATCATAAGCATGTAAAGGTCTTCCTATGTCAATCATTATATAATTAGTTATATCAACTAATGATGAAATAGGACGTTGATCTACAGCTAATAAACGTTTCTTTAACCAAGATGGAGAATCTACATTAACTACATTTTGAAAAGATCTACCAAATATCTTCGGACAGAGATTTTTTTTGTCTTCATTTAAATCTATTTTCCAATCAATTATACTTTCAAAATCACCCTCAATTTGTATTACTTCTAAATCTTTTAAAACACCCATCCCAGCAGCAGCTAAATCCCTAGCAATTCCTCGTATGCCTAGACAGTCCCCTCTGTTAGGAGTAATCTCTATTTCAATTATTGGATCAGTTAAATCCATAATATCTACAATTGGCGATCCAATTTTTGAACCCTTTGGGAGCTCTATGACACCTTCATGATTATCTGATAACGTTAATTCTTTTTCTGAACATAACATTCCTTCAGAAGATTCACCTCTAATTTTAGTTTTTTTTAATATCAAATTTATACCTGGAATATATGTTTCAACATTAGCAAAAACACCTATCATTCCGGCTTTTACATTAGGTGCACCACAAACAACACTAAATGTATTATCTCCGTCAAATACTTTACATAACTTGAGTTTATCAGCATTTGGATGTTTTTTTACCTCTAGAACTTTTACAGAAATAAATTCCTTGAGGTCTTTAGCAAGATTGATTACCGAAGAAACTTCCAAGCCCAGTTTAGGTAAAATCTCTACAATTTCGTTTAAATTCTTGTCTGTTTCAAGATGATCAAGCAACCAATGCCATGTAAATTTCATGAAAAAACACCATTTAGACCAGAATGTAAACTAGGGTTATCTACAGGAATAAAACCGTAATGTTTTAGCCATCTCAGATCACTATCATAGAATGGTCTCAAATCAGGAATACCATACTTTAACATAGTTAATCGTTCCAAACCCATTCCAAAAGCAAACCCTTGATATCTTGAAGGGTCAATACCAACCCCTTCAAGAACACGAGGATGGACCATTCCTGACCCTAAAATTTCTAGCCAGTCCTCTCCACTACCTATTGATAAACTTCCATCTGTATCTTTTTTACAACCTATATCAACTTCTGCAGAAGGTTCAGTAAATGGAAAATAACTTGGTCTGAAACGAACAGGTAGATCTTCGTTATTAAAAAAAGTTCTACAGAAATCGATTAAACAACCCTTTAAGTGTCCCATATTAATATTTTTACCAAGAACTAGACCCTCACATTGATGAAACATAGGTGAGTGAGTAGAATCATGATCTGATCTATAAGTTCTTCCTGGTATAATATATCTGATTTCATCAAAATTTTCTAAATTGAGTTTTTCCATTGTTCTAATTTGTACTGGACTAGTGTGAGTTCTTAAAACTTTTCTATTACCGTCTTGATCAGGTTGAAGATAAAAAGTATCGTGCTCTTGTCTAGCAGGATGCTCATATGGAATATTTAATGCAGTAAAATTATAGTAGTCTGTTTCAATATCTGGTCCTTCTACAATTGAAAAACCCATGTCAGCAAATATTGCATACAACTCATCTACTGTTCTAGATAATGGGTGCAAAGTACCAGTTTCATTTTCATGAGGTGTTAAAGTAACATCAATTTTTTCTGTTAATAGTTTTTCATTTAGAATTTCAGTTTTATAAAAAGATTTCTTATCAATTATCAAATGATTGATTTTGTTTTTAATTTCATTAACTAAAGCCCCAATTTCTTTTTTTGAAGCTTTATCGTATTCTCTTAAATTTTTTAGATATGATGTTATTGAACCTTTTTTACCCAGACTTTTAACTCTGATCTCTTCTATATCCTTTATATTTTTTGCTTCAGATATTGAATTAGTAATTTTATCTGACAAATTTAAAAGTTTTGCTTTTAATTCAGAAATCATATGTAATTTAAAACCTAATTCAATGAAATTGCGATAATCTTAGTGGTTTATTAATTATATAAAAGATTAAGTAGATGCAGATTTTGCTTTTGACACAAGTTCTTCAAAAGCTAAAGGTTCGTAAACTGCTAAGTCTGACAAAATTTTCCTATCAATCTCAATACCAGCTATTTTAAGTCCATTCATGAACTTTGAATAGTTTAGACCATATAAACGAGAACCAGCATTTATTCTTTGTATCCAAAGACCTCTAAAACTACGTTTTTTATTTCTACGATCTCTATAAGCGTATTGACTAGCCTTTTCGACAGCTTGTGTGGCGACAGTAAAAAGGTTTTTTCTCGCACCATAATATCCTTTAGCAGCTTTAATAACTTTTGAATGTCTCGCGTGAGTTGTGACACCTCTTTTAACTCTAGCCATTAATCAACTCCTTTAGGCGTATGGTATAAATTGTTTAACTATTTTGGAATCACTTTCGTTTAGTATCATAGTACCACGAGCTTGCCTTTTCATTTTTTGTGATCTTTTACGTAAATTGTGACTTAGAAAAGCTGGACTACCTTTAACTTTACCTGACGCAGTAAGGCTAAATCTTTTTTTTGCTCCACTTTTAGTTTTTAATTTAGGCATATTTATCTTAAAACCATTATATTAAAATTATTATCGATGCTTATACATAAGGTACACTAAGTTAGCAAGATAAAGTTGAACTTAATTAAATTAATTTAATCAAACATTATTTTGGTGCCAAAATCATCACCATTTGTCTACCTTCTAACTTAGGTATCGTTTCAACTTTACATAATTCTTCAGTATCTTCTTTTACCCTATCTAAAACCGTGGCACCCAGGGTTTGATGTGCCATTTCACGCCCTCTAAATCTTAAGGTGATTTTTACTTTATCTCCATTATCTATAAATTTTTTAACTTGTTTCATTTTAACTATGAAATCATTACTATCTATATTTGGTCTTAATTTTATTTCTTTAACTTCAATAATTTTTTGTTTTTTTCTTGCTTCATTTTTTCTTTTTTGGGCTTCATATTTGAATTTGCCATAATCAAGAATTTTACAAACTGGTGGCTCAACATTTGGTTGAATTTCAACAAGATCCAAGTTTAGATTGTCTGCCAACTTCAAAGCCTCAAGTATCGGTATTACACCCAATTGTTCTCCATTTGCTCCAATACAACGCACATTTTCGGCTCTAATTAACTCATTAATTCTTGGACCATCCTGGCTTGGTGGCGTGTTATTTAATCCAACTATATGAAAATCTCCTTTATTGTTTAATTTCCAAATACTATTACAACATTTTTTGTAAATTTGTTAATAAATTTCAAAAAAAATAGTTAACAAAGCAACAATTCTTATTTTTTGTACTTAAGCACATCACAAATAGACTTTTATTTTCTTGCTCTTGTTTACCACAAGTTTTTAACCATAAAATGTACCTTCACTAAGTTTCAAATTGTAGTTAAGTCCTATAGCTTGCATTGCCAATATATGTGCTTTTTCAGCTTTATCAATGTAATATCAACATATACTGAATAGAGTTTTTTTAGTTGACCTAAACACAAAGTGTTATAATGTTACTCATCTTTTCTATCAATATATTTATGAAAACAAGTAGAGAAATATTAATGATAATCCGATTAGAGTTCAACATTATTTTAAAAAATGCTATTGCTGTTCTCTCGCAAGTCATCATGTTAGCCAATTTCACGAAACTTTTAATCATCAGAAATCATGGAAAGCGATAAACATATGAATAATTTAAAAATTTATAGCTCCCCGTACCGTAAAAAAAGAGTGCAAGTAATATGATCACAATCACACTCTCTGATGGCAATACACTTGAATTCCCCGCTGGAACAACAAGTCTGGAGGTTGCACAAAGTATTGCAAAATCCTTGGCCAAAGCAGCAATTGCGGTTGATTTGGATAATCAACTTCATGATCTATCTTTTGCTATAGAACAAAATTGTAAGATGAATATCATTAGACGCGAAGACGATCGGGCTTTGGAACTGATCCGACACGATGCAGCTCATGTGATGGCCGAAGCGGTACAAGAACTATTCCCAGGAACACAAGTTACAATTGGCCCCGCGATTGAAAACGGTTTTTATTATGATTTTTTCCGTGAAGAGCCTTTTTCAGCTGAGGATCTACCTAAAATCGAAAAGAAAATGCGTCAGATCATTGAACAAAACCAGCCCTTCACCCGTGAGATCTGGAGCCGCAAAGAGGCTATTAAATTTTTTGAAAATAAAGGCGAACACTTCAAGGTCGAACTAATAAAAGATCTTCCCCAAAACGAAACAATCACAATTTATAAGCAAGGGAAATGGCTTGATTTATGCCTTGGGCCACATATGCCCAGTACTAATCATATCGGCACGGCCTTTAAACTGACGAAAGTTGCAGGTGCTTACTGGCGTGGCGATTCCAGCAAACCTATGCTTAGCCGCATTTATGGAACTGCCTGGCGAACTCAGGAAGAGCTGGATGCACATTTACACCAAATGGAAGAAGCAGAAAAGCGCGACCACCGTAAATTAGGTAAGGAAATGGAGCTATTTCATTTTCAGGATGAAGCACCAGGCCAGGTGTTCTGGCACCACAAAGGCTGGACTGTCTATACAGAGCTGCTGGCATATATGCGTCATAAGGTCCGCAACCATAACTATATCGAGGTAAATACTCCCCAAATGCTGGATTCCCGTTTCTGGCAAGCCTCAGGCCACTGGGACAAATACCGTGAAAATATGTTCATTATTAATGAAGACAGCCAAGGTGAAAAGGACAAAAACCCTTATGCGTTGAAACCGATGAGTTGTCCCGGTAATGCACAGCTTTATAATTACGGCGTTAAATCCTACCGCGACCTTCCTA
>ARQU01000011.1 GCA_000384615.1 alpha proteobacterium SCGC AAA536-G10 | reverse complement strand
TAAATTTATGTTAGCAGGATTTTCTTTTGGTCCAACTATGATAAAATCATTATACATTAAATTGTATCTCTTAAGGCCAAATCCATTTTTAACAAATTTTAACTCTCTTTTTTTTGCATGTACTATTAGTACGTCTCCGTCACAATTAGCTGCATTTTTCAGTGCAGCGCCAGTACCAACTGATACAACATGAGCAACTACATTTATCTCTGATTTAATAATTGGGAGTATGTACTCATAGAAACCAGAGTTATAGGTTGAAGTTGTTGATTGAACTATTAATGAATTGTCACCTGAGCAGATCCTTGGAAATAATAAAAACAAGAGAATAAATAGATTTATTCTAAACATATTTTACCTAACTAATATAACGTAAAAATTGCAATCATTGTAATTTTCACATAATATTGCAATTTAAAACATAATAAATCAATAATAATATGAATATTTTACTAGAAGCATTTGCGAAATCATTTGAGTTGGTTTTTACTCTTAATGAGGATTTATTTGAAATATTACTACTTTCTTTAAAAGTGAGTGGTATTTCATTACTTCTTTCTTGTTTAATTGGTTTGCCATTAGGAACTTTTTTAGCCATTAAAAGTTTTTGGGGTAAGGACGCATTTTTAGTTCTATTCAATACTATGATGGGGCTACCACCAGTTGTTGTTGGATTAATTGTTTATTTACTAGTTTCAAGGTCTGGGCCATTTGGCTGGCTGGGCATTTTATATACTCCAACTGCAATGATAATCGCTCAGATGATATTAATAACTCCAATTATAGTTTCGTTAACCTCTCAAATAATAGAAGAAATTAGTCAAGAATATAAGTCTCTTTTTGCTTCTCTGGTAGTACCATCTCATAAAGCGATCATAGCGTATCTTTTTGATGCTAGATATTCGATACTTACAGTAGTTTTAGCTGGATTTGGTAGAGCTATATCAGAAGTTGGAGCTGTTATAATTGTAGGTGGAAATATTGATCACTTAACAAGGGTTATGACGACAACAATAGCATTAGAAACTTCTAAAGGTAATTTGTCTCTAGCATTAGCTTTGGGAATAATTCTTCTATCAATTGCATTAACTACAAACTTTATTTTAATTCGTCTAAAGATTAGGGCGAAAAGAAGAATGTATGTATAAATCTAACAAAAAAAACTTAATGAAATTAACCCCCATTGAAGTTATTGATCTATCAGTTTCATTAGGAAAAGATCTAATTCTAGACAAGGTTAGTTGTAGCATTAAAAATAATTCTATTACTGTAGTAATTGGACCAAACGGTGCAGGCAAAAGTATATTTTTACAGACCATAAATGGATTAACAAATATAGATAATGGGAAAATAACGTTTAACAAAATATACAACAATGATGAAATTAGAAATAAGCAAGCAATGGTTTTTCAAACTCCAACTTTGTTAAGAAGAAATGTAAAATCCAATATGGATTTTGTTTCTAATGTTAAAAATAAAAATGGTAAATTAATTATTAAAAATATTTTAAAAAGAGTTGGATTAGAGGGATATGATAATAAACCTGCACGCTTACTTTCTGGAGGAGAAAAACAAAGACTTTCTCTAGCAAGAGCTTTATTCATTGAGCCATCAGTTCTTCTACTTGACGAGCCTACTGCAAATTTAGACCCATTTTCATTGAAATTAATAGAAGAAATTATTCTAGAGGAGAGTAAAAAAGGGGCTACAATTATACTTACTACACATGATATGGCTCAAGCTAAGAGACTAGCATCTGATATAATTTTTTTTAATAAGGGTAAAATACTAGAGCAAACAGATGCAAATGTATTTTTTAGAAACCCTTTAACTAAAGAGGCAAAAAAATATATTAATGGAGAAATTCTTTTATAATTATTATTCCACAAGAATTGTTTCAGCTAAGTTTGCCCAGTATTCAGCACCAATTGGTAATAGTGCATCATTGAAATCATAATATGCACTGTGAAGCTTTTCTGCATCCTCGCCTGCTCCTAGCCAGATATAGGCTCCTGGTTTCTTTTCAAGCATATATGAAAAATCTTCAGAACCCATAGTTGGAGTTTCTTTAACATTGATTGAAGCTTCACCAAAAGTATTTTTAAAAATTTCTGATGCTAATTTTGCACTTTTTTTGTCGTTTATTGTTGATGGATATCCCGGCCTAATTTCAATGTTAACTTTGCAGTTAGAAATTGCGCATGCGTTTAATGCAACTTTCTTAATCTTATTTAGCATGTCATCTCTTATGATTGTATTAGTTGACCTCAGGGTTCCTCCAATTGTTACTGTATCGGGTATTACATTAAAAGCTGAACCACCTTCAATTTTAGTAAGTGATAAAACAGCATTTTTAAATGGATCTAATTGTCTTGAAATTAAACTTTGAAGAGCTGTAATAGTTAAACCGGCAGCTACCATTGGATCATTAGAATATTGAGGCTGGGCTGCATGTCCTCCTTTTCCTTCAATTGTAAAAATAATTATATCTCCCCCAGCCATTGCAAAACCCTCATGAATGACAGCTTGGCCTAGAGGTATTCCTGGCCAATTATGTATTCCCCAGACAGTATCAATCTTAAATTTTTTAAAAAGACCATCATTAATCATTGCCTTTGCACCTGCGTTGCCACCTTCTTCTGCTGGCTGAAAAATGCAATAAACTGTTCCATGAAAATTTCGTGTTTCTGCAAGGTATTTTGCTGCACCCAATAACATTGTTGAATGACCATCATGACCGCACGCATGCATAGATCCTTCATTTTTGGATGCATAGGGTAAATTAGTCTTTTCTGTCATAGGAAGAGCATCCATATCAGCTCTTATTCCTATTGTCTTTTTTGAATTACTATTTTTACCTTTAATAATTCCAACAATACCAGTCTTACCAATACCCTGATGCACTTCTATACCAAATTCATTTAGCTTCTTTGAGATAAAGTCAGAAGTATCTTTTTCTTGGTACGCTACTTCAGGTTTCTCGTGGATACTACGTCGCCATTCAATCATTGCGGGAGTTATTTGTTCAATTTTTTGCTTGATATTCATTTTTTATACACTCAATAATTAGGTATTATTTTAAAATTTGGAGCTTCAAATGTCTGATAAGATCCTAAACGTTGAAGGAGATGAAGGTCAATCTATTCCTTTAATAATTGATTCTCCTCATAGTGGCACTGAATATCCATTAGATTTCAATCATCAAGCAGAACCTTCAAAACTAAGACAAGCTGAAGATACTCATGTTAATGAGCTATATGAATATGTTTCATCTATTGGTGGGGTTTTTATAGAAGCTAAATTTCCAAGGTCATATATTGATCCTAATAGATCAGAAACCGATTTCATATTTGAAGATTTAAATGAAAGAAATAACAGTATTAGCGAAATAAAGTTTAATCCCACTATTAAAAGTGAACTTGGCATTGGTTTAGTTTGGATAAAAATTCCTCCAAATGGAGAGCCAATGTATAAAGATAAAATTACACTAAAACAATTAATGGATAGAGTTAATATATACCATAGACCATATCATAAAATACTCAAACACACACTAAACGAAACTTATAAAAATTATGGTAAGTTTTACCACGTAAATGCTCACTCCATGCAAAATCAAGCTACAGCAATGTCCGATCAATCACAGGGCACAACAAGACCAAACTTTGTAATAGGAGATAGAGAAGGAACATCTTGTCATAGAAAGTTTACAGACCTAATTGTAGATTTTTTGAGGGGTTTAAACTACTCTGTAGATATCAATTATCCATATAAAGGTATGGAGCTTGTAAAAGCATATAGTGATCCTTTGCAAAATAAGAATTCAGTTCAAATTGAGGTAAATAGAAAATTATATATGAATGAAGAAACAAGAAAAAAAACAGACAACTTCAAAATTTTAAAAAAAGATTTAGAAAAACTAATTAATAAAATAAAAAAAGAAATTGATGAGGGTTACTTATGAATGAGTCAGGTTTACAAAGTAAAAAAAATAACTCCTTACCTGTAATAGAAGTAAAAGATCTTAGAGTTCATTTTAATTTAAAAGATCAAGTGGTTAAAGCTGTTGATGGAGTATCATTCGATATCAAAAAAGGAGAAACAATTGCTATTGTTGGCGAATCTGGTTCAGGTAAATCTGTAACTGCATTATCACTAATGAGACTTGTTGATTTTTCAGGTGGAAACATAATTTCAGGAGAAATTAATCTAGAAACTAAAAATAAAATAAATCTAGATTTAGCTCAACAGAGCCAAGATATAATGAAAGATATTAGAGGTAATGATGTTTCTATGATTTTTCAAGAACCCATGACATCGTTAAATCCAGTATTCACAATACGAATGCAAATGACAGAAACAATTTTAAAGCATCAGGGAAAAACTAGGGCGGAAGCTCTCGAAATAGCATTAGAAATGTTGAAGTTAGTTAGAATACCTGAGCCTGAAAAGAGATTAAACCAATATCCGCATGAGCTCTCAGGGGGTATGAGACAAAGAGTCATGATAGCTATGGCATTAAGTTGTAAACCTTCTTTACTAATTGCTGACGAACCCACAACTGCGCTTGATGTTACAATACAGGCTCAAATACTAGATTTAATTAAATTGTTACAACGTGATATAGGAATGTCGGTAATTTTTATTACTCATGATATGGGAGTGGTTGCAGAAATTGCTGATAGGGTTGTTGTAATGTTTGCTGGAAAAAAAGTTGAAGAAGGATCTGCTTTAGAAATTTTCAATAATCCACAACATCCTTATACAAAATCATTGCTTGCAGCCGTTCCAAAATTAGGAAGTATGAAAGGGAAGTTACTACCCGCAAAATTTATGAATGTAGATATAAATTCATCAGACAATCAGCAATTAAAAACAACAACTCAAAATAAAATAATTGAAATAAAAGATACTGTAAATCGAGTTTCCAATCCGTTACTTCAGGTTAGAGGATTAACAACAAGGTTTTCTATAAAACAGGATTTTGGAACAATAAAAGGTAATATTCATGCTGTTGAAAATATTGATCTTAGTTTGCAACCTGGAGAAACTTTTGGGCTGGTTGGTGAAAGTGGATGTGGAAAATCTACAACTGGAAGAAGTATTATAGGTTTAACATCACCAACAAGAGGGAGTGTTGTTTTTGAGGGGGTAGAATTAACCAACTTAAATAATCAAGAGATGATTCAATACAGAAAACAAATGCAAATGATATTTCAAGATCCTTTTGCATCTTTGAATCCTCGTATGACAGTTGGACAGATAATAGCTGAACCTATTTTAGTACATGGATTAGATGAAAAATTAGGATCAACTGAAAAAGTTATGCAATTGTTAAATCGTGTAGGACTGAACGAACAATATGCCTTGAGATTTCCACACGAACTTTCGGGGGGGCAGAGGCAGAGAATTGGGATTGCAAGAGCACTTGCTTTAGAACCAAAATTAATTATTGCTGATGAAGCTGTTTCCGCTTTAGATGTCTCCATTCAAGCACAAGTAGTTAACTTAATGATGGAACTTCAAGAAGAATTTGGCCTGTCTTACCTCTTTATAAGTCATGATATGGCAGTAGTTGAAAGAGTTAGTCATAGAATAGGTGTAATGTATCTAGGTGAGATAGTTGAAATTGGTCTAAGAAGTGAAATTTTTGAAAATCCGCAACACCCATATACAAAAAAGTTAATGGCAGCAGTGCCAATAGCAGATCCCAGTAAAAGAAAAACAAAGTTAAATTTGATGAGCGACGAAATTCCTAGTCTTTTAAAACCACATGGTTATGAGCCTGAAAAAATAGAAATGGTAAAATTGAGTGAAGAGCATTTTGTTAAACCGTATGAAGGAATGATTAATTAACAATGTAATTTAGAGACAAGAATTATGAATGACCCAAGACTAGATTATGCTAATGAGTTCCCGGTAGAATTAACTGCTCCTGACATATCAAGTTATAGAAAAACTAATACAGGAGTCGATTATATATTATCACTTGATAGCGGTATGAGTGGTCCTCATGTTTTTATATCTTCAATAGTACATGGGAATGAGCCTTGTGGAGCTATTGCTTTAGATTGGTTTTTAAAAAATAATTTTAGACCTAAATCAGGTAAATTAACTCTAGGTTTCATGAATGTTGAAGCTTATTTTGCTTTTGATCCCAAAAATCCAAATAGAACTAGATGGGTTGATGAAGATTTTAACAGATTATGGGCAGATGGTGTCTTGGAAGACACTACTAGAAAAAAGACTAGTGAATTTTTTAGAGCTAATGAAGTCAAGAGCATAGTATCACAAGCTGATTATTTATTAGATATTCACTCAATGCAAAAACCATGTGTTCCACTTATGATGGCGGGTACATTAGAAAAAGGTATTAACTTTGCTAAATCTGTTGGAATGAGCATGCCTATTATTTCTGACACAGGCCATAAAGAGGGCATGAGAATGAGAGATTACTTGGACTTCTCAAGAAAAGAGAGTAATAAAAATGCACTCCTAGTTGAATGTGGTCAACATTGGGAAAAACTGTCTGAAAGAATAGCAATTGAAACTCTGATAAGATTTCTTAGAAGCACAAGCACTATGGATAAAAAATTTGGTGAAGAGTTTCTAAATAAACTAAAGCCTAAAAAATTTCAAAAAGAGGTTTATCGGGTAGGAGAAATTATCACTATAAAGACAGATAAATTTAAATTTTCTAGTGACTGGCAAGGCTTTGAAGTTCTTAAAAAAGGGACTGTTATTGGTAAAGATGACCAGGAATTTGTTTATGCTCCATATGACGAAACAATTTTAATAATGCCTACTAAAAGGTTATTTAAAGGTAAAACGGCTGTTAGGCTAGCATACAGAATTGAAGATTAAACAATTATTTATTTTTTAATGAAGTCGAGGATTAAACATATCTCTTAAATGGTCTCCAACTAAGTTTATAGAAGCAACGGTAATGAGTAGCGCCACACCGGGAAAGATGCTAATCCAATAATCACCGCTATACATATATTCAAATCCATTGCCAATAAGAAGACCTAAAGAAGGCTCTGTAATAGGTAATCCGAGCCCAAGAAAACTTAGCGTTGCTTCCAATGAAATAGCATGAGCTGTTTGAAGAGTACCAACAACAATTAGCGGTGCCATACAATTTGGTAGAATATGTTTAAACATAATCCTAGTATTACTAAAAGCCAAACATCTCGCTGCATCAACATATTCTTTATTTAACTCTACTAAAGCACTCGAACGAGCAGTTCTTGCATAATAAGCCCATTGGACTAAAATTAATGCAATAATAGTTTTTTCAACTCCTTTTCCAAAAGCAGCTAGAATTATCAAAGCAACTAAAATTGAGGGAAAACTTAGTTGAATATCAACTATCCTCATAACTACAGATTCATATTTTCCTCCAAAAAAAGCTGCTGAAATTCCAAAAAAAGATCCAATAATAAGAGCAAAAATGCCTGAAAGCACACCAACGCCTAGACTAACACGTAAACCATAGAATATAGCAGAAACCATATCTCTTCCAGCTCCGTCGGTGCCAAGTAAAAAATAATTCCCAGAAAAGTCTTCTGAAAAAGGGGCTAGCCTACTGTTCATTATACTTACAGTATTTAGATCATATGGGTCAGTTGGTGATACTAAAGGTGCAAAAACAGCAACAAACAAAATTAACATAAAAACTATTAAAGATACTACAGCAACTTTATTGGATGAAAAATCTTTCCAAAACTCTTTGATTTTTTTTATCTTGGGGTTCATTGACTGTCACCTTTAATTCTCACTCTAGGGTCTAAAAATGTATAAAGAATATCGACAATAAGGTTTAAAAAAACAAAAAATGTTACAATGATCATTAGATAAGCGACAATAACTGGTCTATCTAGATTATAAATTGAGTCAATGATTAGTTTACCCATTCCAGGCCACGCAAATACTGTTTCAGTAACAGTTGAAAATGCGATTAGTGATCCAAATTCAAGTCCAACGACTGTTACAATGGGAATTAGAATATTCTTTAGTATATGTACTAAAACTATTCTTTTTTCAGACAAACCTTTTGATCGAGCAAAAGTAATATAATCTTGAAGAATTATTTCTCTTGTTCCAGCTCTAGTTAAGCGGATTACCGATGAAATTTTAAATAATGCTAAATTCAAAGCAGGTAGAAAAACGTGTGATAACCCATTTAAGGTAAATAAAGAGCTATTAATCCCTAAAAAAGTACCAATTTCACCTCTTCCAGTTGATGGCAACCATCCAAGATGGACTGCAAAAATCATAATAAAGATAATGCCTACCCAAAATGTTGGCATTGAAAAACCTAAAATTGAACCACCCATTATTATTTTGCTAGTTTTACTATCTGGCTTATAGCCTGCATAGATACCAAGAGGTATAGCTATGATAAGTGAAATAAAAAGAGAAAATAATGCTAGTTCTAGGGTCGCCGGCATTCTTTGAATAATCAGTTTCAATGCTGGTTCACCAAAAATAAATGAATCTCCAAGATCCCCTTTAAAAGCATTTACTAAGAAATACCAATATTGTTCTGTAACAGGTCTATCTAATCCTAACTCTCTTATAACTCTTTCTACTTCGGCTTGATCAGCTTCGGGGTTAATCAGCATTTCAACTGGATCCCCAACTAGATTAACCCCCCCAAATACCAAGAGTGACATTATAAATAATACGAGCACACTCTGAGCTAATCTTGTAAATATAAAAGGGGTCATGTTTTCATCAATAAATTAAAAAAAACCAGAGCAGTTATGCTCTGGTTTAAATTGTTCAAATTACTTACAGTTTACGTAAGTTGCAATAGTTCTCTCATCTGTTCTAGGAGTGTAGCTACAGCCGGATTTAGATGCCCAAGTATTCATTTGATAATGTATTGGGATAACACCATAATTTTTACCTACTGCTACTTCTGTTGCTTCAGCAAGAAGTTTTCCTCTTGCATCAGAATCAACGGTTCCAAGAGCTTCTTGAACTAGTTTGTCGACAACAGGATCAGAATGTCTTCCTCTATTGGCTCTTCCCATTCCTATAGACTTATCATAAGTATGCAAAAGGGCTCTCAAAGGGGATGAAGCTTCTCCGGAACCAGCCCCCCAACCAAGAACCATAAAACTGAATTCTGGACTTTTATTAGGACCACCACGTGATGCTCTTTTGAAATAGACAGCTTTTGGCATTGTTTCAACTTTTGCTTTAATACCAATTCTAGAGAACATTTGAGCTAAAGCCTCTGCAATTTTAGCATCATTAATGTATCTATCATTTGGTCCGTGAATTGTCATTTCAAAACCATTGCCATAACCAGCTTCCTTCAAAAGCATTTTTGCAGTATCTGGATCATAAGGATCAGGTTTCATTTTTGTTGAAACTCCATGAAAACCTGCAGGTAATAATTGGCCTGCTTTAACAGCTATACCTTCCATTACCTTCGCAACCATTGCGTCACGGTTAATTGCTAATGATAAAGCTTTTCTAACTCTGACATCCATTAATGGGTTTTTAATTTTTCCACCACCAATGGCAGTGATGTGAGGTGAATCTTCTCTGAATTGGTCCATATGTAAATAAATAACACGGTTAGATGGACCACTATTTAATTTAATTGTAGGATTTTTTTTCATTTTCCCAACATTCAAAGGAGGAACGTTGTCAATAAAATCAACATCCTTTGCTAATAGTGCTGCTATTCTGGCTGGACCAGATTTAATAGGCTTAAAAAGTACATTTTCAAACTGTGCCATTCCAGTACCGGCTCCATGATAATCTTTATTAGCTTTTAGGACAATCTTATCACCAGGCACCCATTCAACAAATTTGTAAGGTCCAGTTCCTATAGCAGCTTTTCCACTATTGTAATCACCTGTAGTAGCTCCTTCACCATTTTTCTTTGAAATAATTTTAACAGTCATTATGTCATTAGGCATTAGAGGATAGGGCTTTTTTGTTTTAATATGTATAGTATGACTATCTATTTTAATAAACTCTTTCCCTTTTAAATAAGTACCAAATCCTGATGGAGATTTTGGAACATTTTGTGCTCTCTCAGCAGTAAATATAACATCGTCAGCTGTAAAATCACTGCCATCATGAAATTTTACACCTTTTCTAAGTTTAAATTCCCATGTTGTATCATTTATAGGCTTCCATGATGTAGCTAAGTCAGGATAGTGTTGTTGGTTTTCGTCTGATCCAACTAAAGTTCCGTAAATATGTGTTGCGAAAGCATTATTAGGACCAAGATTATGGTAATGTGGATCAATTGAGCTAGGCTCAGACTTTAATCCAACAGTAAGATCTTTTGCCAAAGCCACAGTAGACAAAAGACAACTTATCATCACTATAAAAAGTCTGTTTATTAATTTCATTTTTCCCTCCTGAAATTCTTTATTAAAAAAAACTTTGTAGTAAAAATGGAATAGAGTCAAAATAAAAGATATAAGTATATCTTAATAATACCTTTAACTTTTTTTAAACTCATTCATAGAGTAATTTTATTTTTAATTTTTGGAGTTAGCCATTTGCATTTTACAGAAATAATAAATCAATTGCCGCAATTAAAAATATTTAAGGACAACATATATAATATACAAATTTCTTACAGATACCAAAAATTTAATGAAGAAATTCCAATATTATTTCTCCATGGATTTAATGGAAATAGTAAAAGTTGGGCATATCAATTTCATTATTTTAAAGGTAGAAGGTCAGTTATAGCTATTGATGCGCCAGGTTTTGGTCAGTCTGATCCTTCAGATTTAGATATGTTGTCTATATCAAATGTTGTTTATAACTTATTAAAAAGTATAGATGTTACAAAGTGTGATCTAGTTGGCCATTCAATGGGCGGAATGCTTGCTCAAGTAGTTGCATCAAAACATAGCAAATTAATTAATAAGGTAATTCTATCTTGCACTCATAAAGGTTATGCGATGCCAGTAGGAAGTTCTCTGAGAGATCCATATAAATTAAGGCTAGAAGAGCGAAAACAAATGTCAAATAAAGAATTTGGTCAATTAAGAATCCAAAAAATGTTACCTGAATTAAAAAATCCAGAGATCTTCAATTTTTTATCTTTAATAAGTGAAGAAATTACGGAAGGATCTATCAAATCTGGTGGAATGGCCATGCAGACCTTAGATACAACAGATTATTTATCAAATCTTAAACAAGATTGTCTTATATTAAAGGGTTCAAAAGACATTGTTGTATCTAAAGAACGTTCTTGTCAGTTAGAAAATTTATTGAGGCACGCAAAAATTAGAGAAATACCTAATGTTGGACATGCACCTTATTGTGAAGATACAAAAACTTTCAACGCCGAAGTGGAAAATTTTTTCCAATAATGACTGCCTTATCAAACAAGCCTTTTACCTTATATTTTCTCAGTAATACAATTGCTCTATTAGGCCTTTGGATACAAAAAATTGGAGTTGGTTGGCTTACATGGGAAATTACCGAATCAACTTTTTGGACAAGTTTTGTTACTTTAGCTTTGATGGCTCCAGCAGGAGTTATAGGTCCTCTATTTGCTGTTTTTGCCGAAAATTGGAATATGAGAACAGCAAGTGTTATATTGAAAGTGCTAATGTTTATGACTGGAGGTATAATCTGGTTTTTGCAGTATTTAGATATGCACTCGCTTTTTACTTTAGCTTCTTTATCAATTTTACAAGGTTTATTAAGCGCATGTTATCATCCAGTAAGACTGGTTTTTGTGTCTATAGTTGTTCCTAGAAATTTGTTATCCAGTGCAGTAGGGCTTAATTCAGCCTCTTTTAATGGATCCAGAGTTGTAGGGCCAGCTTTCGCTGGTCTCACAATAGCTTTGTTTAACCTAGAAACAACTTTTTTTATTGCCATGCTTACTTATATTCCACTCATTCCAGTTTTAATTTATATGCCGCTTAGAGATCGAGTTAAATCCTCAAGTACCCACGATAATTTTCTCAAACGTTTGTTAGAGGGTGGAAAAGTAGCATTGAAAACTCCAATTATAGCCAGGGGTTTATTTGTAGTTTTTATCAGTGCATTCTTTGTACGTGGAATGCTTGAGATACAACCTACTATTGCAGGAGAAATTTTAGATAAAGGTAGTATTGGATTGTCTTTCATCACAGCAACTGCTGGATTTGGGGCTTTACTTGCTTCTATCTGGATAGGTTTGCGAACTAATACTGAAGTAAAAATTGAAACAAAATTGGTCCCAATGTTAACTCTAGGACTAGTAGTAAGTTTCATACTTGGTTTTATCTCAGAAATGTACTTAATGGCATTTGCTTTTACAATTGTTGGCTTTACTACGACAGTCGTAGGTATCGGCACTCAAACAGTTATACAATTAAAGGTTGATGAAATTTATCGAGCCAGGGTTTTAACTTGGTGGTCTAGTGTTTCTTTTGGTTCTCTTACAATTGGGGGAATATTGTTGGGTCTTGCAGGGGAATTTATCCCTCTGAATGTTGGTATGATGATAATGCCAATTCTAGGATACCTAATATTTAAATTAGTAGTGTATTCTCATTTTAAAAACAACTTTATGTAGTTTTTTTTATTTTAGCTTCCCTTTTAAAAATATATAAACCTGAAATAGTTATTATAATTCCACCTAATATTGTTGATAAAATTGGATATGTATTCCAAATCAAAAAATCAAAAATTATTGCCCAAATAATTCCTGTATAATTAAATGGACTGACTATTGACGCAGGAGCTTTTTGAAGAGCGTAAGTCATTAATAGTTGTGTTAAAAAGGCAGAAACGCCTAAACCAATAAACAATAACATGACTTCTATAGATGGCTGTTTCCAAAAAAATGGTTGAAAAAATGAAGTTACGATTACGGTGACTAACATAAAAAAGAATACTGTTTTAACTGGATGTTCAGTAGTACCAAGCAATCTTAAAAAAATAATGGTTGTAGACCACATAAGAGTTCCAATTAACGCATAAATAGAGGCTATGGCAATTTGTCCGGTTGGATTTATAGCTATGATGACACCTAAAAAGCCAATAAAAATTGCCGTCCATCTACGCCAACCTATAGTTTCTTTTAGAAAAAAAATTGCAAAAATACATGCAAAAATAGGGACTGCTTGAGAGATAACAGTTACATCTGCTACTGGAAGTCTTTGAAAAGCTAGGAAAAACATTATATTGCCAATAAGACCTGCAATTCCTCTAAAAAAATGTGTCTTTGGTTTTTTAGTTTTAAGAAAATTAAATCCACCTAATTTGTAGATAATAGGTGACAATAGAATTAAAACTACGATCGCTCTTGCAAAAGCAATTTGAACTGGGTGGTATTCTATACCAATTAACTTTGCTTGGACACTCATAATAGTGACACATAAAACAGCTAAAATCATAGCTGCAATAGCTTTAAAATTGTCGTTCATATTTTTATAAATATTAACTATTTGCAATTTACTTTTGGTTTCGCATGTCTGTAAGTTTTTGCGATTCTCTTAAAAAGAAAAAACATAAAAAAGCTGATAAGAAAGGGTATAGTGCTGATAATCTAATAGTAAATAATAAGTCATATCCTAAGTCCATTGCTAAAGCAAATGGCATGGCTCCAATAGATGCACCTACGACTAGAACCATTTGACCTGTTCCTTGGATACTTCCGACATAAAGTCGACCAAAATATCTTGGCCATATATATCCAAATAATGCTAAATTAAAAGCGTTATTAATTCCAAAAATTACTGAATATATTATTGCAAAAGTGATGTTTGATGAAAAAGTAATAAAAATTAAAGATGCAGTTGTTACTAGAAGAGATGTTCCAATTACATTATGTGTTTTAAATCTGTCTAAAAGTTTGCCAGCTAATGGGATAAATATAATCATTGTAATCATGGTAGGTATAAACAACGCAGCAGCTTCCCTACTTGGGAGACTAAAATACTGATTTAATATTGTAACTTGGAAAAAATGGAGGGCAGTAACTAGACAAGATATAGAAAAAAAAGAAAATGATAAAATATAAAAACTTTTTTCTTTAAGTGCCTCATTTAAATTTAAACCAAAAATTTTAGTGTTTTTATTGATTACCTTTTGTTTAATACCGTCAGGTTTTTCATTAACATCTTCCGGTTTATCAATAGCTAAAAATATCAATGGTGGGAGCATTAAAATCCATGTAGACAAACCTATAATTACCCATGCATTTCTCCAACCATAATTACTAATTAAAAAGTCAGAAATAAGTGGATGTAATCCCATTGAAAAAGCAAAACCTAATCCCATCAAGCCAAGCGCGATACCACGTTTTTTATCAAACCACTGGGTAATAATATTTGCTGAACCTAACATTAAAGTTCCTTGACCAAAAAATCTTAAAAAACCAAATGCGACGGCTAACATTAAAAAGTTTGATGCCGCACCAAATGCTAAACAGCCAATACCAAGAAATATTGTTGTATAAATTAGGATTATCCTAGGTCCATACCTGTCAACTAATTTTCCTATTTGTGGAAGTAAAAAAGCGGCAAATAAAGTTGCAATCATGTAGGCAGTTGTAATAGATGTACTAGAAAGTTGTAAATCTTTAGATATTACTGGAATAAAAGGGCTGAATGTATGTGATTGACCGGCACCACTAGTGAAAATACCAAGGCTGCCAATCCCAACAATTGTCCAACCATAAAAAAATTTTTGATTAACTTTATTGTAGATCAGTTTGTTTATATAAGACATTTCAGGATAATATAATAAATTAATATGTTAATCATTATAATATTTACTTATTTATGATTTAAAGCCTCTACATACATGTCAAGTGCCTCTCTAAGCGAACGGTTTTGATTAACAGTTTCTCGTGTTTCGTTTGCAATTGGAGTTTTGTTTGCCAAAGACATAATATCTGCAGATCCTTGATGGAATTTTGGTGTAACTCCAGCATCAGAAAATGTATTAGCAATTTCATGCATTTCACCTTCCCATCTTGCTGCATCTAAGGGAATTCTTGGGACCATTCTTTCCATGGCAGACAAAATGTCAGGTTTACTATATTTTAATTCGTCAAAATACTCAGAAGATAAACCTAGCTTATGAGCGGTTGTTAAGACAGCAGCGTGAAGTGCAAAAGTACCTTTTGTTGCACTAGCATAAACCATTTTCATAGCTGAGGCTTTTCCAACTTTCTTTCCTAAATCCTTTATTACAAAACCCTTATTGTGAAGAATTTTTACTGGTTCAGTATTAAGTCCTGAAACATATAATCTTGTTTGACCCTTTTCTACAACCGGGTTAAATCCAATAATGCCAGCATCAATAAAGTTGCAATATTTACTAGAAATTGTGTTGTTTATTTTTTCTGCGGTTTTTGGAGAAACAGCATTACAATCAACGTAAGTAATATGTTTTTTTTTCTCTAAAATTATTCTGTTAACAATACTTGCCTGTTTAAGCGCGACTTCGGGAGGTAAAATAGAAAGGATGACGTCAGAAAAGTTCACTACATTTTCAATTGTTTTAACATCTTCTATCCCGGCATTATTAGATAAATTTTTTGTTCTATCACTTCTACCATTGAGAGATGTAATGACCCTGAAGTTATTTTGTATAAATGCTTTGCCACACCCATGGCCCATGTCGCCAGGCATTAAAATACCAATTGTCTTGTTGGACATTATTTCACCATAATAGAATTGAAAAAACTACTTTTTCATAGGGCCACCATTTTTTTCCCATTCAGGTATTCCTCCTACATTCAGAACATTCTTATAGCCCATTTCTAAAAGAGTTTTTCCAGTCAATGCTGCTTGACCACCTACTCCGCACACTAATATAATTTCGGAATCTTTCTTAAGAGTTTTATTATAAAGTGGCGTGGCTTCGTCTGCTACGAACTCAATTAATCCTCTAGGTATTTCTAATCCATTTAGGATCGTTCCAGTTTTTTTTATATCTGAACTGTCTCGGACATCTATAAAAATGGAAGACCCAGACTTATGTTTTTTAATGGCCTCATTAACATCAATTTTTGGTACCACTTCGTTTGCTTCCTTTAGATAATCTTTAGCTGTTTTCATAATTTCCTCTTTGTTAAAGTTTAATTTAATAGCCCTATGAATTGGGGTTGGGTTACAGAAGTAGTCATCCAACAATTTTTGCAATTTTGATCAAGCGCAGCTTTTTCTAAAACCCAAGTTAAGTTGTAACGTTTATTATCATATGCGTCTATATCTACTGAATATTTGGCAATTTTTTTATTTTCTGAAATCAAATTAGTTTTAAATTTGAGAGAATTTAATAAAACTTTATATGAAGTGTCAGTAATCATTCTTTTAAAATTTGAAAAAGGACCAGTATATTTTTTATTTTCTGGATGAGCAAAAAGCCAGCATTGATAAATGCCTGCGTTATTTACTTTCGAGTTTGTTTGCAAGGAGTTCATTTGTAATTCAATAACCTCAACAGAAGAAAAGATGTCATTGGGCAAAACGTTACTTAAAGCTTTATCATTTTTAAGAAAAAACAAAGATATTGTAATTAGAAGTATATATTTCATGAGTTACCTAGTATAAATATTTTTGTTCCATATATATACATCATAATACTTTTTGTAAATGGAGTGAAAATTGTTAAAAAAAATAAAACCATATTTAATCATCAATAAAATTAATACTTTTGTAATTTTTTTCTTATTTAGTTTTTCAGCCCTTTCTGCAGGTGGAGGTGATGATGATAAAAAAGATACATTTGTTAAATCAGCCTACTATTATAAGGCAGTTAAATTAATAAAGAAAAATTCTTTCAATCTTGCAATTGAAAACCTCTTGAAAGCTGAACAAAATAATAAAACTGATCCAGATATATACAATTACCTGGGTTTTTCGTTTAGGAAAACTGGAGACTTAGAAAAAGCGGGAATGTATTATAATAAGGCATTAACTATATCTCCTAAGCATAAAGGTGCACTTGAATATCAAGGAGAAATGTTTTTAACATTAGGACAATTACAAAAAGCAGTGTCGAATTTGAAAAAATTAGAAAAAATTTGTTTTCTTGGTTGTGAAGAAGAAAAAATGTTAAAAGCATCTATTTCAAAATACAAAAAAGGGAAAAAGAGTAATTATTAGTTAACATCACAAATTAGAATGGAATTTAAAAATGAAGTCATTTGACGAATTATCCTTGAAAGAAATTGTTGATGAAGTTCAAGATGGATTTATATTAGGAATACCAGCTGATTATTCAGGTGTTCCTATGAAATTCACAAAGGAACTTATAAAAAAAGGTGTCAAAAATTTAAAATTGTACTGCCTTCCATTGACGACAATACAAGGTGACATGTTAATTGGAAGTGGGTGTGTATCTGAAATTGAAGCTGCAGCTGTAACATTAGGCGAATTTGGAATGGCGCCTAGATTTTCCGAAGCTGTTGAAAATGGTAAAATTTTAATTAAAGACTCCACCTGTCCGGCGTTACATGCTCAACTTCAAGCAACTGAAAAATCTGTTCCATTCATGCCTCTGAGGGGAGTGATTGGATCTGACATTCAAAAACATAGAAAAGATTGGCATGTTATCGAAAACCCCATGAGATCATCAGGAGTTAGAGAAGAGCCTGTTTTATTACTTCCTGCTGTTCAGTTAGATATTTTAGTTTTTCACGCCCCCTGTTCTGATAGAAACGGAAATATACAAATTGGACGAAGAAGAGAATTGGCTACTTTAGCACATGCTTCAAAAAAAGTATTTGTAACTGTAGAAAAGATTCTAGATATAGATTTTTTTGAAGATGAATTATCCGCAGCTACTTGTCTTCCTGCTCTATATGTAAATGGTATTTCAATTGTTAAAAATGGAGCTTGGCCATGTTCGCTTCCTGGGGTTTATAGCTCAGATAATGAAGAAATAAAAAAATATTCTTTAGCAGCTAAAACTGAAGAAGGTTTTGGAGAATATATGAGATATTGTCTTTAACAATAGTTTCAAGGTAATAAAAGTGATCTTAGACATTCAAAGGGAAGAACTTTTAATAAGTCAATTAGCTGATTTATTAAAAAACGATAAACACGTAGCCGTTGGTGCCGCTTCTCCTATTCCAGGTGCTGCGGCTTTACTTGCTAAAGAAGAAGCAAAGTTTTTGAATAAAAGGTTAAGAGTAACTATTCTTCATTCAAATAAATATAACAATTTTACAGATGGGGCGAGAGAACTTTTTGATTGTGCCGCTCAGGGACGAATAGACACTTTTTTCTTAGGAGGTGTTCAAATTGATGGTCAAGCAAACATTAATTTAGTAGGAACTGGGGAGTATCCAAAAATAAAAAAGAGATTTCCTGGTTCATTTGGTTCAGCACTAATGTATTTTGTAGTTCCACAAATAATTTTATTTAGAGAAGAACATTCTCCACGGACTTTAGTAAAAAAAGTTGATTTTATATCTGCGCCTGGGGTCTCTGAAAGAGGAGTCTATAGGCCAGGAGGACCCAAATATTTACTGACGAACAGTGCTTTATTTAAGTTTAATAAAAACTTACAAAAGTTTTCTTTATTTAAAATTAATGAAAAAGAAACTGTTAAAAATTTAATTAAAGTGACAGGTTTTGATTTTGATGTAGATAATAAAATTTCTCAAATGTCTAATCCTGACACTAATAGAATAAATATTTTGAGAAATGAGATTGCACCCATGGTTTCAGAATTTTATCCAGAGTTCGCAAACAGGATCTGGGGTATTTAACTCATAATGAAAAAGCTAATTTTTCTTATATTTATTTTAATTTTAGCTTTTTCAATTTCATATTTTTATCTCCAAGAAATTTTGAACTTAGATAGTTTAAAACAAAATATAAAGTGGTTGATAATATTGGCTAATGAAGAGTTTTTTTTATCTAGATTAATCTTTTTCATTTCTTACATTATTTTTGCAGGCTTATCCTTTCCATTTTTACCTGGTGTATTAACTATTGCTGCTGGGGCTTTATTTGGTGTTTTGGAAGGTGTGATAATAGTATCCTTTGCTTCAACAATTGGAGCTTGTTTGTGTTTCTTAATATCTAGACATTTCTTGGCTGATTTCGTTAATAACAAATTTTTAAAAAAAAAATCTGTAATAATAAAAAAATTTAATGAAAACGGTCCTTGGTATCTATTAAGTTTAAGGTTAATTCCAACAATTTCATTCATATTAATCAACTTAGTAATGGGTATCTTGCCCATTAGCCTTAAAAAATTTTATTATATAAGCCAATTAGGCATGTTACCAGCCACAATAGTTTATGTGAATGCAGGTTCAGAAATATCAAAGGTAAATAATATCAATGATATTATGTCTTTCTCACTCTTACTGAGCTTTACTCTAATAGCTATATTTCCGTTTTTGACAAAATGGTTAATGAGTTATTTTGATACGAGAAAAAAAATAAAATATTAAATATTCTTTCTGTTTTCTACCAAGTTTTCTACAACTAATGGGTCAGCTAAAGTAGATACATCTCCAAGTTCGTCATGCTCGTTTGCAGCAATTTTTCTCAAAATACGCCTCATTATTTTACCAGATCTTGTTTTAGGAAGCCCTGGTGCAAATTGAATTAAGTCAGGTGTGGCAATAGGTCCTATCTCTTTTCTAACCCACTTTTTAAGTTCTAATAACAATTCCTCTGAGCTTTCAACATTAATGTTAACTGTAACATACGCATAGATACCTTGACCTTTAATATCGTGCGGATAACCGACAACTGCAGCTTCAGCAACATCAGAATGAGCAACAAGTGCAGATTCAACTTCTGCTGTTCCCATTCTATGGCCAGATACATTAATTACGTCATCAACTCTTCCAGTAATCCAAAAATATCCATCTTTGTCCCTTCTACAACCATCTCCAGAGAAGTATCTTCCAGGAAAAGTCGAAAAATATGTATCAATAAAACGTTGATGGTCACCATATACTGTTCTCATTTGTCCTGGCCAAGACATATTTATACATAAATTGCCTTCAGCAGCTCCTTCTAACTCATTATTTTCAGAATCAACAAGAACTGGCAAAATACCAAAAAAAGGTTTAGTAGCAGAGCCAGGCTTTGTTGTAGTTGCGCCAGGTAAAGGTGTAATCAATATTCCGCCAGTTTCAGTTTGCCACCAAGTATCTACTATCGGGCATTTATTATTTCCAACAACATTATTGTACCAATTCCATGCCTCGGGATTAATCGGTTCACCTACACTACCTAATATCCTTAAGCTGTTTCGTTTTGTTTTCTTAACTGGATCATCTCCTTCAGCCATTAATGCTCTTATTGCTGTTGGCGCAGTATAAAAAATATTCACTTGGTGTTTATCAACAATTTCCCAAAATCGACTTACAGTCGGGTAATTAGGAACACCTTCAAACATAAGAGTTGTGGCACCATTAGAAAGTGGTCCATAGACTATATAAGAGTGACCTGTAACCCAGCCAACATCAGCAGTACACCAATAAATTTCGTTTTCTTGATAATCAAAAACATAATGATGTGTCATAGAAGCATAAACCATATAACCACCAGTAGAATGAAGAACTCCTTTTGGTTTACCAGTAGATCCAGAGGTATATAAAATGAACATTGGGTCTTCGGCACTCATTTCAGTTGGAGGACAATCAGGAGAGGCCTTTTCCATTTCTTTGTGATACCAAATATCTTGTCCCTCAATCCAATTAATTTCTGATCCTGTTCTTCTAATAACAATAGTAGTTTTACACATTTTTGCTTTAGATATAGCCTCGTCAGTATTATACTTGAGAGGTATTACTTTGCCACCACGAATACCTTCGTCAGCGGTTATAATAATTGAAGAGTTACAATCTTCTATTCTTCCGGCAAGTGCATCTGGAGAAAATCCCCCAAAAACTACAGAATGAATTGCTCCAATTCTAGTACAAGCTAACATTGCAATTGTTGCTTCTGGAATCATAGGCATATAAATAGTTATACGATCTCCTTTTTTGGCGCCAGCATCCTTTAAGACATTAGAAAATTTACAAACATCTCTGTAGAGGTCATTATAACTTATATGTTTAGATTCGTTTGGATTATCACCCTCCCAAATAATTGCAGTATTTTTTCCTTTTGTTTTCAGGTGTCTATCTAAGCAGTTAAAACTTGCATTTAGAGTCCCATCTTCATACCAATTAATATGAAGATTTTCTTTTTTATATGATACATCCTTAACTTTTGTATACGGCTTTATCCAATCAATCCGCTGACCATGTTCTTTCCAAAACTCTTCTGGAGAGTTAATAGATTCACTATACATTTTCTCATAAATTTTTTCATTGGCATGGGAGTTTTTAACAATTTCTAATGCTGGTTTATATAAATCTTTATCTGTCATCTTCTACTCCGGTTTTTATATATTATTTTCTAATATTAAATCTGCATTATCAATATCTTTTATATTTATTACTTTTCTAATTACTTCTAATGTAAATCCTTTTCTTGAGAGAACTCCAAACCATTTTTCTCTCAGAGTGTACTCATTAGTTTCATCATTTATTTTTTTATTTTTATAATAAATACCTATATTTTTTTTCTTAATAAATTTTAAAGCAGCAATCATTTCAGCGTCTTCATGCCCTTCATCTACTATGTCAATAGCAGATTGTATCACATCATTTGACAGTCCTTTTTCTTTTAATTTGGCAAAAATTAATCTTTGTGAACTTCCTTGTCGTCTCATTGAACGTACTTTAATTTCGGCAAAACGTTTATCATCAATAAATTTAGCAGAGATCATTTCTTTTTTAATTAGGGCAATAAATTTAATTGCTTCTGTTTCACTTAAATCATGTTGAAAATTAGATAATTTTCTCTTCATAGTATTTTCAAACTGATATATTGAAACTTCATAACGTGCTAAATATGACATAGCTGAATTTCTTAATCTTTTAATAATTTTATCTTCGTTATTCATTAATTGAATCATTTATTTTTATTAAAGCTGATTACTAATGACTATATATATATTATAAAAATTATAAATATTTAAGTTGCAGGAGCAAAAGTTTGAAAAAAAGAAATTTTGACCTAGGTGTGAAGCGTGAAATTGGAAGAGTCAACTGGACTGGGTTGTTTACTCTTTATTTGAAAGAGGTAAAGAGGTTTTCAAATGTTTTTTTACAAACTATTACTGCTCCAATGGTAACTACCTTACTTTTTGTAATTGTTTTTTCCATTGCCATTGATAGAAGTGCGGGGTTTAAAGAAATTTCTTTTATTACATTTTTAGTTCCAGGTTTGATAATGATGAGTGTCTTACAAAATTCATTTGCAAATGTTTCCTCAGCATTTATGACTGCAAAAGTTCAAGGCTCAATAGTGGATCTATTAATGTCTCCATTGGGTCCAATAGAAATATTAATTGCACATGCTATGGCTGGAGTAACAAGGGGCTTATGTGTTTTTATTGCTTCTTTTATCTTACTCTGTGGATTGGGTATTTTAAATTTTCCCGATCATTTTATTTGGATGATTTTATTTTTATTACAAGGGGCATTTTTTTTGGCAATAATAGGAATGTTAGCAGGTATCTGGGCCCAAAAATTTGATCAGTTGGCTATTATTTCAAACTTTGTCATCCAACCACTGGCGTTTCTATCTGGGACTTTTTATTCTATTGAAAGACTTCCAGATTCTCTTAAAGTTATAGCTTATTGTAATCCAATTTTCTATGCGATTGACGGATTAAGATTCAGTTTTTTAGGAATGAGTGATGCGTCTCCTATTACAGGAAGTATAATTTTACTTTTTTGTAATTTAGGACTAAGTTATTTTGCTTGGTACATACTTAAAACAGGTTATAGACTTCGTGCATAGAATAATGATAATTCTTTTATGGAAATTTTCAAAATGAACAAAGTTCAAAAAATACCTGGCATTTTATCGAGTCAAGAACTTCTAGAATTAATTAACAAAAATATTATTAGTAGTGATCAGGAAATTGAAAAAGACATAATTCAACCAGCTTCCATCGATTTAAGGCTTGGAACAAAAGCATGGAGAGTTCCTGCCTCCTTTCTTCCAGGTAAAGGCAACAAAGTCTCGAGTAGATTAAAAGATCTCGCCATGCATGAGTTTAGTCTTATAGATGGGGCAGTCTTAGAATGTGGATGTGTTTATATTGTAAAGTTATTAGAGAGAGTTTCTTTAATAGAAAATCTAACAGGTACTGCAAACCCAAAAAGTTCAACTGGTAGATTAGATATTTTTACAAGATTAATAGTTGATGGCGCATTGGAATTTGAGGATGTTCCTGCTGGTTATGAAGGGCCACTATATGTAGAAATATCTCCTCGAACATTTTCTGTTTTAGTTAGAACCGGGTCTAGATTAAATCAACTGAGAATAAGAAGAGGACAATCTTTTACATCAGATAAAGAAATGGAGATTTTACAAGAGCATGTAGGATTAGTTAGGAGCCAAGACAAGGTGGATCTATCTGATAAAATTAAAGATGGCGTCCCTTTATCAGTAGATTTAATTGGAGAAAATGGGTTGATTGGATATAAGGCAAGAAAACATTCTAACCTTATAGATATTAATAAATCAAATTTTTATAAACGAGAGCTTTTTTGGGAAAGAATAACTACTGAAGATTTAGTCTATCAATCCAACTACAATGAAAGTGACAATAATTCTGGTAGCTTAATTCTTAGTCCAGACGCTTTTTATATATTAGCTAGTAAAGAATATGTTTCTGTTCCATCAAGTTACGCAGCTGAAATGAGGGCGTACGATACAAGGGTTGGAGAATTTAGAGCTCATTATGCTGGATTTTTTGATCCAGGCTTTGGTTTATCTGACTTGGGAGCTTCTAAAACTAGAGCTGTATTAGAGGTCAGATCTCATGACGTCCCTTTTATAATTGAACAAGGTCAAACAGTTTGCAGATTAGTATACGAACCAATGGCAAATATTCCTGAATTTTTATATGGAGAGGCAGGTAGTACTAGTAATTATCAAGCTCAAGGATTAAAGTTAGCCAAACATTTTATTTAGACTTTCTTATTTATTTCTTTTTATTTATTATCGTTTGTATATTCTATTTAAAATTTTCAGAAGAGTTTAAACATGACTATTAGTCCATCAATAATGACAACATATGGTAGAATTGACATTGCATTTACTCATGGTCAAGGAAGCTTTTTAATTGCCGAAGATGGAAAAAAATATTTAGACTATGCTAGTGGTATAGCTGTAAATGCCTTTGGGCATTGTCATCCTAAATTAGTAGAAGCTCTTCAAGACCAAGCATCTAAGTTGTGGCATACTTCTAATCTTTATAGAATACTAGAGCAGGAAACAGTTGCAGAAAAACTTGTTGCGAATTCATGTGCAGATAGAGTTTTCTTTTGCAACTCTGGTGCTGAAGCAACTGAGGGTGCAGTAAAAGTCGCAAGAAGATATGCTTGGGCTAATGGTGAAAAAGAGAGAACAGAAATTATATGTGCAACAGGTGCTTTTCATGGTCGTACATTAGCTATGTTAGCGGCAAATGACAGACCATTATTTAGGCAAGGTTTTGGACCATCCGCTCAAGGTTTCACACACGTGGAATGGGGTGATATAGAAAGTTTAAAAAAAGTTATAGGAAAACATGTCGCAGCTATTTTGGTAGAACCTGTTCAGGGAGAAGGTGGTGCCAGGAAAGCTCCTGAAGGATATTTAAAATTAATGAATGACATAGCTAAGGAAAATGGATCTTTGTTGATTTCTGATGAAGTGCAAATAGGTATGGGCAGATCAGGTACTTTATTCGCTTATCAAAAAGAGGACATAGAGCCTGACATAATTGCATTGGCCAAGGGCCTTGGAGGTGGATTTCCTGTTGGAGCAGTAATGGCAAAAGCAGAAGTGGGTGATGCGATGGTGCCTGGAACCCATGGTAGTACTTTTGGAGGTAATCCATTAGCAATGCGTTCTGCAAATGCTGTTTTAGAACTTCTGTTAGAAAAAGATTTTTTGAGTAATTTAAGAAAAATGATTGTTTATTTTGACAAGAAAATGGATGAACTTATAAAAAATGAAATGCTAAATAATCCTATAATTTATGCAAAAAAAGGCTCTGGAATGTTAAGAGGATTTCAATTGAATGAAAATGTAACTGCAGGAGATTTTGGAAATATTGCCAGAGAAAAAGGTTTGTTATTAGTAGGTGCTGCAGAAAATACAATTAGATTACTTCCTCCATTAAACACATCCAAAGAAGAGGTTGATAATGCCTTTGATATTCTTAATCATATTGTTTTAGAATTAAAGAAAACATAGAGTAACATGCCTCATTTTATTGATTTAAAAGATCTTTCTAAAAATCAACTCTTAGATTTAATTTCATTATCTCTAAAATGGAAAAAAAAAGCTCATCCAAATTTTCTGGCACATAAACAAGTAATTTTAATATTTGAAAAACCCTCATTAAGAACCCGTGTGTCATTTGAAGTCGGAATTAATCAGTTAGGTGGACAAAGTTATCTTCTAAATGAAAAAGAAATGCTATTGGGTGAAAGAGAAACAGTCGAAGACACGGCTAATGTTTTAGAAAGATACGCTGATATGGTTATTATAAGGTGCTTTGGACATAGCCAATTAGTCAAATATGCTAAAGCTTCAAGTATTCCCGTAATAAACGCATTAACTGATTTTAGTCATCCTTGCCAAGTATTAGCCGATTTAGTTACTTTTAGAGAGTATGCAAATAATTTTGATAATAAGAAAATTGCTTGGTTTGGTGACTGTAATAATGTTTTGCAAAGTTGGATTGAAGCAGCGGCTTTATTAAATTTCGAGTTAAATATTGCTTGTCCTGAAGGGATAAAGCCTAACTCTAAGACTTTGTCATGGGCAATTGAGAGAAATAAAAATATTTCTATCACTCATAATCCAATTCAGGCTGCTGATGGAGCTAATTGTATTATCACAGATACATGGCGTTCGATGGGGGATAAAAATCCAACGCCGGAAGATACTTTTGTTCCATTTCAAGTTAACAACAAAATTATGAAAATAGCAGATAAAAAAGCAATTTTTATGCATTGTTTACCTGCTTATCGTGACAAAGAAGTAAGTTCAGAAGTGCTTGAAGGAGACCATTCTGTAGTATTTGACGAAGCAGAAAACAGACTCCATGCACAAAAAGCAATTATGCACTTTTGTATAAACTGAAAATTTTAATAGAATTCAATTTTTTAAATGACATTTACCAACCACATAATTCCCTTTCAGTTAGGTAAAAATCAAGTCAGGGGTACTATAGTTAGACTTGAAACTACTGTATCTAATATAATTAAACGACATAATTATCCTAGTAACATTGAAAGTTTGCTTGCAGACACATTAACTATCACAGCTTGCTTAGGATCGAGAATGAAACATGATGGTATTTTTACAATTCAAGCTAAAGGTTCTAGTGAGGTTCACACCTTATTTTCTGATATAACAAATGATGGTTCTTTAAGAGGTTATGTTGGCTTAGAAGATGGTTTCTCAAAAAAAGATCTTAATTTAAATTCATTAATGGGTTCTGGTCATATTTCTTTTACACTAGATCAAGGAAAATATTCAAAAAGATACCAAGGCATTGTAGCGCTTGAAGAACAATCTGTCTCAAAATCTGCTGAATTATATTTCAATAATTCAGAGCAATTAGAAACTAGATTTTCAAATTTTAATTATTACAAAATACATAAAAAGGACCGAGAAAATCTAATGTCATCCGGTCTCATTATGCTTCAAAAAATGCCTGTTAAAGATGATATGGAAACTGAGAATGACGAAGAGATTTGGGAAAATTCACTTAATTTTTTATCAACTTTACAAAAAGAAGAATTTTTATCAGTTAATATTAGTTCTCAAGAGATTCTTTTTAGATTGTTTAATGAAGTAGGTGTAACCACACATGACGAAATTATAATTAAAGATAAGTGTAGATGTTCACAGTCAAAGGTTGAATTTGTAATAAAAAATTTAAGTGAAAAAGAATTGATAGATATTTCAGATGAAAAGGGAAATATTAAAGTTAAATGTGAATTTTGTAAAACAGAGAGAATTTTTTCTAGTTTTAGTTAGATTCTATTTAATTTTTCCAAAACAATGGAGAAAACATAACTAAAATAGCAAATATTTCTAATCTTCCTAAAATCATACCAGCACATAAAAATAATTTACCAAGTTCAGGAATAGACTGATAAGTTCCAGATGGTCCAATTATATCTCCTAAGCCAGGGCCGACGTTTCCAATTGCTGACGCGGCTCCTGAAATTGCAGTTATTAAATCTAATCCTAATCCTCCCAAAAGGCAGGCTATTACCGCAAAGGAGATTATATATAAAAAAAAGAAGCCCATGACTGACTCAGCAACATTTTCTGGTATAGGTTTTTGATTATAATATGAGACAACTACAGCGTGAGGTCTAATAAGTTTAGAAATTTGAGCTTTTGCGTTTGCAACTAAAACTTGTATTCTAGCCATTCTTAAACCACAAGTAGTTGACCCAGCACAACCTCCTATAAACATAAGGATAAGTAGAATTGTTGTAGGAAACCCACCCCAATTATTAAAGTCAGATGTGCCAAAACCTGTTCCAGTTATGATTGATATAACATTAAATGAAGACAATCTTAGAGCTTCAAGAAATGGTACATCATTTAAGTTTAAATATATTGAAACAATTAAAACAACAAAAAATATTAAAGTTAAAAACAGTTTTACCTGGTCGTCTTTAAATAAGTTTTTTAAACCTTTTTTTGTTATAGCCAAATAATGAACAAACGGTAACGAGCCAACTATCATTCCAAAAATTATAATTATTTCAATCGAAGATGAATTAAATGCTGCTAAAGAATCAGATCTGGTTGAATATCCTCCTGTTGCAAGAGTAGTCATCGCATGTGCTATTGAGTCAAATATAGGCATTCCAGCAACCCATAACATTAATGCCCATACAACTGTTAATGTAATATATACAATACTGATACCAGCTGCAAAACTTGCTGCTTTAGGAACAACTTTGTCAGGAGTTTCATAAGATTCAGTTTTAAACAGTTGCATGCCACCTATAGATAGCATGGGTAAAACAGCTAGAGCCATTACAATAATACCAACACCTCCTAGCCATTGAAGTAGTGCTCTCCATATTAAAATTCCATGGGAAGTAGCTTCTAAATTATTGATAACTGTAGCGCCTGTAGTTGTTATTCCAGAAGTTGACTCAAAAATAGCGTCAGTAAAACCCATATCAATTTCAGATAATAAAAAAGGGAAAGATCCAAATAAAGCGATTGATATCCATGCGCTATTTGTTAATAAAAATGCCTGTCTTAATTCTAAATGTTCAGTTGTACTATCTTTATTGGAGAGATAAAGAATTGCTCCTACAAATAGGGTTATAAGGGATGAACCAACAAATGCGGGCCAATCATTGTTTCCATAGAACCAATCTACAAGAGCAGGTATCATCATAAAAAGAGAAAGAATGCATAACAATATCCCTATTAGATAAATTATTGGTGAAAATTTCATGATTATTTTTCTATAAATTTTATCTTAAAAACTAATATATTCAAATATAATTAAGTTACCATTTTCAAAAATCTATCTTGCAAATTAATATCTTCTAAAAAACAACCACTGAATTGGCTAGTTGTCATTGTTACATCATTTTTTAAAACACCTCTTGTACTCATACAGTGATGTTCAGCATTTATGAAAACTGCAGTACCTTTTGGAAATAGAGCTTTATCTATACAATTTAAGATTTGTGCAGTCATAGTTTCTTGTGTTTGTAATCTTTTAGCAAATACGTCTAAAACTCTAGCTAATTTTGATATTCCAACAACTCTTTTGTTTGGATAATAGCCAATTGAAGCTCTTCCAATTATTGGAACCATGTGATGCTCACAATGGCTTTCAAAATTAATATTTTTAAGAAGTACGATATCGTCATAGCCTTCAACATCTTCAAATGTCTTTGACAATAATGTTTCAGGATCTTGACTATAACCTGCATAGAATTCATTAAAAGATTTTATCACTCTTTTAGGTGTTTCTATTAATCCTTCTCTTTCAGGATCTTCGCCAATGTATTGAATAAGTGTTTTGACGGCTTGTTCAGCTTCTTGTTGAGATACAATCTTATTATCTTGATTATCCAATATTATTTTTGAAGCATTTATAGACGAATTCATTACATACCTTTTTGTTTATTAATAAATGTCTAACAAATTATATTATTTAAGAAAAGGATTATTAATTTTAATCAAAAACAATGAGATTTTATTTTTGAAAAATATTTAAATTTAGCGCTTCATTGTCACTAACCATTTTATCATTTTCGTCATGTGTCACTAATAAACATGGGATTTTATTATTCTTAACATTATTGACGACAAATTCTCTAAAGCTATTTCTTTGATCTGGATCTAGTGATGAAAATGGTTCATCCAATAACAATGCTTCAGGCTCTGATAATATTGCTCTAAGACATGCGACTCTTGCTTTTTGCCCTCCAGATAAAGTGTGTGGATATCTATCCTCAAAACCTGACATATTTGACTTTTTAAGATTTCTAGCAATTAATAAAGATTTTTCCTTATAAGTTAGTTTTTTATTCATTCCAAATAATATATTTTGTTCTACAGTCAAATGAGGAAATAATGTTCCGTCTTGGAGTAAAAGGCCAATTTTTCGTTTTTCGGTTGGAACTTGATTCAATTTTTTTCCATTTAATATTACATCTCCTTCAAATAGTAAGTCATCTTCATACACGCCAGCTATGATATTTATTAATGAAGATTTCCCAATACCACTCACTCCAAAAACACATAAAATTTCGCCATTTTTTATTTTAAGATTAAGGTCTTTTATAAATATTTTTTCTTTTGGTGAATTCCATTTTAATGATATGTTTTTTAATTCTAGCAAGTTACTTTATCCAAAAATTAAAATTATGGTCTCTAGTATTTTTATAAATATACAATATGATAAAATATTTTTCTAAAATAAAAAAATTATTTAATTTGGAAAGAAGTTTTTCACTTCTTAGAAAAAGACAACAAAAAGATCTAGACTTTTTTAGAGATTTTTTGAATTTGGCAAGATCAGAAATGGATAAATATGGTCTTTGCGATTGGAAATTAGAACTTGATTATGCTAAGGTTAGAGCAGGTGCTTGTCATTTCAAAGAGAAAAAAATTTCTTTTTCAAGACATTTTGTAAAATATGCGGAGAAATTAGATATTTATGACACCATACTTCATGAAATTGCACATGCTTTAGTAGGTCCCAAGCACGGTCACGACATGGTTTGGAAAAATATGGCTAAAAAACTTGGATGTTCGGCTAAACGTTGTCATAATTTAGAGTTTTCAGAATATAAATGGGTTAGATTTTGTACAAATAATTGTTGGGAACAAAAGATTCACAGGAGAAAACCTAACTTAGTTTGTAAAAATTGTGGGGCACCTGTAATATATAAAAAAAATATATAATTTTACTTAACTTCTTCCAATTCGATGAGTGTACCTGAAAAATTTTTTGGATTTAAAAATATTACAGGATTTCCATGTGCTCCAATTTTAGGAAGTCCATCCCCCAAAATTTCGGCTCCAACTGCCTCAAGTCTTCTGGAAGCTGATTTTATATTTTCAACTTCATAACAGATATGATGCATTCCACCATTTGGATTTTTCTCAAGAAACTTACTTATTGGACTATTATCATTTAAAGGCTCAAGAAGCTCAACTTTCGTATTGGGTGCTTCAACAAAGACTACCTTTACGCCGTGATCACGTAACGTCTGAGGTGTACTTATATTAGCTCCCAATGCATTTTTCCACATATCTGATGCTATTTGGATATTAGGTACTGCAATGGCGATATGATTTAGTTTTCCTACACTAGAAATTACATTTTTCATAAGGTTCTCCAAGAAAATATTCTTATTATTTATCTTTATAGATTATAATTAATTACATTAAATAATATTTCAATTAACATATATTGATTATTTCTAGTTAAATTTACTAAATTTTGTTAAATAATGTGTATTAAAGAGTTCTCAAGGGGAGAAATATTATTAAAAAATCAAGTAGAGAAATAATCTCAGAGTTGCAGTCCAGACGAGAAAAAGCTCGTCTCGGGGGTGGTCAGAAAAGAACTGAAAAACAGCACTCACTCGGAAAACTTACCGCAAGAGAAAGAATTAACACTCTATTAGACGAGGGTTCTTTCGAAGAAACAGATATGTTTGTAATCCATCGTATTAGAGATTTTGGAATGGATGGAAAAACTATACCTGGTGACGGTGTTATAACTGGATCTGGTAAAGTGAATGGAAAATTAATTTACGTCTATGCCCAAGATTTCACGGTTTTTGGAGGCTCATTATCTTCAGATCATGCAAAAAAAATAGTTAAGATCATGAAGTTAGCTGTGCAAAATAAAGCACCTATTATTGGTTTAAATGACAGTGGTGGGGCTAGAATTCAAGAGGGAGTAGAATCATTAGGAGGTTATGCTGATGTATTTCTTCAAAATGCTCTAGCCTCTGGGGTAGTTCCACAAATATCAATGATTATGGGGCCTTGTGCCGGAGGAGCAGTTTATTCACCAGCTATGACAGATTTTACTTTTATGGTTAAGGGAACAAGTTATATGTTTGTTACTGGACCAGATGTTGTAAAAACCGTAACATCAGAGGAAGTAACTGCTGAAGAGTTGGGTGGAGCTGAAACACATACAACAATTTCATCTGTTGCAGATGGTTCATATAATAATGATATTGAAGCTTTAACTGGTTTGAGAAGGTTACTAAGCTTTTTACCTTCGAATAACTCAGAAAAATCAAAAACGAGAAAAACTGAAGACTCAAAAAAAAGATTGTCTCTTGCTTTAGATACTCTAATCCCTGAAAATCCTAACTTACCATATGATATGAAAGAACTTATTACTTCTGTCTCAGATCAGTTTGATTTTTTTGAACTGCAAGAAAATTTTGCAAAGAATATTTTGATTGGCTTTATAAGATTAGATGGGCAAACCATAGGTGTTGTAGCTAACCAGCCAATGGTTTTAGCAGGCTGTTTAGACATAGATTCCAGTAGAAAAGCAGCAAGATTTGTAAGGTTTTGTGATGCTTTCAATATTCCTATATTGACATTAGTTGACGTTCCAGGGTTTATGCCAGGTACTACTCAAGAGTATGGAGGCATTATTAAGCATGGTGCAAAACTTTTATTTGCGTACGCAGAAGCTACTACTCCCAAAGTTACTCTAATTACAAGAAAAGCTTATGGTGGAGCATATGACGTTATGAGTTCAAAGCATTTAAGAGGTGATGCAAACTATGCATGGCCAACTGCAGAAATAGCAGTTATGGGCGCTAAAGGTGCAGTTGAAATTTTATTCAGAGATGAACTTGACAACCCAACAAAAATTCAAAAAAGAACTTTAGATTATGAAGAAACATTTGCCAATCCTTTTATAGCTGCCGAAAGAGGTTTCCTTGATGATGTTATCATGCCTAATAACTCTAGATACAGGCTTATACAAGCTTTTTCAAAATTAAAAAATAAAACACAAACTAATCCAGATAAAAAATTTGGAAATATTCCTCTTTAATAATTATAGAAGTAAAAAATGTTTAAAAAAATATTAATTGCAAATCGTGGGGAAATAGCTTGTAGAGTAATTAAAACAGCAAAAAAAATGAATATTAAAACTGTTGCTGTTTTTTCAGATGCGGATAGATATTCTGAACATGTTCGTCTAGCTGATGATGCCGTTCACTTAGGGGGCTCCTCTGCTTCAGAAAGTTATTTAAGATCAGATTTAATAATTAAAGCGTGTAAGGAGAAGAACTGTGACGCCTTGCACCCTGGATACGGGTTTTTATCAGAAAATGCTGATTTTGTAGGAGATTTGAATAAAGCTGGAATAATTTTTATAGGTCCTTCAAAGTCAGCAATCGCTTCAATGGGAGATAAAATCGAGTCAAAAAAAATTGCAAAATCTGCCAATGTAAATACTGTTCCAGGTCACATAGGTATAATTAAAGATAAGAATGAAGCTATCAAAATTTCTGAGGAAATAGGCTATCCAGTCATGATAAAAGCAAGTGCAGGCGGTGGTGGCAAAGGTATGAGAATTGCTTTTTCAAAAGATGAGGTATCAGATAGTTTTGAAAGAGCAGAAAGTGAGGCTTTAAATAGTTTTGGAGACAAACGTATTTTTATTGAAAAATTTATAACTGAACCAAGACATATTGAAATTCAAATTTTAGCGGATAATTATGGTAATATAGTATATTTGGGTGAAAGAGAATGCTCTATTCAAAGAAGAAATCAAAAAGTTATTGAAGAAGCGCCGTCACCTTTTTTAGACGAACAAACTAGAAAGAAAATGGGTGATCAAGCTACTCAATTATCTAGAAAAGTTTGTTATTCAAGTACTGGGACTGTTGAATTTATAGTAGATAAAGAAAAAAATTTCTATTTTTTAGAAATGAATACACGCCTGCAAGTTGAGCATCCTGTTACTGAATTAATTACTGGAATAGACCTTGTAGAACAGATGATTAACATTGCATATGGCAAAAAATTAAATATCACACAAAAAGATGTAAAGTTAAAAGGTTCAGCAATAGAAATTAGAATCTATGCTGAAAATCCATATAAAAATTTCTTACCTTCTATAGGAAGATTAACTAAATATAATCCACCTAAAGAAAAAAAATATCCCGACGGTTCAATTATAAGAAATGACACTGGAGTAAGAGAGGGTGACGAAGTATCTATGTTTTATGATCCAATGATTGCCAAATTGTGCTCATGGGGTGAAACAAGAGATGTTTCCATAAAAAGGATGGAATCTGCTCTAGATAATTTTTTGCTTGAGGGTATTGATCATAATATACCTTTCTTGTCGGCAATTTTAGCAAGTAAAAGATTTAAGTCTGCCGACTTAAGTACATCATTCATTCAAAATGAATATAAAGATGGATTTAAAGGGATTATTCCAAATAATCAAGAAGAATGGACACTAGGCACTATAATTTTAGCTTATCATATAACTGAGATATTAAAAGATTTTGAAAGTTTAGAAGGTTTTTCTGAGGAATGGCAAGTTCACATCAACTATAAATCATTAGTATCAAAGACCTCTAAACTAAATTTTAAAATTAAAAAACAAGTTGGAGACAAAATACAATTATTAATTCAACCTATAACATCAAAAAAGATCTCAGGTGTCGCAAATGAGTATTTAATTTTTGATATACAAAAAGATTTTATTAAAAAGTTAGTTACAGCATCCATCAGACTTTTTAGTGACAGTAATAATGAAGTATCTTTTCCTGAAAAAATTCAATGTAGAATAAACTATCAGAACCCAAGTTTAGATCTTATCTATAGAGGGATTTCAATGTCAACAACTGTTCTTCCCAGACATATTGCCGAACATCATAAATATATGAAACCAATTAAAATTGTTGATAAATCAAACTATTTGACATGTCCAATGCCAGGTAAATTAATTAGAGTTCTAGTAAAAGAAAATGATATTGTAGATGAAGGGCAGCCATTATGTGTTGTAGAAGCAATGAAAATGGAAAATACTTTAACAGCCTCTAAAAAATGTATGGTTAATAAAATTAATCATAAAGAGGGCACTACTTTATCTGTTGATCAAATAATAATGGAATTCATATTTAAATAATCTAGGCCGTAAGAGATAAATATATGACAAAAAATAATAGTTTAAAAAGTTGGAAAGAAAACGCTCTTAAAGAGCTAAAAAAACAAGATATTGAGACAATTAAAGTTGAAACGCCAGAAGGTATTAAGATTAAACCTCTTTATACTGAATTAGACAACAAAGACATAAAACATTTAGGTTCTAATCCAGGAGAAGCTCCTTATGTAAGAGGTCCAAAAGCAACAATGTATACAGGAAGACCTTGGACAATAAGGCAATACGCAGGTTTTTCAACAGCTTCTGAGTCAAACGAATTTTATAAAAAAAATCTAGCTTCAGGACAAAAAGGGCTATCCGTAGCTTTCGATTTGGCAACCCATAGAGGGTACGATTCAGACCACGAAAGAGTTTATGGTGATGTGGGCAAGGCCGGTGTGGCTATTGATAGTGTTGAGGATATGAAAATTCTTTTTGAAGGAATTCCTCTTGATAAAATGTCTGTATCTATGACTATGAATGGTGCAGTTCTTCCTGTGTTAGCAGGCTATATAGTTGCTGCAGAAGAGCAGGGAGTTAGCCCTGAGAATTTAAGTGGAACGATTCAGAACGATATTTTGAAAGAATTTATGGTAAGAAACACCTACATTTATCCACCAGAGCCTTCTATGAGAATTGTCTCAGATATAATTCATTATACGTCAAAGCGAATGCCAAAGTTTAATTCTATATCTATCTCTGGTTATCATATGCAAGAAGCTGGAGCTTCTTTAGTCCAAGAATTAGCTTTTACAATTGCAGATGGCTTGGAATACATTAGGGCTGCTTCCAAAAGAGGTTTGTTAGTTGATGATTTCGCTCCGAGATTGTCATTTTTCTTTGCAATTGGAATGAATTTTTTTATGGAAGCATCTAAACTAAGAGCGGCAAGGTATTTATGGTCAGAATGGACAAAAAAGTTATTTAATTGTCAAAATCCAAAATCTCAAATGCTAAGGACTCATTGCCAAACTTCTGGAGCAAGTTTGCAAGAGCAAGATCCATACAATAACATTATAAGAACGACTATTGAGGCATTAGCTGCTACTCTAGGGGGAACACAATCATTACATACAAATTCATTTGATGAAGCAATAGGATTGCCAACTGAATTTTCAGCTAAGATAGCACGAAATACTCAATTAATTCTTCAACATGAGACTGGTATTACTGATACTGTTGATCCACTTGCTGGAAGTTATTTTGTTGAAAACATAACAAAGGAACTAATAAATAAGGCAAATACCCTGATTGAAAAAATTGAAGATATGGGAGGTATGACTGTAGCAGTAATGGAAGGGTTTCCTAAATCAGAAATAGAAATATCCGCTACAAAACGTCAGGCAAAAATTGATTCAGGTGAACAAATAATTGTTGGAGTTAATAAATTTATATCAGAACAACAAGACCCTATTGAAATTTTAGATATCGATAATAACGCGGTTCGTAACGAACAAATAAATAAAATAATTGAGATAAAAAAATCAAGAAATCCTAATGATGTAAAAATTGCTTTAGAAAATTTAAAAAAGGCAGCAAAAGAAAATACAGGTAACCTCCTAGATTTAACCATTATTGCTATTAGAGCAAGAGCAACAGTTGGCGAAGTTTCTTATACTTTAGAAGAAGTTTTTGGTCGTTATGGAGTTAAACAAGATGTGATAAAAGATGTCTACAAGAATTCATATATTAATAAAGAAGATTTTAGAGAGGTTGATAATGCTTTATTAAATTTTAAAAATATAGCAGGTGAGAATCCTAAAATTTTTATGGCTAAACTAGGCCAAGATGGACATGATAGAGGTGCTAAGGTAATTGCCTCTGCGTTCACGGATATTGGTTTTACTGTTGAAATTGGTACTTTGTTTCAGACACCAAAAGAGGCAGTTGATCTTGCAATCAAATCTGGAGTTCATGTAATAGGCATTTCTTCTTTAGCTGCCGGCCATAAAACATTGATACCGGAATTAATAGAAGAACTTAAGAAAAGACAAGCAGACGATATTCTTGTTATTTGTGGTGGCGTTATTCCCGCACAAGATTATCAATTTCTATATGATGCGGGTGTAGCAGCTATTTTTGGTCCTGGAACTTCAATTCCACATGCAGCATCAACAACAATTAACAAGGCATCTGAAAAATTAATGAGAATGCATAATTATAGAAATGCTAGAATCAATAAATAGGCATTAATTTTATTGGGGAGAAATTATTGGGATATTATAAAGATATTTACAAAACTTGGAAAAATGATCACCTCAAATTTTGGGCAAAACAATCTGAAAATATTATATGGGACAAAAAACCAAAAAGAATTTTAGACGACTCCAATTCACCTTTTTATAAATGGTTTCCTGATGGAACCTTAAATACATGCTACAACGCAATTGATAGACACGTTTTATCAGGTAGAGGAGAACAAGATGCTATTATTTATGACAGTCCTGTTACAAATACTAAAAAGAAAATAACCTATTCACAATTACAATATCAGGTTTCACAATTTGCAGGAGCACTAACAAAATTAGGCATTATTAAAGGGGACCGGGTAATTATCTACATGCCTATGATACCTGAAGCTTTGGTGGCAATGTTAGCTTGTGCTCGAATTGGAGCAGTTCATTCTGTGGTCTTTGGAGGATTTGCTTCAAATGAATTGGCTGTAAGAATTGATGATTGTGAACCTAAGGTTATAGTTTCTGCATCTTGTGGTCATGAGCCTAATAGGATCATTGAATATAAACCGTTACTTGATAAAGCAATTGAGATTGCAAAGCATCAAGTCAAAAAATGCATAATTTTTCAAAGGTGCTCACTTAAAGTTCAGCTCAATCCAAGACAAGATGTAGATTGGAATCAAGTTATTAAAGATGTTATCTTGGTTAAGCCTGTTGAGGTAGATGCGAATGATCCTTTGTATATTTTATACACATCAGGAACTACAGGAAAGCCTAAAGGAGTAGTCAGAGATAATGGGGGACACGCCGTATCACTAAAATGGTCTATGAATAATATATATGACGTAAAATCTGGAGACGTATATTGGGCGGCTTCTGACATTGGCTGGGTAGTTGGGCATTCTTATATCGTGTACGCACCATTATTACATGGATGTACTACAGTTTTATTTGAGGGCAAACCTATTGGTACGCCTGATGCTGGAACCTTTTGGAGAATTATTTCTGAATATAAAGTTAAAGTTTTATTTACGGCTCCAACTGCTTTAAGGGCTGTTAAGAGAGATGATCCAAGGGGGGAGTACATAAAGAAATTTGATATAACTAGCTTGCAATCTTTATTTCTTGCAGGAGAAAGGGCTGACCCTGACACCGTTTTATGGTTAGAAGACAAACTAAAAGTTCCAATTATCGATCACTGGTGGCAGACAGAAACTGGGTGGCCTGTAGCCGCTAATCCTCTTGGAATAGAGGCTCTTCCTGTAAAAACAGGTTCGCCAACCTTAGCTATGCCAGGATACAATGTACAGGTTTTATCTGAAGAGGGAAATGAGGTTCCAAGAGGTACATTGGGGGCAATTTCTATAAAGTTACCTTTACCACCTGGTTCACTACCTACATTATGGAATGCAGACGATAGATATATAGAATCATACTTAACAACATTTAAAGACTATTATGAGACAGGTGATGCAGGTTATCAAGATGAAGAAGATTATTTGTACATTATGTCTAGAACTGATGATGTAATAAATGTTGCAGGACATAGACTTTCAACTGGTGCTATGGAAGAAGCATTGTCTAATCATGTTGATGTTGCAGAATGTGCCGTTGTTGGAGTTCATGATGATCTTAAAGGACAAGTACCCCTTGGACTAATTTGTTTAAATAAAGGATGTAATAAAACTCATGAAGTTGTATGCAAAGAAGTTGTTGATTTAGTTCGAAATGAAATAGGACCTGTTGCAGCTTTTAAATCAGTTGCAGTAGTATCTTCTCTTCCTAAAACTAGATCGGGAAAAATTTTAAGAGCTACGATCAGAAAAATAGCAGACAAAGTTGAATGGGAAATGCCTGCAACTGTTGATAATCCATTAGTTTTTCAAGAAATTAAAAAAGCTTTAAAACCCCTTGGTTATTAATTATTGAGTAACTCTCATAATAAATTTTCCAATATGATCGCCTTTTTCAAGAGCTTTGTGTGCATTAACTGCATCCATTAATTCAAATTCTTTTTCAATAATGGGTTTTATTTTACCTGACTCCAGAAATTTCCAAGTATTTGTAACAAGACTTTCAACATACTCAGATTTCTTATTCGATGATTGTGGCCTTAACGTAGATCCAGAAATTGTTTGTCTCTTAATCATAATATTTGCAAAATTTACCTCATCTTTAATTCCACCTTGAACTGCAATAATTATTAATCTGCCATCAAAGTTTAAACATTTTAAATTCCTTTGAATATAGCCTCCGGCAACCATATCTAAAATAACATCAACACCCTCATTATTTGTTAGTTTATTTATTTCATTTTCAAATTCCATACTTCTATAGTTAATACATTTGGTTGCTCCAATTTTTTCTACCGCAGAACATTTTTTGTCACTCCCTGCTGTTGCGTAAACAGTAGTACCAAATTGTTTTGCTAGTTGAATTGCAGTGGTCCCAATACCACTTGCACCTCCATGAATAAGAACTTTTTCATTTTTTGATAATTTTCCACGAATAAATAAATTACTCCAAACAGTTATAAAAGTCTCAGGTATACATGCAGCCTCTTGCATTGAGTAATTCTGTGGGACAAGCATACAGTGACCTACATCTACTGACACGTATTCTGCATACCCACCTCCATGACAAAGTGCACAAACTTTGTCTCCTATATCATATTTTAAATTGGAACCTTTCATATCAACGATAATACCCGAAACTTCTAGACCAGGTAAATCTGATGCACTATCTGGAACTTTATAGTTACCTTGTCTTTGTAATAAATCTGGTCTATTGACACCTGCAAATGAAACTTTAATTAAAACTTGATTATTAGAAAGTTTTGGGATTGATCGAAAACAAGGATTTAAATTTTCAGGAGAACCAAATTCTTTGATCTCTATAGCTTGCATTTTTTCTGGTATTGTAAATATTTTATTACTCATATTATATTCCTTAAAAACTTAAATTGCCCAAATTCAGTCTAATTTTGTCAAATTATAGCCACTTAATAATGAAATACATAATTAAAAGGAGAAAATTATGATATTTTTTGTAGCTATCTATTCACTGTTAAGTCTTCAAGATCCCCATGTTAAAGAATTTTTAATTGAATCATCTAAATCTGGTCCCATAAAATATAGTTTTGTTAAGCCGGTAGATTGTCCGTCTGGTAAATTAAAAAACACTTATGCATTAGCTCAAAATGGGAAAATTGTTTTAAAACAGGTTTCTGAAGATGGTTCAATCGGACCAGTTTGTTTAAAATAGAAATACTCAAGAAGAGCATTCAATTATTTTTTTAACCCTCAATCTAAGTGCGTTTAACTTTATAAATCCTTCGGCATCGGAATGATTATAATCTGTAGTACCTTCTTCGAAAGTTACTAAGCTTTCACTATACAAAGAAAAAGGTGATTTTCTTCCAGTTATAATTACGTTTCCTTTATATAACTTAGCTCTTACTGTTCCTGAAACATTTTTTTGACTTATGTCTATTGACGCTTGTAGCATTTCTCTTTCTGGAGAAAACCAAAATCCATTGTAAATCAACTCAGCATATTTGGGCATTAATTCATCTTTTAGATGTGCGGCACCTTTATCTAAGGTGATTGACTCAATAGCTCTTCTCATATGAAATAGTATGGTACCGCCTGGAGTTTCATATACTCCTCTAGATTTCATACCCACAAATCTATTTTCAACTAAATCAATTCTTCCTATACCATTTTTTCCGCCTAAAACATTTAATTGATGAAGCATATCAGCTGGAGACAAATTTTGACCATTTAAAGAGATTGGATCACCATTTAAGAATTCTAATATTATTTCTGTTGGTTTGTCTGGAGCTTCAAATGGAGATACTGTTCGAGAATATATAAATTCTTCAGGTTCCAACCACGGATCCTCCAAGATTTTTCCTTCTGCGGAAATATGTAATAAATTTGCATCAACGCTAAATGGTGCATCGCCTCTTTTATCTTTAGGCACTTGAATTTGATTTTTCTCTGCATAATTAATCAAACTCGCCCTGCTTGAAAGATCCCATTCCCGCCATGGAGAAATAACGTTAATATCTGGTTGCAAACTATAGTAACCAATTTCAAATCTTACCTGATCATTCCCTTTTCCAGTTGCGCCATGTGATACAGCATCAGAGCCAGTTAATTTTGCAATTTCAATCTGTCTTTTAGCGATAAGAGGTCTAGCAATAGAGGTGCCGAGTAAATATACTCCTTCATATAAGGCATTTGCCCTAAACATTGGAAAAACAAAATCTCTCACAAATTCTTCTTTTAAATCATCTATAAAAATCTCTTTAACACCAAGAGATTTTGCTTTTTTCCTTGTTGGCTCAACTTCTTCACCCTGACCAATGTCAGCAGTGAAAGTAACAACATCACATTGATAATTATCTTGGAGCCATTTCAAAATAACAGAGGTATCTAAACCTCCAGAGTAAGCTAAAACTATTTTTTTAACTTCAGGTTTTTGGTTAAGCATTTTTTATCCTTAAGTTATAGTAATTATAATTCATGAAATTTTAAATAACGAATGATTTTACAGCCCTGAATTAATTATTTATTAATTACGTTAAATATCATTTTTTGTAAAAATAATTATTTAATTCTACCTTCTATATTTTATAGTTGTCAGCGCTACTAATTGTTGTTACTTTAAAAATATCTTCTAATCTTTAAAAATTATTATTTTTTTCAAATAGACGAATTAATAATCTATTATATAGCATTTTGTATTAGAAGACATAAATTGAATGAGATGTTAAATGATATTCTTCAAAAAATTTTTTTCTTTTTTAATCTGCTTTTTCTTGACAATTCTTTTTTCAAATTTAGTTTTTGGTGAAACTAAGTTATTAGGTACCAAAAAAAAATGGAATGCCTACACAACAAAACTTAATAAAAATTTTACATGTTTTATTACTTCTGAACCAATAAAAACAAGAGGTAAATTCAATAAAAATAACCGAGGAAAACCTTATGTATTTGTAACAAACACAAAAGGTGGAAGTACCCATGAAGTTTCTATAAAAGCAGGTTTTATTTTTAAACTTAATAAGGATGTGATTTTCGATGTTGATGGAAAAAAAACAAAACTATTTCCAGTAGATGATAGAGCATGGTCCGAAAGTTCAAAAATAGATAGGGTTTTAGTTCAATCAATGAGAAGAGGTAAGACATTAACAGTTACTGGGACATCAACCCCAGGTAATGAAATTGTTGACACATACTCATTATCAGGCTTCACAAAAGCTTTAAGGTTAATAGATAAGAGTTGCTCTTAATTTAAATAATTGAGTAAGAAAGTAGACATGCCAAAACAAGATCTACTAAATTTTAGTTTCGAAGAATTACAAACCTTTTGTTTAAAAAATAATCTTTCAAAATTTAGAGCTACTCAAATTTGGAGATGGATTTATTGTTTTGGATCACAATCTTTTATAGAAATGAATAATATTTCAAAACCAACAAGAGATCTATTAAAGGAATTATCTTTAATTTCTAGGCCACTAATTTCAGAAATGAAAGAAAGTAAGGATGGAACAATTAAATGGCTTATCAAGCTTAAAGATGGATCTGAAGTTGAAACAGTTTATATACCCCAAGAAGATCGAGGAACAGTTTGCTTATCAAGTCAAGTAGGTTGCACTCTTAATTGTTCATTTTGTCATACAGGAACACAAAATTTAGTCAGAAATCTTACTTCAGGAGAGATTATTGGTCAATTGATGCTAGTTATGGATTATTTAGATGATTGGCCGTCAGGAAAAAATCATAGAAAAGTTACAAATGTAGTTATGATGGGTATGGGAGAGCCATTACTAAATTATGGCGAGGTAAGTAAAGCAATAAAAATTATGATGTCAGATGATGGCATTTCATTGTCTAGGCGCAGAATAACACTTTCAACTTCAGGTATTATACCCTATATCGATAAGACTGGTGCTGAGTTAGGTGTAAACTTAGCAATTTCACTTCACGCAGTTAGTGATAAACTCAGAGATATATTAGTTCCTATTAATAAAAAATATAATCTTGAAGATTTGATAAATTCTTGTCGTAACTATCCTAACTTATCTAATTCTCGAAGAATTACTTGGGAATACGTTATGTTAAAAGATATTAATGATTCTGAAGAAGATGCAAATAACTTGATAAAACTTATTAGAGGAATTCCATCTAAAATAAATTTAATTCCCTTCAATCCGTGGCCAGGTTCTTTTTTTGAAACCTCTTCTCAAAATAAAATAGACAATTTTGCAAAAATAATAATGGATGCTGGTTTTGCGTCACCAATAAGAAAACCAAGGGGGCAGGATATTTATGCGGCATGTGGTCAATTGAAATCTGATACTGAGAAAATAAGAAAATCCCAAATTAATAAGATTGTTCCTATACATTCTCTATAAATATTAATTTTTTGTGAAACTATTGCTTTAGATCTTATTAAGTATTACATTATATAAATAACAAATAATTCAAAAGGATAATTGATAAATGAATAATAATCGTTTTATGTCAAGTTCCAATGCTCAAGCTACCCAGATAGATTTGGGTCTTAGAGCATACATGCTTGGTGTTTATAATCATATGACAACAGCCTTAGCATTGACAGGATTAATGGCTATGGGATTAAACTTTCTTGCTATTTCAAATGGTGCGTTAACACCCATTGGTGAGTTATTTTTTCTAAGTCCGTTAAAATGGGTTATAATGCTTGCACCTTTAGGAATGGTTTTTTATATTTCAGCAAAAATAAATAGTATTTCATCAGGAAAAGCTAGGAATTTGTTCTACATTTATGCTGGTCTAATGGGACTTTCTTTGTCTTCAGTATTGCTTGTATACACAGGTGCTTCAGTTGTAAGAGCTTTTTTTGTAACTGCAGCTGCTTTTGCAGCATTATCTATATACGGATATACAACAAAAAAATCGCTTTCAGGCTTAGGTTCTTTTTTAATGATGGGTGTATTTGGACTTATTATTGCTCAAATAGTAAATATATTCATGGCCTCTACACAATTAGACTTTATGATTTCAATCATAGGAGTTCTTATATTTGCAGGTTTAACAGCCTATGATACACAAAAGATTAAGAATATGTATTTGGCTGGAGACAATAATGAAGCAGAAGGTAAAAAGTCTGTTTTAGGGGCTCTAACTTTGTATTTAGATTTTATACTTATGTTTCAATTTTTATTAATGTTCCTTGGAAACAGAGAATAAAGTATAATTAATTCTTCATTTATAAAAGCCATCTTAGGATGGCTTTTTATTTGTTATCTATTAATCTTTTTACTTCTGTTTTCATTTTCTTTGACATAGGATTTGTCGTGCTTGAATACCATGAAACTAATTCACCTTCACGATTAACTAAATATTTATAGAAATTCCATTTTGGAAAAGCTAAAAAACCAGCCTCCTCTTTTACCCATTTAAAAAAAGGATGCCCATTTTGCCCTTTTATTTTAGTTATTTCGGTTAACAAAAAATTAATATTAAAATTTGTTGTACAAAACTCTTTAACTTTATCGTTTGAAGATAATTCTTGATTTCCAAAATCATTAGAGGGAATACCTAACACTATCAAGTCATTTGCTTTATACTCGTTATAAAGTGATTCAATATCTTCATATTGATTGGTAAAACCACAAAGTGAGGCTGTATTGACTAGCAAGATTGGTTTCCCCATAAACTCTTTCAAATTAATAATCTTACCATCAATTGATGTAAAACTATACTTATATGCATTCGCACTAACTTTGTTGATCATTGAAATTCCAGTAATTATTAAAAAAAATATTAATGTCTTATTCATAATTTTCATTTGTCCAAATAGGATTAAGAACGTAGTCAAATAAATCGAGTTTATTAGATTTAATACATAAGTTTCTTAAATTTCCAACTAATTTTTGAGCGCTAAATATTTTACCGATCATTGAAGATTTATCAGCAACAATATTTTTTTTGAGATATCTATATTTAATAAAAGAATTTATGACATCTTTAAAATTACTATTGTCTGCTAATTTTTTTCTTAGAAAATCTGCGTCTTCCAATATTTGATTACCTGCTTGGGCTAAATGCGGAGGTATAGTAAATGCAGCATCACCAAACAAAAAAACACCATTTTTATAAATAGAAGTTTTCTCGCCACTCTTATATGAACTAATTGTAGTAATCCAATTCAAATCATTAGGTATTAAATAATTTACAGTTTTTTTATTGATCTCTGGTGGACCAAAATTATTATTAGTTGGTACAAAAATAAAATTAGTAGCTTTTTTCTTATTAATTATAGTTGGGTAAATAACAAAATAACCTTTATCATGAAATAAAACTTGAAGAATTTTTTTTGTCAATTGGTAAGGATTATTTTGAAAAGAAACAGCTCTATAAATTTTTTTTGAAGCTATATTTTTATCTAATCCCACAACAAATCTTCTGGATATACCATTTATACCATCTGCGCCTATTATACTTTTCGCCTCAAATACTCTTCCATCATCATCAATAATTTTATTATTTTCATTTTCAGAAATTACATGTTGTATCTGTGAATTATAAACTGTAACAGATTTATTTTTAAGAGTTTGGTTTTTGAATATTTTAATTATACTCTCTCTTTCAATAGAACCAAAATTACCTATTTTATTCAATAAATTAAATTGGGTTAAAAATTCCAAGTTTTGATTTGTATTTAACTTTTTAAAATAAATACTATGAAAAGGTTCAAAATATGGTTCAATTTTCTTTGGGTTTACTAGGTTAGATAATGCAGTCCAGCCATTAGGAGAAATTTGTTGAGACCCAAAATTTTTGGCTTTACCCTCAAAAAGACTGATATAATAACCTTGTTTAGCAAAAACACTTGCTAGTACCCAAGAGGCAAACCCTCCACCTATAATCGTTAAATTTTTATCCATAATTTTTCTTCATTTTAATTTGTGCAAAAGATTATTTAATTTACTTTAAAAAATTGAAATTAAATCGTTTCTAACAAAACATATTAGAAAATATAATATTTTACATCATTAATTTTAATTTTTTATATACCATTTTTTTTAATATAATTAACTTGATGTTTGTTTTAAAATAATAAAGATTAGTTCTACGCCTTTAAATAGATTTTGGATAATTTAATGAATAATAAAGTACAAAAGCAATTAATTGAAATTGGAATAAAAGGTATTACTGAAATTATCTACAATCCATCTTTCGAACATCTTTATATTGAAGAAAATTCTTCAAAATTAGAGGGCTTTGAGAAAGTTCAGAATACTGAATTTGGTGCTGTTAATGTGATGACGGGTATTTACACTGGAAGATCTCCTAAAGATAAATATATCTTAAAAGATGAGACTACTAAAAATAATTTATGGTGGACGTCCAAATTTTCTAAAAATGACAATAAACCAATCAATAAAGAAATATGGGATAATCTGTATTGTATTGTTAGTAAACAACTTTCCAATAAAAAACTTTACGTGATTGACGCATTTTGTGGAGCAAACAAAGATACTTGTTTAAGTGTGAGATTTGTGATGGAAGTTGCATGGCAAGCTCATTTTGTTAAAAACATGTTCATAAGACCAACTGATGAAGAACTTAAAAACTTTGTGCCTGATTTTCATGTTTTGAATGGATCTAAGTCAACAAACAAAAACTTTGAAAAGCAAGGATTAAATTCAGAGACATTTATAGCTTTTAACTTAACAGATAATATTCAAATAATTGGAGGCAGTTGGTATGGCGGTGAGATGAAAAAGGGGATGTTTTCTGTAATGAATTACTTATTACCCCAAAAAAATATAGCTTCAATGCACTGTTCTGCTAATAAGGGTGATGATGGTTCAGTAGCATTATTTTTTGGCCTATCAGGTACTGGAAAAACAACTCTTTCTACTGATCCAAAAAGACAATTAATTGGTGATGATGAGCATGGTTGGGACCAAGGAGGTGTTTTTAATTTTGAAGGTGGATGTTATGCTAAAACTGTTGACTTAGATAAAGATAAAGAACCAGACATATACAAAGCAATTAGAAGAAATGCGCTTTTAGAAAATGTAAGTGTAAACGAAAATGGTATAGTAAATTACTCTGATACTTCAGTTACAGAAAATACAAGAGTTTCTTATCCTATCAATCATATAGAAAATATAGTAAAACCAGTTTCCAAAGGTCAACATGCCTCAAAAATTATTTTTTTAGCTGCTGATGCATTTGGAGTTCTTCCTCCCGTGTCAATACTTTCTTATGAACAAGCTGAATACCATTTTTTGTCAGGCTTTACTGCAAAAACAGCTGGAACAGAAAGAGGAATAACCGAGCCTCAGCCAACTTTCTCAGCATGTTATGGAGCAGCTTTTTTGATGCTTCATCCTACGAGATATTCAAATGTTCTTTCCAAAAAAATGAAAGCAGTAAATGCAAAAGTATTTTTAGTCAACACTGGGTGGAATGGAAAAGGTGAACGAATTTCATTAAAAAATACCAGAGCAATTATAGATGCTATTTTGAACAATGAACTTAATGAAGCAGAAACACACAACATCCCATTTTTCAATCTTGCAATTCCTAAAAGTGTAAATAATATTCCGTCAGATTTGTTGGATCCTAGGTCAACTTGGGATTCTTTAGATAACTGGAATGAAAAAGCGAAGGATCTAGCGAAATTATTTATAAATAACTTCAAAAAATTCTGTGATAACGATCATGGCAAGAAGCTCGTGGATTCTGGTCCACAAATTTAATATTATATATATATTTTAAACATTTAATAATTTGGGAAAAATATGAAAATTTTAATATCTATTATAGTTTTCTTAAGTATTTTTCTATCCTATCCATTGTATGCTCAATCTGCTTTTAAAAATAAAGATAAGAGAGCTTCTTTAGTAGAAGTTAAAAAAGTTAAAATTTTTAACATTGCTGAAAAAACTAATACTATTGGAAGGTTAGTTGCGATTAATCCAACTATTATATCTTCAAAAATTAATCAAGAAATCCTGAAAATTCATTTTAAAATTGGTGATGATGTAAAAAAAAATGATTTACTATTCACACTTAACTCAAAAGATATAGTTAGAGATATTAAACAAATATCTGCTGAGCTAAAATATGAGGAGCAAACTTTAAATTTTTTAAATAAGCAGTTTTCTCTTAGGATATCAAAATTATCTAACGCAAAAAACCTTTATAAGCAAAATATTATTACTCAAGATAATTTGGACAATGTGAATATAACACTTCTTCAAAACCAACAACAAATTGCTGAAAGAAGATATAACATAAAAAGATTAAAAATTTTACTAGAAAAATATAAAGAAGATCTAAGTTTATCAAAAATCAAATCTCCAGTTAATGGAAATATTATAAGTATTGATGCTAAAACGGGAGCTATATCTACTAAAGGTCAAGTTTTAGCATCTATTGTTGGTAATGGATCAAAAGAAATAGAAACCGATTTAAGATCAGATTTAGCATCCATAGTAATAATTGGTTCTGATGTAGAAATTATTCATAATAAATCAAGTTATTTTGGAAAAGTAAGAGGTATAGTTAATTTAGAAAACATGAGAACTGGCACACGCAAACTCAGAATAAGTTTAAATGAAATTTTGCCAAAAAAATTAAATACTTCTGGAACAAGGTTTTCATTACATATTCCAGTAGGGAAAAGTAAGCCTAGATTACTAATACCAAAAGACGCATTGATACCAAGAGGAAAACAAAAAGTTGTTTATATCTTTGATAAAGGAATGGCCAAACAAAGCTTTGTTAATACAGGAGTTTCAGTAGGTAATAAAATAGAAATTTTAAATGGTTTAAATGAGGGACAGTTAGTTGTTGTTAAAGGTAACGAAAATTTGAGGCCAAATCAAACAATCAAAATAAAAAAAAATATAAAGAAATAAAAGTAAGGATATCGGGAATAATATTAAATTATGGATAATATAATTAAACTTGCAATCAAACAGCCTATTGCAGTTGCTGCATTTGTTTTTTTAATTATGGCTTTTGGTGTTGTAGCACTCCAAAAAATACCTATTCAAATGACTCCTGATATTGATAAGCCAGTTTTACAAGTAAGGGTGTCTTGGCCCGGGGCTTCTCCAGAAGATGTAGAAAGAGAGGTGGTTACTAGGCTTGAGCTAGCAGTTTCATCTCTAACTGCAGTAGAAAATGTAGAGTCGGATAGTAGATTTGGTTCTGCTAGGGTTACGTTAACATACTCTGTCGGTCAGGACATGGATATTGCCCTTATACAACTTTTGAGTAAAGTATCCTCTATTGATGGCTTGCCTAATGAGTCTAAACGTCCAACTGTTAGAACTTCAAATTCAGATGATAGCCCAATTTCAAGACTAGCTATGGTCAAATTACCCGATTCTAAAATTGATGATTTAGGAACTTTAGGGGATTTTGTAGAGTTTGAAATAATAGAAAAATTATCCCGTATTGAAGGGATTTCAGAGATAACATTTCGTGGGGGACAAAAAAAGGAACTAAAAGTTGCTTTAGATACTCAAAAATTAGCTGAATATTCAATTTCAATACCAAGTGTTTTAGAGGCCTTAAAAGCAAGTTCTGCTCAAGTTACTGCAGGTGAAATAATTGAAGGAAAAAGAACTTATTCTCTACGAGCAGAAGCCATTTCATATACTTCTTCAACTGCTAAAAATATTATTTTACGATCTGATACAGGTCTAGATGGTAGATCGGTTAATGTAAAACTTGAAGATGTTGCAAAGATTTATATGTCTTACAAAAAGCCAACTAGCTTTAGAAGAATGAATGGCCAAGATGCAATAACTTTTGCTGTAATTAGAGAGCCAAGCTCTAACGTGGTTGAAATTATTAAAAAATTAAAAGTAGAAATTGATAAATTAAATAATGGACCACTTGCTGAAAAAGGACTTATTTTAAATAATGTTTATGATGAAACGGTTTATATAAATGCGGCTATTAAATTAGTTCAACAAAATATTATTATTGGTGGAATTCTTGCAATTTGCATACTTATGCTATTTTTAAGAAGTTTTCGGCCTACATTTATAATTATGTTAGCCATTCCAGTTTCTGTTATAGGCACGTTTGTAGCTATTTCTTGGTTAGGACTATCAGTAAATGTTATTTCATTAGCGGGATTAGCATTTGCAGTTGGAATGGTGGTTGATGCATCTATTGTAAGTCAGGAAAATATATTTAGATTAAATCAATCAGGCATAGCTCCTATCGTAGCGGCATATAATGGGTCACGTCAAGTTTGGGCACCAATACTTGGTTCAGCACTTACTACTGTTGTAGTATTTATTCCAATTCTACTTCTAGACTTACCTATTGGGCAATTATTCAGAGATATTGGTATTGCAATTTCGGTATCAGTATTAATATCAGTTGTAGTTTCTGTTACATTAATACCGACAATAGCTGCTAAAATATTGAAAAACTCTGAATCAAAAGAGACTAGAAAGTTTTCAATTATTTTTCTAGATAACTTTGCCTCTAAATTTGCTAAATTAATGGAAAAGTATGCTTCTTACTCTGCGAGCTCTCTTAAATTTGGTCTGACAGTTGTTTTTGGTCTAGTTTTAACTGCATGTGTGATTATTTCATCTTCCCTTCCTCCCCTTGATTATTTGCCGGATGGAAACAGAAACTTTGTTTTTGCTCGTATAATGGTACCATCTGGTTATAATAAAGAAGCAACTTTAGAAATATCTAGAGCTATGGAAAGAGCTGCCCAACCCCTTTGGGAGGCTGAAAAAGATGGTCCGTACGGGAAACCTAAAATTGCACGATTTTTCTTTGTAGCCTATTCTGGAGGCGCATTCGCAGGAGCAGCTACTGATAATCCTGAAAGAGTTAAAGAAATTTTACCCGTACTTACGAAGCCTATAAGATCACAACCAGGAGCTAGAGCTTTTGCTCAACAAGCATCATTATTTGGAAGGTCTGTAGGAGGTTCAAGGGTAATAAAGGTAGAAATTACAGGATCCTCTTTAGAGTTAATACAACCAACTGCTCAAAAAATCATTGGCTTAATCAGAAATCAATTTCCACCTAAGGATGGACATCAAGTTCGTTCAGTTCCACAAATGGGAAGTGGATCTCCTCAAGTGATAATCAAACCTATTCCAGAACAACTTGCTAATATCGGCATGACTGCTAGAGAATTTGCCCAGTCATTGGATGTTTATAATGATGGAATTAGGGTTATCGAAATTCCATTTGAGGGTAGGCTTATAGAACTTATATTAACTTCTGATAAAGCTAATAATAATAAGATTGATGATATAAAAGATTTACCATTAATTTTAAAAACGGGTGAAATAGTTAGATTATCTCAGGTTGCTGACATAAACTTGATAGGAGTTCCAAAACAAATAAAAAGGTTGTCTGGTAGGAGAGTGATAACTCTACAGTTACGTCCTCATGACAGTATCTCTTTAGAAAATGCTGTTTTAAAGCTTCAAAATACAGTTATAAATCCAACTATGAAAAATATTACTGAAGGTGTGTCTGTAAATCTTTCTGGTGCAGCAAGTGAGTTAGAACGAACTTGGATATCAATGAAAAATAATGTTTTAATTGCATTGTTTGTGATATTTTTATTGCTTACAGTTCTTATGAAATCTTTTGTTCTTCCCCTTGTTATAATGATAACTGTTCCAGTTGCAGGTGCAGGTGGAGTTCTAGGTTTGGTTTTCCTAAATCAATTTTCAGCTCAACCTTTGGATATGTTAACAATGTTAGGGTTTATTATTTTGGCAGGAATTGTTGTAAACAATTCTATTTTAATGGTAGAGCAAACCCTTTGGCATATAAGGCATGAAAGTATGATTGTTTCAGAAGCTATAACTGAAGCAACTAGAAATAGAATTAGGCCAATATTTATGTCTACTTTAACAAGTCTTTTTGGGTTGATACCATTAGTGATATTCCCTGGTTCGGGCTCTGAGTTGTATCGTGGGATTGGTACAGTTGTATTTGGAGGTTTAGCCACATCTGCTATTTTGACTTTGCTAATGGTTCCTCCATTACTCGCTTTAGCTTTAAAAACTGAAAAATTGAAGCCTGTTTCTCAATACAAAGAAGACTTATTTGTATAATTTAAAATGAATTATTGAAATTGATTTTATTTAGTGACAATAGCCCTGATAAAGAGCTATATAAGCACATTTATAAAAACTAACATCAAATATCTGAGATAAAAATGAGTAACAAAATAACTACTGAAGAAAAAATAAAATTAATTCGAAATATAGCTATAGTTGCTCATGTTGATCATGGTAAAACTACTTTAGTTGACACTTTATTGCAGCAATCAGGAACATTTGCCGCTCACGCTGAAACAGTTGAAAGAGTAATGGATTCTAATGATCTTGAAAAAGAACGAGGAATTACAATCCTATCTAAGAATACTGGTTTAAGATGGAAAGAATATAGGATAAATATTGTAGACACACCAGGTCACGCGGATTTTGGCGGAGAAGTTGAAAGAGTTCTTTCTATGGTAGATTCTGTGTTATTGTTAGTTGACGCAGTTGATGGTCCCATGCCTCAAACTGGATTTGTAACTAAAAAAGCTCTTCAGGCAGGACTTCGACCTATTGTAGTTATTAATAAAGTTGACAGAGATGGTGCTAGACCTGACTGGGTGCTTGATCAAACATTTGATTTATTTGATAGATTAGGTGCTGACGAATATCAACTTGATTTTCCTGTAGTATACGCATCTGCAATTCAAGGTTGGGCTACTGACAACTTGTCTAATAAAAAAAATAATATGGACGCCATATTTGAAACTATAATTAAAAATGTAGCTTGTCCGGATGTTGATTTTAATGGAGATCTTCAGATACAGGTGTCCGCATTAAGTTATTCAAGTTATGTTGGATTGATAGGCACAGGTAGAATTAGAAGAGGGCACTTAAAAAAAGGACAACAGGTATCAATTGGCAGTGTAAATGGTGAAATTCGTCAAAGTAAGGTTCTACAAATTATGAATTTTCATGGTCTCGAAAAGCAAGAAGTTGATGAGGCTAATGCTGGTGATATTGTAGCTATAAGTGGTCTAGGTGAAATCAAAATTTCAGATACTATTTGTGAATTTGGAAAATTTGAAGGATTAGAAAAGCTCTCAGTTGATGAACCTACTTTAAGTATGATTATACAAGTTAACGACAGCCCTTTTGCAGGACAAGAAGGAAAATTAGTAACAAGTAGATCTATTAGAGACCGTTTACATCAAGAGCTAAAAACTAATGTTGCACTTAGGGTAGAAGATACAGATAATCCAGACAAATTTAGAATCTCTGGTCGAGGAGAATTACACTTATCTATTTTAATTGAAAATATGAGAAGAGAAGGATTTGAAATGGGTGTTTCATCTCCCGAAGTAATTACTAAAAAGATCGACAATGTGAAAAAAGAGCCATACGAAAACGTTACTATAGATGTTGAAGAGTTACATCAGGGTAAAGTAATGGAAAAAATGGGAGAAAGAAAAGCCCAATTGTCAGATATGGTTCCTGACGGAAAGGGAAGAGTTCGAATAGACTATAATATGACAAGCAGAGGTTTAATAGGTTTTAGATCAGAATTCTTAACTTTAACCTCTGGCTCAGGCTTGTTATATCATACATTTGATAAATATGGTCCAATAGTGCAGGGTTTGCATACAGGAAGAAGAAATGGTGCCCTAATTTCTATTGGTCAAGGTAAAGCACTTCCATATGCATTATTTAACCTTCAAGAAAGAGGTAAAATGATTATTGAAAATGGTATTGAAGTTTATGAAGGTATGATAGTAGGAATACACAGTAGAAATAATGATTTAGTTGTAAATCCTCTTAAAGGTAAACAACTTACAAATGTTAGAGCGTCAGGAAATGATGAAGCAGTAACTTTAACAACACCCATTCAAGTTACTCTTGAGTTTGCATTAGAATTTATTAATGATGATGAATTAGTTGAAGTTACTCCTAATAACCTTAGGATCAGAAAAAAATTTCTAAAAGAACATGAGAGAAAGAAAGCGGCAAGAACTGCTTCTTAAGTTTTTCTTATAGCATTAGCTTTTGCTAATGCATTTGATGTGTCTATGTCAAAAATAGTTCCAATGTGACAGTTTACAGTAACTATGTCATCTTCTTTTATTTCAGATTTGGCTCCAAAGTCTTCTTTAAGGTTTCTTAAAGTAACAAAATAACTTTTGGGTAGTATAACAGGATTGCCAAGCGTATCTTCATATCTTGGTAATACTACTTTTTTACCTTTTAGTTCTATAAATTTATTTTCTAATTTTATCAAGTCCTCTCCTAATATAAGAGGCATATCAGCAGGAATTATCATTACACCTTGAATATTAGAACCTAAATGGGTGACACCTAATGATATGGATGTTCCAATACCATACTTATAATTTTTATTATTAATTATTTTAATATCTTTATTATTAATTAAATTAATAATTCTTTTAAAATCATGCCCTACTATTACTAGCAAATCATTAGAATAAAAAACTTTTAACAAAGTGTCTATTATATGTTGTATTAAATATTTATCTTTAAATTTTTCTGTAAGTTTATTTTTTTCACCATAACGTTTGCTACTACCTGCTGCCAACAATATTTTTTTTATAGATATATTATTGTTATTTTTCATTTTTAGAGCGTCTAAAGTTTATTATTTCAGCCATTATAGATACAGCTATTTCTGCGGGAGTTTTGGCATTTATATCAAGGCCTATTGGACCATGAATTTTGGATAAATCACTATTATCAAAACCAATATTAATTAATCTTTCACATCTTTTACTATGAGTTTTTTTACTACCTAAAGACCCTATATAACCAATTTCTTTTTTTAAAGTATAAATTAATGCAGGATCATCAATTTTAGGATCATGGGTTAAAGTAACTAAATGTGTGGCCTCATCAAGAATGAAATTTGATAAAGCAGTATCTGGCCATTCATTTATAATTTTACAATTAGGAAACCTGTCTTCTGTCGCGAAATGGCCTCTAGGGTCAATTAATATAATTTCAAAATCAGCTATTTTAGCTAACGAAATAAGACCTTGAGCAATATGAACAGCGCCCACAATAAATAATCTTGGTTTAGGATTTATAACATGTATAAACTCTTCATTTTTTTTATCATAAGAACTTATTTGACTGGTTATAGAATTATCAATTAGCCTTGAACCTGTTGAACAGTTTATTTTAAGTTTTGTAGGCACCCTATTTTTAATATTTTCTACTATGGAATAAACTATTTCATCTTCAAGATTAAGAGGCTGTATAAGCACTTTTAACTCACCCCCACAAGCGAGACCGACTTCCCAAGCCATGTCGTTTGATATACCATAATCTTTTATTCTCAATTTACGGTCATTTATTGAATTGATACCTTCAGTAATTACAGCACCTTCTATGCACCCGCCTGAAACTGATCCGATTATTTCTCCATTACTATCAATTGCCATTTGTCCACCTACAGGTCTAGGAGCACTTCCCCATGTCGAAATTACTGTAGCAAGAGCAACTTTTCTCTTTTGTTTTAACCAAACACTCATAGGAGTTAATATGTCATCTACTTCAGTCATTGTTGACACCCTATAAAATATAATTTTTAAAAAACTAATTTATGTTATACAATTGTAAGATGATTTTAATAATTAAAATTAATTTAATCAAAGGAATTTATTTATGATTGAGGATAAAATATCTAGAATCACATGGATTGAAAGCGTAATTTTAAAAGAAAAAAATATCGAAAAATTTTCTATTGTCACAACCTTATTTATAATTTTAGTTTGTAGTTTTTTGTTAATTTTATCTGCAAAAACTAAAGTTGATCTGTACCCAGTTCCAATGACATTGCAGCCTTTAGCCGTATTAATGATTGCAATGTTATGCGGCAGAAATATTGCTGTGGCTTCAGTAAGCCTTTATCTATTTCAAGGTATTATTGGGTTACCAGTCTTTGCCTATGGTGGTGGTTTGATGTACTTAATGGGGCCTACAGGAGGCTTTTTATTTGGTTTCTTAATTGCTTCTATAATTGTAGGGGAACTTGCAGACAGGGGATGGGGACAACTCTTATTTAAATCTATTTTTGCAATGTTAATAGGTATGTTTATGATTTACTTTTTTGGGATATTACAATTAAGTGCTATTAAAGGTTTTGACTTTGCTATCATAAATGGACTAAAGCCTTTTATCATAGGTGATTTTTACAAGCTTTTACTTGCAGCGTTATTATTACCACAGATTTGGAAGTTAGTAAAAAAAAGTTAATTTATTAATTAAAAATTATTATAATCTAAACAATACTGAAAAAAATCAGGCATCATTTAAAGCTTCATTTTGAGCATCTTTAGTTGTTAATCCTATGCTATCATTATCTAAAGCATCTTCAAAAGCTAGAACATTTATATTTTCAATACTATTTAATTGATATGCAAAAAAATCTTCTGGTGTAGTATCACTTGGATGATCTATTTTAATCGCAATTATTGCTGCAATAGTAGAGGTTACTTCGTCTGGCTTTTTATCTTTATATTTTTTAAAAGAAATTATATTTGATGCTGAATTATTAATATCAGACGTTTGCTTCATTAACTATGCTCCGTAAAGAATATTATAAAATAATAACAGTTAAATTTATCAAAATATTATTGACCAACTCTTCTTATTACAATTCTACCTGATGGCTTGTTATTTACGTTTTCAACTGTTCTTGTTGCTTGGCTATATAGATTAGTTTCAATACCAAAATTATCAACTACAGCAACTCTTGCTCTAACTTGAGATCCAACTAAAGATTGACCAAGAGATAAAATTGGTCCACTTAAACTGTTTACACCAATCCAGTTCCTTCCGTCTTTTGAGGTCTCCCAACTAATAGAAATAGATGCAATACCGTCTTCGTCTGACAAGGAATTAGATAAAGCTCTAAGTGTCACTCCTTCTTTTGGTTCACCAACGATAGTAACCTCACCTTGAACTGGATCATCTAAATTATCAATAGTCTCGGATGGACTCGTGTAAAGCACTTCTCTTGTACCATGAGAATCAATGTAAGAAACAACAGCTCTATATGAATAGCCAACCTGACTTTGAGTTAATCTTAGGACTTCATTTTGGCCTGTTGGATAAGCCTCCCATGAAGATTTTGAAGATGATCTTTGCCATGTAATATCAAATCCACCAATACCATCTTCATCTGCTATACTTGACGTATCAACTACTAAAGCACTGTCTTCAACAGAGGATCCAATTAGACGGGCTGATCCTGTTGGCTTATCATTAACATTTCTAACTGGAGTAGATGGAGGGCTAGTGAGTGGTTCTAAATTTCCTTGACCGTCAACATATGATATAACAACCCGTAATCTACTGCCAACATGAATTTCTCTTGGAGTAAATGATTGATTAGTTGCTCCGCTTATATTTGTCCATTTTTTGTTATCAGCAGAAATTTGCCATTGGACGCTTACAGAACCCATACCGTCAGAGTCTGTAACAGATGATAAATCAATTATTAGGGGAACATCTTCGATAGCTGCAAAACCTGCGGTTTCAACCTCTCCATCTTTTTTAGCATTATCATTTTCTTTAATAGGGCTATTTGAAATATTTTTTGTATCTTTGGCGGAAAGTTTCTTTTGATCTTTTAAATAAGTTTTATTGTGATCGTGTTGCGTAATGTTACTCTTTTTTTTAACAATTTTACTGTCCTTAATCAATGGGTCACCACCAGCTAAAACCATTTTGGAATCAAACGCTGTTACAATTGCTATAAAACATAATGTTAAAAGCAAGAGATTGTCTTTTAAAAAACGCATTTAAACCTCCACTAACTTAATAACTAGCAATTAATATATAACACACAACTAAAAAAGATACAGTTTTTTTAAATTTAAAGTGTATTTTGAATAGTTTGCTGATTATTTAAATTTTAAAAATTAAAATTAAAATTAGCATTTATTTTATTTTTAATAAAATTTCTTTAAGTACTATTTCCTGTTTGGTTAACAATGACTTTAATATAAACAATTCATTCTTTATTTCAGTCAAGTCATGCTGAGTTTCAACTTCGAGTTTACTATTAACTATATTTGTTAAAGTAAGAGTATCATTAGAATCAGCGTTAATTTCTTTGTCTGAATGAATATCAGCATTTTCATCTTTTTTATTTGAAGTAACAAAATTAGTTATTTCTAAAATCTCAGACTTTATTGCGTTTAATTTTTTTTCTTTAGTGGTATTCAATTTTAACTCAATTATTAAATTTCAATTTTATTGTATTATAGCATTTTATATCATAGATGCTATATATAAGTTAAATAATTACGTATTTGTAATTTTTATAGGAAAAAAAATGAATATCGTTGACTCTATTAAAGCCTCAATATTTACTCCAATACATCCTTCAGGCATTCCATTCATAGCAATATTTTTTATATTGACAGTGATTATGGGTTGGTTTTGGGCTCCACTTTATTTTGTTGGTATAATTTTGACGGTCTGGTGTATATATTTTTTTAGAAATCCCTTGAGAATTACACCAGTTTTATCTGGAACAAATAAGAATAATCTTATTATTTCACCTGCAGACGGAAGAGTAATAAAAATTTCTAAAATAAAGCCAACTGAAGAAATTGGTTTACCTGAAGGGGACTGGACTAGGGTCTGTGTTTTCATGAATGTCTTTGATGTTCACGTAAATAGATCACCAATGCTAGGGCAAATCACATATAAAAAGTATATTCCAGGCTCTTTTTTTAATGCTAGCTTAGATAAAGCTTCTTCTGAAAATGAGAGACTTATCCTCGGAATGGATACAGAAAATGGAAAAAAAATAGCTTTTGTCCAAATTGCAGGGTTGGTTGCAAGAAGAATTATTTGCGATGTTGATATAGGGTCGTCTTTGAAGGCTGGAGAGATATTTGGTCTTATCAGATTTGGAAGTAGAGTTGATATTTATTTCCCATCTGATGTTGCAGTAATGGTTTTACAAGGACAAAAAATGATTGCAGGTGAAACAATTATTGGTGATTTTACTAAATCTAGTAAATCAGTTAAGGAAAATCTAGATGAAAAGTAAGGGTATTAAATTCGCCAAAAAAGGTTTTCAAGCTAGGCCTAAACGTTTTTCGGTAGTTTGGATGCTTCCAAACTTTCTTACGATATGTGCTTTAATCTTTGGTTTACAAGCTATGTATCAAGCTCTTTTTAATAATTGGGATAATGTTATTATAATGATCATTATTGCTTCTGTTTTTGACATGTTGGATGGAAGAGTTGCTCGATTATTAAAATCTACTAGTGAATTTGGTATGCATCTAGATTCTCTCTCTGATTTTGTGGTTTTTGGTGCTGTGCCTGCATTTGCGGTATATTTGTGGATGGACAAACCACAGGGTAATTTATTTTGGATAATAATAGTTCTGTATGTGATTTGTTCTGCGCTTAGACTTGCACGATTTAATTCAGAGTTATCTGAAAGACCTAGCTATGCCAAAAATTATTTTAATGGTGTCCCTACTCCAGCTGCAGCATTTTTAATGCTATTTCCGATTGCCATAGATGGTTATTTACAATCACAAAATTTAAAATCTTTTCAAAATGTTGGACTATGGATTGGTTTTATTTCAATAGCCATGGTAAGTAACTTACCCACTTTTTCTGGCAAGGTCTTTCAAATTTCAAAATCATACGTCATACCCATGTTGATAATTTTAGCTATTCTTAGTAATGCAATTATAAGCAATCCTATAAAAGGGTTTATAATTTTGGTTTTAGTTTACATTTTTAGTTTGCCTTTTGCATCCTTGTTTTACTGGCGTTTGAAAAAGAAAGCAGAAGCTTTAAATCTTAAGAGTTAAAATATATAGAATTTATTTAGGAGAATAAACTTTTCCAATCAGGTTTTAAGTTGCCTATGGACTTTGCTTCGTAAACTGCTCTATTGCATGCTCTTGCAACACAATCACTTGCTCTAGAACCAAGAGCTAGAATGTCTACATTTTCTAAAATTTGTTCCTTATGATGCTGATTAGTTGAAATAGAAAAAATTGTGTCTCCATCCATTGGTGTGTGAGAAGGGCTTAAGGATTTGGCTATACCGTCATGAGCCATAATGGCTATTCTTTTTAAGTTTGTACGATTTAAGGGTGCATCTGTTGCTACAACACCAATGACTGTATTACTTGAAATATCATTTAAGATATCTGTTTGTCCTAGTGATAGAGGTATCCTTTTTGCTCTTAATACATTATCAGATCTTTTATTAGATGGTCCATATCCTCCAAACTCTTTATCTAACTCCAGGTGACCTGATAAAAAATAAGGCCCATCATTAAGTAATGGGTTCCCAACTGCATTATTTATTACGATAGCTCCAACTGTATATACCTTTCCATTAGAGAATTCTTGTGTCCATGAGGATGAACCTTGTCCTCCTTTCAATGTTGATGTAGTTGCGCCAAAACCTGCACCATAAGAACCTAATAATAAATCGTTGTTAACTGACTTATACGCTTTATTTGCTAAAATTCTCCAAGGGGATCTTTCACCTAATTCATTTACATGAGGGTTATCGTTAATATTAAGGTCAAAAATTACGGCTCCTGGTACTAGCGGTATAATTGCTTTGCCTAATTTATATCCTTTTTGGTCTTCTCTCAACAAATCTTGAATTTCTGAACAAGCATCAAGCCCATATGCTGATCCACCAGAAAGTACTATAGCATCAGCGCGACCTATTGAATTCTCTAAACTTAGCATGTCAGTTTCTCTTGTTCCTGGGCCACCACCCCTCACATCAACAGATGCAGAAAATGGACCATTTCCTAAAATAACAGTTACCCCTGTACCAATTTTTTTATCTTGCGCGTGACCTACTTGAACTCCAATAACATCTGTTATAAGGTTCTTTGGACCGGGGCCAGAATATGTATTCAAATCTATCTCCATAATTTAAAAGAATGATTGTGTAATGACGTTAATATTATCTCTGTGTAAAGACAACAAGTAGTTGGAACTGGAGAAGAGAAATACTTTAATACTATCAATCGCTCAGGGTCTATCTGTTACAACTACAAATATTAACATGATAAACACTGGATTAGTTGGTACTATTCTAGCTACTCATTCATCTTACGCAACTATCCCGTTATCTCTTCAATTTTTAACAATAGCATTAACGTTAATTCCTGTTTCTTTATTGATGGGTAAATTTGGAAGAAGGCCTATGTTTCTTATAGGAGCTATGTCAGCTTTTGTTGGATGTTTAGTCATAGCTTGTGCAATCTATTACAAACTTTTTTCTTTATTTATTCTTGGTTCAATATTGCTAGGTTTTTCACAAGCAAACCAACAATTTTATCGTTATGCTGCTGCCGACAATGTTTCAATTAGTTTAAAAAGTAAAGCTATCTCGTTAGTTTTGGCTGGTGGACTCATCGCTGCTATTTTAGGCCCTGAAGTTTCTAGATACTCTTTTGATTTTTTCCCTGATTATATCTATTTAGCCACATACTTATTTGCAGCAATAATACAAATAATAAATTTTCTAATTTTAATTTTCATAAACATAAAAAAACCAATTCCATCCAAAAAAATAAATAGGCCTTTAGGTGATGTTTTACTTCAGAAAAATCTTATAATAGCTATTTTAGCAGCTGCTGTTGGTTATTCCCTTATGAGTTTTATTATGACAGCAACTCCATTACAAATTGTAAATGTATGTAAATTGGGTGATAGCGCTAGTGCAACTGTGATTCAATGGCATGTTATTGCTATGTTTGCACCCTCTTTTTTCACTGGTACAATTATTAACTCATTTGGTAACCGTAAAGTAATGATGATAGGATTATTTCTTTATGTTTTTTCTATCTCTTTTACAATTATTGGTCAGACAATCGAACATTTTTGGATAGCTTTATTCTTATGTGGTTTAGGTTGGAATTTTCTTTATGTTGGAGGTAGTGATATTATTGCAAAATCTGCGCTTCCAGAGGAAAGGGCGAAGGTTCAGGGCGTAACAGATTTTATTATTTTTGTTTTTGTAGCAACAGGATCATTTTTAGCAGGCGCACTTCACAGCACTCTTGGCTGGAAAATAATGATGTTTTACACAGCAATACCAATTCTTATCTTGTTCATGAGCATAATTATAATCAAACCTGATGGGATTAAAGTGAGATACTAATCAGCCCCCTGTAAGAGACATGTGTCGGTTGACAGATATGTTTGGAGATTGACGTGAAATCTCAAAGTCATGCCCTTTTGGTTTTCTCCCTATTGCCATTCTTATCGCTTCTTCTAGAGCAGTAGATCCTTCTTCTCTTAGAACAGTTTTTAAATCGGCATTATCATCCTGTCCTAAGCACATATATAAGACACCAGTGCAAGTAAGTCTTACCCTATTACAACTTTCACAAAAATTATGCGTTAATGGTGTTATAAAACCAAGCTTGTTACTTGTTTCTTTAACTGACACATATCTTGCTGGGCCGCTTGTTCTTTCTGGAAGGTCTTTTAGAGTGAATTCTTTTTCTAGTTCGGTTCTGACCTGTGATAAAGGTAAGTATTGTCCATATCTTGTATCTCCACCGATATCGCCCATTGGCATAACTTCAATTATAGTCATGTCAAAATTTTCTTTACCACACCATTTAAGTATTTCGGAAAGATGATGTTGATTAAAGTTGCTAATTGCTACAGTATTTATTTTTATTTTTAGACCAACTTCACGGGCTTTTTTTAATCCTCTTTTAAACAATGCCATAACACCGTCACCCATAAATTTATCTATATAACCTTTATTTTCTCTAATTATTGGACTCATTTGATTTAAATATGAGTTCAAAAATGAAAAATTTTCTTTTGGAGTCATTTTTTCTGATATCGAAGTAAAAGATCTTATATCAGAAAATAATATACTCATTTCAACATTCACTTGGTCTCCTAATGAGACATCTAATATACTATTTTTACCAAGGTTTTTGAGTAATTGCTGTGGTACAAATCTTTGGTAAGCTTCTGTTAATTTTACTTGTTGTTGAAGAGCTAACAACTTCATATCATTTAATTGCTGAGCAACAGCAAATCCAAAAGTAATAAACATACCAAGGAATAAAATTCCTACTGCAGAATTTATGATTAACCAAGTAATCCAATTAAAATCATAAAATAAATATGCCAAACCCGAAATTGGTGCCGATAAAAAAGGTAACGCGAAGGATATACATAAATATTTGGCGTAGGAGCTTCCTTTTTTCCAAAGTAAGAATGATATAACAGCAGAAGTTAGCAATAAAAATGTAAAAGGGGCAAATAAATATTTTACTTTAACTAAGCCTGGTCCATTCATGTCAGGTGGATACAAATTTAAATCCAAATACATTATACTTGGCCAAGATAAAGATGTATATAAATTTAAAAAAATCATAACAATATAAAAAATTATAGTTGAAACAAAAATTTTATTAAAAACTGGATAATTTACTTTTAAATTAAGCGATTGTCTAAAAAATTGAAGTAATAGTAAAAATAATAGTGATATTGAAGCCAAAGAAAACTCACTTGCATAAAACCAGGAATTTATCCCAATAATTCTGCCAATAACTAAATTTGTAATGGACAGAAAAGAGATTTGAAAAAGGCTTAGTGACAACCACAAATAGTTACCTTTCGAGACTAAAAAAATGAATAAATAATAAATAGCAAAAGTTATAGCTATTGCAAAAGTTGCTAAGTTTGCGGCAATTTTTACAAATTGATGAGTACTAATATTTTCCCATGAGCTAATAGTCATTCGGTGAAGACTATCTCTACCCATATAACGATCAAATGGTTTTTTTCTAAAAAAACTATAAACTTGGGTGGTTTCATTAGGATTCATTATGACTTTATAACTTGCTCTAACTCTTCCATCATCAATCCATCTATCATATTTTTCATTCCAATATGGATACTCTATAACTGTCTTATTATTTAGACTAAAAACTTTCTTTTCGTTATTATAATTGAAAGTAACTCCAATATTTTTCTTATTCGTATTATTTTGAACACTAAATCGAACCCAGTAACCATCAACGAATGATTGATCATTGTGTAATTTTTTTTTCCAGTCTAATTTAAATAATTTTTCAAAAGGAGTGTTTTGATCAAAGCCTTCAACAAATTCTAAATGTTTTGAGGGTATGGTTTCAAAATCGTCTGTATTAAGAATAAAAGTTATATTATCTTTATTGTCTACATTTGCGAAAACATTTTCAAAACTAAAAAATAAAAAGGCTAAGAAAATTAATAAGGTATAAATTTTATTTTTGATTTTCACCTACTGACCAATCAAGTTATTTTGTAATGTAACTTATGAGTTAGCTCTATTTTTTTCAATTAAATTAAAAATGTGCTGATAAGGTATTCTGATTTTTTTCCAGCGGTGGAGCAAATTTCGTTAGGTCAATTCCTTCTACAGCAATTTTATACTCTTCTATTGTTGGTGTTCTTCCTAATATTGCAGAAAGAACTACAACTGGGGTAGAAGCAAGTAATGATTCACCTTTTTTTTCTTCAGTGTCTTCTACTACCCTACCTTGGAACAATCTTGTTGAAGTTGCCAAAACCGTATCCCCTTTTGCAGCTTTTTCTTGGTTTCCCATACAAAGGTTACACCCAGGTCTTTCAAGATAAAGAATATTATCATATTCTAGACGTGCTGAATTTTTTGGATTTTTATCATCAAACTCAAAGCCAGAGTATTTTTGCAAGATACTCCAGTCACCTTCTTCTTTAAGTTCATCTATAATATTATAGGTTGGTGCCGCTACAACTAGAGGAGCCTTAAAATTCACTTTACCTGACGATCTTTCAAGATTACGTAACATTTGTGCAACAATTTTTACATCTCCTTTATGAACCATACACGAGCCTACAAAGCCAAGATCAACCTTTTTTTCTGCGTTATAATATGAAATTGGTCTTATAGTGTCATGAGTATACCTCTTAGACACATCATGATTATTAACATCTGGATCAGCAATCATCGGCTCATCAATTAAGTTAAGATCTACAACAACTTCAGATGAATATTTTGCATTTGCATCAGGTCTTAATGCGGGTTTTTCCCCCGATTTAATTTGAGATATTCTTTTTTCTGCAATACCTATTAACCTATGAAGCATTTTGTCTTTATTCTCCATACCCTTATCAACCATTACCTGTATTCTATCTCTTGCAATTTCTAATGATCTAATAAGTGTATTATCCTCTGAAATACAGATGGATGCTTTGGCCTTCATTTCAGCTGTCCAATCTGTAAAAGTAAAAGCTTGATCAGCTAAAAGAGTTCCAAGATGTACTTCTATAATTTTTCCTTGAAATACATTATCACCAAATTGTTTAAGCATCTGTGCTTGAGTTGCATGTACTACATCACGAAAATCCATATGATCACTCATTTTACCTTTAAAAGTAACCTTTACTGATTCTGGTATAGGCATAGTTGCTTCACCAGTTGCCAAGGCAAGCGCAACTGTTCCGGAGTCAGCACCAAATGCAACACCTTTTGACATTCTGGTGTGGGAGTCACCACCAATAATAATTGACCAATCATCAACAGTTATGTCATTTAAAACTTTGTGAATAACATCGGTCATTGAATGATAAGAATCTTTTGGATCACGTGCTGTAATAAGACCAAATTTATGCATAAATTTCATAAGTCGGGGCGTGTTTTCTTGAGCTTTAAAATCCCATACAGAAGCAGTATGACATCCTGATTGATATGCTCCATCAACATTTGGAGAAATTATAGTCGCAGCCATAGCTTCTAACTCTTGCGAAGTCATTAAACCTGTAGTGTCCTGAGAACCAACAATATTGACTTTTACGCGTACATCAGATCCTGCATGTAACTTGACTCCATCTTCCACACCTACCGCATTTGCATTAAATATTTTTTCTACAGCAGTAAAACCTTGACCAGAATTATAAATTTGTTTTGAAGGTGCAAATGCAGACTTTAATTCTATATTTAGAGCTTTACAGGCAAAGCTCTGAAGTTTTTTTCCAAATACAATAGCATATGAACCCCCAGCTTTCATGAACTCAAGTTTTTGTGGTGAAAAAGAGGAAGACATATCTACAAGCTCTTTGTCACCTGTTTCATCATATAGTTTTTGTTTTTTAGTATTGATGGTTAATACTGTCCCAGTATCAACACTATATCTTTGCTCAAGTACTGGATTATCGTCATTATTAATTATTGGATTTCCATCTGTATCAAGCTTTTTAGTCCAATTTTTTAGATCAACTCCTATTCCCCCAGTAACACCTACTGTTGTTAAAAAAATTGGTGATATACCATTCGTTCCTGCCACTATTGGAGCAATATTTACAAATGGAACATATGGACTAGCTTGAATGCCTGTCCACAAAGCAACATTGTTAACTCCTGACATCCTTGACGAACCAACACCCATTGTTCCTTTTTCAGAAACTATCATCACACGTTTGTCAGGATTTTCCTTTTGCAATCTTCTAATCTCTAATTGTGCTGCTTCTGATATCATACACTTACCATGAAGCTCACGGTCAGATCTTGAATGAGCCTGATTCCCAGGTGATAATAAATCGGTTGAAATATCTCCTTCAGCTGCAACATATGTTACAACTTTAATCTCTTCCTCAATTTCTGGAAGCTTAGTAAAAAATTCTGCTTCTGAATAACTTTTAATGATATCTTCCGCAATTTTATTACCTTTACTGTAAGCATTCTCTAATCTAGAAGTGTCAATCTCATAGAGAAAAACTTGGGTTTTAAGAACTTCTGCTGCCTCTAGAGCTACAGATTTATTTTCACCCAAAGCTAAATCAAGAAGTACTTCAATCGATGGTCCGCCTTTCATATGAGATAAAAGTTCAAATGCAAACTTTGGTTCAATTTCTTTTACAACAATTTGTTTTGTTATAATTTCTTTTAAAAACTTTGATTTTACTACTGCTGCAGTAGTTGTGCCTGGGATAGTATTATAAATGAGAAAGTTGAGTGAATCGGTTCTATGAATATTATTTTCGTCTTTTATTTGTGAAATTATTTCTTTTAATAAAGTGCCATCCTCTATTGGCTTTGGCTTTAAACCTTCTTTTTTTCTGTTTTCAATTTCAGATATATAATTTATATATAAACTCATAACTAACCTTACAATTTTTTAAAGATAATAAGTTATAATTTAAATTGAAAATAGACATATAACAATGAAAATTTTCCCTAGGAAAATTATTCCTTGATAAATAAATAATTAATCATGAAAATAGTTTAACAATGGCTAAATGGTAAATTTTATCTACTTTTAAACCTGGGGGAGGTTATGAAGTCCAAATTTGTTTTTTTTAAATCATATTTAGTATAATTAACAAAGTTTTTAACTTCTATTCTATGTAATGAAAATTTTTTTGCTATTTCAGTCTTAGGATATATTTTACCAATTTGTTTTTCCCACACAATGCAATATAAACAATTTTTGTTTGTTATCATTATCATTAAAGAAGTATCTTTGGCGTCAACAGATTGAAATATTGATGTTATAAAGATAAGGAAAACAATAATAGGAGTATAAATATATTTTTTTGAAAAATGTATAGACGTCATTTAAAGAATTTGTTTTATGAAAAAGGATATGTCAATAATTTTTGATAATATGTTTTTTAATTATCAAAAGAGTCAAGGTCAATCCAATTCGGGATGACTGATATTTTTTCAAAAAAATTTTCTAACTGTTTAATTGATATTTCTAAAGTTTTGTCATTTTCTAATGGATGTGCGTAAATTTTACTAAATGACTTCAAATTATTGTCTAAAAATAAAGACACACCTGTTTTTGCACCATTTATCATTGCAAATGGAGACACAGCTCCTGGTAAAACTCCCAAGTTTTCAAATAATCTATTGGGGGAACCAAAACTTAAGCGCTCCATTTTAATTATTTTGGCTAACAACTTTAAATTTATTGAGGCATCTTGATGAGCAACTAATAATATATTGTTTTTTCTTTTATCTCTTAAATAAAGGTTTTTAATATGCCCGTTACTATCGTCTAAACCAAAAATTTCTTCTTGGACGAATTTGGCTTCTTTAACAGTCATAACTGGTTCATGAGAATAGCTTTTATAAATAATTTTCCAATCATCTAATATTTTAATTAAATTTTTAGATGTGAAGGGTAAATCTTTTTCCAAATTAGAATTGTTAATTTTCATTGAAAATCTCTGAAACTTTGCTTTTAGTTTTTATTATATTTCGCTATTTCACCCTAATCACAATACCTAACCCATTGATAAATATACTAGTATTATTAAGAAGTATATAATCAAATTAGCCTCTAAAATTATATTTCAAAAAAAGATAATTAACTAAGAAAGAACCTCTTTTTTGTCGCCTTCCATATAAACTTTAAAATTTTCGAAAAAAGTTTTAGATAATTTTTTAGCTGTGCTTAAAATTAAACGGCTCCCAAGTTGAGCAATTTTTCCTTTGACTTCACTCTTAGCAACATACTTTAATATGGTTTGATCACCATCTTCGGTCAACTCAACATCAGCTCCACCTTTAGCAAATCCAGCAACACCACCATCTCCTTCTCCAGTAAGTGAATATTTTGTAGGACCATTTGATAAATCTAAAGTAACTTTTCCCTTGAACTTAGCTTTTATAGGGCCAATTTTTAAAATAACCTTTGCAGATAATTTGCCATCTTCTTCTTCAATAAGTTCTTCACAACCAGGAATACAAGATTTTAATACCTCAAGATCATTTAATGACTTATAAACTAATTCCAATTTTGCTGGTATTGTAATTTCATCGTTAAGTTCCATGATTTTCTCCGATTTACTTAAATTAACTATTTAAAATTTTTTACTTCCAATTTTACCAGATCTTTTTAATTCAATTATTTCTGCAAAAATTGATAAGGCTACTTCCTCGGGCATAATTGCATTTATAAAAATTCCTGCAGGACAAATTATATCTTTTAATTTTTCTTGCGAAACACCTTCGTCTGTTATTTTCTTTTTTAAAGCTTGATATTTTTTTTTGCTTGCAACAAGGCCGATATAAGTTGCTTTTATTTTTAACGATTCTGTTATTGCGATTAGGTCTGAGTTACCCTGAGTAGCTATAACAATAAATTTCTCCGAAAATTCATTTAAATTATTATTGTTATCGTCTTGAAAATTTCTAACATGAACTACATTAAAACTATATTTCTCGCCAAATTTGACTAATTCATTTGCAATTGGTGTATTACCATAAACTATTAATTCTGATTTAGGATAAAAAGGCTCAACAAAAATATCCATTGAACCTTCGCTAGGACAATAATTTTTTTTATGAAAAGTTTGATTGCTTTTTAATTCATCCAAATCTTCTTTAATATCGTCTGGACTTAACACAACTAATTTGGGTTTTTTTAAATTTAATGTTTCTAAAGCTGTATTACGTACAGCGTTCGTAACACATCCACCTCCAAGCCAACCTGATAATATTTCGCCTTTGTTTGATATTATCGCTTTCATGCCAGGTTTTGCAGCAGTTGACGACATAGTTCTAATAACAGTAGCAATTACAAAAGAAGATCCCTTATTTTCAAGAGTTTTCAAAACATTTTCAAAATTTAATTTTTCATCATTATTTGTCATATCATACATAATTCTTTTTCTAAATTTTCTAAATCTTCGATAGTATTACAAGGTGCAAATAAATCTAAATGCGAAGATGCTTCTTTCATGCTAGCAGCAACTGGTTCGTAATTCTCCCATCCAAGAAGAGGATTTAGCCAGATTATTTTACAATTTCTCTTTTTTAATTTTTCAAGTTCTTGCGAAACAATTTTTGGACTTCCCGTGTCGTAGCCATCGGAAATAATAATAACGACTGTTCTACCATTAACTTGGTTTTTTGAATAAACATTATTAAATTCTTTTAATGACTTACCAATTTTAGTACCACCCGAAAATCCCTCTGTAAGTAAAGAAATCCTATTGACCGCTTTTAAAGTGTCATTTTCTTTAAGATACTCTGTAACTCTCATCAATCTTGTGTGAAACAAATATACATCTGCAGATTGATTAACTCCTACCAAACCTTTAACAAAAGTTAAATAAATTTGACTATATACCTTCATAGATCCCGATATATCTAATATGCTAACTATTCTCATCGGCTTTTTAGGCTTACTTTTTTTATACAATTTAATAGGATAACCTTCATAGGGTAATGATTTACTAACAATTTTCCTTAAGTCTAATTTAATACCTTTTCTGTCTGCTATTAATCGTCTTGATCTTTTATGTTTAATTGACTTAGCTATTTTCAAAACAGCTGAGTGTATTCTTTTTTGTAAATCAGAATCAATTAGTTCTTTTAAATCTGTTTTCTTTTTGTTTTCTATGAAACTGGCAGTTATTTTAGACACTGCATTGCTAGAGGCTTCCATTTCGTTTTCGTTATCAGTCATGGATTTATTTGTTGATTCATTGTCAAGTGTGCCTTGCTCCGGAGGGGCAAAAATACTTCTAGTATTAATTGTATCGTTATTTTTATTATTATTTTGTCTTTGGATATTTGTTTTTTTTCTTCCTTCATTTGTCCAGAAGGAATCGAATAATTCATCAAATTTTTCATATGTATCAAAGTTGTAACAATAAATTGATTTAAGAGCATTTTTCCATTCTTGTATTTTAGACAAATCAATATTTTGCAAACCATTAAGAGACTGAGTTACCTGATCAAAGGAAGTATTAAAACCGTTAGCAAACATGTGATGACTAAAGTCTAACAACCTAGAAGTTTTAGACGACCTTAACAGAAATTTTGTAGGTTTAAGCATATTATACTTTAGCTAATTTCTGACTTGTTTCTAAAGAAATAATTGCCTTATCAGCTTCTGTTTTTAACAAACAGACCAAAGTTGAATGTAAGATTTCATGATTTTCAGATAAATCCTTTAATCCCAATCCTGATATAGCGGCAGCCCAGTCTAAAGTTTCTGCTATACCAGGTTTTTTTTCTAAATCTTCCATTCTTAAATTTTGAACAAAGCTAACTATTTGTCTTGATAATTCTAACTCAATGTTAGGCATTTTTTTTTGTAATATTTGAAGTTCAAGTTCTTTTTTTGGGTAGTATACATAATTATAAATGCACCTTCTTCTTAACGCATCAGACAAATCTCTAGTACTGTTAGACGTTATAATTACAATAGGCTTTGAAACAGCTTTTATTGTACCAAATTCAGGAATAGACACCTGAAACTCCGACAAAATTTCTAAAAGATACGCTTCAAACTCTTCGTCAGCTCTGTCGATTTCGTCAATGAGAAGAACAGGTGATTTTTTTTGAGTTATTGCCTTTAATAAAGGTCTTTCCAAGAGAAAATCTCTAGAAAATATGTGTTTATCAATATCTATTTCATTGTTACTTTTGGTTTCGTTAGAACGAATTGCAAGTAATTGTTTTTGATAGTTCCATTCATAAATTGTTGAGGTAGAATCAAGACCTTCATAACATTGTAATCTTATAAGACTAGTTTCATGCAATTTAGATAAAGCAATGGCGAGGGCAGTTTTTCCAATACCTGCCTCACCTTCCAATAGTAGAGGCCTACTAAGACTTGAAGCTATGTGAATACTCATAGCTAATTCATCTGATGCTATATAATCTAAATCATATAGATACTTCTTAATATTTTGCCATTGCATTTTTGTTTATCAGCTAGACTAACTATGAAGTCCAAGATCTTTAGCAATCTTCCAAACTCTCCAATGATCATGAGGCATATGTGCCTGTGTTAATCCAAATGGTTTAAAAGCGTCATGAACTGCATTTGAAAAAGCAGACACTCCACCTACATTAGGACTTTCACCTACACCTTTTGCACCTATAGGATGATGCGGACTTGGTGTTTCTGTATAATCAGTCTCGTAATTTGGTGTTTCCCAAGCAGTTGGGATAAAAAAGTCCATCAAAGTACCTGTCATGACATTACCTTGCTCATCATAAGCAATTTCCTGTCCCATAGATATAGCTAGAGCTTCTGTTAATCCACCGTGAACCTGACCTTCGATAATCATTGGGTTTATTCGAGTACCACAATCGTCAAGAGCGTAAACCTGTTTAATGTCACTAACCCCGGTGTCTACATCAATTTCCATGACTACTACGTAGGCTCCGTTTGGATAAGTCATATTCGGTGGATCATAATAACTAACGGCTTCTAAACCGGGTTCTACACCAGGTATGGCCTGATTATAAGAAGCGAATGCAATCTCTTTCATAGTTTTGAATTTTTCAGGTGCACCTTTGACTGAAAATCTATCAACATCCCATTCTAAATCGTCGTCGTGAACTTCTAGCAAATAAGCTGCAATCATTTGTGCCTTTGCTCTTATTTTTCTACCAGCCATGGCAGTTGCTGCTCCAGCAACTGGTGTGGAACGAGATCCATAAGTCCCTAGTCCATATGGAGCGGTATCTGTATCACCTTCTTCTAATGTAATGTCAGAGGCTGGAATACCAATTTCAGATGCTAATATTTGAGCAAATGTAGTGGCATGACCTTGACCTTGTGATATGGTTCCTAATCTTGCAATTGCTGAACCTGTTGGATGAATTCTTATTTCACAAGCATCAAACATTCCTAAACCAAGGATATCACAATTTTTAACGGGACCAGCCCCTACTATCTCAGTAAAGTGACTAAGACCTATACCCATCAACTTTCTTGATTTACCATCTTTAAATAATTGTAATTGTTTTGCTTGATCTTCTCTTAATTGTTTATAGTTTACAGATTTCATAGCTTTTTCCCATGCTTGATGATAATCGCCTGAATCATATTCCCAACCAAGAGCTGATGTATAAGGAAATTGCTCTTTTTTTATAAAATTCTTAGATCTGAGTTCAGCAGAATCCATTCCAAGTTTCTGTGCAAGCACTTCAATCATTCTTTCTATAAAATAAGAAGCTTCAGTCACTCTAAAAGAGCACCTGTATGCTACGCCACCAGGCGCCTTGTTTGTATAAACACCATCAACAGCTAAATAAGCTACTGGAATATCATATGAACCAGTACAAATGTTCATAAATCCAGCTGGAAACTTTGTGGGATCAGCACATGCATCAAATGCTCCGTGATCAGCTGTAGTATGACACCACAAACCAGTAATTTTTCCTTCTTTTGTTGCTGATATCTTACCATGCATCCAATAATCTCTTGCAAAAGCAGTGGCCATTAAGTTATCCATTCTGTCTTCAACCCATTTTATTGGAACACCAGTTACAATTGATGCAACAATTGAACAAACATAGCCTGGATAAACACCAACTTTATTTCCAAATCCTCCACCAATATCTGGAGAAATAATTCTAATGTTATGCTCTGGAATACTTGAAATTAATGACGCTACCGTTCTTACAGCATGTGGGGCTTGAAACGTACCCCAAACTGTAAGTTTACCATTAACTTTGTCCATAGAAGCAACACATCCGCAAGTCTCAAGAGGACATGGATGTGTTCTATGATAATAAACCATTTCATCAGCAACAACTTCAGCTTCTTCTAATACTTTATTAGTTTCTTCTTTTTCACCTGCTTCCCATGTAAAAATGTGATTTGGATGTCTTCTAGCTCCATGAGCACCTTCTTTTTGATCTGCAATGTCTTCTCTTAAGATAGGTGCATCTTTTAATTCAGCTTTAAAAGGATCTGTTACTACTGCCAACTCCTCATATTCAACTTCGACCAAAGAAACACCGTCAGCTACAGCATATCTGTCGTCTCCAACAACAAACGCAACTTCTTGCCCTTGGAATAGAACTTTGCCATCTGCAAGAACCATTTGTTTGTCACCTGCAAGCGTTGGCATCCAATGTAGACCTAATGGTTCTAAATCAGCTGCAGTAAGTACTGCATGAACACCAGGTAAGGCTAGAGCTGCGCTTGTATCAATGTTCTTTACTCGTGCATGTGCAACTGGTGATCTTACAAAGTCACCAAAAAGCATTCCTTTTAGCTTTATATCGTCTACATAATTACCTTTACCTTGCGTAAATCTAGCATCTTCAACTCTTTTTCTAGAAGTACCAAGACCGCTTAATGCGCTTTTTCTTTCTTCTCGTGATGGGGTTTTTACGTCATCCATTATGCTATTTCCTTTTTCTCAACGTTAACTTCATCTCTTATTTTATCTGCGGCTGCCATTATTGATTTAACAATATTTTGGTATCCAGTACATCTGCATAAGTTTCCTGAAATACCAAATCTAACCTCTTCTTCTGTAGGATTAGGGTTCTCTTGTAAAAACCTATATGACCTCATAATCATTCCAGGTGTGCAATATCCACATTGTAAACCATGATGCTCTTTAAACATTTCTTGTATAGCATGAAGTTTGTCGGGAGAACCTATACCTTCAACAGTCAAAATTTCAGCGCCTTCTGCTTGAGGGGCAAATACTGTGCAAGACTTTACTGATTTTCCGTTCATATCTATGGTGCAAGCACCACAATGGGATGAAGAACATCCTATATGTGCACCAGTATAATCTAAGTGCTCTCTAAGAGCGTGGACTAAAAGTGTTCTTGGCTCAACTGACAATGTCTCTTCTTTACCATTAACTGTCATAGTGACATTAATTTTTTCCATATCTTTCCCCTTAACTAGGTTCGTTCAATAGCTCTTGTAAGAGCCTTTTTAATTACAATACCAGCGACGTATTTCTTAAATTCAACTGGTCCTCTTTGATCAGCTACAGGATCACTTTGCTCTACACAAGCTTCTGTGACTTGATTTAATATGTTGTTATCAATTTCTTTTCCAAGGATTATATCTACAGCTTTATCACAATATACTGGAGTGTCTGATAAATTAGTTAATGCTATAGAAGCACTTGAACACATATTATTTTCAACTTTTAATATTACACCAGCTGCTGCAGTTGCATAATCACCAATTTTTCTTTTTTGTTTTTCATAGGCATAACCACCTGATGGAGCGTCAAAGGAAATTGAAATAAGAATTTCATCATCTTCCCTAACAGTAAAATAAGCTCCTTCATAAAATTCTCTTGCTTTAACATCACGAACACCATTAGAGCCACTTAATTTATAAGTAGCGTCAAGTAGTTGCATTAAGCCAGGCATATCATTCGCTGGATCACCATTAGCCACATTTCCCCCGATTGTACCAAGGTTCCTGACTTGTGGGTCAGCAATTTGCAATGAGGCTTCTCTTATAATAGGGGCTTTTTTAAATAATTCTTCATTATTTATCAATTCAACTTGAGTAGTCATTGCACCAATTGATATTTGGTTACCTGTAATTTCAATACCTTTAATTTCATTAATCCCAGACAAATCTATTAAATGTTTAATATCTGTAAGTCTTTGTTTCATTACTGGTATCAAACTATGACCTCCAGCAATTACCCTTGCCTCATCGCCAAAGTCTGACATAAGAGATACAGCTTTTTCTATATTATCTGGTTTATAAAAAGTGAATGCACTAGGTATCATATAGATCCCTCCCAATAAATCTAAATTAAAATGATTCTAAACTAATTATATATTATAAATTCTTAAAAACTTAAAGATAAATAATTTCACATATTAATTAATTAGAATTTAATTTTGGTAGGGATACCCGGAATCGAACCGGGAAGCCTTGCGGCACTGGTTTTTGAGACCAGCGTGTTTACCTATTTCACCATATCCCCAATATTTTTAATTATAAGTATACTTGAGTAAGTATTATATATATCAATGTTAGAAAATTAAAAGATATAAATCAGATGTATTAACTATGATTTTTAACAACTATAAAATTATAATAAATAACTTAATTGAAAAAGCTAAAACGAATGCTGTTAAGCCATTGGCTGACAATGTTTTAGGCTTTATTTCAATGATTGAATCAATCATTTTCCCTCTTCCAGTTGATCCATTTTTGGCGGGATTGACTTTAGCTGCTCCTAAAAAAACTTTTAGATTTGCAATTATTTGTACTATTGGATCAGTAATAGGTGGTGTTATTGGATGGTTATTAGGCTATTTGATTGGGCCGTCTATTGAAAATTTATTTTTATATTTTCCTTGGTTTACCGAAGAAAAATTTAATGCTGTCAAATTTGCATACCAAGAAAACGGAATGCTAATCATTTTCTTGGGAGCTTTTACACCACTCCCATATAAAATTATAACAATTACAAGTGGAATTGCAGAAATTAATATAATTGCATTTATTTTAATGTCCATTTTAGGAAGAGGCACTCGTTTTTTCATAGTTGCTTATTTGGTTAAATTTTTTGGTAAACCAGCATTATTATTCTTACAAAAAAACCTTCTGATTTCATCTAGCATTTTAGGGGTGGCATTTATAATTTTTACAATTTATGTTATGTAAATGTTAATGAACAATATTTTTAAAATATCTTTTTTAATATCTTCTTTGATGCTTTTATCCGCTTTTTATTTGGAATATTTTCATGACGCAATTCCATGCGACTTATGCATAACGCAAAGGTGGTTTCACGCCCTAATCATTTCTTACAGTTTAATTGCAATTTTAACTTTAGAAAAAAATTTTATAGCAGGTGAATTAGTTTTAATAGGTCTATCTCTAACTTGGATTGCAAGTTCAATTGCCGGATTATATCATTTTGGTATCGAGATGAATTTCTGGACTGGACCAGATGGATGTTCTTCAAGTATTGATTTTTCAAAAGATACACTTAAATATTTACTAAACAAGTCTCCTATTAAATGTGATGAAGTAATGTTCAGTATATTTGGGTTGTCATTAGCTGGTTGGAATGCACTTATGTCATTTATTATGTTTATGATAGTAAATGTTTTTTTAACGAATAAAAGGTTTATAAAAGTATGAAAAAAAATATTAGTAAACATCAGATTGATTCTATTTTGAGAGTTGATCATGCTGGAGAAACGGCGGCAGCTAAGATATATGACGGACAGTTGGCTATTTTAAAAAATACCCCTGTTGGCCCCACTATTCAACATATGAAGGATCAGGAACAAGAACATCTAGATACATTTAATGATCTTCTTGTGGAAAATGATACTAGACCGACTGCTCTTCTTCCTTTTTGGAATGTTATGGGTTATGGACTTGGTGTTGCCAGTGCTATAATGGGAGAAAAAGCTGCTATGGCTTGTACGATAGCCGTTGAAGAAGTCATTGGAGAACATTATGCAAAGCAGGCAGACAGTTTAGACGAAAAACATAAAAAACTTAAATCAACATTAATGAAGTTCAGGGATGATGAACTTGACCATCTTGAAACTGGAGTTGAGCATGATGGTGAAAATGCACCTGGATTTGATGTAATGAAAGCTATTGTTCAGCTAGGTTGTAGAACTGCTATAAAAATTTCAGAGAAAATTTAAAGATTATAATTTATTCAATTATGACTTTCCAATTCCGTATCCCAATATAAAAAATCACGCCAAGATTCGTGTAAATAGTTTGGTGGGAAATACCTACCATTCTTTTTTAGTAAATTTGTTGATGGAGCTTCTGGCTTAATAATAGGAAACATGTTAATTTCCTTGGATCGCTTGCTACCTTTTTTAAAATTACAGGGGCGACAAGCAGCTACAACATTATTCCAATTAGTTCTTCCACCTAGAGACCTTGGTATTACATGATCAAAAGTTAAATCGTGTGATTGTTTAACTGCTCCACAATATTGACAGGAAAATCTATCTCTTAAGAAAACATTAAATCTTGTAAAAACAGGAGATTTCTTATTTTTAACATATTCTTTCAAAGAAATTACACTGGGTACTTTCATTGAAAATCCAGGGGATCTTACAACTTCGTCATATTCAGAGACAATATTTACTCTGTCAAGAAATACGGCTTTTATTGTATCTTGCCATGACCAAAGAGATAATGGGAAATAACTCAACGGTTGGTAATCGGCGTTGAGAACTAATGTAGGTGAAAAGGAATAGGCAGTCATTGAACTCTAATTAAATTATTTGGATAATTATTAGACTATCAATATTAAAAATTTATTAAATAAAAAAATTAGAATTTTAATTAATTTATTTTTTTTAATATCTCCATTCCTCTACTTATACCTTCAGGGTCTATTCCATGGCCAAGTTTAGGTCTTGAGAGTGTTTCAACATTAAAACCAATTTTGTCTAAAAGTGATTTTGATTTTTGTAATGAATGGAAAGGTACGACCACATCTTGTTCTCCATGAACCAACAATATTGGGGTATCAGAAAATTTATGTTTGCCATTGATTAACTGAAAGCTTGCAGCTTCAATATTTTCTTCTCTTAAAGCACCTGAGTATCCTATAATAGCTCCAAGTTGGAACTTATTTAATAATAAGCATTGCATACTCATCATTGCTCCTTGTGAAAACCCTATTAAAACTACATCTTTAAAAGTGAGATTAAGATCTTCAGCTTCTTTATTGATTAATTTAATTAAACTTTCTGAAGCTCTTATTGCACCATTAGGAATTTCTTCAATCGGAAACCATTGTCTTCCTTGAGGAGACATAGCACAAGGATCAGGTGCATCAGGCGAAATAAAAGTAGCGTTTGGTAAAGCCATAGAAAATGGATTTGCTAAATCAATTAAATCTTTTCCATCAGCCCCATATCCATGAAGAAAAACAACTAAATGGCTAGAAAGGCCTCCTGCTGCAGGTTTATGTCTATATATTTTACCAAGATCACTCATAATAAATTCCACAAATTGATTATATATAAATTTACATTATATGTTCTTAAGAAAAAATTGTTACTAAATTTCCAAAATAATGTGTTATATTATTTCTCTTGTAATTTTAAAACTGAATTTTGCTTTATGAACAAAAAAATTGAAAATCAAAATAAGTTAATTGATCCTTTTGGTAGAGATGTAAATTATTTGCGAGTGTCAGTTACTGATAGGTGTGACTTCAGATGTACATACTGCATGGCTGAAGATATGCAATTTCTTCCAAAAAAAGATATTTTAAGTCTTGAGGAAATTGAAGAAGTTTGTAGAACTTTTATGAAACTTGGAACAAGGAAAATTAGATTAACGGGAGGTGAACCTTTAGTTAGAAAAGGTATTATGCAAGTAATTAATAATTTAGGCAAAGAGGTTGGTACCTTACTCGATGAATTAACAATTACAACAAACGGCAGTCAGCTGGAATCAAAAGCTGAAGAATTATACAAAGCTGGTGTTAGACGTATTAATGTATCTTTAGATCATTTAGACCCAATAAAATTTAAAGAAATAACAAGATGGGGAGATCTTGAGAAAGTTAAGAGAGGATTAAAAAAAGCCCGTGAAGTTGGTCTAAAAATAAAAATAAATACTGTAGCAATTAGCAACTTTAATCAACATCATCTTTCCGAAATA
>ARQU01000010.1 GCA_000384615.1 alpha proteobacterium SCGC AAA536-G10 | reverse complement strand
GTGTGACGCTGTTATAAACATAACAACTGGTGGAGGCCCACAGATGACTGTGGAGGAAAGAATGAAACCGGCTATGCACTTTAAACCAGAGCTTGCTTCATTAAATATGGGATCTATGAATTTTGGTCTTTTCCCAATGTTGAAAAAACATAATCAATTAAAATTTCCCTGGGAAAAGGAAATGTTAGAAAGAAGTAAACACTCTCTTTTCAAAAATACGTTTGAAGATATTGAAAATATTATGACACTTGGTTACGAAAATGGAACCAGGTTCGAGTTTGAATGTTATGATGTTGGACATTTGTATAATCTTCATTATTTCCATAGAGAAGGGATGCTGAAAGGGCCTTACTTTATTCAATTTGTAATGGGTATTATGGGAGGAATAGGAGCGGACGCGGATAATTTGCTTCATTTGAAAAAAATAGCAGATAAATTGTTTGGCGATGTAGGATATGAGTGGTCGGTTGTAGGTGCTGGAGCAACGCAAATGAAAATGAATGCAACAGGTGCTTCACTAGGCTCGCACGTCCGAGTTGGTCTTGAAGATTCTCTATGGGATGGTCCTGGTAATCTTGCCAAAACAAATGCTGACCAAGTAAAGAGAGTTAGAGATATCTTAGAAGGTCTTTCCTTGGAAGTGGCTACTTCAGACGAAGCTAGAGAAATGTTAGCACTTAAAGGAAAAGATAAAACAAACATTAAATAGAAAGTAGAAAAAGATGAATTATGAGAGACTTCTTGAGGGGAAGAAAGCTCTAATAACTGCTGGTGCTGACGGAATAGGGTATGCCATAGCCAAAAGGTTTGAGAAGGCTGGTGCGAAAGTTTTTGTATGCGATATCAATCAAGATGCAGTTAATAAAGTAAACGATATTGATGATAATATTAAAGCAATGCTATGTGACCTTAGGCAAACGCAATTAATTGCATCCATGGTTGAGGCAGGTTTTGATTATTTAAAAGAAGTTGACATAATTGTTAACAATGCAGGAATAGCTGGTGAGACTGCTGGAGTTGGTGATCAAACTTTAGGTGGATGGCAAGAGTGTCTTCAGGTAAATATGACCAGTCACTTTGAAACCATGAGATTAGTTGTTCCTCGTATGAATGATGAAGGGTCTATCCTTTCAGTTTCATCAGTCGCAGGAAGAGTTGGTTTTGCATACAGACTTCCATATGCTGCAACGAAATGGGCTGTAATAGGCATGGTTAAAAGCTTAGCTATTGAATTAGGCCCTAGGGGCATTAGGGCTAATGCTCTTTTGCCTGGGATTGTAGAGGGTGAAAGACAAAATCGAGTAATCGAAGCTAAAGCCAAAGTCAAAAATATTTCTTTTGATGAGATGAAAGATGAAATTTTATCAGGTGCGTCGCTTAACAGGTTTGTTACTCATGATGATTTAGCTGAACAGGCTCATTTTTTGTGCAGTCCCTTAGGGAAGAATATATCTGGTCAGGCTGTAAGTGTTTGTGGAAATATTGAAAAGACTGGTTAAATTATTCTAAGATTTCATCTAAAATTGGATAAATATAAGATTTAAATAATTCTGGATTTTCTGACATTGGAAAATGTCCTATATCAGGAATTATGACAGCTTTAGCTCCTTTTATTCTGCTTGCTGTTGCTAAAGTTCTTTCAGGAGTACAAGAACAATCGTATTCACCAGATAATAAATATACAGGACATTTTGAGGTATCTATCAAACCTGAGCGATCATCAAAATCGCCGTCATGCCAATAAAAGTAAAGATCTCCTTTAAAAATCCCAGGGCCTCCTTGCATATAATGCCATAATGTCTCGTGTCTAAATTTATCAGGACTTTGAGGAGCTATTTGAGATGAAACAAATGCAGATTGAATTAATCCACCATGAATATCAGGTCTATATAACCAGTCCAAATCATAGTAGGGTTCTAGTTTATCTGAACCTTCAAGGGCAATGACAGCTTTAAAATAATTACTATGTTCTAAGGCAAGATGTAAAACAACTCTTCCTCCCATGGAACAGCCCATAATAACAGGTTCATTTAATTTATAATTATCACAAAAAGACATTATAATTTTTTTATATAGATTTGTAGTTAATTTATAATCATTTAATTCGTAACCTTCTGGAGGATTGGATTTTCCGTGCCAAGGAAGATCAAAAGCAATAACTCTAAAATTTTTAGTTATTTTTTGATCATTTAAAATATGGCGAAACTGACGCCCGTCTGATCCTGCTGTATGAAGACATAGTAAAGGAATACCTTGACCTGCTTCTTCAACATAAATTCTGTAATTTGTGTCATCTACATTTATATTTAAGTATCTGCCAATTATATCTTCAAATTCTATATTAATACTTTTCATAGTTAACCTACTTAATAGACTGTCTATTTGATGCAATAAGATCTTTAAAATACTGAAGGTTTTGCATAAATGGAGTCAAATTGCCGTCTACAATAATTAATTTTTTAGCAAGCATAGCAAAAATATCGTGATAATCTCTTGGAGGAATATTAAGCCAATGCTTTTCCCAAGCAATTTTTTCCCCATGAATTTTAAAAGTTCCACTTCTAGTTAAAATTGTTCTTTTAGTTGTGGAGATAACTTTACCTTCAATAATTTCAAATAAATAATCATTTTGTCCAATACCAAAGGTAAAAGTTAAATTTACCCAACGACCTTTTTCAATTAATCGTTTATTAGAATTAATTTTAACTATCCATGTTTCAATCGATTGCATAACAACACTTTTTTAAATTTATTAAATTATAATTTTTTATAAATATTTTACAAAAAATTTCTTTATAATATTATTAAAAGGAATGGAGAGTGAATATGTTTAATATTAATAGTTTTTTACACTCAGATGCTTTAGGACCAGCGATTGAATGGAAGGGTTATCCAAAGTTTAACTTTATTGGTGGGCATAATGATAATGAAAGCATACCAATTACATCCTTAAAAGAATCTATAGATAAAATAATTTTAAAAGAGGGAAAAACATTAGCCAAATATGGATTGGAAAGTGGTCCCCAGGGATATCTGCCACTCAGGCAATTCATTTCAAAACAATTAAAAAAAAGTGCGAGCATTAACTGTTCTGAAAAAGAATTGTTAGTAGTTTCTGGATCTTTGCAGGCATTAGACCTAGTAAATCAAACATTTTTAAAAAAAGGCGACACAGTTATAATCGAAGAAGAAAATTATGGTGGCACTATTTCAAGGCTTAGAAGGATAGGCGTTAATATGATAGGTATTCCATTGGAAAAAGATGGAATGAATATTGAGGCTTTAGAACAAACCTTAGAAAGCCTTAAGAAAAAGAAAATCAGACCAAGATTTATTTACACTATTCCAACAATTCAGAATCCAACAGGCACTATTATGTCTGTGGATAAAAGAAAAGCTCTAATAAAATTATCTAAAAAATTTGAAATACCAATTTTTGAAGATGATTGTTATGCGGATCTTATTTTTGATAAAGAAAGGCCTCCAGCAATAAAATCTTATGATAATGATGGTTATGTAATATATTGTGGCTCTTTTTCAAAATCTATTGCACCGGCGTTAAGGGTGGGATACTTAACAGCTGATTGGAGTATTTTATCAAGAATACTCCCTTATAAAACTGATGCCGGAAGTGGATCATTGGAGCAAATGGCACTTGCAGAGTTTTGTAAAATTAATTTTGATTCCCATATAAAAATACTTAGAAATGAACTTAAAAAAAAGTCAGACGCCATATGCAATGCGTTAGATAAATACTTTGGCTCTACAGCAGATTATAATAAACCTGTTGGTGGAATTTTTGTGTGGATTAATTTACCTAATAATGTGGATACATCACGCTTATACGAACTTGCATTAAAAGACGGTGTCGCGATAAATCCTGGAAATGAATGGTCGATTAACTCTAGTGGAGATCATAAAATTCGACTTTGTTTTGGTAATCCGTCAATAGAAGAAATTGATGAGGGGGTAAAAATTTTAGCCGAAATATGTCAGAAGGAGTTTGGTATACCTCTTCAAATAGCTAATTCATAAATGTTAATTAACAAATGCTAATTCTAGAACAGCTTTAGAAAAATTTTTAGGATCCTCTTGAGGTACATTATGTCCCGTGTTTGGTAGAATTTGATGTCTAACGTGAGAGGAGAATTTTTGTTTAATTTTAGTAATATTAGACAACCCTGAAACGCCGTCAGTTTCACCGTCAATAGTTATACTTGGAACTGAAATTGTGGGTTGTTTAGATAAGTCTTTTTCAATTAGATTAAATTTTGGATCTCCAGCAACTATACCAAATCTATGTTTGTAGCTATGCACAACCACATCTACAAAATCAGAATTATCAAATGAGTTTTTGCTTAAACCATATATTTCATAATTAAAATCCCAAGAAGGTGACCATGTTTGCCAGAGATATTTTATAAAATCATGACGCTTGTTTATTAAGGCCAAACGACCTCTTTCACTATGAAAAAAGTACTGATACCATAATTTTTGCTCAGTATTTGGATTTGAGGGTTTTGAAGAATTTTTTATATCTTGAATATTATAGCCATTACATGAGATTAATCCTAGACATCTTTCTGGGTAAAGAGCAGCAACTACACACGCCGCCCTACCTCCCCAATCATAGCCAGCTAAGATAGTTTTTTCTATTTTAATTGAATTCATTAAATTTAATAAATCGTATCCCAGTGCAGCTTGTTGACCAGATCTTAAAGTTTTTTTTGCTAAGAATGAAGTTTTTCCAAAACCCCTAAGATAAGGCACAATTACTCTACATCTAGCATTTGATAAAACAGGGACCACTTCAAGGTATGAATGAATATCATAAGGAAAACCATGCAGTAGGATAACGGGAACACCATCTATTGGACCTGATTCAAAATAGCTTACATTTAGATCTCCAGCTTTTATTTGTTTTAAATCTGCAATCAATTTTATTACTTTCTAATTAAATTATGAGTTTAAAGGTAGGTTGTTTTTAGTTTTAACTCTACCTAGAGCAAAGTTTGTTTCGATAGAAGCAATCCCTTTTACTTTGGTCAATTCTTCTCTCATAAAAATCTCATAATTTTTTAAGTCTGATGCTACTACTCTAAGTAAATAATCTCTATTTCCTGTTACCAACCAACAATCCATAACAGCGTCCAAAGATGTGATTTCTTTTTCGAATGACTTTAGGATTTGATCAGTTTGATTTTCTAGTCTTACAGAAACAAATGCTGTTACTGGATACCCATAAGATACTTCATCTATAATTGCAGTATAGCCAGCAATTAAACCTTTTTGTTCTAAACTTTTTACTCTTCTTAAACAAGGTGATGGAGATAGACCTACCTTTTCAGCTAAATCAAAATTTGTTAATCGACCGTCCTTTTGAAGAAAAAATATTATTTTTTGGTCTATTCTATCAATATTGCTCAAAAGACCCTCTTTAAAGTAAAATATTTTATAAAAAATTAATTATTAGCATATTATGCTAAAATTGAAAGTAAAATTGTTATCTTTAGTCATTTATTTCATTAATAAAGTGTTAGACTTTTTAAATGTTAAATAAAAATAAATTATTGAAAATTATTGAGAAGAAGGTTTTATGGCTTTCTTGTTGGATGATACATAATGCTAACCATCTTAGGAATAATGAAGATGGTTTAAAAGTAGGAGGTCATCAGGCTAGTTCTGCGTCAATTGTTTCAATAATGACAGCATTATATTTTAACATTTTAAGACCAGAAGATAGAGTTGCTGTAAAACCACACGCTAGTCCAGTATTTCATGCGATTCAGTATTTGTCTGGGTTGCAAACTAGAGAAAATATTGAAAATTTTAGAGGTTTTGGAGGTGCTCAGTCATATCCTTCTAGAACAAAAGATATTGATGATGTTGATATTTCAACAGGTTCGGTTGGGCTAGGTGTAGCGATGACCAGCTTTGTTTCACTTATACAGGAATATGTTTCAAGAAAACAGTTTGGAAAAAAAATACCTCAAGGAAGGATGATTGCGTTAGTTGGAGATGCTGAGCTTGACGAAGGTAATGTTTATGAATGTCTTCAAGAAGGATGGAAACATGACTTAAGGAATGTTTGGTGGATAATAGATTATAATAGACAATCATTAGACGGAGTAGTTCATGAAGGATTATCTGAGCGTTTAGGTTCTGTTTTTGAAGCTTTTGGCTGGAATCTCATTATTTTAAAATATGGTAAATTGCAAAAAGAAGCATTTGATGAACCAGGTGGTCATTTATTAAAAAAATGGATTGATGATTGTCCAAATCAGCTCTATTCAGCCTTAATTTATGAAGGTGGTTCTACTTTTAAGCAAAGAATATTGGATGATATTGGCGATCAGGATATTGTTTCCGAATTAATAAATAAAAGAACAGATAGCGAGTTTCTAGATTTAATGGCTAACTTAGGCGGTCATTGTGTCCAAACATTGATAAAAGTTTTTGAAAAAGTAAAAGATGATAAACCAACAGCTTTCATTGCCTATACAATCAAAGGATGGGGAACACCTTTAGCTGGTCATAAAGATAATCATGCAGGATTGATGACCAAAGCCCAAATGAATAGTTTTAGATTAAAGTATGGTATTTCTGATGGGAATGAATGGAATAGATTTTCTGATGAAAAAAATAATGTTGAATTGGATAAATATATTAAAAATCTACCATTTCAAAAAGCAAAGCATAGAAAATATCAATGTAAAAAAGTATCAGTTGATGAAAACGTTTTTATTAAGGAAACAAAAATTTCAACGCAAAATGCCTTTGGTAAAATTTTAGATCAATATGCAAAAAATAATACTGACTTTAGTCAAAGAATTTTAACAACTTCTCCAGATGTCTCTGTTTCTACTAACTTAGGTCCTTGGATAAATAGGAAAGGTTTATTTAGTAGAAAGGATAGTTCAGATACTTTTAAAGATAGAAAAATTCCTTCAGCTCAAAAATGGATATTTTCTTCTCAAGGACAGCATATAGAACTTGGTATTGCTGAAATGAACCTTTTTTTAATGTTAGGTGCAGCTGGACTTTCTCATGAATTTTTTGGTGAGAGGTTATTTCCAATTGGTACAGTGTATGACCCTTTTATATCTAGGGGACTAGATGCAATGAATTATGCTTGTTATCAAGATGCTAGATTTATGATTGTTGGGACCCCATCAGGAATTTCTTTAGCTCCAGAAGGAGGAGCTCATCAGTCCATTGGCACACCTTTAATTGGTATAAGTCAGCCAGGACTTTTAAGTTTTGAACCCGCTTTTGCAGATGAACTAGCTTTAATTATGAATTATGGTTTTAATTATCTCCAAGACGAGGCTGGTGGATCTATTTACTTGAGATTAACTACCAGATCTATTGATCAGCCTATGAGAGAGATAGATAACGAGTTGAAAAATAATATTATAAAGGGAGGCTATTGGTTAAAGAAGCCAGGTCCAAATCCAGAAGTTATTATTGTTTATCAAGGAGCTGTTGCAATTGAAGCAATAGAATCTACAGCTTTGTTAGGTGAAAAATTTAAAAATTCAGGGGTGCTTAGCATTACAAGCTCTGATAAATTATTTCATGAATGGAAAAATCAAAATAGTACAAGTCATATAGAATTACTACTAGAATGCGTTCCAAGGGATACAAGAATAATAACAGTTATCGATGGTCATCCAATGACTTTATCCTGGATAGGTTCTATAAATGGCCATAAAACTATCCCATTAGGTGTTTCTTCTTTTGGGCAAACAGGAAAAGTTGAAGATCTCTTTAAAGAGTTTACCATTGACTCTCAAAGTATTTCTAACCTAGGCTTTAGTTTTAATTAAATAAAATCCTCAAACGTATGAATTTAAAAAAAAGCCAAACAGATATTTTAAGAACTCTCATGAACGAAAGAGACTTTATTCCCATTCCTTCATGTTTTGACGCTCTTTCTGCTAAATTAATAGAGCAAGCGAAATTCGATGTTACTTTCATGTCAGGATTTGCAGCTTCAGCTTCAAGAATAGGCTCCCCGGATCTTGGGCTTATGACTTTTTCAGAAGTTTTTGATCAAGCAAATAATATATGTAATGCAATCAATATACCTATGATAGTTGATGGTGACACTGGTTATGGAAATGCAATGAATGTGAGAAGAACATTAAAAGAATGTTCAAAAGCTGGATGTGCAGGGATTTTAATTGAGGACCAATTGGCACCAAAAAGATGTGGCCATACTCCAGGTAAAGATGTTGTTGAAAGAGAAGAAGCCTTTGACCGAATTAGAGCTGCAAGTGATATGAGAAGTGAAGGCTATGATATTTTAATAATGGCAAGAACAGATGCCAATCATACACACGGGTTGAAAGAATCTATTTCAAGAGCACAGAAATTTTATGAATTAGGTGCAGATATATTATTTGTAGAAGCTCCCAAAAATAAAGATGAAATGAAAACCATTTGTAAAGAAGTTCCAGGATTTAAAATAGCAAATATAGTCGAAGGTGGTATTACACCAAATTTACCTATGACAGAGCTTGCAGATATAGGTTATAAGCTTGCAGTTTATCCGTTAACAGTTATGAGTTCCGCTATGAAAGCTATGACTAACTCACTAAATCTTTTGATGAAAGATGAAGACAGGTCTGAATTTTTATTAGACTTTAAAGACTTAAGGCAAAAAGTTGGTTTTGACGACTATTATGTAATTTCAAGTAATTATGAAACTTCTAAAAGAGATTAATTTATTTGGGGGATAATAAATGAAAAGTTATCAAGTTATTGATTTTGGAAAACCTTTAGAACTTAGAGAATATGAAAACCCTAAACCACAAGGAAAAGAAATACTTGTAAAAATTTCCGCTTGCGGCGTATGTCATAGTGATATTCATTTATCTGACGGTTATTTTGACCTTGGTGATGGAAAGAGAATTACTTTGGCTGACAGAGGAACAAAACTACCGTTCACGCCAGGACATGAAATAACGGGATCAGTTGTTGATATAGGTGAAGAGGCAGAAGATGTTAATATTGGAGATAGTGGGATTGTTTTTCCTTGGATTGGGTGCGGATTATGTGAAGCATGTAAAAAAGAAAATGAAACTTTATGTGAAGCTCCCAAATATTTAGGAGCACGCCTCAACGGAGGGTATTCAGATCATATAATTGTTCCAGATAGCAAATATCTTGTGTCTTATGGAGATATGGATCCAGCTGTCGCTGCCCCATATGCCTGTTCTGGTTTAACGGCATATAGCGCATTAAAAAAAATACCAAAAACTTCTGTTGACGATTGGATAATAATAATCGGAGCTGGTGGGGTAGGTGTAAATGGAATTTTATTATCTTCAGCTGTTCATAATGCAAAAATATTAGTTATAGATAATGATAAAGAAAAAAGAGAAAAAGCAATTGAAGCTGGAGCTGATCAGGCTTTTTCTCCTGAAGATGAAGAAACAATTAGAAAAATTATAGGAATAGGCGCTGTAGCAGCAATTGATTTTGTAGGGATGCCTCAGACAACCGACTTTGGCTTATCTCTTATAAAAAAAGGAGGAATGGTCATTGTTGTTGGATTATATGGTGGTTCACTTAAAATGTCTTTGCCTTTAGTACCAATGAGATCAATTACTTTAAGAGGTTCTTATGTAGGAGAATTAAGAGAATTAAAAGAATTAGTAGAAATTATAAAATCAGGGAAAATTAAACTTATACCAGTAAAAAAACAAGATTTAGAAACAGCAAATCAAGCTATGGCAGATCTGAGAGCTGGCAAAGTGAATGGTAGAATAGTATTAGTCCCTAAATAAAATTAATGTAACCAAGTAAGAAATTAATAATCGTGAGCAAATAAAATGAATTCAAATAACGATCATAATCTGCATCGAGGTCAAGGTCATAAAAAAGATGACGCACATTCACACTTACCTTCAGATCCGGAATTAAGAGTAAAAGCAATTGAAACATTACTTTTAAGCAAAGGGCTAATAGACTCAAAAACCTTAGATGAATTGATAGATACTTACGAAAATAGAATAGGCCCACAAAATGGTGCCAAAGTGATAGCCAAGGCATGGGTAGACGAAAATTATAAAAAAAGACTCCTTGATGACGCCACATCAGCCATTAGAGAGTTGAGTTATCAGGGTAGGCAAGGCGAAAATATGGTTGTAGTTGAGAATACAGCAGATATTCATAACGTAGTAGTTTGTACTTTATGTAGCTGTTATCCCTGGCCAGTATTAGGTATTCCTCCAACATGGTATAAGAGTGATGAATATAGATCTAGAACAGTAAGAGAACCTAGAAAAGTTCTTTCAGAATTTGGATTAAATATTGATCCAAAAATCGAAATTAAAGTTTGGGACTCAACTGCTGAATTGAGATATTTAGTTTTACCTATAAGACCAGATGGAACAGAAAATATGAATGAAGAGCAGTTAGCAGAGTTAGTAACGCGCAACTCTATGATTGGAACAGGTTTACCGGAGAACTCAAAATGAGTAGACTTCATGATATGGGAGGTCGCTATGGAGATGGTCCTATACCAGTTCCTAGAAATAAAAATAATCAGGTTGAAAATAGTGAGCCTACTTTCAAACATGAATGGCATGCAAAAGCTTGGGCTATAACACTCGCTGCTGGAGCACTTGGTGAGTGGAACCTAGATGTAAGCAGACACTACAGAGAGTGCCTGCCACCAAAGGATTATATGAATTATTCATATTATGAAAAGTGGTTGGCCGGCCTTACTAATCTTCTGGTTGACAAAAAATTGATTTCCATAGAAGAGTTAAAAAAGTTTATAAGTTTAGTTCAAGAAGATACCTCGACTGAAGATTTGAAAGAAAATGTTAAATTAGATAAAAGGACTTGGCTAGCAAAAGATGTTCAAAAAACTTTGGGGTGGGGTGGACCTTCCCTTAGAAAAACAGATATAACTCCTTTACATAAAATTGGCGATAATGTCATAACCTTGAAATATAATCCTAATGAAAATGTTATAGGTGGTCATACTCGTTTACCTTCGTATGCAATGGGTTGTGAAGGGAAAATATTTTCTTATAATGGCACTCACGTTTTTCCTGATAAAAATGCGCATGGAATTGGAGAAAATCCTTTGCCTCTATATACGGTAGAGTTTAAAGCATCTGAATTGTGGGGGCTTGCAGCAGAAAATGGCAACGACAAAATTTATTTAGATCTATGGGAACCTTATCTTAAAATTAAAACTTAAAGATTTATTTGAGATTAAAATGAACAATACATTTAATTATATTCTACCATTTACAAATAAAATAGAAGATGATGTGGTTTTTCAAAATCCTTGGCATAGTCAGTTGTTTGCTATTACAGTCCAATTATCAGAAACAGGGAACTTCTCTTGGAAAGAGTTTGTTCAATTTTTTGGAAAATCTCTTAATGAATCAAGGTCAGAACTAAATAGTTTAGACGGTAATGATGATTATTTTAAATGTTGGCTGATCGCTCTTGAGGAAATTATTATTTCAAAAAAAATAGGAAACTCAAATATTTTGTTACTATTGAAAAAAGACTGGACTAACGCTTATTTGTCAACGCCTCATGGTAAGCCAGTAAATATTAAATAAAGGAGCATTTAAATGTCAATCACATGCAAAGCTGCAGTTATTAGGGATAATAAATTAACAGAACCCTATAAAGAATCAAAACCATTGTCTATAGAGGAAATTAAAATTGCTCCCCCTCTAGAAAATGAAATACTTGTGAAAGTTATGGGAGCGGGATTGTGTCATTCAGATCTATCTGTAATAAATGGTTCAAGAGTTATGCCTTTACCACTGGTGATTGGCCATGAAGGCTCAGGAGAAGTTGTTGAATTAGGAAGTGCAATCAAAGATGTAAAGGTTGGAGATCACGTGGCATTTCAATTTTCTCCATCATGTGGAAGGTGCAGAAGATGTCTTGAGGGTAGACCTCAAGTTTGTGAGCTTGCAGCAGCTACTAAAGGAAAAGGTGAATTAATGTCAGGTGGAAGCAGGCTTTCAGACTTGGATGGAAACAAACTTAATCACCATACAGGTGTTTCATGTATGTCTCAATATAACGTTGTCGATAGAGGATCTGTAGTTGTAATAGATAAATCAGTTGATATTCAAGATGCGGCTCTTTTTGGCTGCGCTGTTATGACTGGGGTAGGCGCAGTAATAAACACGGCTAGAATTAGACCAGGAGATTCTTTAGCTATAATTGGTTTAGGAGGTGTTGGACTTAATGGAATAATTGGTGCCAAACTTGGGGGAGCAGAAACAATTATTGCAATTGATATTGATCCTTCGAAATTTAGCAGAGCAGAAGAGCTTGGCGCAACACACTGCTTTGATAGCAGAAACAATGATACTATTGAAGAGATTAGAACATTAACAAATGGAGGTGTTGACTATGCAATTGATTTAGCAGGGGTTATCCCGGCTATGAATACAGCATATCAAATTATTAGATATGGAGGATCAGTTATTACAGCAGGTTTATCTCCAATAAACACTCAATTTAGTTTTAATCACAGTGATCTGGTTGCTCAAGAAAAGTCAATATTAGGAAGTTACATGGGTTCGTGTGTTCCAGTTAGAGATGTCCCTAGATTTTTGAATTTATTTCAACAAGGGCGTCTACCAGTAGATAAATTAATTGATGGGAAAATAACATTTGATGACTTAAATGAAGGTTTTGATAAGTTATCAAAGGGAGAGGTGGTTAGACAAATTTTAATGCCTAATGCCTAATTCAAAATTTCTTTAAATCATTTTCCAGTTTTTATAAAAAATACTTCTTGTTTTTTTTAATAAAAAACCCACCCCAGTTAAAATTGATTTCATAATATTATCGAAGTGTGAGGGTCTTATAATATCAATGAATGCGCAATATCTCAAATTTTCTTCTTCGTTAAAACTTTGATGAATAAGAGTATCATCAAAAATAAATAATGGTTCATATTTCCATTTGTTTATTCTACCGTCAGCTTCTATGTAAGAGCCTTCTTTTTTTACTTTATTAAAATTATACAAAATACGATAAGTCATTCTCAAAGGGCCAAAATGTCTTGAGGTAGAGGTCTTTTGCCTAAATAAAGACACTCCAATTGTTTTTATATATTTATAATCATTATTAAACTCGTCTATGGACTCATCTAGTCTATAGCCATACCATTTGTAGAATAACATTGTTCTATTATCATCAATATTTTCCTTAAATCTGTCAGTTATTTCTTTAGAATTCTTATCAAATAAAGAAACAACAGCATTAATTTCGTCTTGGTGTCCTATTGGAAGATCCTCTATCTTAAAGGTATGAAGATTTCTGAATGATAATAAATCAGCAAAAAGGTTTAAGGGAGATAAGATAAACGTTAAAAAGCCTTTACCAAAAAAATACTCCTTAATTAATTTCAAATTCATTGTTTTATGTCTTGAAACGTCAATTAAGCCGCACAAAAGCCAAATCGGAAAAATTGACAAAATACCTATATTTATAAATAAAAAATATGAACTTATTATAACAGGTACAAGAAGTAACAATTTAAATATAATATCCATTCAATTTTCAAATCTTAAGTTCAAATGTATATAATTTATAATTTAACTTAATATCTATCAACTGTTATTTAGACTGTTTGAGAAATATGAATTTAATATTATACTGTAATAAAACTTTATTAGAGGAAATAGATTATGCCTAGTTTTGATATAGTAAGTAAAATACATATGCCTTCAGTTCAAAATGCGCTTGAAGGTGTTAAAAAAGAGATAAATACTAGATATGATTTTAAAGGGAGCGTCTGTGAGGTTGAACAACAAGACGATAAGATTATAATTAAAGCAGACGACGATTTAAAAAGAAAACAGGTTGAAGAACTAATCATTACTCACTTAACCAGAAAAAAAGTTGATGCAGGAGCATTAGAGTTTGAAAAACCAGAAGCTGCATCTGGAAATTCAATCAGGCAAGTTGTATTAATCAAACAAGGTGTTGACAGAGAAATTGCTCAAAAAATTGTTAAAGTTATTAAATCTTCAAAAAGTAAAACTCAAACATCTATACAAGGTGATGAGTTAAGAGTTTCAGGTAAAAAGAGAGACGATCTTCAAGCGGCAATAAAACTAATTAAAGAGTTAAACATTAAACATCCGTTGCAATACGAGAATTTTAGAGATTAAAATTTTATTATTTCTGCTCTTTTGTCCCTTTTGCCCCACGTAGATGCTTTAATTGAAGAATAAAACTTTAATAATTGGCTATTAAATAAAGCTGGTTCTTCTAAATTGATTGTATGGCCTGTTTTGGGGACAATCAACAAACCAGAAGTTTTGATCGTTCTCTTTAGAAACAAACCTACTTCAAGACACATATCATCTTCATCACCGTTTATTATAAACGTTGGAGCTTCTATTTTACTTATTTCTTTCTCTAATGCGTACAAATTGGGTCTTTTGTTTTGCACACCTAAAAGAGTGTTAGCAGAACCGATTGCATCATGTTTTATTAACTGATCATTAAATAACTGCCAACCTTTTGGATCTTTATTTTGAAATTGAACTCTGGATGGACCTAAAGCATATTCTGATCCTACTTTTGCCATACCCTTATTTAATATATTATGGGCAGTATCAAGAGATACATTTGAAAAATCAGCTTCTTTATTAAATGAAGTTTTTTCAATTGGAATTGCTCCATATCCGCAACCTGCTATTACTAAACTTGACACTCTGTCAGGAGCGTTGATACCTAAATGAAGAGTTGCAAAACCACCCATAGATAGACCTACAATATTCGCTTTTTTTATATTTAAGTTATCCATCACACTTATTATATCGCGCCAAGCTCTTTCTTGGCTGTATTGTGTTTCATTTTGGGGAATTTCTGAAGGATAATAGCCTCTTGCACAATAAGTAATACATTTATTATATCTGGAAAAATAATTAACCTGTGGCTCCCAACTTCTGTAATCTCCTGCAAATTCGTGAACAAATATAATAGGCTCACCTTTACCAACTGTTTCATAATATAATTTAACTTTATCATCAGTTTTAATAAATGACATTTGAAGCTCCTATCTATAACTTAAATAACATATTATTTAAAATTTTTACCAAATACAATTGGTTATAAAAATGGATACTTTAAATTTTTCAAGCTCAGATTTTAATGCAGTTTTAATTACGTTAAAACTAGCTCTTACAACTTGTTTTTTCTTAGCGTTAATTGGAACACCTTTGGCTTATTTTTTAGCGTTTAAATCCAAAAGAGCTAAACCATTTTTAGAGTCAATTGTTACTTTACCATTAGTTTTACCGCCAACCGTAATTGGTTTTTATCTTATAGTTTTTTTTAGTCCAGACACACCCTTAGGTAAATTTTTTATCTTACTAACAGGCGAACAGCTTATTTTTTCATTTTATGGACTTGTTTTAGCATCAATTATTTATTCCCTTCCTTTTTGGGTTCAACCCCTTCAATCATCATTAGAAAAAATAGGTAATGATACTCTTAAAACCTCAGAAAGCTTGGGGGCAAGTAAATTTGATACGTTTATTAATGTTATAGTACCATTGTCTAAAAAAGGTTTCTTAACTTCCTTTATTATTTCATTTGCCCATACAATGGGGGAGTTTGGAATTGTTTTAATGGTGGGTGGGGGAATCCACGGAAAAACAAAAGTTATAGCCATCTCCATTTATGATCATGTTGAACAACTATCTTTTGGAAAAGCTCATTTTCTTGCAGGAGGCATGTTAATCTTATCATTTATAATTTTATTAACTTTATTTTATTCAAATAAAAGGTCGATGGTGAAAGTTAAATGATAACTAGTTTATTTGTTAAAATAACAGGATACGTTGGAGATTTTTTCTTAGAGTTTGAACATGAATTCAATACTAGTGGAATTACAGTTTTATATGGACCTAATGGATCAGGTAAAAGTACTATTATATCTGTCTTATCGGGATTTATAAATCATTTAGAAACCAAAATAATATTAAATGATAAAAGTATAGAAAATACAAAAATATTTCCGCCACATAAAAGACCTTTTGGGACGATGTTCCAAAACCCTATATTATTTGAACATATGAGTGTGAATCAAAATCTTGATTATCCAATTAAAAGAAATAAGTCTTTAGATCAAACTTTATTATCCAAAGAAGAATTAATTCATTATCTTGAATTAGGCTCTATGTTGAATAGGTATCCTCAAAATTTATCTGGTGGGGAAAAGCTCAGAGTAGCTTTGGCGAGGACTATATTAAAACAATCAGATTATTTGCTTTTAGATGAGCCTATGTCTGATTTAGATATTAAAACTAAAGCTAGATTATTAAATTTTCTGAAAATGATTAATAAAAAATTTAAAATCCCGATTTTATATGTTTCGCATTCTATTGAAGAAATATCTCAAATTGCAGATGAAATCATTTTAATAAAAAATGGAAAAAAAATAATTTCTGGTAGCGTATCAAAAATTTTGAATAGTAATTCTTTTCAAAGATTAATTGGAAAATTTGAATCAAGTTCTGTTTTAGAAGGAACTTTAATAAAAACTAATCAATTAATGAACATGACAACACTAGATGTAAATGGACAATCATTAATTGTACCAGGAAGACCAGGACTAGAGAATAATATAGTAAGGGTTAGAATAAGGTCGAGAGATATAATTGTTTCTCCTGTAAAAATTAATACACATATTACAGAAAATGAATTGGTGGGAATAATAATAAAGATCTATACTGAAAAAAATACTGCCTTTTCTGAGTTAGTAATTAAATTGATGAAGAGTAAAATTAAAAAAACATCACAAATACTTAGGGCTAGAATTACTACTTATAATTTAAATAAAATGAAAATAACTGAAAACAAAAAAGTTTTTATTTATATAAGTTCTGTCTCTATAGATAGACAGGCATATCAATATTAATGAAAAGCTTTTTAAACTCTTTCAATTATAACGGCACTTCCCTGACCAACTCCAACACACATAGTACATAAAGCATATTTTTTGCTTTTTTCTATTAACTCTTGCGTAGCTGTAAGAATTAATCTTGTTCCTGACATTCCTAGAGGATGACCAAGTGCTATCGCTCCTCCGTTAGGATTAACCCTTTCATCATTGTCTTGAATACCTAGAGATCGTAAACTCGCCAAACCCTGAGCAGCAAATGCTTCATTTATTTCAATTACATCCATATCCTCTATATTTAGACCAGCGATTTTTAGTGCTTTTATAGAGGCTGGAACCGGCCCAATACCCATATATGCTGGCTCAACTCCAGCACTTGCTGCTGAAATTATTCTGGCTTTAGGTGTTAAATGGTTTCGTTTTACACCAGCTTCACTAGCAATTATAATTGCAGCCGCACCGTCATTAACTCCACTTGCATTTCCTGCAGTAACGCTTCCATTTTGGCGAAACGGTGACGGTAGTGATGATAGTTTTTCAAGTGAGGTACCTCTAGGGTGCTCATCATTATCAAAAATTATAGGTTCACCTTTTCTTTGAGGGATCTTAACCGAAGTTATTTCTTTAGCTAATCGGCCACTAGAAATTGAATTAGCGGCTTTTTGTTGACTAGATAAGGCCATTCTATCTTGGTCCTCTCTACTAATTTGATATTTTTCTGCAACATTTTCAGCAGTTTCAGGCATCGAATCTATTCCAAAATTTTCCTTCATCTTTGGATTTACAAATCTCCATCCAATTGTAGTATCATAAATTTCTGCATTTCGTGAAAACGCTGAATTAGCCTTAGGCATAACAAAAGGGGCTCTACTCATACTTTCTGCTCCTCCTGCAATTGTCATATCAGCCTCATTTGATTTTATCATTCTAGATGCGCTGGAAATTGCTTCCATTCCAGAAGCACATAATCTGTTTAAGGTAATACCTGGAACAGAATGAGGCAAACCAGCAAGAAGAAGTGCCATCCTTGCAATATTTCGGTTATCTTCTCCAGCTTGATTTGCATTCCCATAAAAAACTTCTTCTAAATTTTCCCAATCAGTTTTGCTTAATTTTTCTTTCAATGAGATTAATGGTAAAGAAGCTAGGTCATCAGTTCTTATAGAAGACAAACTTCCACCAAATTTTCCAATAGGGGTTCTTGTTCCTTCACATATAAACGCTTCTGACATAAAACTTCTCCAAAGTTTAATTTTATAAAAATTTTGTATAGATGGGAGCATTAGTAGGTTCCCATTTTTCATATTTTTTCATTATAGATAAAAAATCATTACTATCAATTAATTCAAACAACCATTTCTTTAAAAAATTAAAATTTAATGAGTCAAACCATTCACTATCAACATTTCTAAATTGCCTTATAAATGGAAATATAGCGTAATCTACTAAACTTAAGTGAGAACAATTTAAAGCCTTATTTTTTTTTAACAAATCATCTAAATACTTGAGAAAGCTTAAATTTTTGTCTCTATGAAAATCTTTATCTACACTTTCAAATCTATTTGGGTATTTATATTTATCTAAGCTTGGTTTAAATTCATTTTCAAGATTGTCTAAAAGTTGATTTATTTGATTTTGTGAAAGCTGACCATCAGCCAACCATTTTTTTGGATCATTTTTATTTAATGCCCAATAAATTATATCTAGGCTTTCCTCTAAAATTTTACCTGAAGTAGTAACTAAAACAGGGACAGTTCCTTTTGGAGACAAATTTAAAAACTCTAATGGTTTATCCTTTAACATTATTTCTCTTATTTCTACAAAAATTTCCGAAATCTTAATAGCTAGTCTTGCCCTCATTGCATATGGACAACGTCTAAAAGAGTATAAAATAGGGTATTTATTTTTTTTCATAAATTAATCCTAATTAAATTTTATTTAAGATTAAATTATTTTCTAATAATTAATTATATTAATTTATTTTTTGGGAGTTATATCAATATCTTCATGAATGTTATCAGTTATATGGCCTTGTTTTGTGAGTTGGTAAACAGTATTCCACAATGAAGGAGGATAATTTTGTCTAATATTCTTTATCATATGGAGAATATGTTTTTCTTCAAAAATATTTTCTTTTTTTGACTTCCTTACTTTATCGAGTGGAAAGGGAACAATTTGTGCCATTAATATTTCTCCTGTTATAAAAGAGATTGCAAATAGCTTGCCGAGTTTAATTATTTAAAAAAATATTTTTAATATTTTATTAATATTTGATGTATAACATTGGAATTACTAAAAAAGGTTAATTATGAGAGATAAAAATTATTTAAGATCAACCAAAATAGTAGCTACTGTTGGAACTGCTACTGACGATATTGAAAAAATTAAATCTTTAATTAAAGCTGGGGTAAATGTTTTTCGTCTGAACTTTAGTCATGGTAATCATGGGGATCACCTTAAAAGAATTACTTATATACGTTCAGCTGAAAATGAACTTGGTTGTAATGTTGCAATCTTGGCAGACCTTCAAGGTCCAAAATTTAGAATAGGTAAAGTTAAAGAAAATATTAAAGTAATAAAAGGAAGTACTTATAACTTTGATAAGAAAACTGAGATTGGAGATTTTAGTAGAGTAAATTTATCTCATAATGAAATATATGAGAGTTTATCAATTGGCTCAAATATCCTAATGGATGATGGGAAACTTCAATTTAGAGTTAAAGATATTTCTAAAAATATAATAAAAACAGAAGTTATTGTTGGAGGATATATTAAAAGTAATAAAGGAGTAAACTTACCTGATGTAGTGTTAAATACAAGCCCACTAACTTCTAAAGATATTGAAGATCTTAAGTTTATTTTAAATCAAGAAATTGATTGGATAGCTCTTTCATTTGTTCAGAAATTAAGAGATGTAGAGGAAGTAAAAAAATATATTGAAGATAAAGCATGCATTATTGCTAAGATAGAAAAGCCATCAGCGCTGAAAGAATTAAATAAAATAATTGGAGCTTGTGATGGTATAATGGTTGCCAGGGGTGATCTTGGTGTAGAACTACCTCCAGAAGAGGTTCCTGGAATACAAAAAGATATAATTCTTAAGTGTAGACAGGCTGGAAAACCTGTCATAGTAGCTACGCAAATGTTAGAGTCAATGATTGAATCACCTTCTCCAACTAGAGCAGAAGCTTCAGATGTTGCTACTGCAGTATTTGATGGTGCAGATGCAGTTATGCTTAGTGCGGAAACGGCTGTAGGCTCATTTCCAATAGAGACAGTTAAAATAATGGACCGAATAATATTTTCAGCCGAAAACCATATAAAAATGCATCCAGGTGATGGTCCACAAAATTTAAAAGTAGAAAATTATGTTTATAACGCAGTTTCTCGTTCTGCAGTTAGTTTAGCAGAGGCAGTAAACGCTAAGGCTGTAGTAGCTTTTACGGCATCTGGAAATACTGCCTTCAGAATGGCTAGAGAGCGACCAAACTTACTCCTAGTAGTCATGACTCCGGAAGTAAAAGTTAAGCGGAAGTTATCTCTTCTCTGGGGAGCTTATTCATTTTTTAGTAAAGTTCAGGGATATGAGGCAGCAATAAAAGAAGCAAGAGAGATAATTAAAATTGAAAAACTAGCCGTACAAGGTGATGCGATAGTTGTTGTTGCAGGTATGCCTTTTGGTGTTTCTGGTTCGACTAATTCAATTAGAGTGGTTGATATTTAATTAATTATTTTTTGCCAAGTCTTACTGATATCATTTTATCAGGATTTCTTGGAGGCTCTCCTATTGAAAGTTTTTCGACAGCTTCCATTCCAGAAATAACTTGCCCCCAAACAGTATATTGACCAGTCAAATGACTACAACCGTCAAAACAAATAAAAAATTGACTGTCACCACTATCTGGACTCATAGATCTGGCCATTCCAACAGTTCCGTATTTATACTCGTAATCAGAAAATTCAGCCTTCAAATTCTGACCTGAGCCACCTGTACCAACGCCATCAGGGTCACCTGTTTGAGCCATGAAACCTTTGATAACTCTGTGAAAAATGATACCATCATAAAATCCATTTTTAACTAATTGTTTTATCCTTTTGACGTGATTAGGAGCAATTTTCGGAAGTGTCTCAATTACAACTTTACCTTGAGATGTTTCAATAGTTATAAATTTACTTGAATTTGCAGAAGCTTTTTTTGTTGGCTTAACCATTGTTACACACATTACCCCTAATAAAATAATAATTAATTTTTTAAACATAATTCACTCACTTTATTTTGTAATGTATAAGGCTAGATTATTTAAAATCAACATCTTTTTATACTAGCGCGTCAATTTGTTCATCGGTTAAGTTTCCTGGAACAATAGTTATAGGAACTCTGCATTGGTTACTACCCTTATTAATAATATAATTTATTAATGGGCCAGGATTACCATGTTCAGTAGAAACTCCTAAAACTAAAACTCTAATCGCTTCTTCTTTGTCGATTAAATTAAATAATTCTTCGTGCGCAATTCCTTTTCTAACAAATGTTCGTGGTTTAGGTGCTCCTAATTTTTCACAATATTCACTAAGTTCATTTAGCAATTTTTTACTTGATTGTTCAGCTTCAGATTCCATAATTTCAGTAACGCCGCCCCATAACTGCCCTTCAATAGGCTCTATGCACCGGAAAAGTGCAATTTCGCCTCCAGCAGTAGCTGCTCTTCTTGCTGCATAGTATAAAGCTTGATGCAATTCCTTACTGTCGTCAGCAACAACTAAAAATAAACGATTACTTGGTTTAAGGGTTTTAGATTTAGTTTTAACATTTATTTTTTTTGCCATGACTTCCTCATCAAACTTTTCTAAAAATTAGATTGGTACCCCAACCAACTAAAACAGCTAGTATAACAGCAAAAATGCCATACAATGTTGAGTAATTTTGGGCTATATTATATATTTCAGCGCTGACACCTGACTTTGAGACGTTAATCGTACTTAATTCCTTAGATATAAGTTTACTGTTTCGATAATGCAATATTTTTACTTCAAATTGACCTGTAATGACATTAGATGGAAGACTTAAATAAGACCTAAATAACGCATTTTTATTTAAACTGATAGAATTCTCATTTAAGCTCCACAATTTTGATTTTAACATATTTCTTGTAAGAGCTTCTCTCCATTCCTTTTCTTTTTGAACTTTTTTACCGGGTTGAAGTCTTATTTTCAGATTATTTAACCCAATTTCTGAAATTTTTTGAGTTTTTTGGTTGAGTATTTTATTAATATCCCTATTAGATGAGATGTTTAAATACTTTGGAGTGTTTATATAATTGACTGATTTAGTATTCACCCAAATACCAAAAACTTTTTCCTTCTTTTGAACTGTAACTAGTCCTTTCGGACCAGTCACAACTACAATAATATCGTCACCTTTTTGACCATCATATGCTCCAAATAAAAGTATTTTAGCACCTAAAAAATCTGTAGTAATTTTAACATTTTCTTGAGAAAGATCTGCCACAATTTGATTTTTGGCTTTTACATCGTATGAGATAATAAAAACTAAAACTAATATGTGAAGAGATGTTAAAAATTTCACTTTTGATTTACCTATTTATAATTACAGAAAAAATGTCTGAAGGAATTGTAATTAAATCAGTTAAAAGCTTTAGGCTCACTAAAATTATAAGGGTAGACAAAATCAATCTCAAATACTCTCCTTTAAGAATATTGGTGAACCTAGAACCAACTTGGACTCCTACTACTGACCCTAATAACAAGATTGACGCTAAAACAATATCAACTGTTTGATTTTGAGAAGCTTGTAGAATTGTTGTGTTTGCAGCAACAAATATAATTTGAAAGAGAGACGTACCGACCACCAAAGAAGTTGGCATTCCTAAAAGATATATCATTGCAGGTACGATAATAAACCCTCCACCAATACCCATTAATGCTGCAAGAATACCCACTATAATACCAATAAAAATGGGTAATAAGACTGAAATATATAATTTTGATTTTCTGAATCTTGTTTTAAAAGGAAGTCCATGAAGCCAATTATGTTGATGAAGTTTTCCTCTAGAAACTTTCCCTTTTCTTTTTCGTAAAATTAAATTCAACGACTCTGACAACATTAAGCTTCCTATTAAAGTCAGGAAAACTACATAAGAAGATTTAATAACGAGATCTAGCTGTCCGATTTTGCCCAAAAAATTAAAAATCACAACCCCTATAGAAGAGCCGACAACACCACCTAAAAGTAAGACTGTACCCATTTTGAAATCAACATTACCTCTTTTCCAATGTGACAAGACTCCAGAAACTGAAGGTGCAACTAATTGATTTGCGACAGATGCTACCGCAACTGGAGGAGGAATTCCTAAAAACATCATAATGGGTGTTAATAAGAAACCACCACCCACACCAACTAAACCCATTATAAGTCCAAGAAAAGTTCCCACACCCAAAATTGCTAAAGAGTGAATTGGTTGTTCAGCTATAGGTAAATATATATACATAAAATTTTCATTATTATTTGTACATGTATGATAATACATTATTAATGTTTTAAAAATAATTATTTAGAGTAAAATTGATGATAAAGACAATATCAAAAAATGATCTTGTTAATTGTATAACTAGTGTGAAAAATGCAGGAGATAAAGAACGTTCAATTGTCAATTACTCTGAAGCAAGTATACTCATATTATTTATAAATAATTATGTTGAAAATAATAGTCTGATTTTAATAACTAAAAGAAAAAAAAATCTTAGAAAACACGCTGGACAAATAGCATTTCCTGGAGGAAGGAAAGAAAGAGAAGATAAAGATTTAAAAGATACTGTCCAAAGAGAAACTGAAGAAGAAGTAAATATCTCTAAAGATAATTATGATATTATTGGAAAATTACCAAAATTCTATACAGGTACAAGATATGTAGTTACTCCATTTCTTGCTATTATGAAACAAAATTCAGAATGGGAAAGTTTAATTAGTCCAAACTTAAATGAAGTTGAAAAAATTTTTTATCCTAAATCTTATTATCTATTATCACCTAAATTTCATATGAGAGAAAAACCTCCTGTAAATTCAAGTATGTCTATGACTTGGAAAATAAATTATAATGATGAAAATATTTGGGGATTGACAGCAAGAGTTCTAGTTACCATTTCTGCAGGACTAGGTTTGAGGGAGTTTCCGCCATGCGACGATATTTAATTATTTTTTTAGCTATACTTTTTTCAATAGCTCTTTTTTTCTTAACTAATTATATTTTAAAAAAACTTACAAAAAATAACACAATATTTGTTTCAACTTTAGTAAGTATTATAGGATTTTGTATGTTTATTTTATTTTCCTTTTTATATTTGGAAGGAAATGCTTTCAATCCAAATTATTCATATAATCCCCCATCAATCATAGATGGAAAAGTTAAAGATGGTAACTTTTCTAAATAGAAAATAAAAGGCTGTTAGATTATTTATCAAGATTTAAAAAATCTTATGAATGAAGATAAAAATATTCAAATTATATTTAATATCGTAAAAAGTGCTAATGCTAAAGCATGGATTGTTGGTGGTGCGATAAGAGATTATCTTATTAACCAGGAAATTTATGATATAGATTTTGTAATAAATATTGATATCAATCTATTCTTAGAAAATATTAATAAAAAGAATATTAAGATCAACGCTACAAATATAAAATATAAGACAATCTCAATCATTTTAAATAACAAAGAATATCAAATTACAAGCTTTAGAAAAGATTTGATAAGTTTTGGAAGGAGTGCGTTTGTTGACTTTACTCATACTTTGTATGAAGACGCAAAAAGAAGAGATTTTACAATTAATGCATTATACTTAGATGAAAAAGGGAACTTAATTGACCCATTTGGTGGATATAAAGACATAATTAATAAAAAATTAAGATTTATTGGAGATCCAATTTGTAGAATAGAAGAAGACCACTTAAGAATCTTAAGATTTTGCCGTTTTTGTGGAACATTCCCTATTATTGATATTGATAAAAATTTAAAAGAAAAAATTATAAAAAAGGCTAAGAAGATTTCAATATTAAGCAACATGAGAATTAGAAATGAGTTATATAAAATTCTTATGGCTACAAATTTTGAACTTTGTTTGTCAATGTTAGTTGAATTAGAATGCGATAAATACATTCTAAAAAAATTTAACAAAAGTAACAAAATATATAAGCATGGAGGTTTTATAACGAAAGATTTCAAGATAGTAAATTACATCAAAACACATGGATTGAATATGATAAATTGTGAAAAGCTTGATTTAATATCTACAGTTATGCCGCACTTATACAATTTAGAAAATTGTGCTGTAATTATTAAAAGGTTTGAATTAAACAAAAGAAAAATTAAATTTCTTAATTTTATTAAACAATTGAAAAACAACGAACTTAGAGTAAATCAAAATATTATGAAAAAATTTACTTCTAAGGAAATAGAATTATATATATTAAAGCTTATTTGGAAATATAGATGTAAAATTAATAAGGTTAATAAAGGTTTTTTTATAAAAGACAGGATACCATTCAATTGGTATAAATTTGGACTATTACATGTACTTCCTATTGAAATTATTAAACAAATTGATTTATTTAATTTGAAATGGCCGATATTGACCTTAACAAGGAAAAAGATACAAAATTTACAAGATAAAACTTACTTCAAGAACATTGATGATTTAATATTTAAAGCTGAAGATTTTTGGGTTAATAACAATTTTAATAGTTCGCCTGAAAATATTTTAAATTTTTTAGAGAGTTACTTAGATAAAGAAATTGGATATGACAACTAAACTGGATATGTTAGCTAAATTACAAGAACAAAAATGTCTTGATAATGCAAACTTACTTGAAGATAAAAAAGAGACGGCAACCATTTGGTTTGCCAGCCTTCGTGATGAAATTTGTAAATCTTTTGAAGAAATTGAAAATAGTCAATTAAATAAAAATACAAAAATTAACTTTGTTCAAAAAAAGTGGCAAAGAGAAGGTGGAGGTGGTGGAATAATTTCGATTATGAAAGGTAAAATTTTTGAAAAAGTTGGTGTAAATATTTCAACAGTTTATGGGAATTTTTCTAAGGAGTTTAGAGGACAAATTCCAGGTGCAGAAGAAAATGGGACTTTTTGGGCTTCTGGCATCTCAGTCGTTTCACATATGACTAACCCGCATATTCCTGCAGCACACATGAATACCAGACTATTAGTTACTGGTGAAGGTAATAATAAAAAGATTTGGTTTGGGGGAGGTGGAGATTTAACTCCAACCTTTGAGGATTTTGAAGTTACGAAATTATTCCATCAAGATTTAAAAATTAGTTGTGACAGATACGATAACTCATATTATCCAAAATTTAAAAACTGGTGTGATGAGTACTTCTTTTTACCGCATAGAGAGGAGGCTAGAGGTGTTGGGGGTATTTTTTTTGATTATCTCAATAATGATAACTGGGAAAAGGATTTTTTATTTATTAAAGATGTTGGCAAAACATTTCTATCTTCGTATTCAAAAATAATAAAAAATAAACTGGAAAAAAAATTTAGTAAAAAAGATAGGGAAGCTCAATTAATAAAAAGAGGAAGGTATGTTGAGTTTAATCTTTTATATGATAGAGGTACAATTTTTGGATTGAGAACTGGAGGGAATACAGAAGCAGTTCTAATGAGTTTGCCTCCAAAAGTCTCTTGGATTTAGATATATACAAATAATTAATGTTCAAATTTTTCATTAGAGAACATTTAGTTAAAAAAAATATTTTTCATAAAGAAAAAGACTAGAAATTTTTTAAAAGAATGTTTATATAAATATCAATGATCGACAGGGAGATATATGTCTACTAAATCAAAAACTAAAAAAAATAAAGATGAAGGTAAAAGGGATTTTTTAGTTGTGTCAACTTATGCAATGGCTGGAATTGGGGCCGCTTCATTTGCTTGGCCATTAATTGATCAAATGAACCCTGCTGCTGACACTTTGGCTCTTGCGTCTACTGAAATTGATTTGTCTTCTTTAGAAGAAGGTCAGGCCATTACAGTTAAGTGGAGAGGCAAACCTGTTTTTGTACGTCATAGAACTGCAGAAGAAATTAAGAATGCACAAGAAGCTTCAATAGATGACATGAGAGATCCAGAAAAGGATTCAGACCGTGTTACAAATGAAAAATATATAGTATTAGTTGGTGTGTGCACACACTTAGGCTGTGTTCCACTCGGTCAAAAATCAGGCGATGTTAAAGGACAATATGGGGGTTGGTTTTGTCCTTGTCATGGCTCTCACTATGACCATTCTGGTAGAATTAGAAAAGGCCCTGCCCCTACAAATTTGGCAGTACCTTCATATGAATTCTTATCAGACACTTTAATTAAAATTGGTTAATTTTTTTCTTATTAGGAGTAATTAATGTCGAAGGCTAAATTTAAAAACCCTGTAGTTAAATGGATTGACCATAGATTGCCAATATTTTCTTTTATGGATCATGAGTTAAACCACTATCCAACCCCAAAAAACCTAAACTATTTTTGGAATTTTGGCTCTCTAGCAGGTATTGCTCTAGTGACAATGATCATTACCGGAATTGTTTTATCAATGAATTATACAGCTCATGTAGATTATGCATTTGATTCTGTCGAACGAATAATGAGAGATGTTAATCATGGATGGCTTATTAGATATATACATATGAATGGTGCAAGCTTCTTTTTTATAGTTGTTTATATACATATTTTTCGTGGGCTTTATTATGGCTCTTATAAAGCGCCTAGAGAGCTTTTATGGATTTTGGGTGTGCTAATTCTTTTACTAATGATGGCTACAGCCTTTATGGGTTACGTTTTACCATGGGGACAAATGAGCTTTTGGGGCGCTACAGTTATAACTAATTTATTTTCAGCTATCCCATTAGTTGGAGAAAGTATAGTAACATGGTTGTGGGGAGGATTTTCAGTTGACAATTCAACCCTTAACCGTTTCTTTTCGCTTCACTTCGTTTTACCTTTTGTAATTGTTGGCGTTGTAATACTCCACCTTGTTGCTTTGCATAGATTTGGGTCGAATAATCCTATAGGAATTGATGTAAAAGGTACTCAAGATACACTGCCATTTAATCCTTATTACACTATTAAAGATTTATTTGGACTAGGTGTGTTTTTAACGATTTTCGCGGCGGCTGTTTTCTTTTTTCCAAATTTTATGGGGCACCCTGATAATTACATTGAAGCTAACCCGATGGTGACACCTGCCCATATTGTACCTGAATGGTACTTTCTGCCTTTTTATGCAATCCTTAGAGCAATTCCTGATAAATTAGGAGGTGTTCTATTTATGTTTGGTTCTATCGCTGTATTATTTGTAATCCCCTGGCTAGACAGATCTTCGGTAAGGTCTTCCCAGTTTAGACCAATTTTTAAGATCTTTTTTTGGATTCTTTTAGCCGACTGTGTGTTACTAGGATATTTAGGGGCAATGCCTGCAGAAGGTATTTATGTTATATTATCTAGAATAGCTACTGCTTATTATTTCTTTCATTTTTTAATTTTATTCCCATTATTACCTTACATTGAAAAAACAAAACCTTTACCGATATCAATATCCGAGCCAGTTTTGAGTGGTTCGTCTCCAGCTTCAGCTTTTGCCTTTAGGGAGAAGAAATAGATGAACGCAAAACCTTATTGGTTTAAAATTAAAAGGTTTATAATTCAATCTTGTACTATTTTATCCTTATTTTTTTCTTCTCAAATATGTTTTGCTGCTGGAGAGAAAATAACCTTCCCCAAGCTCGATTGGTCTTTTTCAGGTATCACAGGAACTTTTGATCGTGCGTCTCAGCAAAGAGGACTTCAAGTTTATAAAGAAGTTTGTGCGGGTTGTCATGGTGTGCGACTTTTAGCTTACAGAAATTTAAAAGCAATTGGCTATAATGATGATGAAATTAAGGCTTTTGCCTCTGAAAATAGTGTTAATACTCTCAATGATGATGGAGAGGTGGTTGAAAGAGAAGCTAGACCAAGTGATAAATTTGTTTCCCCATATCCCAATGAGAAAGCTGCACGTGTAGCTAACGGAGGAGCTTATCCACCAGACTTATCATTAATAGTTAAGGCTAGGTCTGACGGTGCTAACTACTTACACGCTTTATTAACTGGTTATGTAGACGCTCCTGATGAACAAAAAATTCCAGATGGAATGTATTATAATAAATATTATCCTGGAAAACTTATAGGTATGCCACAACCCTTATACGAAGACGGCGTTGAATATGCAGACGGAACTAAAGCTACACCAAATCAAATGGCCAAAGATGTAACAGCCTTTTTAGCATGGGCAGCAGAACCTGAGATGGAAGACAGGAAAAGACTAGGCATTTCAGTTATTTTATTTTTACTAGTGCTTACCCTCTTATCGTATTTAGCAATGAAGCAAATTTGGGCTCCTATAAAAAATAGATAAATTATTATAAATTAACCTTTAAAAATTTTAATGTTCTGTCTAAGGCTACTTTAGTACTAATTTGACAATACTGCTTCCTATGGTCACAATTAAATCCATGGTCTGCTGGATACGTATATGTAATAACCTCTGGTTTGACTGATTTAAAAACTTCAACACTTTCTATCGGTATGCCTTGATCTAATTCACCAAAATGTGTCAAAACTCCACATTTTGGTTCAAGGTTTTTAAGTTTAGGAATGTCACCGCCATAGTAGCATACAGAAGCTGACAAATTATTTGATTGGCAAGCCATTCTCCATGAAAGAGATCCACCCCAACAATAACCTATTATACCAACTTTACCCGCAGAAGACACGACTGAAATAGCAGCATCAATATCCTTGAGAGCATTTTTATCACATAATTCTTTTAATTTTCTTCCCTTACTTATACCATTTTCATTATATTCAAGTTCAACACTATTTTCTATTCTATCGAATAATGCAGGAGCTATTGAGAGATAACCTTTACTTGCGTATAAATCAGTTACTTCTTTAATGTGTTTATTAACCCCAAATATTTCTTGTAATATCACAATTCCTGCTATTGGTTTTTCTGAAGGTTGAGAAATATATGCTGAAAAAATATTGTTATCTTCTGCTTTAAGTTCTAAAAACTCGCCCATTCTTTAACTCCTATTAAACATTAAATCTAAAATGAAAAACATCTCCATCTTTTACAACATAATCTGCTCCTTCAACCCTCATCCGTCCTGCATCCTTTGCAGCTTGCTCACTTTTTAAATTTAAATAATCGTCACATGATATTGTTTCAGCTCTAATAAATCCTTTTTGAAAATCTGTATGTATTATACCGGCTGCCTCTGGTGCGGTGGAATTATTCTTTAAGGTCCAGGCTCTAGACTCCTTTGGACCGATTGTAAAAAAGGTTATTAGATCTAGTAATCTAAAACCAGTTTTAATAAGTCTGGACAGACCAGATTCTTTTAAATTTAAATCTTTAAGAAATTCATTTTTCTCATTATCATCTAACATAGCTATTTCAGCTTCTATTGATCCTGATATTATGACTGCGTCACAATTTTCAAAGCCAGCTTTGTCAAAAATAGTTTTTGTGAAGTTATTTCCTTTGGCGGCATCATTTTCATTTACATTGCAAGCATATAATACTGGTTTTGATGTTAATAAATTAAAATTTTTAATTCTATTTATTTTATCAAGAGTTAAATCAGCTAATCTTATTGGTTTACCATCCGATAAAAAAACTGACAATTCCTTCATTAGAAGCAGGTCATTTTTTGCATCAATATCATTAGATTTAGCTTTCTTAGATAAATTTTGAATTTGGCGATCAAGACTTTCCAAGTCAGCTAACATTAATTCTGTTTCAATAATCTCAGCATCTCTAAGAGGATCTATACTGTTTGCAACATGAGTAATATCTGCATCTTCAAAGCATCTTAATACATGAACTAAAGCATCGACTTCTCTTATGTGAGATAAAAATTTATTCCCTAAACCTTCACCCTTACTAGCTCCACTTACAAGTCCAGCTATATCTACAAATTGCATTTGTGCGGGGATTACCTTTTGAGATTTAGCTAATTCAGATAGTAATTTTAATCTACTATCAGGAACTGCTACTATACCTGTATTAGGTTCAATAGTACAAAAAGGATAATTTGCAGCTTCAGCTGATGCTGTTTCCGTAAGAGCATTAAATAAAGTTGATTTTCCGACATTTGGCAAACCAATAATTCCACATTTAAATCCCATTGAGCTATCCCTAAATTTTGTGTTTTAAAAACAATCTTTATTATTTATTAATAAAGATATATTTTTTGAAATTTTATTAATTGTATCGTCAACCCATTTAATTTTTTCGTCTGAAGAAAAGTCAGAAAGCACCCAACTTGAAATATTTTCATTTGTTTTATTTTCAAATATTTTTGATGGCCTAGAAACTCCTACTCTGATCCTATTGTAATCCTTGCCAACTAACTGATCTATGCTTTTAAGACCGTTATGTCCATTATGACCCCCGCCAATTTTAGTTTTTATACGACCTTGATCTAGATCAATTTCGTCATGTATGACATATATTTTATTTATATCGAAATTATAGAAGTTTTTAAATTCTTTAACTGCTATACCAGAATTATTCATGAAGGTTTTTGGTTTAATTAAGAAAATTATATTTCCATCTATTTTGGATTTTGAAAACTCAGAATCAAATCTTTTAATAAATTTGGGAAAGTTATAAATGTCTTTTATTGCATCTACAACTTTAAAACCTATATTGTGCCTATTATTATTATATTGTTTTCCAGGGTTCCCTAAGCCAACTATAAGAAACATTTTAAAGTTTACTATTCATTAATATGTGACAGTTATTTCTAACTATCACTCTTGTTTTCTTCGATATCTTCGGCAGTTTCTTCTTTATCTTTATCTTCATCTTCTTCTGAATCACCTAAACCACCTCTTGGTGCAGCTATTGTTGCTACTGTAAAATCTCTGTCTGTAATTGTAGGAGTACAACCTTCTGGCAGACTTATGGAACTTATATGTATTGTGTGACCAACGTTAAGACCTTCTAAATCAACTGTTATCTTTTCAGGTATTGAAATAGCAGGGCAATTAAGTTCTACTTGTGCTCTTACTATATTTAGAACACCACCCATTTTTAATCCTGTACATTTATCTTCATTTAAGAATTCTACGTTAATACCAACAGCTACAGTTGCATTTTTGGTAACCCTTAAAAAATCAACATGTTCTGCCTCTTCTGAAACAGGGTGTTGTTGGATATCGCGTGGTAATACAAAATGTTTTTCATTATTAACTTCAATATTCATAAGTTGGCTAAAAATACCAGGTTTATGCATTAATTTACGCCATTTATTGGCATCTAAAGTTATGGGCATAGCAGATTGTTTGTTTCCATAAATAACTGCAGGTACTAACCCTGCACGTCTTGCAGCTCTGGCAGACCCCTTACCAACCTGACTACGAGCTTCAGCTTTAATATCAATAGTTTCCATTAATTTTCTCCTTCTAAAAGTCTTCTACCTCCAGGGGTGTAAAAGAATAAAGCATTCATAACGTTTTAATTAAAAAATATAAAGTAAATAATATAAAAATTATTCAAAAAGGCTAGATACAGATTGTTCTGTGTGGACTCTACGAATAGCTTCACCAATAATCGGTGCAATAGAAATTTGTCTTATATTACTAGATATGCGTACAGCCTCTGTTGCTTTTATAGAGTCAGTAGTAACAAGCGAGGTTAAAGGGGAGTTACTAATATTACTTACAGCTGATCCAGACAATACTCCATGAGTAACATAAGCATCAACACTTAATGCGCCTACGTCAATTAAAGCCTGAGCCGCATTACATATTGTTCCTCCAGAATCAATAATATCATCAACTATTATACAGTGATGATTTGAAACATCACCAATGATATTCATGACTTCTGATAAACCTGCTTTTTCTCTTCTTTTATCAATTATTGCTAAATTAGCATTTATTCTTCTTGCGATAGCCCTGGCCCTTACAACACCACCTACATCTGGAGAGACAATAACTACAGGTTTGTTTTTATATCTATTTTCAATATCTTTTACAAATACTGGCGCTGCAAACAAATTATCAGTAGGTATATCAAAAAAACCTTGTATCTGACCTGCATGTAAATCCATGGTTAAAATTCTGTCTGCGCCAGCTTTAGTTATTAGGTTTGCAACTAATTTTGCAGAAATGGGTGTTCTTGGTCCGGATTTCCTATCTTGTCTTGCATACCCATAGTATGGAATGACTGCTGTAATTCTCCTTGCACTTGCTCTTCTAAGAGCATCTAATGATACAAGTAATTCCATTAAATTATCATTCGCAGGATAAGAAGTTGATTGTATAATGAACATATCTTCACCTCTAACATTTTCTTGCACTTCAACAAAAACTTCCATATCAGAAAATTTTTTTACGTCTACTTTAACAAGTTGAGTATTAAGTGACTTAGAAATACTCTCTGCTAAATTTATATTAGAGTTGCAAGACAGTATTTTCATTTAGTGTTATCCCAAGATAATTTCATTAATTTAATAGCAGTCTCAACAAAGTTATAGCAAGATAAATTTAATAAATTATTCCTTTATTTTATATGAACATTAAAATAAATAATCCAAAAATCATTAACATAAAAAAAATTATCAAGTGTGGCATCTTAGTCCTATTTTAAAATTCCAATCACAGAGATATGACGACCTGTCATACCTGCTTTTGATGAATTTTGGTGAGAAGAATATCTATGACTGAAAAATAAATTATTATCATATGTATTCATATTAATATCACCAATTTTATTGATTTTAGATATTTTTAAACTTTCCTTTAATAATAAAGGTAAATCAAATAGGTATTTATTATTATTCATTTGAGATAAAATAGAATTATTTCTTTTAAAGATTAAGCTTTGTTTAACTATTTTTGCTACATCATCTTTTATTTCATATGACTGTTTTTGTATTGTTGGACCAATTACAGCTATTATGTTATTTCTACTTGCCCCAATTTTTACCATACTTTTTATTGTAGCCTCGACAATATTATTTATTGCACCTCGCCAACCGGCGTGACAGGCGCCGATAGTTTTTGATTTATCGTCATAAAACAAAATTGGTGCACAGTCAGCGCCAAGAATTGATAAACCTATACCTGATAAGTTTGTTACTAAGCCGTCAGCATTAAGAGATTTAATTTGTTTATTCTCATTATTAATTATAAACACTTTAGATGAATGTATTTGATTTAATTTTATTATTGTTTTTAATCTAAGTTCATGACTAACTAATTTAATATTTTCCTCTACATCATTTTTATTGTCATTAACGTTAAAACTACAATTAAGTGAGTTAAATGGAAATTTAGAAACTCCCCCATTTCTTGTAAAAAAACCATAGCTTAAACATTTGTTTTCTAAATTTATATGTTGTATTTTTTGTATTGGCATTAATTAGTTAATTTGTGACCCCTAATATAAAATTAATTTAAATTCTTATTCTTTTTATAAAAAACAATTATAAAGCATAGGCCAATTATAATCATTGGTAATGATAAGAACTGTCCCATTGAAAAATCAAGATATAAGTATCCTATATGAATATCTGGCTCTCTAAAAAATTCAACAAAGAAACGAAAAAATCCATATAAAAATATAAAGCATCCTGTCACTAATCCTTTAATTTTAAAAAAATTAGTCATATTCATAAGCAACCATAATATAATAAACAAAATTAAACCTTCAAAAAAAGCCTCATAGAGTTGACTAGGATGCCTAGGTAAATTACCGCCTTTTGGGAATATCATTCCAAATTTATGGTTTGTAACTTTACCATAAAGTTCGCCATTGATGAAATTTGCTATTCTTCCAAAAAATATCCCAATTGGTGAAACAATTGAGATTAAATCAGAAAAAATCATTAAAGATATCTTGCTTGATTTACTTGTATAAATTACAGCAATTACAACACCTATAAATCCACCATGAAATGACATCCCACCATTCCAAATTTTAAAAATATCTAAAATATTATTAAAATAATATTCAGGATTATAAAATATTACATAACCTAATCTTCCTCCTAAAATTATACCAATCATACAATTACTAATTAAATCGCCCACAATTTTATTACTAATTTTGATATTTTTAAATTTTATAATTTTCAAAATTAAAAACCAGCTTAAAAGAATTCCGCATATGTAAGATATAGCGTACCAACTGATTTTGATTACGCCTAAGTCTATAGCTACAGGGTTTATATTTGGAAAATCAAACATATGTACAACATTTAATTAATTTAATTAATAAATAAAAATATATATGTTATAATAATTAATAATACAAAATTATAAAATTAATTAGTTGAAGGAAAATCTATGAAAAAAAATAACTTTTTTTTAAAAGATACTACATCTGTCATTACAGGAGCTCTTTCAACTTTTTCTGACCTGAAAAACGAAGTGGATAATATTGTTAAAAGTAGGTTTGAAAAATTTATTAATTCTCAAGGTATTGTTAGTAGAGAAGATTTTGAAGCTCTTGTTGATAGACATGAAAAATTAAATTCTGAATTTAATCTTTTAAAAGCAAATTTGGAAAATAAAAATAAAATTGTAAAAAACAAAAAGTAAATCTTTGTTTATATAATCAATATATAGTATAATGATATTAATATTTATCAAAATATACTATATATGGATATCATGATTAATGAATTCAAAAACATATTTTTTACTACTAAATTATCTAATATTTTCCAAAAACATCATTGGTCTATTTATTCAAATTCTGAGAAAAATTACCATTTCAATTATCAAGGTGAAATTGCTGATTATTATTTAACAGTAAGCTATAATTATAATTATATACAGTTTGATTATACCTTAGATATAGAGGTTCCAAGAGATAAAATAAATGAATTACAAAATTTGATAAACTTCGTAAATCAAAAAACTCAAAATGGATTTTTCATTTATGATCTGAAAGCCGATAAAGTTAAGTTCCACATAAACAAACAATATTTTGTAAAATTAGAAAATAAATTTATAGAAGAAGTTATTGAGAAAAATTTAAATATAACAAATTATTTATTTCGTAATTTTACACTGGCGACACATAATTTAATATACGCAGAAAAAATAGATCAAAGTTATATTGAATTAATGTTTATAGAAATCGAAGGATTCGCCTAGTTCTAGTTATGCTCAAAAAATAATTGTTAAAATATATTAGGTAAAATATGAAGAATGTAGTTTTATTTGGATTTGGAAAAATGGGATCATCCATTGTAAAAGGTTGGATGCTCAAAAGTTTAAATTTTAATTTTTTTGTGGTTGAAAAAGAATCTTCTTTGAGAAGTGCTGCAGTTAATGATGGTATTGAAACACATGAAAATTTTGCGCAATTAATAAAATTTGTTGATGTAGAAACTATTGATATTATTTTCCTTGCTGTCAAGCCACAACAAATGAGTGAAGCAATTAAGACGTTTTCTAGAATTAATTTTTCGAAGACTCTATTTATTTCGATTGCTGCGGGCCTTTCTTTTGATTGGTTTCAGTTCAATCTTAAAAAAGATATAAAACTTGTTAGAGCAATGCCAAATTTACCAGCTTCAGTAGGTTTTGGAGTAACTGGTTATTGCAAAACTAATAATGTAAATAAAATAGAATTACTTGATGTAAAAGATTTATTAAACGCTTTTGGCAAGGCAGTTTTCTTAGAGTCTGAATCTTTTATTGATGTTGTAACTGCTATATCTGGATCTGGTCCTGCTTATGTTTTTTATTTTGCAGAGGTATTATCTGAAATAGGGCTAAATCAAGGTTTATCTAAAAAAAATGCAAAGGCATTAGCTATTGAAACTATAATAGGTTCGGCAAAATTGCTAGAAATGTCAAATATTAATCCTAAGGTATTAAAGGAAAACGTTACCAGTCCTGGCGGAACAACAGAAGCAGGTTTAGAAATACTTGCATCTAAGGATTATGGATTATATAATTTATTGGAAAATACCGTTAGTGCTGCAAAAAAAAGAGCTAAAGATTTAAATTCTAATGGCTAAATAGTTACATGAAAAATAAACACAAAGATTTAAAATGGAAATTATGCAAAACATATCTTTCAATTTTAAGTGCTTCAAACAAAAACTCAATAACTCTAGAGGAGCTATGTTCAAAAAGTAAAGTTTCCTATGAGGAAGCAAAAAAACTAATACCTAAAGATTTTGTTCGTAACCCATTTTTTTTTTTAAAAATACTTGTTACTAAACTAGATAATGAAGCTTTAGAAGAATTTAAAATTGATATATATGAAGATGCAATATCAACTACTTATGACAAAATTTTAGAAGGCTTAACTTTAAGGTTTGAAAAGCTTTTAGAGTATAGACCTGCCTTAAAAATTTTTAGTGAAGGATTAGATCGTAAAACTGAAATCTTCTTTAAACTTTTACAACAAAATTATTCTTTTATGTATAACCTTATAGACCTGGTTGAAAACAAACAAAATTGTGGTTTAAAAACTATTAAATCTGTAGCTTTGAATATTGTTTTTATAAAAGGAATGGAAGTATTTTTAAAAGATGAAAACAACAACCTCGATTCAACTCTGAGATATTTAGATAAATATCTAAAAGACATTGAAGATATTGGTCTTTTTACTGGTATTATCAAAAAGCAACTACAAAGGTAGTAATAATCTGACTCTTAACCCACCTAAAGGACTATCTTCTAAAATAAGTTCTCCACCATGATTAAGTGCTGAATTCTTGGCAATTGATAAACCTAGTCCAGTACCACCAGTTTTATTATTTCTAGAATTATCCAATCTTGTAAACGGCAATATTACCTCGTCTCTTTTATCTCTAGGTATTCCTGGGCCATTATCATCAATTATAACTTCACTATGATCATCAAAAATTTGAATTTGGGCATTTGCTTTACCTGCATATCTTATTGCATTTGTAAATAAATTTATCAGAGCTCGTCTTATTGACTGTACTTGAATTGGAAAAATAGGAATATTATCTGCTGGTACTGCAATATTAATTTTTTCTCCATTTGGGTCAGAGGTTTTAGCGGCTTGTTGTAGTAATTTAAATAAACTCGCATCAACCATTTCTTCTTCTCGTTCATTTCTTGCAAAATCTAAATAGCCATCAATCATTTTTTCTAATTCTACTAGCTCTTTTTCAAAATCTTCTCTAATCTCTTTATTGTTTTCCATAACTGCTAATTGAAGCCTCATCCTAGTTAGTGGGGTTTTTAGGTCATGACTTACTCCCGCTAATAATGAAGTTTTCTCTGAAATTTGTTTATTTATTCTATGTCTCATAGCTTGAAATGCTCTTCCCGCTATCCTTACTTCTGTTGCGCCTTCAATATTATAATTTTCCACCTCCCTACCAAAACCAATTTGACGTGCTGCTTTTGCCAGTCTTAATATTGGGCTCACTTGTTTTCTTAGGAAAATAATTGCTATAGAAAAAAGTATTACTGATGCACCTACTGACCACATAATAAAAGTAATGCCCGTAGGAACAAATAACCTTTTATTATCTATATGCATTCTAACTATTCCATTTGCTAATTGTATATCTACATAAAATTGTCTTGAATTTTCGATAGCAGATAAATAGAAAGGTTCCTTTATTCTAGATTCCAAAGATGATCGAAAATTTTTAAATTTAGCACTAAATGATTGATTAGGTTTTAATATACCTCCTTCCAACCAGTAGAAAATAATATCAAAGTATTGTCTCGCTCTAACAGCTGACAACGCCCTTTGATCTTTTGAGGGTTCGTTCCCAAGCTCGTCAATTAATAAACCTAAATCTTTTGCTAAATTTTTAGACATATGTCTAGATACCCAATCCCAGTGTCTTTCATAGAAAATTGACACAGAAATAATTTGAACAAGAATTATTGGAACAAGTATAATAGCCAACATTCTTCCAAATAAACTTTTTGGTGTTATGTCGCGCAATCTCATAATCTATACTTTTTTTTAATCATTATTAATTCTATCATCGTGAGTATGCAGCATCCAGCCTATACCTCTTACGGTTTGGAGATATATAGGGTATCTTTGATCGTCTTCTATTTTACGTCTTATTCTTGCAATAGCCACATCAATAGATCTAGTTTCCATATTGCCACCAAGTGAGTCATTAATATCATCTCTAGAAAAGGCTTTATTTGGAGATTTACAAAAACAATTTAATAATTTTTGCTCAGATGTAGTTAGATAAACAGGTAAATCATTTTTATATAAGTTTAAAGATTTTTGATTAAAAGAAAATGGGCCGAATCTAGTATTATCTTCAATATTAGTTTTCTTAAGATTTTCAGGACGTCTTTTAAGTATATTTTGTATTCTTAGTAATAATTCTCTTGGTTCAAATGGTTTCGTCATATAATCGTCAGCACCATACTCAAGACCATCAAGTCTATCTTCAGGGTTTGACATAGCTGTTAACATAAGAGTTGGTATTGAATTTGTTTGTCTAATTTCTTTTAAAAAATCCAGACCATTTTGTCCTGGCATCATTATATCGACAACCAATAAGTCAAAAATTAATGTTTCCATAATTTTTTTAGCTTTCTGGGTATTTTCAGCGTCAGAAACTCGAAAATTATTATTTTCCAAAAATTTTTTTAGTAATTGTCTAATTTTCTGATCATCATCAATTATTAAAATATGAAAATATAATTTTTTTAGATCTTGATTATGCATTTTACAAAAACAGGTCAGTCCGCATTGAATTTATTATATTTACCCAGTAATAAATCTTTAAAAAGATAAAAATACTAAAATACTTAATTAATTACAAAACTTATTTCTTAATATTTGATTATTTAATTATAATGTGGATTATAAATTATGTGTAAATTAGGAGGAATTTTTCTTGGATAACTTTTCATTTGATAATCGTGATGGCTACATATGGTATAATGGAAATTTAGTTGAATGGAAAACAGCTAACATTCATGTATTAAATCATGGTTTACATTATGCTAGTTGTGTTTTTGAAGGTGAAAGAGCATATAAAGGCAAAATTTTTGAAACAAAGAAACATACTGAGCGGTTGTTTAACTCCGCCAACTCACTTGACATGGAAATACCTTATTCAAAAAATGAAATAGAAAGAGCAAAAGATCTTTTGCTTGAGAAAAATTCATTGTCAGATGCTTATGTTAGACCAGTAGTTTGGAGAGGTAGTGAAATGATGGCTGTTTCTGCACAGTCAACCAAAATAAATGTAGCTATTGCTGTTTGGGAATGGCCAAGTTATTTCGATCCAGATCAAAAAATGCAAGGGATCAAACTTGATATTGCTAAGTGGAGACGCCCAAGTCCTGAATGTGGACCCGTTCATGCTAAAGCTGCAGGTTTATACATGATTTGTACACTATCTAAACATGAAGCAGAAGCAAAAGGTTACAGTGACGCACTAATGTTAGATTATAGGGGCCAAGTTGCTGAGGCAACAGGCGCTAATGTATTTTTTAGAATGCCAGATGGAAAACTTCATACGCCGTTAGCTGATTGCTTTCTAGATGGAATTACAAGAAGAACAGTTATAAAACTTGCGGAAGAAAATGGTATTGAGATTATTGAACGAAAAATTATGCCGGAAGAAATGGCTGAGGCTCAAGAATGTTTTTTGACAGGTACAGCGGCAGAAGTTACTCCAGTTCGATCAATTGGAGATTACAAGTTTAAACCAGCTGAATTTTGTTTAAAATTAACAAAAGCATATTCAAATTTAGTTAATGGTGGTTAGAAAAATTTTAAACAACCCATTTTTTTGTTGCTTCGTCGTCAGACAAATTATAATCAACCCATTTTTTTTGATTGTTATTTTCTTCAACCTTCCAAAAAGGAGCTTTTGTTTTTAGCCAATCCATTATGAAATTACAACTATCGAAAGCATTTTGTCTATGTTTTGCAGACACACCAACAAAAACAATTTGATCTGAGGGTAATAATTTCCCAACTCTATGTATTACAGTTACTCCAGTAATATTCCATCTTTCACAACTTTGTTTAACAATTTTTTCAATTTCTAATTCAGTCATTCCAGGATAATGCTCAAGTGTCATTGAATCTATTAAACTATTATTTCTTTCATCAAAACCTCTCACAACGCCAACAAAATTTACAATTGCACCTGTTAGATTTTCTCGTAAAATTTTAGTCTCTTCTGAAACATCAAAATCTTCATTCTGTATTTTGATTTTAAATGGTATTGTTGTTTTTTTATCCATTTACCCTCCTGTCACAGGGGGGAAAAAAGCTATTTCATCATTATTACTTATTTTTGTTTCAACAGAGCAATATGTTCTGTTTACAGCAATTTTAATTAAATCTTTTTTTACAAAAACTTTTTTGTAATCATCGTTTAAATTATTTAAGTAATTAATAAGCTCACTTACGTTTTTCACATTATCAGGTAGTTCAATAAGTTCTTCTGACTTACCAATATGTTCTTTAATCCAAGAAAAATATTTTATAACCATTATTCACTCTCATTTTTATTATTTTTAAAAAATAAAACTAATTTCATAATATATTGAATTCCAGTTATCAAAGTAATTATGGCTGCAACCCATAGTAAAGTATATGAAATGATGCCTAATGCTTCTACATTATAGGAAAAAGTATTTGTTCGCCAAACTAAAAAACTGCCACAGGCAATTAGTTGTATTGTAGTCTTCCATTTTGAAAGAAAGGTTACTTCTAAGGCTGTATCATAACCAGCAATACTTTCTCTTATACCACTAATTAAAATTTCTCTCAAAACGATTATAAGTGCAGGTATAAAAGCGTAATTATATTCAAACATGTGCTCTGAACCTAAAGCAAAAATTAATCCAATTACCAAAAGTTTATCAGCAATTGGATCTAGAATTTTTCCAAAATTGGAAATAACTTTATATTTTCTAGCATAAAAACCATCGAAATAGTCAGTCATTCCAGCTAAAATTAACAAAGGAGTTGCAACTATTGCACCTATTTCACCTCCATAGATAACAATTAAAGGAAGTACTAATGCTGTTAAACATCTAAACAATGTTAAACAATTAGGTATTGTGCTTTTAATTAAACGTTCTTTTAGCATTAATAGCCTTAGTTAATATCTATTTTGCTACTACATTAAAGGTAAAATCTATTATAGTTAAGCAATTATTATTAATTAAAAAAGTTAAATACTTTCTGTGCTGTTGACTTGTTAATTCCTTCAACTTTTAATAAATCCTTTACACTAGCTGTTCCAACAGCTTTTGCTGAACCGAATTCATCAAGCAATGATTTCTTTCTTTTAGCACCTATACCATCTATTTCATCTAAGGGGTTTTGAAACAATCTTTTTTTACTTTTAAGTCTATGGCCAGTAATGGCGTATCTGTGAACTTCATCTCTAAGTTTTTGAAGAAAAAATAAAATTGTGTCATCTTTTTCAAATATAATTTTATCGTTATACTTGGTATAAAAGTTTTCTCTTCCTGCATTTCTTTTTATACCCTTAGAAACTGCTAATACTTCAATATTGTCAACTTTTAATTTTTTAAGGACGGATAAAACAATATTCAAATGACCTTTTCCTCCGTCAATTATTAATAAATCAGGATAATTTGAAGAAGATTTGCCAGTAAATCTTCTTTCAATGACCTCTTTCATCATTAAATAATCATTATTATTAAGAGTTTCAGAGTTTTTTAATGAATTTTTGTTTTTGTACTCTGAATTTATATTATACTTTCTATATAGCGATTTCAAAAAACCATCCTCATTAAAAGCTATCATTGCACCTACAGGTGATTTGCCTTGATTGTGAGAGTTGTCATACACTTCTAATTTTTTTATTTTCTTTCTAAAATGGAAAACATCTTGAAGTTTTAATAAATTTTTTTGATTTGATGATTTCTCATAGATTTTTCTGTTAAGGTTTTCTTCAGCATTTTTTAATGTAGAATTAATAAGTTCTAATTTTTTACCTCTTTGAGGAGAATCAATTTCAACTTTAAATGCATGTTTTGTTCTCAGAAATTCTTCAATGAGGTATTTATCTTTAGGATATTCATTAACAAGTATACTCTCTGCTGGAATATTTTTTTCGTAGAATTGGCATATAAATGCTTGCATGATTTCATTTTCATTAACATCAATTCCAATTCTTCCAGGATTAGGAAAATAAGATTTTGATCCGTAGTTACAACCGTTCCTAATAATAGTCATTTGAATTACGACTTTATTATCAATTTTTTTTATTACTAAAAAATCAATATTTTTAACGTTTGGTATATTAATGTTTTGACTTGCATTTACTTCTGTTAGAGCTTTAACTCTATTTCTAAAAATTGCCGCAGCTTCAAAGTTTTGTTTATTAGACGCATTATACATTTTGTCTATTAAACTTTGTTTTATTTTTTTTGATCTCCCATTTAGAAAGTTTTTGGCGTCAACTACAGTTTTTTTGTAATTTTTTTCAGATATAAAATTGACACAAGGAGCACTACATCTTTTTATTTGATATTGTAGACAGGGTCTAGTTCTTGATTTGAATATATTATCATTGCAAGTTCTAAGTAAAAATGCCTTTTGCAATGTCTCAATTGTTTTGTAAATCGTTTTTTTAGATACAAATGGTCCAAAGTATTCTCCTCTAATAGTTCTTGATCCTCGATGAGAAGATATTTGAGGAAATGGATGTGACAAATTAAATAATATAGAACTAAAACTTTTGTCGTCCTTAAGTAATATATTGTAAATTGGTTCAAATTTTTTAATTAAATTCGACTCTAATAATAGAGCTTCAACTTCAGACGACGTAATAATGATCTCCATTTTAACTGTACTTGAGACCATGTACGTTAGTCTTGAGTTAAGTCTTTTTGGCTGAGTGTAAAAACTAACTCTATTTTTCAGATTTTTTGCTTTGCCAATATATAAATACTCTTCGTTTTCTCCCAACATCTGATAAATTCCAGATTTATCAGGAATTGTTATTAATTCATTTTTTATAACTTCAATCCCATTTCTAAGAGAAGGTTTGGTCTTTTTTTTCATCTGGTATATTTTGCACCTTAAATTAATTTTAATAAATAGTGTGTTTACTTCTTTTTACTATATTTACTTTTAAAATTTTCTTTAGGAGCAACCATCAATCCTAATTCTTTTTGTTCCAAGATTTTTATTTTATCTCTAATTTTTGCAGCCTCTTCAAATTCAAGGTTGCTTGCTGCTTTTTCCATCTCTGATTGAAGCTCTTGAATGGATTGCTTTATACTTTTTCCAACATGTTTAGAACTTTTATTCTCTTCACTTTCGTCACTAAGATTTTCTAATATATTAGAAATTTTACTAATAACTGTTTTTGGAGTTATTTTATTCTTTATGTTATAATCAATTTGTTTTTTTCTTCTTCTGTTTGTCTCATCGATCGCGTACTGCATTGATCCAGTTATTGTATCGGCATATAATATGACATTACCTTCAACATGTCTTGCTGCACGTCCTATGGTTTGAATAAGTGATGTTTTTGATCTAAGATATCCCTCTTTATCAGCATCTAATATAGCAACTAGTGCGCACTCTGGAATATCTAAACCTTCTCTTAAAAGATTAATTCCTATTAGCGCATCAAAAATTCCTAATCTCAAATCTCTTATTATTTCAATACGTTCTAGTGTATCTACGTCTGAGTGAATGTACCTTACTTTTAAACCAGCTTCAAACATATACTCACTCAAAGCTTCAGCCATTTTTTTTGTTAGTGTGGTAATTAAAACTCTATTTCCTTTTTTTGATTGTAACTTTGTTTCATGAATTAAATCATCAACTTGAGTTTTAGTAGGTTTTATAGTTATTTTAGGATCTATAAGACCAGTAGGTCTAACTGATTGTTCAATAAATATACCATTTGTTTTATTAAGTTCCCACTCTCCAGGAGTGGCTGAAACATGAATAGTATGAGGTCTAAAAGCTTCCCATTCTTCAAATTTTAAAGGTCGGTTATCCAAGCAAGAAGGTAACCTAAAACCATATTCTGATAAAGTAGATTTTCTTCTAAAATCACCTTTATACATTGCACCTATTTGACTTACTGTTATATGGCTTTCATCTGTAAACACTAGTGCATCGTCAGGTAAATATTCAAAAAGAGTAGGTGGAGGTTCACCAGGATTTCTACCTGACAGGTATCTGCTGTAGTTTTCTATTCCTGGACATGTCCCAGCAGCAAGCATCATTTCTAGATCAAAATTAGTTCGTTGCTCAAGTCTTTGTGCTTCAACTAATTTATTACTTTTGTACAAGAAATCTAAATGATGTTTTAACTCCTCTTTTATAGACTTTATAGCTTCATTTAAAGTTGGTCTTGGTGTGACATAATGAGAGTTAGCATAAATTTTTATCGAACTTAATTTTGAAAGTTTCTGCCCTGTTAAAGCATCTACCTCAAATAAATTTTCAATTTCATCACCGAATAAAGTGATTCTCCAAGCAACAGTTTCTAAGTGCGCTGGAAATATCTCTATTATATCTCCTCTTACTCTAAATGTACCTCTCACAAAGGACATGTCGTTTCTAGTGTATTGTAGTTCAGTAAATTGTCTTAATAAATTTTGTCGTGGAAAATCTTGTCCTTCTTTTAAAGTCATCGTCATTTTTGAATATGTTTCTACTGATCCAATACCATAAATACAGGATACCGATGCAACAATAATAACATCTTTTCTTTCAAGTAGAGCTCTTGTTGCAGAATGGCGCATTCTGTCAATTTGATCATTAATACTTGATTCTTTTTCTATATATGTGTCTGAACGAGGGACATATGCCTCTGGTTGATAATAGTCATAGTATGACACAAAATACTCAACAGCATTTTCAGGGAAAAAATCTTTCATTTCTCCATACAGTTGCGCTGCAAGAGTTTTATTGGGAGCCATTACTAACGCTGGTCTATTTAGTGAATTAATGACATGGGCCATAGTAAAAGTTTTACCTGAACCTGTAACACCAAGTAAAACTTGATCTTTTTCATTATTATTAACACCAGAAATCAACTCGTCTATAGCTTGTGGCTGGTCTCCAGTAGGAATAAATTCAGATTTTAAATTAAAATTAGATTTCAAAGAATTTGAAATATTATAATTTAATTTTTCAATGTTGTTCATTTTATTAAATATGTAATTAATCTGACATTAAATGCTTTATATCAAAAAATTACCTATTAATTAATAAAAAAGATTTTTAACAACTATATTTTGTAGTAGATCTTATTAATGAATAAATTTCTTTTTGTGGAGTTTAAATATGACTTTTATTTCTGACAGTTTGAATAGAATAAAACCTTCTGCAACAATGGTCATAACAGCCAAAGCAACGCAATTAAAAAGAGAAGGAAAAAAAGTTATTGGATTATCGGCTGGTGAACCTGATTTTGATACACCAGACCATGTAAAGGAAGCTGCTATAAATGCAATTCGCAAAGGATATACAAAATATACGAACGTAGAAGGTATACCAGAACTTAGGCAAGCCATAATTGATAAGTTTAAAAATGATAATGATTTGAGTTATTCAATAAATGACGTGATTGTAGGTACTGGTGGGAAACAAATTTTATTCAACGCACTGATTAGTTCTATAAATAAAGATGATGAAGTGATAATTCCAGCTCCATACTGGGTATCATATCCTGATATGACTTTGTTGGCTGGTGGTAAACCTGTTATTGTGCGTTGTTCTCAAGACACAAATTTTAAACTTACAGCTAAAGAATTAGAACAAGTTGTAACAAAAAAAAGCAAGTGGTTGATATTAAATAGTCCGTCTAATCCAACTGGATCTTGTTATTCTAGAAAAGAGCTTGAAGAAATTGCTGACGTTGTTAGAAAACATGAAAATTTATATGTTATAACAGATGATATATATGAATATATAATTTATGATAATTTTGAATTCTTCACATTTGCTCAAGTTGCTCCTGATTTAAAAGATAGAGTGTTAACAGTAAATGGTGTTTCAAAAAGTCATTGTATGACGGGTTGGCGAATTGGATATGCAGTTGGTCCTGAAATATTAATCAAAGCAATGATTAAAATTCAAGGGCAGTCAACTTCCAATGCCTCATCTATCTCTCAGTATGCTGCTTTGGCTGGAATAAGTGGAAGTAATGACTTTTTAAAACCTTGTTTAAAAGCTTTTGATGAAAGAAGATATTTTGTTGTTAGTAAACTCAATAGTATTCAAGGTATAAGTTGTTTGTTACCTAAGGGAGCCTTTTATGCTTATCCAAATGTTTCTGGATTAATAGGAAAAAAAACAAATGATGGAACAGTATTAAAGAATGATACAGATATTGTCGAATGGCTCTTAGAAACAGCAGAAGTTGCAGCTGTGCCTGGAGTCGCTTTTGGATTAGAGCCTTTCTTTAGAGTGTCTTATGCAACAAGTTTAGATTTGTTAAAACAAGCCATGAATAGGATTGAAAAAGCAGTATTAAGCTTATCTTAAAAATTTTGGAGTGGTACGTGTTTCTAAAAAAAAATAAGATCTGGAATTTAAAAGAAAGCTGTATTACAACCGAAAGTGTTTTTAACTCTCGACGAAAAATTTTAAAAAATTTAGCTGTTGGCTCACTAGTTGTTCCTAGTGCATCATTAATTCCTTTTAAAGCATTTAGTTCATTTTATCCTCCAATAAATAATAATTTCTACAAAGTAGACAGAGATCTTACAAAAGAAAGCCTAGCAACTACCTATACAAACTTTTATGAGTTTGGCTCAAGCAAAAATATTTGGAGAAGAGCTGCACAGCTTAAAACAGATCCTTGGTTATTAACAATTGATGGATTGGTAAATAAACCATTAACTATAGACGTTAAAGATTTACTAAAAAAAATTGGTGGAATTGAAGAAAGAGTCTATAGATTTAGATGTGTGGAAGCATGGTCAATGACTGTGCCTTGGGCTGGTTTTCCGGTTAATAAAATCTTATCAATTGTTGAACCAAAAACTGATGCTAAATTTGTTAAGTTTGAAACTTTTTTTAACCCAGATATTGCCCCAGGACAAAAACAAAAGTGGTATCCGTGGCCTTATCAAGAAGGTATAACTATTGAAGAAGCAAAAAATGATTTAAGTTTTATTGCCACGGGTATTTACGGCAAAGAATTACCTAATCAGAATGGTGCTCCATTACGCGTAATTCTTCCATGGAAATATGGTTTTAAATCTATAAAATCAATTGTAAAAATTAGTTTTGTAAATAAAAGACCCATAGGCTTGTGGGAAAAACTCGCGCCTAAAGAATATGGATTTTGGGCTAATGTTAATCCAAATATACCACATCCTAGATGGTCACAAAAGTCTGAGCAACAACTAGGAGTTGATGGAAGGATACCCACGGTTATTTATAATGGATATGGTGATCAAGTTGCTTCCATTTATAATAAATTAGAGAAAAGTTTGCAGAATAATCTTTTTAGATAAACGAATGTAAATGTGTTTATGAAAAATAATTCTAAAGTTATGAATAATCATTTTAGTTTAGGTAATGCATTTTATGATATTGCTAAACCAGCTCTATTCCCAAATCATATTTTAAGGTTTAGAAATAACAGGGCTGCTAAACCAATAGGTTTTGATGACCTGTCAGATGATGAATGGATAGATTATTTAGGGAAATTTTCTAAATTTCCTGGAGTTAATCATGATCCCTTGGTTTTAAAATATCATGGTCATCAATTTGGACATTACAATTCTGAATTAGGTGATGGAAGAGGTTTTCTATTAGCACAATTTTTAGATAAGAATAAAAACTTATGGGATCTAGGAACAAAAGGATCTGGAAAAACAAAATATAGTAGAGGTGGGGATGGAAGATTAACATTGAAAGGGGCAATTCGTGAATTATTAGCTACAGAGTTTTTATCTGCCTTAGGTGTAGCAACTAGCCAAACTTTATCTATAATTGAAACAAATGAGAAACTTCAAAGAAATGACGAGCCGTCTCCAACTAGGTCTGCGGTTTTAGTAAGAAGAAGCAATGGTCATATAAGAATTGGTACTTTTCAAAGATTAGCTTATTTAAATCAATACGATAATCTCGAAATACTTTTAGATTATTTGGGAGATAACTATTTCACTCATATTAATAAGAATAGTAACCGTGAGGAGTTTATAGAAACTATATTTTTAGAATGTGTAAAAAAAGTTGCAATATCTATGGGTAAAATTATTGTTTCAGGCTTTGTTCACGGCGTTCTAAACACAGATAATTTTAATGTAACTGGTGAAGTCTTTGATTTTGGCCCATGGAGATTCATACAATATGCAAATCATAATTTTACAGCAGCTTATTTTGATTATAATGGTAGATACTCATTTGGCAGACAGCCACAAGCAGCTTTGTGGGCTTTATCCCAGTTGGGCAAAAGTCTTAATAAATTAATTAAAGAAAAAAGAATCGTTGAGATATTGAATGAATTTTCCATAAATTTTCATCTGTCTCTAAAAGATCATTTTTGTTGGAGAATAGGAATACAAGATATTGATACTAAAAATCTTAATGAAATAATGAATATTTTGTTAAATGAAAGTGAAAAATACAAAATAGATTATGCGTCCTTTTTTTATGATTTTTATGGTGGAAGTGATTCTGTAATAGACCTTATGAAGACTAATTATGGAAAGAAATATAAAGTTGAAGGATTTTCAAAAACGGCAGATATTCTTAAAAATTGCCACTCATTAAAAGGGATATCAAAAAAAAGAAGAATGCTAGAAACGAATAGACAAAATATGCTGATTGAGGAAGTTGAAGAAATATGGAAACAAATAGATCGAAATAATAATTGGAAGTTTTTAGAACAAAAAATCAAGAAAGTTAGAAAATTAGGTGATTATTTAGAGTCCAAAAAACTTATTAATTTTTAAAAGAGTCTCCTCATTAGTATTCAATTTATTTTTATTATAAAGAAACAATTTCCCTTTAAATGTTTTTAAAACACCAAGCTCTTCAAGATTATTTAAAAAACTATATATCTTCCCATTTTCTTTTGAGAAATGTGAAATAAATAAAGGCGTAGTTAATGTTGCAGTTTCTGAAATCATATTAACACTATCACTTGTAACCACTATATAGTCAGCAATAGTCAAAATATTTGGATAAGGGTTTTTTTCAGATGAATTTACTATTTGACAATCTTCACTATTTTTTAAAAATATAGAATTTAAAATTTTGATAGACTTTAAAGGTGTTCGTCTAGATGGCAATATTATCAAATGACCTTTTATATTTTTGGTTGCTTCCATAATATTCATGCTTAAATAGTAATAATCAGAATTGGTCGGTTTATATCTTTTATTATTTCCACCCAACATTAATAATATAATACTTTTTTTATTTTTTTTGATGTTTTTAATTTTTTTATCTTCAAAATTCTTTAAATCATTAGTATTAAAAAAAGAAAGAGCACCTTTTGTTGTTATAACATTTTTTGCAGTTATATTATCGTGTTCGGGAATGAGTAATAAATCAAAATATTCATAGGGCAATTTAGGGTTTTGAATGTGAATAGTTTTAACTTTATCTTTTAGAATTAATTTTAAAGCCATTGAAACCCCAGCCATTCTTTTGCCAGTTGTAATAATGTAAGAAGGAGTAGACTTGTTTGTTAAGAAATATTTTTTAATAGAGGAAATATAAAATTTTTTAGATAAAGGAAATTTTTTTAGAAAATACGGTGTATTAAAGTTTATTAACGTGAAATTTATATTTAATAATTTAACTAGTGCTAAGGACTGATTTTCCATTCCTTTGGTTCCGTCACTTATTACCCAAGCACTTTTTTTTGTTGACTTCAGCAACTTAGTTCTCCCAAAAATTATAAAATTTTATAAATAAATTATTTTATGAAATAAAATTGTTTATAAGTGTCGATTATAGTAATAATATTTCAACATAATTATTACTTACTATAGAGAAATATTAATAAAATGAAAAATGAAAAAATTAAGTTAGATAATATTGATATTAAAATATTAAAAGAGTTACAAACAAATGGAAAAATTAGTAATGTAAAATTAGCTAATATTGTTAAAATTTCACCTCCTTCATGTTTAAGGAGAGTTAAAACTTTAGAAAATAGAAATTTCATTCGTGGATGTAGTGCTATTTTAAATCCCGAACTTTTAGGTTTTAAGGTGACCGTGTTTGCTCATGTTGGCCTTGAAAGTCAAGCTGAAAATGATCTGCAAATTTTTGAAAATTATATATCTCTTTTTCCAGAAGTAAGAGAATGCCATATGCTTGTAGGAGAAGTAGATTTTCTTTTAAAAATTGTAACTAAAGATTGGGATGACTTTCAAACATTTTTAACAAAAAATCTTACACAAGCTCCTAAAGTTAGTAATGTAAAAACATCTTTAAATATTAGAAGTACTAAAAGTTTACCAGGAATACCATTCGAAACTATGTTGAAATAATTTCAATAGACAATATTTCATAATTTTTTGTTCCACCAGGTGTGGAAACAGAGACTGAAGTGCCTTCTTCTTTACCTATTAAAGCTTTTGCTATTGGTGAAACTATTGATATGTGTCCTAATTCCAGATTAGCTTCATATGGTCCTACTATTTGATAAACTGTTTCTTGATCATTTTCTTCGTCTATAATTTTAACTTTAGTCCCAAAAGTAACAGTTTTACCTGATAATTTACTCAGGTTTATTACTTCAGCTCTACTGGTAACATTCTCAAGTTCTGTAATTCTTCCTTCAACAAAAGACTGCTTATCTTTTGCTGCATGATATTCTGCATTTTCTTTAAGGTCACCATGCTCTCTTGCAACGGCAATAGCTTGAATGATATTTGGCCTTTCTAACTTTTTTAGATTGTTCAACTCAGATTTAATTTTTTCAAGTCCAGATGATGTAAAAGGAATTTTATCCATTTTAAAGTTTCCACATAATCAATTAAAACTAAATTATAATATAAAATTTTCATTATTCAAAGTATGATTGGAGTGATTTGATTCCCAAATTTTTATTTTTAATAGATTTGATAGCTAATGTTGCTGCTTTAGCACCTTGAACAGTAGTGTAATAAGGAATTTTATTTAAAAGTGCAGTTTGTCTAAGAGAGAAACTATCTTTTATTGAATTTGTTCCTTCTGCTGTATTGATAACAAGTTGTATTTCTTTCGATAACATTGCATCTACAGCATTTGGTCTTCCCTCAATCACCTTTTTAACATATTTTGTATTAATACTATTGTTATTTAAAGTTTTGGCAGTGCCAAATGTAGCGCATATTTTGAAGCCTAAACTTTCAAGATTTTTTGCAATTGGTATTATATTTTTTTTATCATCATCTTTAATGGAAATAAAGACTTGACCTTCTAGAGGAAGATTGATACCAGCACCAAGTTGGCTTTTGGCAAAAGCTTCTCCAAAAGTCGAACCTATGCCCATAACTTCTCCTGTAGACTTCATTTCAGGTCCAAGTATTACATCAGTTCCTGGGAATCGTGCAAATGGAAAAACCGCTTCTTTAACAGATATGTGGTTAATCTTGTGATGCGAAATTCTAAAATCTGATAACTTTTTACCTGTCATGATTTGTGATGCTAGTTTTACAAGAGGAATACCTGTTGACTTAGCAACAAAAGGAATTGTTCTACTCCCTCTTGGATTAACCTCAAGTATAAAAATTTTATCACTTTGCACTGCAAATTGTATATTAATAAAACCAATTACATTTAATTCTTTTGCAAGTTTTTTTGTTTGTAAAATTATTTTATTAATAATTTTTTTTTCAAGAGTTTGCGGTGGAAGAGCGCAAGCAGAATCGCCAGAATGAATGCCTGCTTCCTCTATATGCTCCATTATGCCTGCTATAAATGTATCATTACCATCACATATAGCGTCGACATCGACTTCTATAGCATTTTTTAAAAAACTATCTATTAAAACTGGATTATTGCCTGACACTTTTACCGCATCATTTATATATCTAAGTAGTTGCTCATTATTATGGACTATTTCCATTGCACGACCGCCAAGGACATAGCTTGGTCTAATAACTACTGGGAAACCTATTTTATTAGTTATTTTAATTGCTTCATTTTTACTGCTAGCAACATCATTTAAAGGTTGATTAAGTTTTAACTTTTTTAATAGATTTTTAAAATTTTTTCTATCTTCCGCTAGGTCGATAGCTTTAACAGACGTTCCTAATATCTTAATACCAGCTTTTTCTAGATTTGATGCTATTTTAAGAGGTGTCTGTCCCCCTAGTTGAACTATTACTCCTAGCACATTTCCATTTTTACTTTCCTTTTCAATAATAGAAATTACATCCTCGTGAGTTAGAGGTTCAAAATATAATTTATTGGATGTGTCATAATCAGTAGACACTGTTTCAGGGTTACAATTGATCATAATAGTCTCGTAGCCGACATCTGATAAGCTGTATGCTGCATGTACACAACAATAATCAAACTCTATACCTTGAATATAAGCTGTATGCTGCATGTACACAACAATAATCAAACTCTATACCTTGACCTATTCTATTTGGCCCCCCACCAAGTATTATTATTTTAGTCTTAGTAGATGGGTACACTTCACACTCATTTACAACGTTTTGTTCATAAGTACTGTATAAATAAGCTGTCTCGGAAAAAAATTCAGCAGCACATGTATCAACTCTTTTATACGAAGGAAAAATTTTAAATTGAAAACGAAGATCATATATTTTTTGAGAGCTAAATTTAGTTAATTCTGAAATACGTTTGTCAGAAAATCCCATAGATTTTATGTTTCTAAGAAACGTTTCATTTAAAGGAAATAAGCTTTCTTTTAATTTATCTTCTACTGCAATAATACCATATATTTGTTCCAAAAACCATTTGTCCCAACCAGTAATTTTTGAAATGTCATTAATTGCAACCTTGTTTCTTAAAGCTGTTGATATCCTTAAAATTCTTTCAGGAACCTGTTCTGCTAGCCAACCAGATACATTATCCTTGTCATTTAATACCTCATTTTGAGCTGGAAACGGCACGTCATTTAAACCGGATAAATCTGTTTCTAGAGATCTTAGAGCCTTTTGAAGAGATTCCTGGAATGATCTTCCAATGGCCATTACTTCTCCAACAGACTTCATTGAAGTTGACAAAAAACTCTTACACCCAGGAAATTTTTCAAATGTAAAGCGGGGTATTTTTGTAACCACATAATCTATAGTAGGTTCAAAACTAGCAGGTGTAGATTTTGTAATGTCATTTTGTAATTCGTACAAATTATATCCAATTGCAAGTTTAGCTGCAACTTTAGCTATGGGAAAGCCTGTTGCTTTAGAGGCTAAAGCAGAAGAACGACTTACTCTTGGGTTCATTTCAATTACAATTAATCTCCCATTATTTGGATTAAGTGCAAATTGAACGTTTGAACCTCCTGTATCAACACCAATTTCCCTAAGAACAGCAATGCTAGCATTTCGCATATTTTGATATTCTTTATCAGATAATGTTAGAGCAGGAGCTACTGTAATAGAATCACCAGTATGTATACCCATAGGATCTACGTTCTCAATAGAGCAAATGATTATACAATTGTCAGAATGATCCCTAACAACCTCCATTTCATACTCTTTCCATCCAAGGAGAGACTCTTCAATAAGTACTTCAGTGTTTGGTGATAATTTAAGCCCATTTGACACAATCTCAACAAATTCCTCTTTATTGTAAGCTATGCCGCCACCTTCTCCTCCAAGCGTAAAAGATGGTCTAATAATTGCTGGTAATCCTACAAAATCCAATGCTGAATTAGCTTCATCTAGATTTTTGGCAATTGTTGCTTTTGCAGTTTCTAAGCCTATTTTTCTCATACTCCTTTTAAATAATTCTCTATCCTCTGCTTTATTAATAGAGGCTGGTTTTGCACCTATAATTTCAATATTATATTTTTTAAGAACACCGGAGTTGTATAGATCTAGAGTAGCATTTAAAGCTGTTTGCCCTCCCATAGTAGGAAGAATTGCGTCAGGTTTCTCTATTTTTATAATCTTTTCTATTGTATCTTTTTCTATAGGTTCAATATAAGTTGAATCAGCCATCATTGGATCTGTCATAATTGTTGCAGGGTTAGAGTTTATTAAAATTACTCTTATACCTTCTTCTTTAAGAGCTTTACACGCTTGAGCACCTGAATAGTCAAATTCACAGGCTTGTCCGATTATTATAGGTCCAGCCCCAATTATTAAAACTGATTTTATGTCTTCACGTTTTGGCATTGTTTGATACTTTGATAAGTTTTAAAAAATGATTAAATAGATAAGAAGACTCAGTTGGCCCAGGAGAAGCTTCCGGGTGGTATTGAACAGAAAATATTGGCAAAGATTTGTGTTTTAAACCTTCTATAGATTTGTCAAATAAAGAAATGTGAGTAACCTCAAAACATTTAGGTAAAGATTGAATATCTATTTCATAACCATGATTTTGGGAAGTTATTTCAACTTTATCATTTAACAAATTTTTAACAGGGTGGTTGGCACCTCGATGTCCCTGAGACATTTTTATAGTTTTAGCTCCAAAAGATAGTCCAATTAATTGATGTCCTATACATATTCCAAAAACAGGAATATTTAATTTGAAAATTGATTTTAGAATTTTCCTACATTTTTTTTCTGTTGCCGCAGGATCTCCTGGACCGTTGGATAAGAAAATACCATCTGGTTTAAAATTACAAATATTTTCTATATTAGTATTTTCGGGTAACACAATGACTTCAGCATTTAAATTAACTAGATGTCTGAGTATATTTTGTTTAACACCAAAATCAATGACAGCTATTTTTGGTTTAAAATTGTTATTGATTGAAAATTTTGTTGATATTAACTCGTGAGGATATTCATTAAATTGATATTGATAATTCGTAGTTATTGAAGATGAGAGATTTAGTCCATCCATTTTTGGGTGTTTTTTTAATTCAGCTTTCAATTCATTTAAATCAAATTTTCCGTTTTCATCATAACATATCATAGCGTTACAGCTTTTATATTTACGTATAGTTTTAGTTAGTAAGCGTGTATCAATACCTGAAATTCCAGGAATTTTATTGAAAATTAACCAATCATTAAAGCTTTGTTCTGAACGCCAATTAGATGGTTTAGTAGGAAGTTGCCTTACAACAATACCTGCAACAGACAAGGTTTTTCCTTCATTGTCAGAATTGTTTGAGCCAATATTTCCAATATGTGGAAAAGTAAAAGTAATGATTTGGCCAGTATATGATGGATCTGTAATTATTTCTTGGTAGCCAGTAAGAGATGTATTAAAACATATTTCTCCAGAACTTCTTTTTTTAGAACCAAAGGATGTACCATAAAAATATGAACCATCACTTAATAACAATATACAATCTAAAAAACTCTTTTCAGGAGTTCTATTTAAATTAAACGGTACATAACAATCATCAGGAAAAACTTTTTTTTGGTTTGATTTTTTCATTCTATACCTTATCTGTTACTTATAAGTTAAGTTATAAGAAGTAAAACATTAATAAAATTTTGGGACTAAAAAAGAAATAATTTTCAAGAATATTTTTCATCATGGATGTAATTAGATTGTATTATTATTTTCGTCAATAAAATTTAAAAAGTTAATTATGATCACATACATTTAAGTTAAAATTTTATTGTCGCTTAATTTCCAATATTTACAATAAAATTTAGGATAGAAAATGACTATAAGAGAAAATGTTAAAAATAATTTAAAAAAAGCAATGATAGAAAAAAATGTCGACTTAACTAGCACTTTAAGACTTATTATAGCATCAATTAAAGATAAAGATATTCTAGCAAAAGGTAAAGGAAATAGAGAAGGTATTAATGATGAAGAAATAATTTCACTCCTTCAAACCATGATAAAACAAAGGAAATCTTCTATTGAACTATATTTGAAAGGAAATAGGGTTGATTTAGCAAAAAGGGAAGAAAATGAAATAAAAATAATTTCAAATTTTTTACCAAAGCAATTATCTGATGAAGAAATTAATTTTATCATTGACAATATTATTAAGTCATATGGGGCATCTTCCATGAAAGATATGGGCATAATTATAAAATTAATAAAAGACCAATATAAGGGGAAAATGGATTTTAGAATTGTTAGTCAAGTTATTAAAAGTAAGTTAACTAACAATGATTAATATAATTTATTGACATGATATAAGAATTAAAATGGACATAAAAGAAGAAATAAAAAATTCTATTAGACTTTCTGAAGTTATAGGCAAAAATCTTTCTTTAAAAAGACGCGATAAGTCTAATTACGTAGCTTTATGTCCGTTTCATAAAGAAAAAACACCCTCTTTTAACGTCTCTGATGACAAAGGTTTTTTTCATTGTTTTGGATGTGGGAAAAATGGAGATATCTTTAGTTATGTAATGGAAATGGAAAATATATCTTTTATTGATGCTTTAAAAAAATTAGCGGATCAATCAGGAATAAATTATAATAATGGTACTTTTTCTGAAAATTCAAAATCAAAGAGGCAACTAAATCTTTTAAACAGGGTTTGTGATTCTTACGTCAAAAATTTAAATGCACCTATTGGAGAACAAGTTAGAAACTATTTGAATAAAAGAGGAATAAATAAATTTCTAATTGAAAATTTTAGAATAGGTTATTCTGGCAACTTAAAATCCAATAATTATTTAGTATCGCGACTGAAGGAAGAAGGTTTTTCAATTGATGATATGATTGATGTAGGTTTAATTAAAGAAAATCCAAAAAAAAGTTATGTTTTTTATTTCCAACAGAGACTTATGATACCTATTTTAAATAGTTCAGGAAATGTAATTGCTTTTGGTGGAAGATTAACAAGAGAAGGAAACCCAAAATATTTAAATTCACCTGAAACATTTTTATTTCAAAAGAGTAAACAATTATTTGGGGTGTCAGAAGCCAAAAAACTTCTTAATGATAAAAGACTAATAATTTGCGAAGGTTATATGGATGTTATTTCATTAACTTCTTATGGTTATCCATCTGTTGCTTCTTTGGGCACAGCATTAACAGAAAATCATATTGAAAATATTTTCAATATATCTGATGAAGCTTTTCTAGTTTTTGATGGAGATATTGCTGGGAAAAATGCTACTTTAAGAGTATTTGAAAAATATTTTCCTAAGTTAAAATTAAACAAAAAATTAAAATTTGTTTTTCTACCAGACCGTCTTGATCCAGAAGAATTTATTAATAAAAATGGCTTGCAAGAATTTGAAAAACTTTTAGATAAAGGAATGGGAGCCCTAGACATGCTATGGATGCAAGGCTTAACAAGAATCCAAGAAAATGAGCCAGAAAGTCATGCTCTTTTTTGGGATTATTTAAGAGGGAAAGTTAATACTATTGAAAATAACAATATTAAACAAGCATTTAGGGATGAAATTGAAAAAAGAATCAGAGTTTTTAGAAGAAAAAATGATAACTCACTTAATAATCAAGCACCTTATAATCAAAATTTATATCCAAAGAGAAAAAATCTACCTAAAACTGGGATTGAAATTAAAATTGGAGCAATTATTTATATTATGTTATTATATCCTGATATCAGTATAATATTTGACGAAAAGATTTCTTTAATTGACTTTAGAAAGAAAGATTTAAATGATTTGAAGGAAGCAATATTAAAATCAGTCAATGATTCACCTCAAATAAACTCCAAAGATTTACAAAAAGATATGATAGGAAAAGGTTTTACTACCCAAATTAAAAATTTTATGCAAAGTAACTATTCTTCAAGATTAAACATAGATTTGAAGAGTGTAAATAATGAAAATATTAATAAAGTTTTTCAGGAATTATTGGACTTGGTAGATATAAGGAAAATTAGTTTTGCTGAAAATAACAAAAATTAAAAAGAGATGATTAATGCTGGCCAAAACTACAAATAATAAAAATTCCAATAAAAATGTAAATGATAGTCCTATTTTAGATCTTAACAAATCAGCTATTAAATCTTTAATAAAAAAAGGAAAATTAAACGGTTTCGTTACACTAGACGATTTAAACTCAGCTTTACCACCCGGAGAATACACTTCCGAACAGATTGAAGATATTCATTCTGCAATCAACGATATGGGTCTAAATATAGTTGATCAACAAGAAGAAATATCTCTAGAAGAAGATGACAAGAATAGTGGAAATTTGACTGATGAAGATGGTGCTCGCTCTGACGATCCAGTAAGGATGTACTTAAAAGAAATGGGATCTGTTGAACTTTTATCAAGAGAAGGTGAAATTTCTATTGCTAAAAGAATTGAAGCTGGTAGAGAGCTAATGGTTGGGGGAATTTATGAGTCACCCTTAGCTATGAGAGCTTTCCTTAAATGGAGAGATGAAGTTGATGACGGTACAATGTTGTTAAGAGATATTATTGATCTTGAGACAACATATTCTCGCATTTATGGAGGAGCGAATGAACCCGCAGTTGCGAATGATAATCTTAAGAGTATCAAATCAACCGAGTTGGATCCTATTTTAAAAAATAATGGTACAGACGACATTATTAAAAATGAAGAAAAAGACAAATTAAAAAGTGATAATGATATTACTGAAGATGAAATCGAAGACGATAGTGAGGAAGATGATATTAACTTATCTCTAGTTGCGATGGAATCAGAGATAAAAGAACAAATTATAAAAATGATTGACGAAGTTGCTAAAACTTTTAAAGAAATTCTTACCCTTAGTGATAGAAGAATAGCAAGATTAAGAAAAAATGAAGCTTTAGTTCCAAGGTCTGAAAAAAAACTAAGTGAGTTAAGAATTATACTCATTGAACAAATGGAAAAAATTTACCTTAATAATAATAGACAAGAAGAGCTAATAGATCAGATGTATGGCCTTAATAGGCAAATTTCTAACGTAGAAGGGTCTTTGTTAAGGTTAGCTGAAAACTCTGGTGTAAAAAGAAAAGATTTTATTAACAGCTGGGTTGGGAACGAAATTAATCACAATTGGGCAATTAAACCAGGAAATTCTAAAGCTTGGGATAAATTCACATCAGATTATAACGATCAAATAGTGGGCATTTGTGATCAGATATTTGATATTGTAAATAATGTCAGTTTGCCTATTCAAGAATATAAAAAACTTATACAAATAATTCAACGAGGTGAAAGAGAAGCAGCCAGAGCTAAAAAAGAAATGGTAGAAGCAAATTTAAGATTAGTTATATCTATTGCTAAAAAGTATACTAACAGAGGTTTACAATTTTTAGATCTTATTCAAGAAGGTAATATTGGTTTAATGAAAGCAGTAGATAAATTTGAATACAGAAGGGGTTATAAGTTTTCTACATATGCTACCTGGTGGATTAGACAAGCTATTACACGCTCAATTGCAGATCAAGCAAGAACTATTAGAATTCCTGTTCACATGATTGAAACAATTAATAAACTTGTTAGGACTTCGAGACAAATGCTTCATGAAATAGGTAGAGAACCTACCCCTGAAGAATTATCTGAAAAGATATCAATGCCACTCGATAAAGTAAGAAAAGTTCTGAAGATTGCTAAGGAACCAATCTCACTCGAAACGCCAGTAGGTGATGAGGATGATAGTAATTTAGGTGACTTTATAGAGGACAAAATGGCAGTTCAGCCACTAGAAGCTGCTATTCACGCAAATTTACGTGAGACTACTACTAGGATATTGGCTAGTCTAACGCCTAGAGAAGAAAGAGTTTTAAGAATGCGATTTGGTATTGGTATGAATACTGATCATACTTTAGAAGAAGTTGGACAACAATTTAGTGTTACAAGAGAAAGAATTCGTCAGATTGAAGCAAAAGCACTAAGAAAGTTGAAACATCCTACAAGATCAAAAAAATTAAGATCATTTTTAGAAAATTAAGGTTTAATCTTTATATACTTACTCTTTACATAGTTAATTTGTGATTGTATAAACCAGCATAAATATTATGAAGAAATCATAATTATATAGGCCTGTAGCTCAACTGGTTAGAGCCCTCCGCTCATAACGGAGTGGTTGGGGGTTCAAGTCCCTCCAGGCCTACCATTTTCCAAAAAATATTCTTAATTATTTTTTTAGAGAAATTTTAATTAATATATTTTATGATTATTTAAATTATAAAACCTTTAAGGGTAAAAATGACTAAAAAAAAATATAAAGATTTAAGAAGTTCAAGATGGTTTTCCCCTCAAGACGTTAGGTCTTTTGGTCACAGATCCAGAGCGATGCAGATGGGTTTGAGCAAAGATGACTGGGAAAATAAACCATTGATAGGTATAATTAATACGTGGTCTGATATACAACCTTGTCATACACATTTTAAACAGAGAGTTGAAGACGTTAAAAAAGGTATATATCAATCTGGAGGGTTTCCAGTCGAACTTCCTGCTATTTCTCTTGCAGAGATGTATGTAAAACCTACTACCATGCTTTATAGAAACATGCTGTCAATGGAAGTTGAAGAGTTAATAAGATCCCATCCTATAGATGGTGTTGTTTTAATGGGAGGTTGTGATAAAACAGCACCAGCTTTAACAATGGGATCAATAAGTTTAGATTTACCCATGATTTTTTTACCAGCTGGTCCAATGTTAAGAGGTAATTTTAAAGGTAAATTTTTAGGAAGTGGTTCTGATGGTTGGAAATATTGGGACGAATTAAGAGCGGGCAATATAAGTAATAAAGATTGGGAAGATGTTGAAGCTGGAATTGCTAGATCCTACGGACATTGTATGACAATGGGAACCGCAAGTACAATGACTGCTATAACAGAGGCCCTTGGGTTATCCTTACCAGGTGCCAGTTCTATTCCTGCCGCAGACTCAAACCACATAAGAATGTCAACAGATGTAGGAAGAAGAATTGTTGAAATGGTTTGGGAGGATTTAACTCCATCTAAAATAATAACTGAAAAATCAGTTGATAATGCTGTTACTGTAGCTATGGCAATGGGTTGTTCTACGAATGCTATCATTCACTTAATTGCTATGGCAAGGCGAGCAAGTGTTAATTTAACAATGGATGATTTAGATAAAAAAGGAAGAGAAATTCCTCTTATTGCTAATATTAGACCATCAGGTAAAGACTATTTAATGGAAGACTTTTTTTATGCGGGTGGTATTTTAGCTCTAATGCATGAATTGAGAGAAAAACTTAATTTAGATGAAATAACAGTTTCAGGCCTAAGTTTAAGAAAAATTATTTCTGAAACAAAAACTATCAACGATGATATAATTCGTCCATTGGATAATCCAATTTATAAAGAAGGATCATTAGCAGTGCTTAAAGGTAATTTAGCTCCTGATGGTTGTGTGATTAAACCAGCTGCATGTGATATGAAATTCTTTAAACATAAAGGTCCAGCTATAGTTTTTGATAGTTACCCTGAAATGAAAGAAATAATTGACAGAGATGATTTTAATGTAACAGAAAATCATATTTTAGTGCTAAGAAATGTTGGCCCAGTTGGTGGTCCTGGTATGCCTGAATGGGGCATGATGCCAATTCCAAAAAAACTTCTCAAAAAAGGAGTTAGAGACATGGTTAGGATATCAGATGCCAGAATGAGTGGCACTAGCTATGGAGCGTGTATTCTTCATGTGGCTCCTGAAAGTTTTATAGGTGGTCCATTATCCTTGTTAGAGACCGGCGATATTATTGAAATTGACATCGAATTGCGCTCAATTAATATGTTGGTTGATAATGAAATTTTATCCTTAAGAAGAAAAAAAATTAAACCTAAAGAACCTAAAGCGGGAAGGGGTTGGTTATGGATGTACAGTAATCATGTAACACAAGCAAATAATGGTTGTGACTTTGATTTTTTAGAAACAAATTTTGGAAAATCTGCTAAAGAACCAGATATTTTTTAAGGTGTCACATGATAAATAAAGAAATAAAAAAAACTTACTTAAATTCAAGCGTTGCAACAATATGTACAGCATTATTTAAAAGAGGGTTTCGAAATCAGTTTATTCAAGGTATTTTTCCTCTTAACCCAAATCTTCCAAATATGATTGGTTTAGCGTTTACTGTTAGATATATTCCAGCAAGAGAAGATCTCAATACGTTAGAAGTTTTCAAAAATCCCAATCATCCTCAACGAGTTGCAGTTGAGGAATGTCCAAAGGACTATGTTTTAATATTTGATAGTCGTAAAGATCCAAGAGCCGCTTCTGCAGGCGCTATTTTGATTACTAGATTAATGGTTAAAGGGTGTGCTGGGGTAGTGACAGACGGAGGTTTTAGAGATTCAAATGAGATAAAAAATTTGCAAATACCCTCATATCATAATAGGGCGTCGTCTCCTACTAACCTTACATTGCATCAGGCTGTGGACATTAATGTGCCGATAGGTTGTGGTGATGTAGCAGTATGGCCCGGAGATTTATTGGTAGGCGATAAAGAAGGAGTGGTGGTAATACCAGCTCATATAGTAAAAGGGATTGCTGATGAGGTAAAATCCATGACAATTTATGAGGATTACGTAATTGAAAAAGTTCGAAAAGGTTCGTCAATAAAAGGGTTATATCCATTAACAGATGAACAAGAGAAAAGTGATTTCGAGGATTGGTCAAAGAGTAATTAATGTATATATTTCATAAGTAAGGGGAGTTAAATCATATGGACCATAATCAGACTTATGAGGAACAATTAAAAAGTATAATTTTAAATGATTCAGATAACATAATTATTGCATTAGACAATATGAAAGCTGGACAGTATTTAAAAAATTTTGATATTATTTTAGATTCGCCGATATTATCTGGACAGAAGATTGCAAGAGTGAATATTTCTAAAGGCAGCCCAATATATAAATATGGAACCATTATAGGTTTTGCTGATTCTAATATAGTTAAAGGTCAGGTTTTAACTAATTCAAATGTTGTTTTTAAAGAATTTAGTAGAGACCACGAATACTGTTCAAAATATCAACCAACTAGATTTGTAAAAGCATCAAGTGAAAGAACATTTTTGGGATACAAAAGACCAGATGGAAATGTAGGTACTAGAAACTTTATTGCAGTAGTTTCAACAGTAAATTGTTCTGCGACTGTAGTACATGAAATTGCAGCACATTTTACTGACGAAATTCTTAAAAATTATCCTAATGTTGACGGCGTGGCTGCGTTTAGTCATTCTACTGGATGTGGAATGGAACTTTCTGGAGAGCCTATGGACCTGCTTCATAGAACTCTGGGAGGATATATAAATCACCCAAATGTAGCCTCATCTTTAGTTGTTGGATTAGGTTGCGAAAGATGTCAGGTCGGTGGTCTTTTTACCAATCAAGGGTTACATGAAAGTTCAAATTTAAAAACTTTAGTTATGCAAGATAATGGTGGAACAACCGCAACAATTAAAGCTGGTATAAAATATGTAGAAGAAATGTTAGATGAGGCTAACAAAATTAAAAGGCAAGAGGCTCCTCTATCATATCTGATGGTTGGGCTTCAATGTGGTGGCTCAGATGCTTTTTCATCTTTATCTGCCAACCCATCTTTAGGAAAAGCTGTTGATATATTAGTAAGTCATGGAGGTACTGCTATTTTGTCAGAGACACCAGAAATTTATGGTGTTGAAAATAGTTTAACTGCTAGGGCTGTGAGTGTTTCTGTAGCAGAAAAATTAATGGACAAAGTTACTTGGTGGAAAGAAGTTTATTCTGTAGGTAGAGATGTACAAATAAATGGAATAGTAAGCCCAGGTAATCAAAAAGGAGGGCTTGCAAATATTTTAGAAAAATCACTAGGGTCTGCAATGAAGGGTGGTACAAGTGGATTGATGGAAGTTTATAATTATGCAGAGAAAGTTACTAAAAAGGGTTTTGTATTTATGGACACCCCCGGCTTTGACCCCGTTTCTGCAACAGGCCAAATTGCTGGAGGTGCAAATTTAGTCGCATTTACTACTGGAAGAGGATCATGTTTTGGTGCTAAGCCAACTCCTTCTATAAAACTTGCCACTAATACTAATCTTTATGAAAAAATGAACGAAGATATGGACATTAATTGTGGGTTAGTAATTGACGGTAACAAAAATATCGATGAAATGGGAGCTGAAATTTTTGAAGAATTTATTTCGTTTGCCTCCGGTAAAAAAACAAAAAGTGAAATTTTAAACCTTGGTCGTCACGAATTTGCTCCATGGCAGATTGGAATTACTGGTTAATTATTTTTAAAAAATTGTAATAGAAAAACTCTTGTAGAAGATGCTAAAGAGGTTTTTCTATTAAAATCTATTAGAGTAATTAAACTTTCAATCGAACAATTTTTTATTTTAGAAACTATTTTTATAGCTTCCCAAAACTCTTTCTCTAGAGATAATGAAGTTCGGTGTTTATTTATCGTTATAGATCTTTTGATTAACATTTAATCAACCTTTCTTATCTCAAAAAGACCAACTATTTCAACATGTGAAGAAAATAGAAATTGATCAATTGGTTGAACCCATTTTAATTCATAATTATTTTCAATCAATGATTTGGAATCTCTAATAAATGTATTAATATTGCAAGAAATACTCACTACAATTGGTACTTTAGACGTTGCAATATTTGAAAATTGCAAATGTGCACCTGACCTTGGTGGATCAATGATAATCGCGTCATATTTTGTTAATTCTTCTGGTTTTAATGGTGTTTTTTTTAAATTTCTGTTTTTTGTAACAACGTTATTACTTAAGCCATGTTTTCTTGCTACTTTATTAATTGCCTCAAGAGTTTCATTATTTATTTCAAAAGCATGAATTTTATACTTTTTTAAAAGAAGAGGTATAGTTATTGTACCACAGCCAGAAAAAAGCTCACATATCAGCTTACTTTTATTGATATTTTCTAGGGCACTAATTGTATTGTTAATAATGGCGTTTTCACCTTCAATAGTTGCCTGTAAAAATCCACCAGGAGTAGGGTAAACAGTCGTGGAAAATAATTTATTTGATAAGCTTGTATTTGTTGTAATAAATACAAGATCTGTTGTTTTATCTCCACTCTTACGGTTAAATCTAATAACATTATTTTGTAATAAAGTTTCATTAAGTTCGGTAAATTGATTGAAAGGAACTTTATCTAATCCATCTATCAACAAATCAATACCATTATCTAAAAGGTTAGCATGAATATTAATTGTTTCACCAATTTGAAGAAGATTATTAAGAGGTTTTTCTATATTATTTATTAATTTTACAAGTTGTTCATCAATTATAATACATTCATTTATTTTAGTAATAAAATTAGTTCTATATTCATTAAAACCAACTATTGTAGTAGTTTCAATTTTTTTTGCCATAAACTTAGTGTGTCTTCTACTTTTTAAAGATGATACCATAATTGGCTTAACATGAGTATTTGAAGATAATTTTAAAACTGGAGTTGAAACTTTTTTAAATTTCCAATTTTTATACTTATTAAATTTCCAATGTTGAAGTGTACATCCGCCGCACTTAAAAAAGTGTCTGCATTGAGGATCGTTTCTATCTATTGATGACTCTTTTATTTCAATTATTTCTGCTCTTATTCCCTCTGAAGAAAAATGAGTAGGTCGAGCTATAATTGTTTCATTAGGTAAACTAAAAGGAATAAAAAAATTATACTCTTTTTCTTTATAATTAAATTCCGTATGTAAATATGAAACACCTTCTCCTTTTGATCCAATGTGGTTAATTGCAAGAACTTTAGAGTCAAAGTTTTGAGGTAATTTATTTTTTCTTTTCATTTTTGAAATATTTTAGATCCTTGCCACAAAGCTTTTCCACTTACTTTTAATATTTCTGATGAGATATGGAATGGATAAAATGTTTCTAAGTATGGCTTTATACTCATTTTAGTATTATTAACTTGACTTATTTCAATGTAAGCCAAAAAGAAATTTTTTTTATCATTTAGAAGGTATATGTCAGGCTTTGTATATTTATTTATTCCAACATCCACAATAGTGGTTACCATACCTTTATTCGTATTATTTTGGAAAAAAAATAAATTTTCTAATTTTGAGAAGTCTGTATCAAATAATAGTTTTTGTGAAATTGAGATATAGTTGTTATCAAGTGAATCTGTCTTTATATTTTTAATCGTTATTAGTTTTTCTTCAGCTGTAAATTTTTTTAACCAGTTTGGTGTTAGTTCTGTGATCTTCACATTAAGAATTTGAGCTAATCTGTGTCTATATTCCTCGGGAAGAATTTTAGGAGTACCTCGAAATAGATATTGTTGTAAATATGCATCATTTTTATTTAGAGATCTGGACAAATCACGAAGATTATACTTTTTATCTCTTTTAATAATAATTTTTATTTTCTCTCTTATATTGTCATTTTCTATATCTTTTTTATACTTAAAATTATTTTTTGAGACTTTATTCATTTATATTCTCATTTAGATCTTTCTATGCTCTCATCCGCTAAACCAAATAAATATTCTTTAAACTTTGTATTTGGTAATTTAAAAAGCGCTTGTTGAGCTATTGATATAAATTCTTGTGCTTTATTTTTACACTCGTCAAATATATTATATTTGTTTAAGATAGTTAATGCTTGGCTAAAATCAGAAGTTTCTTGTTTTAGTTCTTTAATTGTTTTAACCCAAAACTTTCTTTCTGATGAGTTACTTTTTTTCCAAGCTAAAATGATTGGCAGAGTTACCTTGCCTAATTTAAAATCATCACCTAAATTTTTACCCATTTTATTTGAATTATTATTAAAATCCATAAGATCATCAACGATTTGAAAAGCTAAGCCTAAGTTATATCCATAGTTATAAGCAGCTTTTTGCTGCTTAACATTCCCACTAGCAACTATTACACCGCTTTCACAAGACGCTGCAAATAACTCAGCTGTTTTCTTTCCTATAACTTCAAAATATTTTTCAATACTGGTATCTGGTTTATTTGAAATTTGCATTTGTTGAAACTCACCCTGAGTAATTTTACAGGATGCTGTCGCTAAGCATGACAAAGCTTTAATTGATCCTGTTTCAACCATTAATTCAAATGATTGAGCAAATAAAAAATCGCCAGCTAGAACGCTAAATTCATTCCCCCAAATCATATTAGCAGTTTTTTTTCCTCTTCTTAAATATGATTCATCTACAACGTCATCATGAAGTAATGTGGCAGTATGAATAAACTCAACAGCAGCAGCTAATATTTTTGGATTTTTAGAATAATCGTTAAATTGTGCTGCCATAGCTAATGTGAGAAGAGGACGAAGTCTTTTACCTGAAGCTTTAATTAGGTGCTTTCCGATATCATTGATTAGGGGTATAGATTTATCAAGTCTAATTATTATTTCTTTATCAACATCATGTAAGCTTTGTTCAAGAGCTTTATGTAGTTTAATTACATTATCTCTAGATTTTTCTTTAATAATTTTATTCATCAATATTTTCCAAACTACAATTTTTATATTATAACTCGCTAATAAAATATATTAAATCTTTATATAACTTTAATTTAAGAGATATTATGTATTCTATGAATAGAACTGTTGACAATATATTAAAGGGAAAAATTTCAATCATTCAGTTGAAACATGGTTTCAGATATGGATTTGATGCAGTTTTTTTAGCAGCTTTCGTAAACGGGTTTTTGAAACAATATAAAAAAAAAGATGTTTTATTGGCTGATGTTGGTTCCGGGGTAGGCACTATAAGTTTAATAATTGCTTACAAAAACGAAAAAATTAATCTTACTGCAATAGAAAACAACGATCAGTATCTTGAATTGGCTAAAGAAAATATTTTAAATAATAATTTTAAAAAACAGATTAAACTTTTGAATATTGATATTTTAAAAATTAACAAACCTCTTGTTAATACTTTTGACATTGTTGTATCTAACCCTCCATTTTATAGAGAGTATAAAAATAGATCTAAAAACGAATTAGAAAATTATGCTAAAGTGATGAAAAATTTAGAGCAATGGATAAATAGCTCAGTTAAATTACTGAATAGTAAAGGTATAATTTTCTTAATTATAACAAGTGAAATTTTAGATTTAGTATTGCATCATCTAAGAGAAAAAACTGGTTCATTTAAAATTTTTCCATTTTGGCCGAATTATAAAAAGTCATCTAAGAGAATTATTTTAGTAGCAAGAAAGGGTGGTGCAAGTTCAACAGAATTAATGTCAGGATTAAAATTATATAACAAAAATGGTTTGATGACAAAAAAAGCAAAGATGATAAGTGAGGTAGGAATTTTTAATTATTAGTAAACAATTTATTTAAGAAATTAAATAAATGTTGTACTTTAAGATTTTGACATTAATTTTTTAAATAACAAATCAACAGATAGAGGTACTCCATGGGTCTCCTTTCTATTTTTAGAAAGTCTCAAAATGTTTCGGTAATCCCACTTAATGGAATTATTGCACCTAATATGGGTAGAAGAAAAGGATTGAATTTAAATGAAATCGACAAAAATATTGAAGATGCCTTTTCAGCAAAAAATTTAAAAGCTGTTGCATTGCAGATAAATTCTCCTGGTGGATCACCTGTCCAATCTGAAATGATCTCTAAACGCATTAGAAGTCTATCAGAGAAAAAAAGTATTCCAGTTATAGCCTTTGTTGAAGATGTTGCAGCATCTGGTGGATATTGGTTAGCATGTTCAGCAGACGAAATTTTTGCAAGCAAAGCTTCAATAATTGGTTCAATAGGTGTTGTATCTTCTGGATTTGGTTTTGACAAAGCAATTCAAAAACTTGGAGTAGAGCGCCGCCTCTACACTTCAGGTGATAATAAAGCGATTTTAGATCCATTTTTACCTGAAAATAAAGATGATGTTAAAAGATTAAAAGGGATTCAAAAAGAATTGCATAATCAGTTTATTTCATTTGTTAAGTCAAGACGAGGTAGTAAAATTACAAATGAAAATAAAGAAATATTTACTGGAGCTTTTTGGTCAGGCGAAAAAAGTTTAGAACTTGGATTAATAGATTCTTTTGGTGAAATGAAAGCGGTTTTAAAAGATAGGTTCGGAGAAAATCTAAAAATAAAAGAATTTGCACCAAAGAAAAAACTTTTTGGTTTTGGAAGTTTATTATCTGGAGCTTTAGATATGTTGATTAATAAAGTTGAAGAAAGAAGTGCTTTTAACAAGTTTGGATTGTAAAATGATGCTTTCTGTAGGTAAAATTTTTTGGCTATTAATTATTCTTGTTTCAGTATGGTACATTTTTAAAATAATAGAAAAAAGAAAACTTAACTTTAGAAATAAAAATGAAAATAAATCAGATACCAATAAAAAAGGCATTGACGCATTTAAATGTGATAAATGTGGTTTATGGAGTACAGGTGACCGCTGCAACAATAAAGAATGTTCATAAGTTTAATTTTGATATCATCTGAATTATTTATGAGTATTCAAACATAGAATAAAATTATTATAATTAGGTCAAAAGCTTTTCAATGGATAAAAATAAATCATTTCAAAATATTATTATGAAGCTGCAGTATTATTGGATGGATCAAGGCTGTGTTTTAATGCAACCTTATGACACTGAAGTTGGTGCAGGAACATTCCATCCTGCTACAGTTTTGAGAGTTTTGGGTCCAGATCCTATTTGGAAAGCAGCTTATCTTCAACCATGTCGTAGACCAACTGATGGAAGGTATGGAGAAAATCCTAATAGACTCCAGCATTATTATCAATTTCAAGTAATTATTCAACCATCTCCAGAAAATATACAGAACCTTTACTTGGAAAGTTTAAATGCTGTTGGCTTAAATTCCAAAAATCATGATATCAGATTTGTAGAAGATGACTGGGAAAGCCCAACATTAGGTGCTTCAGGTTTGGGTTGGGAAATTTGGTGCGATGGTATGGAAATAAGTCAATTTACATATTTTCAACAAGTTGGAGGAATAGAAGTAAAACCCGTTGCTAGCGAAATTACATATGGTTTAGAGAGATTAGCAATGTTTATTCAAAAAGTTGAAAATGTCTATCATTTAGACTGGGATGGATTAGATAAAGACAAAGGTGGAAAAACTTATGGAGATATTTTTTTACAACAAGAAAAAGAATTTTCAATTTATAATTTTGAAAAGTCAAATTCATCTGTTTTAATTCAACATTTCAATGATGCTGAAAAAGAATGCTCATTTTTACTAGAAGATAAAATTAACCCTTTACCTCTTCCTGCCTATGACCTGTGTATCAAAGCAAGCCATATTTTTAATTTATTGGACGCAAGAGGAGTTATATCTGTTTCAGAAAGGCAAGCTTATATTTTAAGGGTAAGAAACATGTCAAGATCATGTTGTTTAGCTTGGATGGGCAAATCAAATGCCTAACAATAAAGGTGCAAAAGGCAACCTGCTCTTAGAACTTTTTTCTGAAGAAATACCAGCTAGGATGCAAACTGGCTCAGAAAAACAGTTAACAAGTCTATTTGAAAAGTCGTTTATGAACAGGGATATAGGTTATGGACAAATTTTAACCTTTTCCAGTCCAAGACATTTATCAGTCATTATAAAAAATATAGATTTGAAACAAAAAAACCAAATAATTGAAAAAAGAGGCCCCAGACTTGGATCAAACGAAAAGGCTATTCATGGCTTCTTAAAATCAAATAATCTACAAGAAAATGATATTGTTATTAAAGACACAAAAAATGGAAAATTTTATTTTTATCTTAACCAAATTAATGGAAAAAATACTTCTGAAGTTTTGCCAGAGATTATTAACGAAATTATAAATAATTTCGTTTGGCCTAAAAGTCAAAGATGGGCTTATTCTGAATTGAGATGGGCTAGACCACTCAGAAATATTTTGTTGTTATTCAACAATCAACCAATAGAAGGAAAGGTTGCAATAGATAAAAATAATTCTTTAATTTTTTCTAATTATACTTTTGGACATAGAAATGAAAATAAAAAAATAAAGGTGGAAAGTATTGATGAATACGAAAGATTATTAGAAAATAATTATCTTATATTAGATAGAAAAAAAAGAAAAAACAAAATAATAAACGATACAAATTTATTATTAAAAGACAAAGATATAAAATTATTAGGTGATGACTATTTGCTAGACGAAGTTTTAGGATTAGTAGAATTTCCTAATGTCTTAATTGGAACTATCGATAAACAATTTATGAACTTGCCTAAAGAAGTATTAATTACTGCAATGAAAGTTCATCAAAAATATTTTTCAATTATTGATGATAAAAATAATATAGTGCCTAAATTCTTATTTGTTTCAAACACGATTCCTAAAAAAGAAAGAGACAAAACTATAATTGAGGGTAATGAAAGGGTATTAAAAGCTAGATTGTCTGATGCTGATTTCTTCTGGAAGACAGATACTTCTATTAAAATTGAAAATTTCAATGAGAAATTAAAAAGGGTTTTATTTTACGAAGGATTAGGTTCTTTACATGAGAAAACAATTAGATTATCCACAGTTTCTAAATATTTTTCTAGTTTATTTAGTGTAGATAGTTATTTGGCCAGAGAAGCTTCTCTTTTATCAAAATTTGATCTTGTCTCAGAAATGGTTGGAGAGTTCCCTGAGTTACAGGGAATTATGGGAGGATATTATACTAAATTAAATGGAAAACCTAATGAGGTTTCAAAAGCAATCTTTGATCAATATAAACCAAAGGGTATTTCAAATGATATGCCTAAAACTAAACTTGGTTGCATGCTTTCTATGATTGATAACATTGATAATTTGACAGGTTTTTTCATAATAAATAAAAAGCCGAGTGGCTCAAAAGATCCATTTGGTCTTAGAAGGGCAGGTTTTTCCATAGTTCAAATTTTAATGAAATCAAAAGTAAATATTTCAATAAATGATCTTTTTACTGAAGCACTCAAGTCTTATAAAAACTCATCAAAAATAATTAAATTAGATTTGGTTGATTTTATAATCGATAAAGTAAAATTCATTTTAAAAAAACAAAATTTCAGGGATGATATCATTGAGTCAGTTATCAGTTTAAAAGAGTCTAAAAATTATTTATTTCCGATTCTTTATCAAAGAGTTAACTGTCTTAATGATATTAAAGATACTAAAGATTTTAAAACATTTTTAGTCAATTTCAAAAGATTAAACAATATAATCAAATCTAATAAACTTTCTGATACATCGAATGTGAAAGTTAATCCACATCTTTTTGAGAGTTCTGAAGAAGAAGAAATTTTTGATAAGTCTCAGAATTTAGATATTAATTTAAAAAAATATTTAACAGATCTAGAACATCAAGGGATTATTTTGAAAGAAATTATCAATTTACATTATGTTATACATTCATTTTTTGAAAAAATAATTGTAAATCATGAAGTTGAGAAAATAAAATTAAACCGTATTAAACTATTAACGACATTAACAGAAAGAATATTAAAATTTAGTAATTTTCATTATGTAGAGAATTAGTCGGTTTTAATCCCGAGCCCTGAAAAGCGTTTATTAAAACGAGCAACCTGACCACCGGAATCTAATATTCTGTGCTGGCCTGTCCAAGCAGGATGAGATTTTGGATCTATATCGAGTTTAAGGGTGTCTCCAGCTTTTCCCATGGTGGATTTAGTCTTATATTCAGTTCCGTCAGTCATAATAATAGTAATTTCGTGGTAATCAGGATGAATATCTTTTTTCATATTAATCTCTTAAACTCGTTAATTTATAAATGTCTACAATTAAATTTTAATAAATACAAGTTATTTGAATTATTTTATAATTCTAAGCCGTTGAAGAAATTTTTTCTCAAATTTCCAGAAATAATCAAACTCCCCAAAAAGTGAGGCTATTATAATTAATATAAATTGATAAATGGGAATAATTAAAATTATTCTTATAAAAATATATAAGGGATAAAACGTAATTAATTTATCTAAACCTAGTACAACTAAAATTGGAGAGGATATAAATAAAGAACCGGATCCACTTAAGGCAAATATAATAAAAATTATAAATAAATGCCGTATTGAATTTGCTTTAAATTTATTAACTAGTTTTTCTATCATTTTTTCTCTTATTAATTAGTTTTTGTGCTCTGTGTTATTTTCATTTCAATCCGTCTATTTTTTGCTCTTGCAACATTTGTATTTTTTTTATCAATTGGCTGAAAACTTCCATAGCCTGAGGCAGACAACCTATCTGGTTTAATACCTTGCTTTATTAAAAATCTTAGAACAGATAAAGCTCTTTTTGTTGATAGCTCCCAATTATCTAGGTAATTCTGCCCTTTCTTAACTGGTAAGTTATCTGTATGTCCATCAATTTGGAGTATCCAATCAATATCAGTAGGTAATGATTTTTCTATATCCATTAAAGTTATTGCAAGTTTAGCCATTTCTTCTTGTCCTTTAATGCCTAATTCTTCTGAACCAACTTTAAAGAGAACTTCTGATTGAAAAACAAATCTATCCCCTACTATTCTTATCTCTTTACGTCCTTTGATAAGTTCTCTTACTCTACCAAAAAAATCTGATTTGAATTTCTGAAGTTCTTCTACTCTTCTAGCAAGAGCCGAATTCATTTCTTTTCCTATATTAATTGTTTTAACTTTTTCTTTTTTATCTTTTGCCTTGTAGGCTGATAAAAGAGTTTGTAGTTGAGACAATTTATTTCGTAATTTAAGAGACGCAGAGATTAATTGATTTATTTCTTTTTTGTTTGCATTAATAGTTTCATTCTTTTCATTTATATCTTTATCTTTTTTATTTATTCTTTTCTCTAACTGTGAAAGATTATTCTTTAAAACAAGTGAATCTTGTAACTTTATTTTTAGTTTTTCTTTTAAATCTTCAATTTCACTCTGATTTAGGCGTAGAATGTTGCTTTGACCAGCTAGCTCTTCTTTAAATTGAGTCACAAGTTCTTTTTCGTCGTTTAAATTTTTTTTAACTTCCACTATTTTAGTTTCCAACAAAGATAATTGTGTTGTTAATTCTGTTGTTGTTTGCCTTTCTAAAGAAAGCATTTCACCTAACTCAACTAAATTATTCCTTAACTCAACTAGAGCTTCATCTTGACCAGTCATTTTTTGTGAAAGAAAAAATTGTGATAAAACAAATATCATTAAGACAAAAATAATTACCATCAATAAACTAGCCAATGCGTCTACAAACCCCGGCCATGTATAATCCACTTGTCTTCTTCTAACTTTATTTAACATTACAAATTAATTCTTCAAATCTTAAAATATTTTTATTTATTATTGAGCTTGTTATATGATTTTTCCATTTCTGATAATTGTTTTGAAATGGCTCTTAACTCTAGAGTTAAATTAGATTGAAATTCTGAAATACTATTAGTGTTTTGTTCACTTAAATTTTTAAGAATTGATGAAATAGTAATTAAATGATCTTTCACACTTCTATCTTCATCAAGTTTTTCAACAAGTCGATTTAAAACAATTGTTAATTCGTTTATATTTTCAGTAATCCTTACTCTTTCATTCTCATTTTGGTTGGCACGTTTGGATACAATTGCTAAATTTTCTACAGCTGCCTCACTTAAACTAGTGCTTCCTCCTTCACTTGCTGTAAAAATAGCCATTTGAGACAACCAATCTTCTAGTTCATTAAAGAAGCGATTACTTGCCTGACCAACTTGAAGATCTAAAAATCCCAAAATAAGTGAGCCAGCAAGACCAAATAAGGACGAAGAAAAAGCTGTAGACATTCCATTAAGAGGAGCACTTAGTCCTTTTTGAATATCCATAAATAAGGAGTTACCATCATTCGGATTATTACCTATATTAAAATCAATTGTATTTATAACTCCAGAAACAGATGAAATTGTTTGTAGCAGACCCCAAAATGTACCTAGTAAACCCAGAAAAACAAGAAGTCCAATCATATATCTCAAAATTTCTCTACTTTCATCTAATCTCGATGAAACACCGTCTAGAATAGTTCCCAATGAATTTGCAGATAATGAGGGGTTATCTTTCCTATTTTCAGTAAGGACAGCTGCTACTGGTGCAAGAAGTGTTGGCTTTATTTTAAGAACAACATTAGCAGGCATTAAACTATCTTTTCTTTTAATAAATCTCAGCCATTTAGCCTCTTTGCTCAAACGAAAGGTTTGCCTAAATGAAAAGATAGTACCTAAGATAAAAGTGCCAATAATTACACTATTTAGTGCAGTATTTCCTTCAAAAGCTTGTTTTAAAGGTTCAAATAAAAAAGAGATTAGAATAATTACTATCATTAACAAGAGTAGCATTCTAAAAGCGTACTTATTCGGATCTGTCATTTCTATCCTCACATTTTACTTTAATTACGTCATTAAATCATGACTTTTTGATGACACAAAATTATTATTTTATTAGCATGTTTTAAAATTTATTCATTTTCTTCAGAATATCTTTATGTAAGGTTGGGTTTGCCCCAATTAATAAATCACCAGAGGTTTTATATGCATTAATATACTTTAAATTAGTTAAGTATCCTCCAGACTCTTTTATTATAAGTTCTCCACATGCAATTTGATTTTTGTTTAAATTATGAGTAAATAAACAATCAATTTTTCCAGAAGCCAGCCATGCAAAGCTTAAAGCAGAGGATCCAAATTCTCGTGTGACTGATGAATTCTTGGATGCTAAAGCATATATTGGTTTAAAAATATTGTCGGTAATTTTGTCATCTTTTGTTTTAATATCATTATATATTGAAAATACACTCGAATTTATCGAATTTCTTCTAGAGACTCTAATTCTTCTATCATTTTGAAATGATCCTTTACCTTTTTCTGCGAAAAATATCTCGTCTCTTAATGGATCCAAAATAACGGTTGAAATAATTTCATTATTAAATTCCACAGAAATTGAAATAGCAAAATATGGTAAAGCATGAGAAAAGTTAAATTGTCCATTTAATGTATCAATTATCCAGTAATACTTGTCTTTTATACTTGCTTCATTTGCATTTAATTTTACACTCCATTCTGGCCTAGATTTAGTTAAATCTTCTAATAACGAAGAATAAATTTTATGTTCAGTTTTTGATACAAATCTATCGACAGAATTTGGGGAAACCTGCAAATTTTCAATCTCTCCAAAATCTCTAACAACATTTCTTGAAATCTTATTTAAAGATTGAAAAATAATATTTAAAAGTGGTGACTTATTGCTCATTCTCACTCCAAATTGGTTATTTGATATATTTAATGTTTCTAAGTTTTAGCTTTTTCTATATAAGTGCAGTCTGAAGGTCTAACTACTATTTTAGTACCAACTTCAATATGACTAGGCACCATTACTTTGATGCCATTTTTTAAAATGGCTGGTTTAAAAGATGAGGAAACCGTTTGGCCTTTTATAACAGCGTCAGCTTCAATTATTTCTTCCACACAGTTATCAGGCATAATAATAGACACAGGGTTTTCATTATATAAATTTATAATAACACTCATACCATCTTGTAAAAAAGCAGCTTGTTCACCTATCATGTTAATACTTACAGTAATTTGTTCAAATGTTTGATTATTCATAAATATAAGATTATCATTTTCTTTATATAAAAATACATAAGGTGTTTCCTCTAAGATGACCCTCTCCACATTTTCAGAGGACCTAAAGCGTTCATTAAGTTTTGAACCATCTTTTAAGTTTCTGAGCTCAATTTGTGCAAATGCACCTCCTTTACCCGGCTTTACATGATTTGTTTTAGTTGCTACCCACAAATCACTTTTATGTTCTATTACATTACCCGGTTTTATTGTGTTTCCATTGACTTTCAAATTACTTTCCTCTGTAAATATTTGTAATTTGTTTTAATAAATATAGGGCCTCGTCATATGGCCGTTGAAAAGAATTTCTTCCAATTATTGAACCACTTGCTCCACCTAGGTATAATTCTTTAACTTCTTTTAAAAGACTCTCTTTATCCTTAGAGGATCCCCCAGAAAATACAACTAACCTTTTCCCTTGAAAGCATGATTGCACTACATGTTTTATACGTTCACTTAAAGTATCAATTGGGATATTCTCAGACACATAAACTTTTTTGGCATCATCAAGCTCGATAACAGAAGTTGGAGGTTTTACTTTAATTATATGAGCCCCTACTAGTGCGGCCATGTGAGCTGCATAAGAAACAATATCTATTGCCGTTTCTCCATCTTTACTTATACCTCCCCCTCTTGGATAGCTCCAAATTACAACAGCGAGACCTGCATCTTTAGCTTCAAGAGCAATCTCCTGTATTTCTGTTATCATATCCAAAGCTGCATCGGATCCAGGATAAATAGTGAATCCTACCGCTGAACATCCTAGTCTAATTGCTTCGCTAACAGAACCCGTAATAGCTTGAGATGGAGCTTCTTTCTCTCTTGATAAAGAGTTAGAACTATTTACTTTCATGATTAAAGGAATTTGACCTGCAAAAGTATCGGCACCTGCTTCTAACATTCCCAAAGGGGCTGCAAAAGCAGACAAGCCTGAGTCTATTGCTAGCTTAAAATGATAATGAGGATCATAGCCTGATGTATTTTTTGCAAAAGATCTTGCTGGACCATGTTCAAAACCTTGATCCACTGGAAGAATTACTAGTTTACCTGTGCCAGCCAATTTGCCAGACATTAAAATTCTTGCCAAGTTTGCTTTAACACCTGGATTATCACTTTCATAATTATTCAATATATTTTTTATATTTCTAGTTATTTTCATATATAAAATTCCTTTAGAAGTTTTTGATAATTATTAAGTTTTAAATATTATTGTCTATAATTCCAAACATTATTAAATTCAATAAAATTAATCTATTAAAAATTTGAACTGTTAGATATTTTATCTAATATACTATATAAAATATTTGGAAGTGATTTAACTAATGAACTTTAACGATAAAAAAATTATTAAACTTGAAGAATTAAAAAATATGCAAAAAAACTTTGAAGAGAGTATTAAAAAGTTAGAAAAAAGTGTTGCTGAAAGTGTTACAAACAAAATTAAACTCGAAGCAATAAAAAAAGATTTAAAAGAGGCTAATTTAAAATTTATCGATGCAGAAAGATGCCTAGACAATCTTAAAATTGAATTAAATAATGGACAAGAATTAGATAAAGAGAATTAGTAAGGCGACTCATGTCAAATAAAATAACAGTTAATGTAGACGTCAATGGTATTAAGTATCCTGTGTCATGTTTATCTGGTGAAGAAGAAAGACTCATTGAGTCATCTCATGAAGTAAATAAAATCATTAAAGATTTAATAAGTGTCTCTGGCGTCATTGGTGAGACAAGACTATTAGCTATGACTACTCTAATATTAGCGGACAAATTATTAAACAAAGAATCAATTACTGATAATAACTTGAATATTAGTCAAATTGAAGATTTGAATGCATGGTTAGCTAAAGCTACTGAAAAAATGAATAGAGTTGCAATTTTACTTGAAAATAAATAAAATATGACTGAAGGCTGGATTTTTTGTTAGGAACTTTAATCCTTGGGGCCATAAGTATCTTTAGGGAGCCGTCACTTCTTTAACTCTGGTTTCAGTATATGGCGCCCACCTGTTTAACAGGCAACATAGGATAACTTATCCAACGACTATCTGGCTTTCGAATCTTCTATTGAGCAGATAAATGAAGAATACCTTAAGAATTTTAGCAAAAAAAAAAAGATTGGTGATTAAATTAGGTGATGATTCTAAAACTAATTTAACCAAACAAATAAAATATTGTTTGAATAATATTTCTTTTTATAATCATAATATAGAAACAGCATCTTTATACTACCCCATTAATAACGAATTGGACCCTTTTGAATTTGTCAAATATTTTCAGGATAGAAATATCATTATGAGTATGCCAGTTGTGGATATCATTAAGAAATCTATGTTATTTAGGAGATGGTCACCTGGCGATGAATTAAGAATAGGTCCTTTGGGTAATTTAGAACCTACCCATGCTAAGGATATTATTTTACCTCAAATTATGATTGTTCCTATGTTAATGTTTGATAGAGAATTATTTAGACTTGGGTATGGAGGTGGGTATTATGATAAATCAATCTTTAATTTAAAAAAATACTTTCATAAAGAAAAAAGGTTTTTTGCTACAATTGGCCTTGCATATAGCAAACAAGAATTCAAAAAAATACCAAATGAAAATCATGATGTAAATTTAGACTATATAGTTACAGAAAAAGAAATTTTATCTAAATCATATTAAACTATTTTTTTAAAGAAGGAATCAATGAAAGTTTTATTTTTAGGAGACATTGTCGGAAGAAATGCAAGAAGTTTAGCACAAAAAAAAATAGTTGAATTTAAAACGCAATTAAAACTTGATGCTATTATAATAAATGTTGAAAATGCTGCTGGTGGATTTGGAGTAACACCTGCAATATGTGATGATTTTTTCAAAGCAGGTGCTGATGTTTTGACTACTGGAAATCACATTTGGGATAAAAGAGAAATAATTTCATATATTTCTAAATCTGACAGATTACTTCGGCCTATGAACATGATTGAAGGCACGCCTGGTTTAGGTATTACAATTGTTGAAGTAAAAGGTGGTACCATAGGTGTGGCTAATATTATGACAAACTTATTTATGTCGAGATCAGATCATGTTTTTGACAAAATACCATTAATTATTAATAATCTTAAATTAACAAATAATGTTGATTTTTCCTTAGTAGATGTTCATGGTGAGGCGTCTTCTGAAAAGATGGCTCTAGGTTTTGCACTTGATGGTAAGGTATCTGCAGTTGTCGGCACCCACACGCATGTGCCAACAGCAGATCATCAAATTTTAGAAAATGGAACTGCTTATATAACTGATGTTGGAATGAGTGGTGATTATAACTCTATTATAGGTATGAATAAAAATGATGCTCTTAACAGATTTATGTATCCTAATGAAAAAAAATCTAGGCTTGAAGTTTCATCTGGTGAACCAACTCTATGTGGTGTTGTTATAGAAACTGACACAAATGGTTTGAGTAAATCAATAATTCCTTTAAGATTGGGAGGTAAATTAGAACAAACTAGTTTAATATAACTAATTTATAAAAAATAGGAATATTTAAATGGCTGGGCACTCAAAATTTAAAAATATTATGCATCGCAAAGGAGCTCAAGATGCTAGAAGAGCTAAAAAATTTGCTAGACTCACAAAAGAATTACAAGTGGCAGTTCGAGGTGGACCGGATCCATCTAGCAATCCTAGATTAAGATCTGCACTATCGGCTTGTAGAGCTGTAAATATGCCCAAAGACAATATCGAAAGGGTTATTAAAAAAGCAGAAGATGGAGAAAGTTCTAACTTAGAAGAGGTTAGATATGAGGGATATGCTTCAGGTGGTGTGGCTTTAATTGTAGATGCACTAACAGATAATCGAAATAGAACCGCTGCAGAAGTAAGATCTTCCTTTGCAAAGTATGGTGGTAACTTAGCAGAGACTGGTTCAGTATCTTTTATGTTTAATAATGTAGGTCAAATTGTATATCAAAAAAATATAAAGAGTGATGACGAAATTTTTGATATCGCTATAGAAGTTGGAGCTGATGATGTAAAATCAGATCACACTAATTATGAGATAATTACTTCAGTCAATGAGTTTAACAACGTTCGTGAAAAACTTGAAAGTCTTTTGGGAATTCCAGACCAAGCTGAGTTGATATGGTACCCCGAAAATTATATTCAAATTGATGATGAAAAAAAAGCAACTTCAATTTTAAAGCTTTTAGACACACTTGACAATTGTGAAGATGTTCAGAGCGTATATGGTAATTTTGAAATTAAAGAAGAAATTCTGGAAAAAATTGATTTATAAAAAAGGGTGTAATTTTGCGTATAATTGGTATTGATCCAGGTTTAAGGAATACAGGTTGGGGAATTATTGAGTTAAAAAGTAATAGATTAGTTCATGTTGCTGATGGAAGGATATCCCCCCCTCCTATATCTTTAGTTGGAGAAAGACTACTATTTTTAAAAAATAAGTTAACTGTAATTATTGAAAAGTATGATCCAAATTTATCTGCAATAGAGCAGATTTTTGTAGGGCCAGGGACTGGTTCAAGTTTGAAGCTTGGAATGGCAAGAGGTGTTTCGATATTAGTGCTAGCACAAGCAGGTCTTAGTATTAAAGAGCTGGCACCAAAGTTAGTGAAAAAAACAGTTACGGGTTACGGTTCTGCGTCAAAAGATCAAATAAAATCAATGATAGAAAAATTATTAAATATTGTCCCAAAAAACGAAGATAGCTCAGATGCATTAGCAATAGCAATTTCTGCGCAACACGTTGGTTACGACAATATCAACTCAAAATTATTAGACGATAATATTGGTTTGAACTCAGCTATAGCTAAAGCTTTATTAAAAGAAAAAAATGTGTAATATTTTTAGTAATTAATTTTTAGGTCCTATATGATAGCTTCTTTAAATGGTATACTATCCTTAATAGGTAAGTCTGAGATAGTATTGGAAGTAAATGGCGTTGGTTATCTTTTGAATGTTTCATCAAAATTAATAGCCTCTTTAGATGGAATTGGATCAAAATTAACATTATTCACAGATATGCAAATAAAAGATGATAAAATTGTAATGTATGGCTTTTCATCGTATAAAGATCAAAATATCTTTAAATTATTACAAACTGTTCAAGGGGTTGGTCCTAGAGCCGCTCTTTCAATTCTTTCAACCTTGAATGTCGAAGAAATAATTTTGGCTATTACTTCAGCAGATAAAGCAATGATTTCACGGGCAGATGGGATTGGTCCCAAGGTTGCTGGAAGAATAACAACAGAATTAGTTGAGAAGGTATTAAATTTTAATAATAGTATATCAAATAACTTCATTGGTAATAATTTGCCCAACATAATTGAAGAAAAGTTAAATTTAAATAAAGACGATAATCTTACTGATCTATCAGTGGAAGTTGAGGATATCATTTCAGCATTGGTAAATTTAGGATATTCGAGAAGTGATGTATTTTCAGTAGTAATGAAAATTAAGAATGACACTAGTCTAGAAACATATAAAAATTTTACTGTTAGCAAAATCGTACCAATAGCTCTAAAGCGATTGTCAGGATCAATAGAATGATTGATGAAAATAAAATGGGTGATAGGTTGGTTGATCTTAAAGTTTTCGAACAAAAAGAAAATAAAGATTTAAATTTAAGACCAAAACAGTTAAAAGAGTTTATTGGTCAACCTCAAGTTCAAAAAAATTTATCTACATTTATTTCTGCAGCCTGCACAAGACAAGAGGCTATGGATCATGTGTTATTATTTGGACCACCTGGACTTGGAAAGACAACTTTAGCACAAATTATATCATTTGAATTAGGAGTTGGGTTTAGGTCTACATCGGGCCCTATTATAAATAAGGCTGGTGATTTAGCAGCTTTATTAACAAACTTACAACCTAAAGATGTTTTATTTATAGATGAAATACATCGTTTATCCCCAAATATAGAAGAAATTTTATATCCAGCTATGGAAGATCTCCAGTTAGATTTAATTATTGGCGAAGGCCCTTCGGCAAGAACTATTAAAATTGACTTACCTCCCTTTACCCTTGTCGGTGCAACTACACGGTCTGGTTTGTTAACAACACCATTAAGAGATAGGTTTGGTATTCAAATTAGAATGGAGTTTTATAGTTCTAAAGATTTAGTAACAATTCTTCTTAAGTTAGCTGAAAAACTGCAATTAAATATTGAGGAAAGTGGTGCTTACGAAATAGCGAAACGCTCAAGAGGAACCCCAAGAGTTGCAGGAAGACTTCTAAGGAGAGTTAGAGATATATTTTCTATATCAAACAATCCAAAAATAGATCAAAAATTTGCTGACAATGCTTTAACACAGTTGGATGTTGATCGATCTGGTTTGGATGCAATTGATCGAAAATATCTAAATGTTATTATTGAAAAATATCAAGGTGGTCCAGTAGGACTAGATACTTTATCTGCAATTTTGTCAGAACAAAAAGATATGATAGAAGAAGTAATAGAACCTTATTTATTACAACGGGGTTTAATTCAAAGATCTTCAAGAGGTAGATTCGTTTCTGCTTCAGGTTGGAGACATTTAGGTTTAAATCCGCCAAAAAATGCCGAAGAGCAGACTGATATGATGAATTCGACAGAGAAATAATTTTTAGATTATTTAGGTAAATGAAAATTAATTTTCAAAATCTTGATGGTATAATCAATAATAATAAACATTATTATGTCGTTAAAGTTTTTTACGAAGATACTGATGCAGGTCAGATTGTTTATCATACAAATTATTTAAAATATTTTGAAAGGGCGCGTACCTCTCTTTTAAACTTAATAAAAATAGATCAAATAAAATTAACAAAAACTTATGATATTATTTTAGTTGTTAGAAAGGCTGACATAAGATGGTTAAAACCGGCTGTATTGAATGACACATTATTAATAGAAACCTGCCTTAAATATGCCAAAAACACCAGTATAACAATACAACAATTAGCATATAGGTATAGCAACATGAATCAAACAAAAGAATTGTTAGTTTCAGGTACTATTCAAATAGTAGCTATGAGTAGGAGCTTTAAAATAAAGCGTATTAATAGAATTTTAAAAAACCCTTTTTTTCAAAATAATTGACAGTAATTATAAAGGTTTAAAAATGAATCCAGAAGTTAAGACAGAATTTATTTCAAATGGCCCAGATTTAACTATATTAGGCCTTTTTTTTCAGGCGGATCCTTTTGTTAAAGGGGTCATGTTTCTTCTTATATTTGCATCTATTTGGTGTTGGACTATTATTATTAATAAGTCAAATACAATAAGAAGAGAAAAAAAAAGTTCTGTTGAATTTGAGGATGTTTTTTGGTCAGGTATTAATCTAGATGAATTGTATCAAGATTATTCTGAAAATACTAACAGTGCTCATGTAAGAGTTTTTATAACTGGCATGAGAGAGTTTAATAGAGTAAATTCAAAGCATTCTTTATCTACAAACAAATTTAACGAGATATTTCAAAGAATTAATAATTCTATGCACATATCTATAAGTAGAGAGATTGAAAAATTAGAAATAGGTATGAGTTTTTTAGCCTCAATAGGTTCTGTCGCACCTTTTATAGGTTTGTTAGGTACAGTCTGGGGTATAGTTAATGCTTTTCAATCAATAGCTATTAGTAATAATACAAGTCTGGCAGTGGTTGCACCTGGAATAGCAGAGGCTTTGTTTGCAACAGCTTTAGGTTTATTAGCAGCTATACCTGCAGTAGCAGCCTACAACAAATTTTCGAATGATTTAGAAAAATTATCTAACAATTTAGAATATTTCTCAATAGAATTTTCATCAATTTTACAACGACAGGTTGAAGAAAACTAAATGTATAACCGGATCCTTAATAAAAATAATTATAAAAAAAATAAGATGATGAGCCAAATCAATGTTACGCCATTTGTTGACGTTATGTTGGTTTTGTTAATTGTTTTCATGATTACCGCTCCTCTACTAACCGTAGGTGTTACAGTAGATCTTCCAAAAACAAAGGCAGCTCAATTAAACTCAAAAGGTGACCCAATAGTAGTTAGTATAAAACAAAATGGTGACTTATATATTCAAGAAAGAGTAATTGATGCTCTTAATCTTTTACCTCGTCTTAAGGCTATTAGTTCCGGAAATAAAAATCTTAGAATTTATGTCAGAGGTGACAAAAATGTTCCATATGGAATAGTTTTAGATATAATAGCGAAAATAAAAAGGTCTGGTTTTAAGAAGGTTGCGTTAGTAGCTAAGTTAAAAGAAAGTTGAGCTGATGATTAAGTCAACTTTTATCTCGATTGGGTTCCATGTCTTTTTTATTATGGTTGCTTATTATGGGTTACCTTCTTTTAGAGTTAAAGAACCTGTTGAGTTACCTATTGATATTGTTGAAGACACTCCAATTAGTTCCAAAACATCTCTTAAGTTAGGGGAAAAAAAAGTAAAAAAAGTTAAAAAAAATAAAAAGGAGATAAAAAAGGAAAAAGTAAAAAAAATGTCACCACCACCGTTACCTAGTAAAAAAATGATTGATAAAAAGAATGTGGAGTTAAAGAAGAAAAAAGAAATTAGAGAAATTGCACAATTAATTAAAAAAAAACCTAAGCCTAAGATAAAAAAAGTAAAAAAAATATCTATACCTAGAGTAGAGAAAAAGCCAGAAAAAATAAAGAACATACAAAAACAGAATTTGGCAAAAGGTATTCTAAATACACTTGCAAAGCCTCAAAAAAATGTTGAAGATAATAAAAAAAATAAGAAGCAGCATAATAATACTGAAATATTAAAAAAAATTAAAAAAATAGCTGGTAATTCAAACAGGCAAATTCAACAAACTGAAATAAAATTAAGTATTACGGATATTAATAAAATCCAAAATCATGTTAAAAAATTTTGGAATGTTTCTTATGCTGCAAGTGAAGTTAAAATGGTCATAACTCTTAAAATAAGTACTAGTTTTGACGGAAGTATTAAAAGTGTCAAAATTTATGACAAAAATTTATATCAAAAAAATAAATTTTATCGTGCAACAGCAGATACTGCCAGAAGAGCAGTATTAGATAGTTCTCCATTGCCATTACCAAAAGGGAAAGAAAAAAAATTTGAAAATTTTTTATTTGATTTCGACCCATCCTTTATAAACAACTATTAATTTAAATATTTTAACAATTGCCATAATCCTGCCTTATAAAGTAATTAGACATAACTAAATAATTTTGGGGTAGATTTTGGGCAATTATTTAAATACATCATTTTTAAAAGTTTTAATCTTAATTTATTCTTTTCTAATTTCTAATGTTTTTGCCGAGGATATTAGAATAAAAATTAATTCAGGTCAGGTTGAACCTTTACCAATAGCTATTGCTGATTTTACTGGAAAAGACGGTAAGGCAAACGAAATTGGCAGGCAAATTGCAGAAGTTATATCAAATAATTTAGTTGGATCAGGGCAATTTAAAGCAGTTGAAAGCGCAGCTTTTATAGCCCCACCTACAAGTCCTTCAGTTAGACCAAACTTTACGGACTGGACACCCCTTGGAATAAAAGCTTTAATAACAGGCTCAGTTAAAAATATAAGTGCACAGGAGATAGAAGTAGAGTTTAGATTATGGGATATCATTGCTGAAACTGATTTAATAGGATTACGATTGAGTGTTGACTCTAAAGCTTGGAGAAGAGTAGCTCACATAATTTCAGATGAAATATTTGAGAGATTATCGGGAGATAGTGGATATTTTGATACAAGGATAGTTTATGTCGCAGAATCTGGCCCTCAAAACAAGCGTTTAAAAAGACTAGCTATTATGGACCAAGATGGTGAAAATCATCAATATCTAACAGATGGGAGTTTTCTAGTTTTAACTCCAAGGTTTTCCCCAACAACACAAGAAATAACCTATCTAGCTTACTTTAAAAATGAACCACGAGTTTATATATTTAATTTAGAATCAGGCCAACAAGAATTATTAGGATCTTTCCCAGGGATGACTTTTGCTCCGAGATTTTCTCCACTTGGAGACAAAATTATTATGAGTTTGGCAGAAAAAGGTGTAACAGATATCTATACTATGAATTTGAATAATCAAAAAGTGACCAGGCTTACAAACAGCCCTTCTATAGATACATCTCCAAGTTTTTCTCCGAATGGTAAAAAAATTATATTTAACTCTGATCGTGGTGGATCCCAACAAATTTATATCATGGATGCCAATGGAAGAAATGTTAAAAGAATTTCTTATGGAAAAGGTAGGTACGCCACACCTGTATGGGCTCCAAAAGGAGAACTAATTGCATTTACAAAAATGCTTAAGAATGTATTCTACATTGGTGTAATGTCGCCAGATGGGTCCGGAGAAAGATTGTTGGCGAAAGGTTATTTAGTCGAAGGTCCTACTTGGGCGCCTAATGGAAGAGTTTTAATGTATTTTAAGCAAGAGGCTCCTGTAGACGATGGCAAAAGCTCAAATGTAAATTTATATAAAATTGATATTACAGGCTTTAGAGAAACAAGAGTTATTACGCCTAGTGACGGATCAGACCCTGCTTGGTCTCCGCTCATTCCGAACTGATTAAAATCATATTTAAAAAAAGTTGAATTTTAAAGTTAAGTAGTTTAATGTTTACAAATTAAAAATATTATTAATATATTTGAACTAGCAAGTTTTAAGGAGTTTGAAATGAATAAGAGAATTATTGCTTTAATAGGTGCGGTTGCTTTACTTTCAGCTTGTGAGACTGCATCTCAAAAAGTAGTTACTAGTGGTAGCTCAACTTCATCAAGTGGATCTACCTCAGCTTCAAGCTCAGTTGACAAAAACAAAAGTTTATTTGCACAAGCTAAGCAAACAGCTTCAGATAAATTAATTGCTGTTGGTGATAGAGTTTTATTCGATTATGACTCAGCTAAATTAGATTCAAGTGCTAAAATAATGCTTGATGCTCAGTCAAGATTTCTTAGAGCTAATACCGACTTGAACTTCATAGTTGAAGGTCATTGTGATGAAAGAGGCACACGGGAATACAATCTAGCTTTAGGTGAGCAAAGAGCAACTGCTGTAAGAGATTATTTAGTTATACAAGGTATTGATCCTGACAGAATTAAGGTAATTTCTTATGGAAAGGAAAAACCCGCAGTTGTTGGTTCTAATAGTATGGCTTGGTCAAAAAACAGACGTGCTGTAACTGTTATTGATTAA
>ARQU01000009.1 GCA_000384615.1 alpha proteobacterium SCGC AAA536-G10 | reverse complement strand
ATTTGGAACCGCGAGTTTAGTCGTACCTGGTGGAAGTAGTCCAATTAAGATCTTTAAAGATTTATCTCAAATTGAACTTGCTTGGTCGAAAGTACAAATAACCCTGGTTGATGATAGACTAGTTGATCCCCAAAATGAAAATAGTAATCAAAAACTTTTATCGGAGTATTTTTTTATAAACAAAGCTAAAAATGCTAATTTATTTCCTTTATCAGAAGACTTAATCTTTAATAAAAAGTTTAAAATCCCTTTTGATGTTACTTTAATTGGTATGGGAGAAGATGGTCATTTTGCTTCTTTATTTCCTAGTATGATTGCGGATAAAGAAAGTTATAGTATAGATGCAAATCACAAAATATTTAAAACATCGCCGCAGGGTAATCCTTTTCTTCCTAGAATAACAATGAACTTATCTTTGATCATGAGTAGTGCATTAATAATTTTATTAGTTAAAGGTAAAGCAAAACAAAACATTTTAGAACTTGCTAAAAATGATGAAACATATCCCATTCATTATTTATTAAAAAACAAACACAAAAATTTTATTATTGAGAAAATCAATGAGTAAATTGCACCCAACAATTCTTAATGTTACAAAAAGGATAATTGAAAGAAGCAAATTAACTAGACAAAACTATTTAAATAATATTCAAGCTATGGAAAAAGATGTTGATAACGATAGAAGTCAAGTTTCATGCTCTAATATGGCTCACGCTGCAGCTGCAGCTCCAATAGATGAACAGTCTTCAATACTAATGAATTCAAAGCCAAATATAGGTATTGTCTCTGCTTATAATGATATGCTTTCAGCTCATAAACCACTAGAACATTTTCCTAAAATAATTAAAGCAGCTGCAAATAAATTTGGTGCTACTGCACAAATGGCAGGTGCTGTACCTGCAATGTGTGACGGGGTCACTCAAGGAAGACCAGGCATGGAGTTATCATTAATGTCAAGGGATGTTATTGCTATGTCCACTGCAGTAGCATTAAGCCATGGTGTATATGATGCTGCACTATGTTTGGGTGTATGCGATAAGATAGTACCTGGACTAGTAATCGGATCTTTATCATTTGGTCATTTACCAATAATTTTTGTACCAGCTGGACCCATGTCTACTGGAATTCCAAATGAAGAAAAAAATCGAATAAGAAATGAATTTGCTAAAGGTAAGGCAACCAGAGAGGAATTACTAAAAGTTGAAATTGCTGCTTATCACGGAGAAGGGACTTGTACATTTTATGGAACAGCCAACTCGAATCAAATGTTAATGGAAATTATGGGTTTACACCTCCCTGGGTCTGCATTTGTTCATCCTCATAGTGACTTGAGAAATGCTTATAATGTAGCTGCAACTCAACAAGCAATTTCAATATCAAGAAAAGGAAATGATATAAGGCCTATTGGAAAAATTATTGATGAAAGAAGTTTTATTAATGCGATTATTGGTTTACTTGCAACAGGAGGATCAACTAATCATACTTTACACTTGCCTGCAATGGCTGCTGCAGCTGGAATTAAATTATTATGGGAAGATTTTGTAGATTTGTCAGAAGTGATACCTTTGTTGGCTAGGGTGTATCCAAATGGTAGCGCGGATGTAAATCAATTTCATGCTGCAGGTGGTATGAGCTTTATTATTGGAGAACTTTTAGACGCAGGTTTGTTAGATGGTACTGCTAAAACAGTATGGGGGAAAAATATTTTTAATTATGTTTCTGAAGCTACTCTGGGAAAATCAGAATTACTTTGGAAAAAAACAAAATCAAAATCTTATGATAATAAAATTTTAAAATATGTAAAAAACCCACATCAAAAAAAAGGTGGTTTGAAAATATTAAAAGGTAATATTGGTAAAGGGGTAATTAAAATTTCTGCTGTTGATTTTAAAAATCAAAAAATAAAAGCCCCGGCAATGGTTTTTAATAATCAAACTGATGTTAAGAAAGCATATGAAAAGGGTCTGTTAAACAAGGATGTTGTTGTTGTTGTTCGTTTTCAAGGTCCAAAAGCTAATGGAATGCCAGAACTCCATGCTTTAACTCCAATTTTATCAAATATTCAAGACTTAGGTTTCAAAGTGGCCTTGTTAACTGATGGAAGGATGTCTGGGGCATCTGGTAAAGTTCCAGCAGCTATTCATGTTATTCCTGAAGCTTTAGATAATGGCATAATTGGAAAAATTTTAGATGGAGACATCATAGATATTGATGCCGTTTCTGGAAGAATTGAAGTTAATGAGACCGTTGCTAAAAGAGATATTAAAGTGCCTTCAAAATTTAATCAGAAAAATACATTTGGAAGAAATTTATTTTCATTATTAAGACAAAATGCCAGTAGTGCTGAAAATGGAGCTGGCCTAGATATAATTAATAATTATTAATAATTTTTAAGTTGCTGAAGTAATGGCGGCGTGAAGCATTACATTAGTGCTTGAAGATGCCCATTCAGGTTTTATTTCTTCTGCTTCATTATGGCTTAATCCATCAACGCATGGACACATTATCATTGCTGATGGAGCAACAGTATTTATCCAGCAAGCATCATGTCCTGCACCTGAAACAATATTCTTATAAGAATATCCAAACTTTTTGGCGCTATTACGAATATTATTAAGACAATCTTTGTCAAAAGCAACAGGATCAAACCCTCCAATTTGATCCATTTTAAATTCAATCTTATGTTTTTTACATATATCTGTAGTCATTTGTTTTAATTCATTTTCCATTTTTACTAGTTTGTTAATATCTGGAGATCTTATATCAACTGTAAAAAGTGAATTGCCTGCAATTACATTTCGTGAATTAGGAGACACTTCGATATGACCCACGCTACCAAGAGCATTTGGTTGATTTTTATTTGCAATATGATTGACGGCTAAAATAATTTCAGACAATGCAAGTGATGTATCTTTTCTAACGTTCATTGGTGTAGTGCCAGTATGTTGCTCAACTCCAGAAAGTTTAACTTCCAACCATTTTAGACCTTGACCGTGCGTGACTATACCTATGTCAACTTCTTCCGTTTCAAGAATAGGTCCTTGTTCTATATGCAATTCATAGTAACAATGGAATTTTTGTGATCCAACAGGCTCAGAGCCTTTCCAACCTATTTTATCAAGCTCATTTCCAAAGATATTTCCTTCAGCATCTTTTGCTGAAAGAAGAGTATTAACCTCATATATTCCTGCATATCCTGCAGATGCCATCATTGCAGGAGGAAAACGGGAACCTTCTTCATTAGTCCAATTTACAACTAGGATTGGATGTTTTGTTTGAATGTTTAAATCATTAAGAGTTCTAACTATTTCTAGTCCGGCTAAAACTCCAAGAACACCGTCATATTTCCCACCTGTTGGTTGAGTGTCTAAATGGCTTCCAATGACAACTGGAAGTGCATTTTTATCAGTTCCTTCTCTTTTAAAAAACATTGATCCAAGCTCATCTACTTTCATTGTCATGCCAGCATCTTCAGACCATTTTTGTAATAATTTTCTTGCTTCTCCATCTTCTACGGTAACAGTTTGTCTATTATTACCTCCAGCAATTCCAGGCCCAATTTTAGCCATCGTCATTAAGCTATCCCAAAGTCTGTCACTATTGATTGAAATATTTGTTTCTTTTACCATTAGAATATCCTCTATATTATAACTGTTAACTAGCTTGAAAGTTATGACAATGTAAAATTAGATTAAATCAATAGGAATTTGAAGTGTTTAAATTAGATAAAAGATTAGAAAGTGACACAATACTTGTAAAAGAATTAGAAAGTTTTCAGGTAAGACTTATGAATGCTAGACAATTTTTTTGGATTGTTTTGATACCTAACAAACCTAATTTAACTGAATTAAGTGATTTAAATATCCATGAAAGGAATTACTTGATGAATTTTGCTATTGATTTAGGAAAGTTCATCAAATCTTCAGAAAAATATGACAAAGTAAATATTGGAATGTTGGGTAATGTTGTCTCACAATTACATTTACATATTGTTTTAAGAAAAAGAAATGACGCTGCCTGGCCTGGACCTGTTTGGGGTTGGGAATTAACTACTAACCTTGATCAAGAAATAAAACAGAAAAGGTCAAAATTAATTACAAAATTTTTAGAATAAATTTATTAATGATAATTAATTTTTGGATATATTAATTTGGTCAACTAAAATATACCAAGCAAGACTTAAAATTACGATAACTCCTCCAAAAATCATAAAGATATTTGGCGTTTCATTTGTTCCTAACCAAACCCAAAATGGCCCTAGAGCAGTTTCTAACAACATTAAAAGGCCAATATTTGAAGCTTGTGTGTAACGTGTTGCAAAAGTCAAGCAAGCAAATGATATTGGTAGTATAATTAATCCAGATAATGAAATTGATAATATATCTCCTTGGAAAAGCAATCCGGGTGATACTATTAGTAAGCCAATAAAACCATTACCCAAAGCACTTATGCCTGTAACTGTCATGGCAGGAATTTTGGGCTTATACCTAAGTAGAACTAAGCTTAAACCTAATGTTGCTGATGCTCCTACCCCGCATATAGAACCTACTAAAACGCTACCTTGCGGGGCATTCAAAACATCATCACCGTTGGCAACAGAAATTCCTACCCCTATTAAAGCAAAAAAAGCTGTAATCCATGTTGAATTAGTTGTTTTTTCACCAAGAATAAATATTGAAAAAATAGAAGCAAAAATAGGAGAGGTTGCTAAACAAAATAGTATCAGAGAAACTGATGTTTCGGCTACACCATATGTAAAGAAAAAAGAGCTTACGATCTGACTACATATGATGCCCAGACCGACATTCGAATAGACATACTTGAAGTTTTGTCTATAAATTTTAAAACAACTTGAAAAAAAAACTAAGATGACACCCATCTCAATTCCCCTCCATGTTAACATAGACCAAACATCCATTTCAGACCATCTCATGAAAAGGGTATCAGGTGATAAAATTAAAGCACCTATACTTGCAATTCCGATACCCTTGAAAAGATTTCCAGATATTGAGAATGTCAAATTTCTTCCTAAAAATTACTTATTTTTGTAAAAGTTTAATAATGTTTCAGCTACATCATTAGGGTTTTCTTGTTGCACCCAATGTCCTGCATTTTCAAGAATATGTCTACCATAATAATTAGTACATAATATATTTTCCATTATATCTAAAGCACCTGGTTTTTGAAATGTTCCCCAGTCTTTTTCTCCAGCAATAAAACATGAAGGGACTTCAATTTTTTTATTTGAAAAAACTTTCAAATCACTATTTAGATTAGGTGATGTCATGCACCTATACCAATTAAGAGCTGGTTGAAACGAATTGGAATGAAAACTATTGGAATATATCTCCAATTCTTTGTCATTTAACCAATTTTCGTAACAGTTATCTTTTGGATATTGAGACATAACTGCTTCGACCATTGTCTGATCTAACTTCATAATGTAGTATTCAGGCATTTTAGCCAAATTTATGGCTGTCCATGAACCTAATTCATATGGATTGTTTTCTTTCCAGTCAGCACTTTTCATATGATAGTAAGCTCTTAGGAACTTATGAAGTCCTTCTCTATCCAGATGCATGTCTTTATTAGCCTCACGGGTAGAGTAATACCATTGATAGTGTTTTCTTGGAGGATTTAATTCTTCTAAGTCTTTATGTATTGGATCTTGATATGATAAATTACTATCTATATTTGGTGCGCCAGTAAATGGAGCACTCATCATTACAACTGACTTGAATATGTCAGGTCTAATCAAAGCTGACGTTCCTGCGACTGATGATCCAGCATCATGTCCTACTAATAAATCAACTTTATTGATTTTAAGTGCACTGATCAAACTAAGTATATCTGTAGTCAGGTTTAATAATCTGTATTCGGATATGTTTGAATCATATTTTTTAGTACCTCCAGATGTGAGGCCATACCCTCTCATATCAGGCGCTATTACTCTAAAGCCTTCATTTGCTAAAATTGGTATTATTTTTCGCCAACTAAAACTTAACTCAGGAAAGCCATGAAGTAAAAGAGCAATGGACTGATTATTATTGTTCTTAGAAGCTTCTAGATAGTGAACATTAAGACCCGTTGAAATATCTATCTTGTTACTACTAATTATTGGATCTATTAATTCAATCATTTTATAATATCTAAATTAATTACATTTATATTTGTTAACTGTGTCTATATTTATCTTAATACCTAAACCAGGTTTTGATGAAACATTGACCATACCATTGTCTAACTCAAGAGGATTTTCTAATAACTCTCTTCTGAAAGGATGACTTGATTGGTCATATTCTAATATTGGAGATCGAGCATAAATTGAATGATGCGTAGTTGGAATAGAAGCAATAACTTGGATTGACGCAGCCTGAGCAACTGCAGAGCCCCATACATGTGGGTTTACTTCTACACCAAAACTTTGAGCTAAATTAATAATGTGCCTTACTCCTGAAATACCGCCACAGGATCCAATGTCTGGTTGAGCAATATCAACAGCTTTAGCCTCAAATAGTGTCCTAAATCCGTACAAAGTATGTTCATTTTCACCACCTGCAATAGGTATGTTAAGTTTTGATCTTAACTCTGTATAACCCTGAATATCCTCAGGAGTTACTGGTTCCTCATACCACCGTAAATTATAATCTTTAAGGGCTTCTCCTAAAGTGAGTGCTTCTGATCTTCCATAAGCATGATTGGTATCAATCATTAATGTTACATTTTTATTTTCCAATACATCATATATAGCTTCCATACACTTAATATCATCTTGAAGACCAAATCCAAGTTTAACCTTCATATGATCAAATTTATTTTCAAAATGTGATATAGCTTCTTCTGCTAATCTTTTTGCTTCTCCTTGACCTTTAATTCGATAAAAACCAGTAGCATAAGGTTTAATTTTTTTTCTAAATGCACCTCCCAATAATTGGTGAATAGGCTGATTAAGAAATTTTCCTAAAATATCCCACAATGCAATATCAATAGCGCTTATCCCAGAGATTACTGACCCTTTTCTTCCAAAGTCTCTAGTAGCATTATACATTTTGTGCCAAAGAACCTCTATATCCAATGGAGATTCGTTTAAAAGTAATGGTTTTAGAGCAGTTTCGATAACAGCAGCCGAAATTTCAGGAGGTTCTAATCCTTGACAAAAAGCTTCTCCCCAACCTGTAAGCCCATCATCAGTTTTAATCTCTACAAGTGTAGCAGATCTTTTTGTAACCCAACCTTGTGAAAAAGCGAAGGGGATATCCAATCCAGATTTGATTACATGAACAATTATATCTTTGATTTTAATACTCATTAGATCCCCCATTTATTTAATTGGATAATGTAATATATTTTTATTTTTATAAATTATTTAATTTTAATTCTTCCTCTTAAAGTAAGAGGTAACTGAGCAAGCATAAATAAACCAACTAGAGGGCTTAATATAAAAACTTTGATAAAAACCCAGTCTTCAGTTTCTAGATTTCTCCATGCTAATTCATTTACAAATGTAAGAAATAAAAAAAACAATCCCCACCTTAAACTTAATTTATACCAGGTATCGTCATTTAGAAAAAATTGGGATCCAAAAAATTGTTTCATCATTGCTTTCTTGTTCAGAATTCCTATTAGTAAAACCGCACTGAAAAATCCATTAAAAATTGTAGGTTTGATTTTTATGAATTGTTCGTCATTAAATAAATATGCAAATAAGGTAAAAAGAGCTGACATAGAAATTCCAAAAATTTGGAATTTAGAAATTCTTTTTTCCAAAATAAAAAATGTAAACATTACAATTAAGCTTAAAACTAATGAGATTAAAGCAGCTATAATTAAGTTAAAATATTGTGTGCTTATGAAAAAACCTGTTAGTGGGACAATTTCAAAAAAAAACGCACTTAAACGCATTTGATGCTTTCCCTAATTATTTTTACCTAAAAGCGATTTAGTAAAATTTGGATTTTGACTATCTTCTCTAAGCCATATATTAAAAAAACTATTAATAAATTTAATATCTTTAGAGGTTAGTACTTTTTTACCTTCAAAAAAAAGTTCTGCTGAATTTTTTGTTTTTATTCCAACAAAAATACTCCCAACTTTTGTCTTCTTATAAGTTTTATTAAATAAAACTTTCAATCTGTTTAATTTTTTCTGAGTTAAGTTTTCTTGTTTTTTAAATTCATTAATTGTTTCTTTTACTAACCTATCTTTTGTAATCACTTTATTGTATTTCAAAATTAGAATAAATTCTTCATTATTAAATTGCCCGGTTTCAGTTATTAAAATTGCATCGTAAACATCCCAAAATAAGTAACTGTAGTTTGCTGTTCCGACAACTTTGTATTTGGGCATTACTTTAGCGATTAGATTTTTTGTATTTGTATCAGATAAAACTTTATTGGTTTCTTGAGCAAATCCAAAAGATACAAAGTTAAAAATAATTAAAAGAAAGATTGGAAAATTTAATAACACGATATTTTACCAATTCTTCAAATTCAGAGGACCAATTTTATTTGCAGTATTCCCCCTTAGAAATACTAAAGTTACAGAACCAATATTAATTCCAAACTTACTAACATAAGCTCTATTAATAGCTAAATCTTCACTTTGTTTATAAATCCAATCATTAAAATGAACTTTTATATCACTTCCCTTAATGTTCAAGTAAATATCATATGACCAATTAAGAGCATTACCTGAAATAGAACCTGAAGCTTTACCATCAACATCATCAGCTTGCCCTTCATACGTAACATGTTGATTATTATCTATTTTCTTTTCAATTTTCCATATTCGTTTAGCTTGCTCGCCGTCATCGTATAAAAAATCTTCGTCTAATGTAAGAATTTGATTGTCAATCTTTCCATTAATATTTACTCGAAATTGTCTCTTTAGGTTACCAAATCTGTCTTCAAATATTCCATATGCAATTGTATCTCCTTCAAAAAAGGAAAACAAATCAAGCTTGGGAGTGTTATTTTGAAATTCTTTCATGTCAGTTTGAGAACATCCAGTAAATAATAATATGATAAAAAGAGTAATAAATGACTTAAACCAATATGTGATGTTATTAATAAATAACAAAGATAACTCCTTAATAGTATGAAGGATATGGCTATTTATATTTGATTTTCAATTATTAACAAGTTTTTTGAAGAGATTTTTTGCCTTTAATTTAAATTGGTCTGCGAATAATTCATATGATCGAGTTCTTGCTTTTTCGTCATGACACCAAGTCAAAATCGCAATCTCATCTACATTATTGGTTTTTACTAAATTTTTGATTTTCTCTTTGGTATTGCTAGTTTCGCCAACAATTGAGTTTTTAAACATAAAATCATACTGTTCTTGCCAATTATTTTCGTTAATTATATTTAATGCATTGTCTGGATCAGTTATTGGTCCAAGGTGACCATAGTTTCTACCAATTTTCCACGCTGCTCTGGAAGCAAAAAGATATTTCGCTTCTTCTTCTGTTTTAGCAGTTAAAGCCCAGAGACAAACATTAACAATTGGTTTATTAAAATTTTTGCTTGGACGAAATTCTGATTTATACAGATCGATAGCATTCTTCATTCCTTGGCCATCAGTTATGAAATGGGCAAAACAGTATGGAATTCCAAGGTATGCAGCAAGTTGGGCTCCATAGTTTGAAGTTCCTAACATCCAAATTTCTGGATGGGTTTTAGATTCAGGTTGAGCAACTAAATGTCTAAACGGATGTCCTTCTAATAATTTTTCATTAGATACCCAAGCCATTAAATCTCTAACGTTACCAGGAAATTGTTCGCTATCTTCTCTGCTATTTGGATTTAAAGCTAGAGCAGTTCTACCATCGGAACCTGGAGCTCTACCAAGTCCTAAGTCTATTCTGCCAGGCGCTATAGCTTCTAAAACTCTAAATTGTTCTGCAACTTTAAATGGAGCATAATGAGGCAACATAATACCAGCACTTCCAATTCGAATTTTTTTCGTTTGAGTTGCAATAGCAGCCATTAATACTTCGGGGGCACTTCCTATTATCGTTGGATGATTGTGATGCTCTGACACCCAAAATCTTTTATAACCGAGTTGTTCTGCTTTTATGGCGAGATTGATACTATCTTGAATAGTGTGTGTCTGCGGCTTTCCTTCTACTGAAACAGATTGTTCTAGAATAGATACTAGCATTTGATTAACCCCAATATACAATAATCATAATTTTATTTTATATATTCTGGAAGCATTTTCATAAAATAATTTACTTTTTTCTTCTTCTGACATGTCTTCAGAAATTATTTTAAACGCATTCCATAAAGATCCATAACTACAAGACCCTTTATCAACAGGAAAGTTGCTTTCATACATACATCTTTCAAATCCAAACATATTAATTGTTTCATAAATCCATGGTTTCCAAATTTCTGATAAATCTTTTGAGTGTGGAGGCTTAGAATTCAAATGAAATTTGGCACCATTTACAGCCATTCCCAAACCACCTAATTTTACATTGACATTTGGTAATCTAGATAATCTCATCATAGCTGATCTCCATTCTCTATGGGTTAGGGCTTGCTTTCCTTCATACTCCCCAAGGTGTATAGGACCGCCAATATGATTTAAAATTATGTTTAAATCTGGAAGCGCTCTGGCTATTTTTTCCATTTCATTAAGTTGTGTGTGATAAATCCAAAAGTCTAATGACAAACCAGCTGATTGAAGACATCTTGCACCTTCAATAAAATTTGGATGTAGCATAAGATTGAGATCTGATTTCACTGCACCTGACGTTATTCTTGGATCTGCATGGGAAGCTAAAAGCATTCTTATCCCTTTAAGTCTTCCTTCGCTAATATCTAATGCTTTTTCAATTACAGGTTCTAACTTATTTCCAAAAGTTAGATCTAGTGAACCAACAATTGATGAGTTGATTTTAACTTTATTATTGATAATAAGATCACTTCTTTTAGCCTCCTTAGTTGCAAATTCTATCTCAGTTATGGGCTTGAATTCATCTGGACCATCTTTGCAGTACATTATTGTATTTGACGAACTCATAATGTATACAGTTGCCCTAATATTATGACCCGATGACTGTATATCTTCTAGTAGTTCTTCAACATAATATCTACCAAACCCTGCATTCCAAAGATGGTGATGTGGATCAATAATAGGCATATTAGGTGAGATTGGTTCTTCTACTAGTTGACTTAACCAGTCCTCTCTAACCTCAAGATGTGGAGATATTATTTTTTTCATTTAAATTACTTTGTAATAATTGAAATAAATTTATTTTAATTTATCATCTAAATTATTGCCGTTAAATTTTTTTAGTGCAAATAATTTCTTTTGAGTTTCTCTATTTTAAGGAGATCGTTTTACAATATGAATATACATTTTAATACAAAGAAAGATTTCCAAAATATTGAAGTTTTTCCTACTGCCGGAGCATTAGGTGCTCAAATAGAAAATGTAAATCTTTCAGACGACTTATCTGAAGAAGTTGTCAATGAGATATATGATGCTTTATTAACCTATCAAGTAATATTTTTCCGAGATCAAGAATTTGATCCTAAATCCCAGAAAGCTTTTGCAAAAAAAATTGGAAATCCAATTGTGTATCCATTTGTAAAAAGTTTAGAAGATTTTCCTGAAATTACTCCAATATTAAAAAAAGAAACAGATGTAAATAATTTTGGAGGAATTTGGCATAGTGATACTACATATCAAGCAGAACCTCCAATGGGTACAATGTTGTACGGAATTGAAATACCTAAATACGGCGGAGATACTGAGTGGTCAAATCAGTACCTTGCTTATGAAAGTTTATCAGATGGCATGAAAAAATTTTTAGATACATTAGAAGCGGTAAATATATCAGGAAAGGCCAGAGTTGCCAAAACCAGATCTGATATTATGAAACATGCTTCTGTTGGCCTTAAAGGTGACGAATTAAAAGCAATTCATCCAGTAGTAAGAACACATCCAGAAACTAAGAAAAAATCACTTTATGTAAATGAAGCCCATACAACCAACTTTGTTGGTATGACTGAAGAAGAAAGTACACCTATCCTAGAGTTTTTATTCAAGCACCAAATTAAATCTGAGTTTACATGTAGATTTCAATGGAAACCTGGTTCTGTAGCAATATGGGATAATAGATGCACAATGCACAATCCAATTAATGATTATCATGGCCAAAGAAGATTGATGCACAGAATTACATTTGCAGGTGATAAACCAATGTAATTTTTTTTATGGAGAAAAGAATGTCACAGAAAAATTATTTTAATAACGTTAATGATGAAAATACTGGAATCAAAAGAATTTTAGGCGAGGGTATTTCAACCAGAATATTTTGTGGGGATCAAGCAATGTTGTCAATTGTAACAATTGAACCCAACGCAAAGGGAAAAATTCACTCACATCCACAAGAACAATGGGGATTTTTAATAGAAGGGTCTGGAATAAGAATTCAAGGGAATGAAGAAATTGAGATCAATAAAGGAGATTTTTGGCAAACACCTGGTGGAGTTGATCATGGTATCATTGGAGGGCCAGAAGGGGCTAAAGTATTAGATGTGTTTAGTCCACCTAGAGATGAATATAAAGTCGAAGGTTCAGGATTTGGTAATTAATTTTAATAAGGTAAAGATGATAGAAATTGATTATTTTATGAGTCATGGAAGTCCGTGGACTTTTCTTGGTCACAATCGGGTTAATAACATAGTAAAAGAATTTAATGTCCAACTAAATATGTATCCTGTTAACTATGGAGAAATTTTCCCTGTTAGCGGCGGGCTTCCTGTTTTCAAACGACCTTTACAAAGACAAAAGATACGTTTGCAAGAATTAAAAAGATGGGCAGAATTTCTTAATATAAACCTTATTCCTGAGCCTAAATTTTTCCCTTCAAAATCTTTGTTACCTTCTTTATTGATAATTGCTGCTAAAATCAGAAAAACTGATAAAGATTTTCAACTAGCAGGTTATATAATGAATGCGTTATGGGTTGAAGAATTAAATATTGATGATGAGAATGTCTTAAAAAATATTACAGATAAATTAGAATTAGATTCGGAAGACCTATTATCCTTAGCAAAAAGTCAAGAATGTGAAAATGTATTTAAGGAATATACTAAAATTGCGATTGATAAGCATGTTTTTGGAGCCCCAACATACATATTAGAAGATCAAATTTATTGGGGACAGGACAGATTAGAATTTATTGAGAGGCATATATTAAAATTAAATAACTCCTAATAAAATGATGGATTTATTTTTATACATTGGCTATATATGAAAAAAATAAGGAATTACCATGGACTCTACCCTCAATACTAATGAAAAGAATTTTGTTGATTTAAAAAATACAAAAGCTTCCCAACCTAAATTTAATTGGGAAGATCCTTTGTTATTGGACACTCTTATTTCTGAAGAAGAGAAACTTATAAAATCAACTGCACATGATTATGCACAATCAAAACTTTTACCCAGAGTAGAAGAAGCTTTTTTAGACGAGAAAACAGACAAAGAAATTTTCAAGGAAATGGGAGAGTTAGGTCTTTTAGGTATTACTATACCTGAAAAGTACGGTTGTGCAGGAGCCTCATACGTATCATATGGTCTAGTCGCAAGAGAAGTTGAACGTATAGATTCAGGATATAGATCTATGATGTCTGTTCAATCTTCATTAGTAATGCATCCAATTTATACATATGGAAATGAAGATCAAAGACAAAAATACTTACCTGGTTTAGCATCGGGAAAATTAATTGGTTGTTTTGGTTTAACAGAACCAGATGCTGGTTCAGATCCAGGATCTATGAAAACAACAGCAACCAAAGTAAATGGTGGATATTCATTGTCAGGCTCTAAAATGTGGATATCTAACTCTCCAATAGCTGATGTTTTTGTTGTTTGGGCAAAGTCAAAAGAACACGGAGATGCCATAAAAGGTTTTATTCTAGAAAAGGGAATGGATGGATTAACAGCACCTAAAATCAAAGGGAAATTATCCTTACGTGCCTCAATTACAGGTGAAATTGTTATGGATAATGTATTTGTTCCAGAAGAAAATCTGATGCCTAATGTAAGTGGTCTTAAAGGACCTTTTGGTTGTTTAAATAGGGCTAGATACGGTATAGCTTGGGGTGTTATGGGTGCTGCGGAAGATTGTTGGTTTAGAGCACGTCAATATACACTAGACAGAAAACAATTTGGCAAGCCACTAGCTGCAACTCAATTAATACAGAAGAAACTAGCAGACATGCAAACCGAAATTACTTTAGGCTTAGGTGCTGCTTTGCAAGTCGGGAGATTATTTGATCAAGGTAATTTGGCTCCAGAGTCTATTTCTCTTATTAAAAGAAATAATTGTGGAAAGGCTCTTGATATAGCTAGAATGTCTAGAGATATGCATGGCGGAAATGGTATTCACGCAGAGTATCAAGTTATGAGACATTTAATGAACCTTGAAACAGTTAATACCTATGAAGGAACTCACGATGTTCATGCATTAATTCTTGGTAGGGCCCAAACTGGTATACAAGCATTTTTTTAAATCGAAAAATTGTCAAAATTGATATCTAAACAAACTTAAATTGCTTTCTTAATTCTTCCAATTCTATTGTTTTTAAAACTTGAAGTGTCGTATCATTAAACTTAACGTTTATATTAACTTTAACAAATGAAGAATTTTGATCATCAAAATAGTTTATTATCTTTGCTTTGGCTCCAGTTTTTAAGCAGATCAAGTTTTTATTTTTGTATTTTGTAATATCCATTTAATTTTTCTATTTTGTATTATAGAATAATATTAACATGAAAATGTTTCTTTATTTTGTGTTTAATTCACGAAATGAGATATCTAATTATATTAATTAAATTGTTTAAATGGAATTTGAAAGTTGTCTCAAGTAAAAAGAAAATTAGCGACCATTTTAGCTACAGACTGTGTTAGTTTTAGCAAACATATGGAAGAACAAGAAGAAAAAACTCTTGAGAGCTTAAAAGCTTGTCGTGAAATCATAGATCCGTTAATTTCAAAATATTCTGGAAGGATATTTCATACCGCAGGTGATTCAGTGATTGCAGAATTTGATAGTCCTGTTGGGAGCGCTAATGCAGCAATTGAATTTCAGAACGCTATAAAAGATAGAAACAAAAATGAAGAAGTTAACCCAAAACTTTCATGGCGTGTTGGCATCCATCTAGATGATATTATTATAGAAGGTGACAATATTTATGGTAATGGTGTCAATATTGCTGCTAGATTAGAAAGTCAGTCTCCAGTTGGTGAAATTTTAATATCTGACGTAGTTAACCAACAAATTAATAAAAAAATTGAACAAAAGATACATTCATTAGGAAAAATTGAATTAAAAAATATTTCTAGTGACTTTGAAGTTTTTTCTATTTTAGGTGATGGTAAAAATAAAATATCAAAAAAAACAAGCCCGTCTGTAAATAAAAAGCCCAAGTTTGCAATTTTGCCATTTGTAAATACTAGTAAAGACGAAGATAGTGGTTTTTTAGTTGATGGAATAGTTGAAGATCTAATTACCGAATTTTCAATGATGCGAGAATTTGATATTCTTTCCAGACAAACGAGCGTTAATTTTAAAGATGAAAATCAAGATATAAAAGAATTTTCCAAAAAATTTGATTTAGATTTTATTGTTACTGGCGGTATTAGAGCATCTGGTAAAAGAGTTAGAATAAATATTGAATTAAGTGATGCGAATGACGAAAGCATTATTTGGAGTAATAAATATGATAGAGTCCTTGAAGATATTTTTGATCTTCAAGATGAAATAGTTAGGAAAATATCGATTGCTTTACTTGGTGAGATTGAGATTAGTTCATTGCAACGTTCAAAAAGAAAGCCTACAGAAAATATAAGTTCATATGAGTATTTGCTTAGAGGTAAAGAGAATCACCACAAATTTACCAAAGAAGCAAATCAAGAAGCATTGCAAAACTTTGATAAAGCCATAGAAGCAGATGCTGGAAACGCTCAAGCTTATGCATGGAAAGTTTGTACTTTAGGTCAGGCAATGTTTAGAGGATTTTCTGAACGTAAAATGGAAGAAATATTTGCTGATGCAAAACAAAATATAGACAAAGCTTTAGAGTTAAACGAAAACGATTTTGAATGTCATAGAATGTTGTCAGCTGTTTATTTAAGTAATCATGACTATTTACTAGCTGAAGACCATGGAAGAAAAGCATTCAATATGGTTCCAAATGACCCAAGAGTACTATCTGGATATGGTGAAGTTTTAGTTAGAATAGGAAAAGTTGAAAAGGGTTTGGAATTACTTAATAAAGCTTTTGAGCTTGATCCCATACCTCAAGGACAATCAACTTCAGATAATAGAATCAAAGATTTAATACTTGGATACTTTTTTGCTGAGGATTTTAATAAAGTAGTGGAACTGAGTTTTGATATCAGGGTAATGGATACAAGGTCACTAGCTTTAATTCTTTATTCTAGATCAAAATTAAACCAAGATATCAAAGTAAGTAGCGAATATGAATCTTTTAAAAATGAGTTTAAAGATACCGATTGGGAGCAAACAATTGATAGATTTCACATTCAAGACGAAGAAATTCAAAAAAATCTTATCAATTTTATAAGTTCAATTTAGTTGTTTAAAATGTTTTTGTGCGGCTATTCTAAATAGAGCATTATTTGCTCCATAACCTTGATAATCATCTATTCTTTCAACAAATTCAAAGAAAAATGTATCATTAAAAACATGTGGATAAATTTGAAGAAAAGAACCGTGCTCATCTTCATCATATAATATATTTAACTCTTTTAATTTTTTACAAAAGTTATAATTCAATCCAAAACGAGCTTCAATGTCATCATAATAATTGTTAGATATTTCCAGGAAATTTTGACCTTTTGTTTTTAACATTTCAACTAAATCAATTAAGTTTTTAGTTTTTAATGCAATATGTTGTATTCCAGAACCTTGCTTATTTTCAAGGAATTGACCGGCAACTGTTTTATTATTATCAGCGCCGTTCATCGTCATTCGAAATGTTTTTGTTTCATTTTCAATTACTTGGCTTTTTGTAATTCCATGCGGATCAATAATATCTACAATTGGAGATTTCTTAAAATTGAATAAAGTTGAGTAAGATAATAATGCTGACGGCATTTCGTCAGCACGTAAAGTTTTTGCAATATGATCTATTTTCAAATAAAAGTCATTTGTTTGATCGGAAAGTTTGAATTGAAAATCTTTTTTCCATATCTCATAATTATTTTTATCAATAATATAAATTAATCCATCAATATGTTTAATTACATCCATTGATAAACTATTTTCATTTTCTTTATTAATAAAATCTATGTCTAACAATTTGGCTTTTTCAAATAAAGCATTTATGTCCTGTATTTTAACTCCATATGCGTATGGGAAGGGGCCGGCCTTGCTTCCATCTTTTACTAAATTGTGATTTTCATAATTAATTATGAATTTTACTTGATCAAAAACAAATAGATTGATTGATCTTGTCTTATGTTTTCCTATTTCAGTAAATCCTAAACTTTTAAATAAAGTCTGTAGATCTTTTAAATTATTTTTATCTGTGGCGAATTCTATAAATTCAATTCCGTCTATCTCATTTTTTTCTATCTTTTCTATATTTTTTTTATGAATTAATGATGTTAATGACCTTTTACCATCTTTTGCTATTAAATTTCTTGGTCCTGATCTGTAATGATCATTGAATATCTCTAAAGATAAATAACCATTATAACCAGTGCTGTTAAGCGAATTCATAAATTTTGAAATAGGTAAATCACCTTGTCCAGGCATATTTCTAAAATGTCTGCTCCAATATAATAAATCCATATCATGTAAAGGAGCATCAGCTAATTGCACAATGAATATTTTTTCTTTTGGGATAGATGAAATTGAATTCAAATCAATATTTCTTGAAAGAGTGTGAAATGAATCTAATATAATTCCTATATTATCGTGATTTGTTCTTCTTACTATTTCCCATGCATCTCTATGATCATTAACATATTTTCCCCAAGCAAGAGCCTCATATCCAACTTTTATTGATCTATCTTTTGCTATCTCACCAAGTTCAAAAAAGTCGGCAGCTGCTCTATCCACGCCACCTAATGAAATATTCGAAGTATTAGAACAAATTAATATCAGTTCAGTCTCAAGCTCTCCCATTATATCAAATTTTCTTTTTGCTCTATCAAATGCCCTAATTCGGTGTTTGTCTGGCATACCTTCAAAGTCTCTAAAAGGTTGGAAAAGAGTGATCGCTAGTCCATTGTCTTTAACTATATTTTTCACTTCTTTAGGGGATAAGTTATTAGTTAAAAAGTCATTTTCAAAAATCTCAACACCATCAAAACCTGCATTTGCAATTGCATTTATTTTTTCTTTTAATGATCCGTTGATTGAAACAGTTGCTATAGATGTTTTCATGTACAGCCTTAAAAATATATGATATTATGTATAATATATGATATTTTAAATTGTGCAATAAAATTTCTATGAATTATAATTTAAAAACAGTTAGTGCTAATACTTACGAAATAATTAAAAGAGATATTATTTTTGGAATTCTTCCACCTCTTAAAAAATTAAAACTCCAAGAGCTTAAAATTAATTACAGCACCAGTATTTCTATATTGAGAGAAATTCTAAGTAGATTATGTGGAGATGGTTTTGTTATTTCAGAAGAGCAAAAAGGATTTCATGTTAGCCCCGTATCAAAGTCAGATTTATTAGAAATAGCTAATTTAAGAATTTTGATAGAAAGTTATGCTTTGAAACTATCAATCGAAAATTCTAATCCAGAATGGGAAGGATCACTTTTATCTGCGCACCATAAGTTAAGTTTATACGAAAGTGAAATGATACAAAATAAATATGATGATAGAATGAATTGGAAGAAATATGACAGTGAATTCCATCAGACCCTAGCAAGAAATTGTGGTTCACAAAATTTAATTGAACTTCATAAATTAATTTTTGATAAATATTTAAGATATCAATTATTAGTTTTAACTTTTAGAGGGAAGGGTTCTATTGATGAGCATAAGAAATTATTAGATTTTTCTATTAACAAAAATTTTGTAAAGGCCCAAATGATTTTAAAAGAGCATATTGAAAATGGTGTATATCATGCAGAAAAAAATTTTAAATTTTAAAAAAATTGATACTCCTTTTACTTTGATCCAAAACCACCACCCCCTGGGGTCTCCATTACAAATAAATCATTTACTTCTACTTCGCAGCTATCATTTCCTTCAAGTTTAATAAATCCGCCATCCTCTTTTTCAAGCCATTCTTTTCCACATTGCCCAGGTTCTCCACCATCAACACCAAATGGTTTAACTCTTCGATGAGAACATAATGTTGTTACTGTCATTGGTTCAAGAAATCTTAATTTTCTTGTAACACCATCTCCTCCGTTAAACATCCCTTTGCCACCTGAATTTTTTCTTATTGAATACTCTTCTAAACGAACAGGAAATCTCGCCTCTAAAATTTCAGGATCTGTACTCCTAGTATTGGTCATATGCGTTTGAACAGCAGAAGTTCCATGAAAATTTGGGCCAGCACCAGTTCCACCACAAATAGTTTCATAATTTTGAATTTTATCGTTTCCCCAAATAAAATTATTCATTGTGGCTTGACTACCTGCTATGATTCCAAGTGCACCAAATAGGGCATTGCACGTCAATTGACTCACTTCAGTATTTCCTGCAATTACAGCAGATGGGTATTTAGCGTTTATCATTGAGTTATTCGGAACAACTATATTTAAAGGTTTAAAGCAACCCTCGTTTAAAGGAATATTGCTACCTACTAAAGTTCTAAAAACGTATAATATAACAGCATGACATACTGCCATTGGAGCATTATAATTGAAAGGGTTTTTCGGAGCAGTGCCTGTGAAGTCAATAGTGGCTTCGCGTTTAATTTTATCGATTGTAATTTTTACTCTAATAAATTCTCCATTATCTAATTCGTACTCATATTTACCTTCTCTTAAATTTACAATTGCATTTCTTATACATTCCTCAGCATTATCTTGAACATGGTTCATGTAAGAATGAACAGTTTCAATACCAAACTGCTCAATCATTGAATTAATTTCAACTATACCAGTATTATTTGCAGCCACTTGAGCTGCAAGATCAGCCATATTATGTTCTATATTTCTACAAGGATATCTTCCAGATGATAAAATTTTTCTTATTTCACTCTCACGAAATACACCTTTATCAAACATTTTAAAATTATCTATCAAAACACCTTCTTCATCAATATGTTTGGAGTCGGGAGGACCTGAACCCGGTGTTTTACCTCCTATGTCCGCATGGTGTCCGCGTGAAGCTACAAAGAATGTAATTTGTTTTCCATCATTATCAAAAACTGGAGTAATAACTGTAACGTCAGGAAGATGCGTTCCGCCATTAAAAGGAGCATTTAGAACAAAAACATCTCCTGGAAATATATCATTTTTATTTAATTTTATTACTGTTCTAATAGCTTCAGACATGGAGCCAAGATGAACAGGCACGTGAGGAGCATTAGCTACTAGTGCGCCGGAGTTGTCAAAAAGAGCACAAGAAAAATCTAATCTTTCTTTGATGTTTACGGAATATGCTGTGTTGGCTAATGTAGCTCCCATCTGCTCAGCAATATTCATAAAAAGGTTGTTGAATACCTCTAACATTACTACATCAACAGAGGTGCCTAATCCTTTATCTGACTTTTTTTCTTCAGCTCTACTGAGTATTAAATTATAATATTTATCTAATGATCCTAACCAACCTCTTTCAATTACATTTGTACCAGTTGCTTCAGATATGATAGCAGGACCAATTACTTTTTGTTCAATTTTTAAGTCTGATCTCTTATAAATAGGAACACTGTTTTTATTGTTATCAACATACATTGTTTTGTGAGATATTGGAGCAGCTACTTTTGATTGTGAGGAAACATTTAAAAATTTGTTATTGTCCGTGGTTTTACCTATGGCTTCAACCGTAAGCATTTCAACAAAAATTGTTCTGCCATCAACAAAAAATCCAAATCTTTTTTTATGTTCTTGTTCAAAAGCTTCTCTCATTTTTTCAACAGTATCAAAATTAATTTCTAGGTTTTGATGAGAACCTTGATAATGTAGAAAAGCAAGTTTAACTAATTTTATCGAAGAGTTTTCAATACCTTGTCTACTTAAATCTTCTTTCGCTTTTAATGATAATTTATTTATTAAAGTTTTAGCATTTTCAATTTCTTCAATATTTTGTTCTAGATGACCCTCTCTAATACTTCTAATTTCGGCTAGTCCCATTCCATAGGCAGATAAAACACCCGCGTATGGATGAATTAAAACTTTTGAAATTCCAAGAGAATCCGCAACATGGCACGCATGTTGACCGCCTGCACCACCAAAACAATTCATTGTATAGTTTGTTACGTCATAACCTTTTTGAATAGATATTTTTTTTATGGCGTTAGCCATATTTTCGACAGCAATTTTTAAAAAACCTTCAGCCATGAAAATAATATCCATTTCTGGCTTTTTTGTTTGAGCAGAAATTTCTTTGGCTAATGCTATAAATTTTGTTTTTACAATTTCAACATTAAGAGGTTTATCACCAGTTTTCCCAAACACATTAGGAAAATGTTCAGGATGAAGTTTTCCAAGTAAAACATTACAATCTGTTACAGTCAATGGCCCATCTTTTCCGTATGAAGCCGGCCCTGGTATCGCTCCTGCGCTTTCAGGTCCAACCTGAAATCGACCATCCTTAAATGAAAGTATTGAACCACCTCCAGCTGCTACTGTATTAATTTGCATCATAGGTGCTCTAATTCTTACACCGGCTAACTCAGTTTCAAATGATCGTTCATATTCTCCTGCAAAATGACAAACATCTGTGGAAGTGCCACCCATATCAAATCCAATTAATTTTTCATATCCCGCTTGTTTTCCAGTTTGCACCATACTGACCACACCTCCAGCTGGACCAGATAAAAGAGCATCTTTACCTTGAAATAGATTTGCATCGGTTAATCCACCATTTGATTGCATGAACATCAACTTTGTGGATTTGTCTTCTTCAAGTTCTTCAGAAACTTGATTGACGTATCTACGAAGTATTGGAGATAGGTAAGCATCGACTACGGTAGTATCTCCTCTACCAACTAATTTAATTAAAGGAGATACTTTATGACTAACTGAAATTTGATCAAAATTTTCGTTTTCAGCAATTTTAGCAATGATATTTTCATGATCAGGATTTATATAAGAGTGCATAAATGCTATTGCAACGCTATTTATACCATCATTTTTTGCTTTTTTTAGAGCTATCTTGACTTGATTTTCGTCAAGTTTTTTAACTATATTACCCTGTGCATCCAACCTTTCAGATACTTCAACCACTCTATCATATAACAATTCTGGTAGTTGAATATTTAGGTCAAATAATAGAGGTCTATTTTGATAACCTATTCTTAATAAATCCCCAAAACCCTTAGTTATTAATAGAAGTGTTCTATCTCCTTTTCTTTCTAGTAAGGCGTTTGTTGCAACTGTAGTACCCATTTTTACAGAAGCTATTTTATCAGTGGGAATTTTATCTTCATTTTTTAAGTTAAGAATTCTTTTTATACCTGCTATCGCTGCATCTTTATACATTGACACATTTTCAGATAAAAGTTTGTCAATTAGAATTGTTCCGTCAGGTTTTCTAGCTACAATATCAGTAAAAGTTCCACCTCTATCAATCCAGAATTGCCACATTATTTTATCACCATTATGTAATTGATAAGTTTAAGTTTATTTTTCTAAATCGTCTTCAATGTAGATTTTAATTATCTCATCAAAATTACTTTCAGCTTTGAAACCTAAATCAATAGATCTTTTAGTTTCAAAATCTCTTGCCCACCCACTTACTATTTTTTCTATGATAGGATCTGATTGGTGTTTAATTAATTTTACTACATCGCTGCCGGCAACTCTCTCTAAGGCCTCAATTTGTTCTTGAACAGTTACGGATAAGCCTGGCATATTTAGTGTGATTCTATTGTTTAAATTTACGGTATCTATTTCTGCTGCATGAACTAAAAAACCTGCAGCTGATCGAGGTGTAGCATGCCAATGTCTTACATCTTTACTCACTGGTAAAATAGCTTCTTTTCCATTTAAGGGTTCTCTAATAATACCAGAGAAGAAGCCAGATGCAGCTAAATTAGGTTTTCCTGGTCTTACACATATGGTTGGAAGTCTTATTGAAATACCGTCAATCATTCCTTTTCTGGAATAATCAGCAAGTAAAAGCTCAGAAATTGCTTTTTGAGCTCCATAAGAAGTAAGGGGAGTAGTAAAAAAATTGTCAGGTATTTGATCTGGAAATGGTGCTCCAAAAACAGCAATTGAACTTGTAAAGACAACTCTAGGACAATAACCTTCACCTCTGTGTCTTACTGCATCAAATAATCCCCAACTTCCCCTAGCATTGATATTCCAGCCTAAATCAAATTCCTGTTCAGCCTGTCCTGAAACTATGGCTGCCAGATGAAAAATAATGTCTGGTTCAGACGAAACGAGAACATTACTTACTTTAGGATCAGATATGTCTCCTGTTTTTGTTATAATAGAAGTTGAGGTGTTTTTTGGGTAAGGTGCGTCTATAATATCAAATAATGTGATTTCACTTATTTTCTGACCTCTTAATTCTCCTTTATTAAGAATAAGATTAAGCAACTTTTGCCCAATCATGCCAGCTCCACCCATTATCAAAATTTTCATAAAAGCACCTTATATTTAATTAATTGTTGAAGATTTTTGTATAACAACATATTTAATACAAACTTAAAATAAAAAAACATATTTTTAAAAAACATATGCATCATTCTATAAAATCTATTCTTTCAATGTCACCAGTTATGCCTGTATTAACTATTAACAAGGTTGAAAATATAGATTATTTATTTGAAGCATTAATAAAAGGTAATCTTAAAACAGTTGAAATTACATTAAGAACTGATTGTGCTCTGCAGGTTATAGAAGTTGTATCTAAAAAGTTTTCTAGTCTTCAAGTAGGAGCGGGTACTGTTTTAAATGAAAGTGATTTACAATCGGTAAAAGATGCAGGGGCTTCCTTTGCGGTAAGCCCGGGCACAACAAATGAGTTAGCAAAAAAAGCGATTGAAATGGATTATCCATTTCTTCCTGGAGTTTCTAATTCAAGTGATATAATGAAATTACTCGATTTAGGATATAAGTCGTTTAAATTTTTTCCAGCCCAAGCAGCTGGTGGTATAAATTATTTAAAATCGTTAAATGGTCCTTTCCCAGGTATATTATTTTGTCCTACTGGTGGAATAAACGAGGAAAATGCTTCTCAATGGATAAGTCAAAAAAATGTAATATGTGTAGGAGGAAGTTGGATAGTTCCCTCAGAAGCTCATAATTATAAAGAAATTACAAGAAGAGCATTGTCCGCTTCTCGATTAGGTAATTAAATTTTATACTTATAATTTAATAAATATTTGTAGTAATAAGTTTATTATTTACATTAGATCAAAAATCTTGATTAAAATATAATTAATAATTTATAATCTTTTTTAATAAGTTAAGCTTTATTTTTATTAAACATAGTTCATTTACAAACTTATTGACTACTTTGAGAGAGCTGAGGTTTAAAATGATTACTTTTGACAATATTGAAAGAAATTATGAAATTGCAAGTAAGTCTTTCTCACTTGATATTCCGAAATTTTTTAACTTTGCATATGATATCTTGGATGTACGAGCTCAACAAGCTGATAAAGTAGCTTTATTGGCTATCGACACAGTCACAGGATATAAAACGTCTGTAACATATTCAGAACTATCAAAAGCTTCATCGCAATTTGGAAAGGCTCTTTTATCACTTGGCTTGAAACGAGGTGATGCTGCTTGTGTTATTATTGGCAGAAACCCTGATTGGCATAAAGTACTTTTTGGATGTATGAAAGTTGGTGTAATCTCTATGCCTGGAACTAATTTGCTAACCGCTAAAGATATAGCCTATCGTGTTAATGAATCTGAAGCTAAGGCTGTTATTGTTTCGCCAATGCATGTTGAGAAGGTGAGCCAAATAATTAATGAATGCCCAACTCTTAAACACTTGATTGTCACTGGAGATGCACCAGATAATTGGTTATCTTTTAAAGAGCTTTGTGATAAACAAGATACTAATTTGAATATAGAAGATTTAGAGCCTTTTACATCTAATGAAACTATGATGATATATTTTACTTCAGGCACAACAGCATTACCAAAAATGGTTCCAAGAGATTTTGGTTATGCATATGCACATGCTGCAACGGCACTTTTTTGGATGGATCTTAAAGAAGACGATATACATTGGACTTTGACTGATACAGGATGGGCAAAAGCTGCTTGGGGCATACTTTTTCCTCAAATGATGATTGGTTGCACAACTGTTTTGTATGATACTCCTGAAATGGATCCAGTGGAACATCTTAAAGCAATTTCTGAGTATAAAGTAACTACTTTTTGCGCGCCTCCAACTGTATACAGGTTGTTCGTTCAGCAAGACCTCAAACAATTTAATCTCAAATCATTAAGGAGATGTCTTGGTGCTGGTGAACCTCTTAATCCAGAGGTGATAAGATATTGGTCTGAAAATACAGGAACAGTTATCGCAGATGGTTATGGCCAAACTGAAACAATTAACATTGTAGGAAATTTCCCTGGCGTAGAGACACGTTTTGGATCAATGGGTAAACCCGTTCCAGGTTTTGATATAAACGTTGTTGATGATAATGGTAAAATCTTACCAGATGGTGAAGTTGGCCATATTGCTATTTGTACAGAAAAAAAATGGCCTCCGGGTTTATTTCATGGGTACTTACAAAATAAAGTTATTGTAAAAGATTCTTTTCGACATGGTTGGTATTACACAGGTGACACTGCGTCTCGAGATAAGGATGGCTACTTGTGGTTCGTTGGTAGATCGGATGATTTAATTTCATCAGCAGGTTATAGAATTAGTCCCTTTGAAGTCGAAAGTGCTTTATTAGAGCATGATTTGATTGCAGAAAGTGCTGTGGTTGGAGTTCCTGATGAGACGAGGGGTCAACTAGTAAAAGCATATATTGTTCTAGTAGAAGGTTACAAAGGATCAAATGAATTAATTAGAGAAATTCAAGATTTTTGCAAAAATTTAACCGCCCCATATAAGTACCCAAGAAAAGTTGAATTTGTTGATTCTTTACCTAAAACTATATCTGGTAAGATTAGAAGAGTTGAATTACGTGAACTTGAAAATAAATAAGGAAAAAATATGAACAATTACTCAGTTGAAAATTATGTTAGGGATATACGTAAGGTAGTTAACGAAGAAGTTGCCGAAAAGTCTATAACAGAACGAATAAAGCCATTAGCTCTTCGTCTTGCTGAAGATAAAAGCTGGATTAAACCTGAGTATTATAATGTAAATGAAGAGCAAGGTTTTGGACTACATCTTCTGCATGAAGAAGATGATCATAAATTAGCTGTTTTTGTTATTGCATGGGCACCAGGAAAAGGTCTTGCTCCGCATAATCATAAAACTTGGGCAGTAGTTGCAGGAATTCAAGGTCAAGAACATGAAACTAATTATAAAAGATTAGATGATGGATCTAAAGATGGATTTGCCGATTTAATAAAAACTAATGAAGAAACAATTTTTCCGGGAAATGCCACTTGTTGCCTACCAGAAGATATACATAGTGTGTGGAATAATGGAAAAGAAGTAGCACTTTCTATACACACTTATGGCATGCATTTAAACCACACTGGAAGATCTATATTTGATATCAAAACCAAAACTGAAACTCCATGTATTGTTCAAGTCCAAAATTAAGTTATTGTACGCACATTGATTTATTAAAAAATATTTAGGGAATTAATACTGTGGCTCCAGTTGTTTCTTTATTCTCTATTGCACGATGAGCTTTACCAACCTCACTCAAAGGGTATGTATGGTTGACATTTGATTTTAAGACACCTTTTTCAATTACATTGAATAGATCATTCGCACTCGATATTAAATCCTCTCTTTTAGCCATATAATGCATTATAGCTGGTCTGGTTAGAAAAAGTGAACCTTTCGTACCCAATTCCACAACATCAACTGGGTCTGGAGCACCTGAGGCATGACCATATGCAGCAAGCATTCCCATGGGTTGCAGGCATTCCATGGATCTTCTAAAGGTATCCTTTCCTATTGATTCATATACAACTGGGCATCCTTCACCATTTGTAACTTCTAGAACCTTTTTAACAAAATCTCCTTCAGAATGAATAACAACATGTTCAGCTCCAGCTTTTTTTGCTTGTTCTGCTTTCTGTTCTGAACTAACAGTTCCAATAACCGTAGCACCTAGATACTTAGCCCATTGACATAATATAAGACCCATTCCACCGGCTGCAGCGTGAACTAAAATAACATCTCGTGATTTAACGGAATATGTTCTTTTAAGAAGAAATTGAGCTGTTAATCCTTTTAACATTAATGCAGCAAGATCCTGATCAGAAACATGAGATAATGAATCAGGCACTTTTATTAATTTGTCAACGGGATACACTCTTTCTTCGCTGTATGCGCCATGTGGAGGAAGAGCGTAGGCAACTCTGTCACCGATTGAAAACTCGTTTACATCAGCACCTAATTCTTCTACGACACTCACTCCTTCAATTCCTAAAACAATTGGCAGCTCTGGAACTGGCCAGGGATGAGGCATACCGCGTCTGTGATAGGTATCAATATAATTCACACCTATAGCAGTATTTTTTAAACGTACTTCTTTGTTAGTTGGATTTGGAACTTCAACTTCTTCCCATTTAAAAACGTCTGGTGTACCTTTTTCATAAATAATTGCAGCTTTAGTTCTATTGCTTAATCTGTTCATTAACTATATTTATCCTTGAATACAAACTTGGTTTTGCTCACCAAGACCTTCAATTCCAAGCTTCATTTTATCCCCAGCTTTTAAAAATACTGGTGGTTTCATTCCACCTCCTACCCCAGGAGGAGTTCCAGTAGCAATAATATCTCCGGGATTAAGGCTCATAAATTGAGATAAGTAATATACAATATATCTAGCTGAAAATATCATAGTATTTGTAGAACCATCTTGCATTCTCTGTCCATTAACATCCAAATACATTTTTAATTTTTGTACGTCAGCTATCTCATCTTTTGTAACTAAGTAAGGTCCTGTAGGTCCAAAAGTGTCGCATGACTTTCCTTTAGTCCACTGACCTTCTTTTTTTAATTGAAACTCTCTTTCAGAGACGTCATTTACTAGGCAGTAGCCAGCGATATAATCATCCGCATCATTCTCATTTATATATTTGGCTTTTTTTCCAATAATTATGCCAAGTTCTACTTCCCAATCAGTCTCAACCGAATTTCTTGGTATTTCAATATTATCATTTGGACCGACAATTGCAGAAGTAGCTTTTGAAAAAAGGATAGGCTCACTAGGAACAGCCATGCCGCTTTCCGCTGCATGATCAGAATAATTTAATCCAATACATAGAAACTTGCCAACATTACCAACACATGCACCTAGTCTCGTATCATCAGATACAATTGGTAGAGAAGATAAATCTATTGAAGAAATTTTTTTTAAACTATTTTCACTTATAGTTTCTCCATTAATATCTGGTAAATGCTCAGACAAATCCCTTATAGAACCATTTTGATCAAGAATACCTGGTTTTTCTTTTCCAAAAGCTCCATGACGTAACAATTTCATTTTATTCTCCTCCTTTTTACAATTAATACTTTTTCTTAATATGACATTTTCTTAAGTACATATTCCACCATCTATAATGTGAAATTGACCGGTTGTAAAAGCGGAGGCATCACTTGCTAAATAAACTGCAAGGTTTGCCACTTCCTCTGCCTCTCCAATTCTTCCCATCGGTTGTCGGGCAACAAATTCCTTCCTTGCTTTTTCATAATCACCCATATCGGATAATCTTTGCTCTAGTGATGGACTATTTATTGTACCAGGACATATGGCATTGCATCTTATGCCTTGGGTAATATAGTCCGCAGCAACAGACTTAGTTAAACCTAAAACAGCGGCTTTTGATGCACTATAAATAAAACGGTTTGGAATACCTTTTAGAGATGATGCAACAGAAGCTATATTAACAATCGATCCTCCTCCTTTTTTTATCATTATCGGTATAACTTCTTTAATCATGTGATACATTGCTTTGCCATTAAGTTTAAAAGCAAAATCCCAGTCATCATCAGTAGATTCTAAAATTGTTCCATTATGGACAATTCCAGCACAGTTAAATAGTATATCAGGTTCTTTGATTGACCAGATTAAGTTTTTAACTGCATTATTGTCTGTTACATCAAGTATATGGGTTTCATCCACAATCTTATCTAAAGAAGATAATGTTTCACGATTTATATCCGTAGCAATAACGTACGCACCAGCCTCAGAGAATGCTCTAGCGGTAGCTTTCCCAATGCCCTGACCAGATGCAGTTAAAAGGGCAGTTTTACCTTTCAAATCAATCATAAAAATTCCTCACATTGTTGCTCCAATTTGCCAAGGTACAAACTCTAAGTCTCCAAGACCTTGATACTCAGACTTTGATTTTTCACCTGAAGCTACCCTGACTATTAAATCAAAAATTTCCTGACCAACGTCTTCAATACTTTTATTATCAGTTATTACTTTTCCTGCGTTAACATCCATATCTTCAACCATATTATTATACATCTCTGTATTTGTAGCTATTTTTATAGATGGAGAAGGTTTGCAACCAAAGCAAGAACCTCTTCCAGTTGTAAAAGTAACTACATTACAACCACTTGCTATTTGCCCAGTAACAGACGCAGGATCATACCCAGGACTATCCATAAATAAAAAACCTTTTTTTTCAGCTTGTTGGGCGTACAAAAGAACATCGTTTAATGGAGTTGTTCCCCCTTTAGCAGCTGCTCCTAGTGACTTTTCCAATATAGTGGTCAAACCACCAGCCTTATTACCAGGTGACGGATTGTTATTTAAACTTCCTTTATTTCTTGTAACGTAATCTTCCCACCACAAAATTCTGTCAACAAGTTTTTTTCCAACTTCTGGAGAGATCGCCCTTCTAGTTAACATGTGTTCAGCGCCGTAAATCTCAGGTGTTTCAGCCAAAATAGCTGTGCCACCATTTTTTACTAATAAGTCTGCGGCATGACCAAGTGATGGATTTGAGGTTATTCCTGACCAAGCATCAGACCCTCCACATTGAAGCGCAACGCTAAGATGTTCTACTGATTGCTCTGTTCGTTCTATCAAATTTACTTCTGGTAGCATGTCATCTATGCATTTTATTCCTGCTTTAATTGTTTTTCTAAGTCCACCCATATCCTGTAGTGTCATTGTTTTAAAAAATGGATTTTCATGTAAGTCAAAAGCATCTAAAAGAAATTTTATTTGGTTTGCCTCACATCCTAAGCCAATTAACAAAATTCCGGCTAAATTAGGATGTTGGATATAGCCTAAAAGAACTCTTTGAAGAGCATCAAAGCCATCGCCAGAATCTGCCATTCCACAACCAGTACCATGAGTAAATGAAACAACCCCATCAACATTTGGATATAGATGTAATTTGTCTTCTGTAAAAAATTCTGCAATATTTTTTGCAGCTGTCGCAGAGCAATTAACTGATGTAAGGATACCTATATAATTTCTAGTTCCAACTTTGCCGTTTTGTCGTTTGTAACCTTTAAAAGTAGGTCTTTTTTCAGGTTCAATCATATTTGGTAACTTAATAGATGTTGAAAACTCATAATCATGATCAGTTGATTTGAAATCAGTATTTTCAACGTGAACATGGTCTCCAGCTAGAATTTCTTTGCTAGCAACACCAATAAGTTGATCATATTTGATTATTTTCTCACCTTTATTAATTTTTCTAAGAGCTATTTTATGGCCTTTTGGGATTTTGTTAATGCTTTCAAGGTTCTGTGTGGTTTCACCTACGCCTATCTCCCTTAAAGCAGTAGCAACATTATCATTATTATTAAGTTTAACAGTTAATTTCTCACTATTAGACATATTTATAACCTCCCACATTATAAAAAATAAAAACTGAAATTATCTTTTCGATTTTTTTAAAATCAAGTATGATATTAACAATATTCTTAAAATTTAAAATAAATAATGTAAAATATTCACACTATTTTAAATTAAATTATATATTTTATTATTTGTTAAACTTTAAAATTTTACTTGGGAGAAAAGTTATGTCAGATAAAAATTTCAATCCAAAATATCGAAGTCAACAATGGTTTGATAATCCGACTAATCCTGGAATGACTGCTTTATATCTTGAAAGATCAATGAACTTTGGACTTACGCCAGAAGAGTTGAGATCAGGTAACCCTATCATTGGAATTGCACAAACAGGTTCAGATATATCTCCTTGTAATAGAGTACATATAAAGTTAGCAGAAAGAGTTAGAGAGGGAATAAGAAGTGCAGGAGGAATAGCCTTTGAATTTCCTGTCCATCCTATTCAAGAAACCCTTAAGAGACCAACTGCAGCAGTTGATAGAAACTTAGCATATTTAGGATTAGTTGAAATTCTTCACGGTTATCCTTTAGATGGTGTAGTTTTAATGACAGGCTGTGATAAAACAACTCCGTCTTGTTTAATGGCGGCAGCAACTGTTGATCTTCCTGCGATTGTTCTTAATGGTGGACCAATGTTAGACGGATGGCATAATGGCAAACTTGCGGGTTCTGGTACAGCTGTTTGGGATAGTAGAGTTGAACTAGCAGCAGGCAGAATAGACTATGAACAATTTATAGATATTGTAACAAGCTCAGCGCCATCAGATGGACATTGTAATACAATGGGAACTGCTTCAACAATGAATTCTCTGGCTGAAGCATTAGGAATGAGTTTAACAGGTAATGCTAATATTCCTGCACCATATAGAGAACGAGGGCAGATGGCGTACAAAACTGGTCTTAGAATTGTTGATATGGTTAAAGACGATTTATCGCCCTCACAAGTTATGACCAGAGAGGCTTTTGAAAATGCTATTACTGTAAACTCAGCTATTGGAGGCTCTACTAATGCTCAAATTCACATTACTGCAATTGCAAGACATATAGGAGTGGAATTAGAAACTGAAGCATGGCAAAAAGTAGGTTACGACATACCGTTAATGGCAAACATACAGCCGGCAGGTGAGTATTTATGTGAAAGTTATCACAGAGCTGGAGGAACGGCGGCCATAATGTCAGAGCTTTTAAGTTATGACAAGCTTCATGGAGACGTAATGACGGTGACGGGTAAAAAATTGTCTGAAAATTTAAAGGGTATTAAAATTAAAGATGAAAAGGTTATTACCCCTTTTAAAAATCCAATGAAACAAAAAGCAGGCTTTATTGTTTTAAAAGGTAACCTTTTTAGTGCAGCAATAATGAAAACATCTGTTATTTCAAAAAGCTTTAAAGATAAATTTTTAAACCGCCCTGGCAAAGAAGGGATACTAGAAGGTAAAGTTATAGTTTTTGAGGGTTCTGAGGATTATCACGACCGTTTAAATGATAAAAGTTTAGATATGAATGAAAATTCAATCTTAGTTATTAGAGGTGCTGGACCTATAGGTTGGCCTGGGTCTGCTGAAGTGGTAAACATGCAGCCATCTGATGAACTAATAAAAAAAGGCATTACCGAATTACCTTGCATTGGAGATGGAAGACAATCTGGAACATCAGGAAGCCCTTCAATTCTAAATGCTTCTCCAGAGAGTGCAACTGGAGGTGGCTTGGCTTGGTTAAGAACTGGTGATACGGTAGTAATAGATTTAAATAAATGTACAGCAAACATGTTAGTTAGTGACGAAGAAATAGAATTAAGAAAGAAAGACGGTGTTCCACCATATCCTGAAAGTCAAACACCATGGCAAGAAATTCAAAGAAAATTTGTTGGAGAATTATCTGACGGAGCTGTTCTTGAAAACGCTGTAAAATATCAAAAGGTTAGAAAAACTTTACCTAGAGATAATCATTAAAAAAGAGGATAAAAATGTTTAAGAAAATTTTAATTTATATTATTTCAATAAGTTTTTTAACTTCTTGTTCTAATTCTTCAAAAGATATTGTTGCCCAATATGTCTCACCTCAGCAATATTCAAATTATGATTGTGATCAAATTATAGCAGAAATGCAGAGAGTGGCTGGGAAAGTAAGATCCCTTACGGGCAAACTTGATAAGAATAATGAAAATGATAAAGTTGCAACGGGTGTTTCATTAATTTTATTTTGGCCAGCTGTTTTTTTCTTGGGAGGAACAAAAGAAGAAGAAGCAGAATACGCAAGATTAAAAGGTGAATATGAAGCACTAGAAAAAGCTTCAATTCTTGCAAAATGTTCGATGTAGATTAAAGATTTTTTATGAAAAAAATATTAGTTTTTGGTTTAGGTTCTATGGGTTATGGAATAGCTCAAACTCTACATCGTTCAGGCTACAAGGTTTATGGACAAGATAAAAACCCAGTGCAACAGAAGAGATTTGTTGAAGGAGGTGGGTTTGATGCTGATATCCCTTTTCAAGACTTACAAGCAGTAATTATAGTTGTTCTAAATGAGAAACAAACAAGGGAAATTATTTTTGGCCAAAACGGTATTTCAGATAAACTAATGAAAAACACTCTTATTATGGTTTGCACTACTGTATCTCCAGATTTTGCAAAAGAAATGGCATCATCTTGTAATGATAAAGGACTTTTATATTTGGACGCTCCAATTTCTGGAGGATCAAAAAAATCAGCTGAGGGTAAGTTATCCTATATGATTTCAGGTAGCCAAAAAGCTTTTGAGGTTGCTAAGCCTATTTTAGACTGCACTTCAGAAACAGTCTTCGAATTTGGGGAACATGTCGGATCAGGTTCTGCTATGAAAGCAGTTAATCAAATGCTTGCGGGTGTTCATATTGCTGCAATGGCTGAGGCTATTACATTTGGTATAACGCAAGGAATTGATCCAAAAAGGTTTTTAGAAGTTATCTCGAAATGTGCTGGGACCTCTTGGATGCTTGAGAACAGAACGCCTCATATTATAGATAATGATTATTCCCCAAAATCTTCGATCAATATTTGGCCAAAGGATCTAGGTATAGTTTTAGATATAGCTAAAAATTCAAATTTTTCTGCTCCCTTGACTGCTGCAGCGTTACAACAGTTTATTTCCGCTGCAGGCTCAGGTTTAGGACAAGAAGATGATGCTGCAGTTGCAAAAATATATGCTAGAAATGCTGGAATAAAATTACCCCAAAATTAGAATATTTTTATACTACTTCTGATATAAGAGATTTATTTTCAAAATAATTTTTTATATTATCAAATACTAATTGTCCCATAGCATTTCTAGTTTCAACTGTTCCAGATGCTATATGAGGTAATAAAACAGTATTTTTAAGATTTATTAATTTTTCTGGGATATTAGGCTCATTAGTGTAAACATCTAATCCCGCTGCTAAAATAAGATTGTTTTCAAGGCTATAAATCAGTTCATCTTGATCAATTACTGACCCCCTTGCTACATTAATAATTACGCCATTTTTGCCTAGGCTACTAAGAACTTCTTTATTAATTAATTTTTCTGTTTCTTTTCCACCTGGTGTAATAACACATAGAGTATCAACTTCTTTAGCCAACTGATTTAAGTCAGTGAAATATTTATATTTTACATCTTTTTTGTTTCTAGAGTGATAAGAAATTTTGCAGTCAAAGGCTTCAGCTCTTTTTGCTATTGTTTTTCCAATTCTACCCATTCCAACAATACCTAATTTAGTACCACTAAATTTTTTTGTTAATGGAAAATCTCCATTAAGCCAAGAGTTGTTTCTAGCAAAACTATCTGCATCTACAATTTTTTTATAGACACATAGCATTAGTGCAATAGCTGTGTCTGCCACTTCGTCATTAAGTACTTCAGGTGTATTAGTGACTTTTATACCTAGGCTTTTAGCATAATTTATATCTATTGCGTCATAACCTACACCATAACAGGCAATTATTTTTAAATTAGGCATACTTTTCATTAACTCAGGTGTAATTTTATAACCTCCCATAACGGCAATTGCATCCATGTCTGTTCTAATTTCAGATAAGTAATCATCTTCATTTTTGTTTAACCACAATTTATAAGTATTGAAGTTTTTATCTGCCAGACTTACAAAATATTCAGGCATTTCTGTCATTATAAGTAAGTTTTTGTCCATTTTATTTATTCCTTATTTAAGTATTTATTTTAGGCATATTTTTATTGGAAATAATAGCGCCTTTATGCTTTATCACTTCTCTAGTAACAGAGTGGGACTTTAATATATTTTCTTCTATTGAAATATTTTTATCGTTATTTATTAAAGCAAGGAAAGATCCATTGAATGCGTCACCTGCCGCTGTTGTATCAACCACCTCTCCATGATGAACTTTAACAGTTTTTATTATTTCTTGTTTGTTTTTAAAAATAATTGAGTCCTTGTATCTTATAAGAATTAGATTTTTTTTGTCATTTAATATTTCAAAAACTTCATATGGATTTTTAATATCAAATAACTCTTTAACGTCATCAAAAGATACAAAGTTGATATCTACATTTTCACTAATTTTTTTAAATAATAATTGTGACACTTTCTTATCATTATGTAATTGGGACCTATAATTAAAATCAAATCCACATGTAACTGCAGTGGATCCTATATGTATTAAATCCTTTTTTTGTTTTGCATCAAGAATACCGGCAGAAATACCAGTATAATAAAAAACATCTGCATTTTTTATTTCTCTAGCTAGTTTTTTTCCTTTTGACCCTAAAAAAATGTATCTCGATGGTGATTGATCTCTCCAATAAGAAAAACTTCTTTCACCTATTTCATTAATTTCTATTGAATATAAACCAGGAGGGTTTTTTCCATCAGTTCTTACATAATCACATTTTATTTTTTCATTTTTAAATCTTAAAATCATTTTTCTAGAAAAACTGTCATTCCCGAGTACAGTTGAATAGAAAGTATTAGTTTTATTATTTGCTAGTCTTGAAAAATATATTGCAGAATTATAAGTGTCGCCTCCAAAATTAATTTGCATTTTTGAACTTTTATTTTCCAATGAAGAAATGTCTCCATTGAGTTCAATCATGCATTCACCTAAAAAAATAGCTTTATTATACATTTTTTTGTAAGCTTCCTAACAAGAAGTTCAAAACTATAACAAATATAATTTTTATTAAAATGTAATAATTTACTCAATCTTTATTTTGAAATATATTAATACGATATTGAGAAAAACTTATGTGAGGTTAATTAGTGACAATTTTAGATGTTAAAAACAGCTCTTTTTACTCAAAATTTGAGTACAACACAAATAGTGCGGTAGAAGCATTAAAAAAAGAGTTTGGGCAGCAATTCTCAGTTTCTAAATCAGTTCGTGAGCAACATACAAGTACAACAACAGTTCATAAACCAGAATTGCCTGATGGTGTTGTTTTTGCCTACAACAAAGAGGATGTAATAAAAACAGTAAAAATATGCCATGAATATGGATGTCCCATAATACCTTTTGGAGTAGGTTCTTCCCTTGAAGGTCATCTAAATGCTAATTTTGGTGGGATCTCCATAGATATGAATAATCTGAATAATATAATTGAAGTTCACCCTGAAGATTCAACTGTTGTTGTTCAACCAGGTGTAACTAGAGAACAACTAAATACACACCTTAGAGATACGGGTTTGTTTTTCCCTATTGACCCAGGTGCCAATGCCTCAATTGGAGGAATGGCATCGACAAGAGCCTCTGGAACCAACGCCGTTCGTTATGGAACTATGAAAGATAATGTAATTTCATTAGAAGTTGTAATGCCAAATGGAGAAATAATAAATACGGCTAGTAGAGCTAGAAAAAGTTCTGCTGGATATGATTTGACAAGATTAATTGTTGGATCTGAAGGTACGTTAGGTGTAATAACTGAAATTACACTTAAACTTTATGGTATTCCTGAAGAAATTGGAGCTGGTAGATGTACTTTTCCGTCTGTTCAGGATGCAACGGATGCTGTGATTATGACTATACAGGCTGGAATTCCAGTTGCCAGAATAGAACTATTAGATATTGCGCAGGTTAAAGCTGTAAATAATTACTCAAAGTTAAACTTACCTGAGTCACCATTATTATTATTAGAGTTTCATGGAAGTAAATCTTCTGTGCAAGAACAATCCGAGTTGTTTAACGAAATTTCCAAAGATTTTGGTGGTGATAACTTTGAGTGGAATGCAAATATTGAAGAAAGAAATAGACTTTGGAAGGCTAGGCATGATGTTTATTATGCTGTTAAAGCTTGCAGGCCAGATGCGGATTATATTGCTACGGATGTTTGTGTGCCAATATCAAGATTGTCAGAATGTATTACTGAAACGATAGATGACATGGAAAAAAATAATTTGTTTGGACCCATTGTTGGTCATGTTGGTGATGGTAATTTTCATGTTCAGCTAATGATTGATCCTAAGATACAAAAAGAAGTTGATGTTGCAAACGGGTTTTTAGAGAGATTAGCTCATAGAGCCATTAGTATGGATGGAACATGTACAGGAGAACATGGAGTAGGGCAGGGTAAAAAACAATACTTAGTCGATGAATTAGGTCCTGCTGTTAATTTCATGAAATTAATAAAAGAAGAAATTGATCCAAAGGGTATAATGAACCCAGGAAAAATTTTATAAATTATAGAAAAGGTTTTTAAAATGGATGGTAGTGTTTCTGTATGGTCTGACGAGGATTATGATAAAGAGAGCATCAATTTATGTATAAAAAAAATTCAAGAAGAATTTGGGCAACAATTCTCTAGTAGTAAAAGTATACTTGAACAACATACTCATACGATGACTATTCATGAATCAGAATTACCCAATGGCGTTGTTTTTGCCGAGAGCAAAGGAGATGTTCAAAAAGTTGTAAAAATTTGTAATGAATTTAAATGTCCAATAATTCCTTTTGGTGTTGGCTCTTCATTTGAAGGACATCTTAATGCTCCTTATGGCGGAATTTCTATTGATATGAATAATATGAATAAGATCCTGACTGTACATCAGGAAGATCTGTTAGTTGTTGTTCAACCTGGGGTTACCAGAGAACAACTAAACACCCACTTAAGAGATACTGGATTGTTTTTTCCAATTGATCCTGGTGCAAATGCTTCACTTGGTGGGATGACAGCTACTCGAGCTTCTGGAACAAATGCAGTGCGTTATGGAACAATGAAAGATAATGTAATTGCTCTTGAGGTTGTTACTCCTGATGGTCAAATAATAAAAACAGCAAATAAAGCTAGAAAAAGTTCAGCAGGTTATGATTTAACTCGGTTAATGGTTGGTTCAGAGGGGACATTAGGTATAACTACAGAAATTACACTAAAGCTTTATGGTATCCCGGAAGTTATTGCAGGAGGTAGAGTAAGTTTTCCATCAGTTAAGGATGCAACTGATGCAGTTATAATGACTGTACAAGCTGGAATACCAGTAGCAAGGATAGAGTTTTTAGATGTTGCTCAAGTAAAGGCAGTTAATAGTTATTCTAAGACAAACCTTCCTGAAGCGCCTTTATTACTATTAGAGTTTCATGGCAGTGAAAAATCTGTAAAAGAGCAATCAGAATTATTTAGTGAAATAGCATCAGATTTTGGTGGTAACGATTTTGAATGGACTTCTAATAATGAAGAAAGAAACAAATTATGGAAAGCAAGGCATGATGCATATTGGTCATGTAGGTCAGTAAGGCCTGAGGCAGAAATTTATTCAACAGACGTTTGTGTGCCAATTTCCAAATTGTCTGATTGTATTACAGAAACGATTGAAGACATGGAAAAGAACGAATTGATAGGTCCAATAGTAAGTCATGCAGGTGATGGAAATTTTCATGTTGCATTACTAATTGATAAAAACAGCAAGACTGAATTAGACAAACTAGATAGTTTTTTAATCAGAATATCTGAAAGGGCTATTAGAATGGATGGTACATGTACCGGAGAGCATGGTATTGGACAAGGCAAAAGAAAATATATGTTGAAGGAATTAGGAAACGCTGTAGACTTTATGAAAAAAGTTAAAAATGCTTTTGATCCAAAAAAAATAATGAACCCAGGAAAGATTTTTCTATAATAATGTGATTATCAAAATCTTATTATAATTATATTTTCAAAAATAATCCTATTGAGCCAAGGTATAGATTTTATTTATAGATTTAAATGATTGCTTACATAATTATTAGTTTTTTAATGATGGTTACTCCTGGTCCAGGTGTACTTTCTTTAGCTGGTGTTGGTGCTGGTTTTGGATGGAAAGTTGGAATGATGTATCTCATTGGGTTGTTTTTTGGAACTAATGGGGTAGCATTACTAGTTGTGCTAGGCTTTAAACAGTTTTTGTTTGAAATTGAAGGAGTTGAACTAACTTTTTTATTTTTATCATTATCTTACTTATCTTTTTTATCTTGGCGTATAGCTACATCTGAAAATAAAACTGGTTTTAAACAAAGTTTTAAAGCTCCAAAATTATATGAAGGAATTTTTTTACAATTTGTCAATCCAAAGGCTTATGTGGTCCAAGGACATTTGTTTGTAGTGCTCTCACTTGGAATGGCTTCATATGATGTTGAGATTCTAACTAAATTTATTATAGTAAATTCAATTTGGATACCTATACATTTATTTTGGCTGTGGTTAGGGATAAGTCTAAAAAGATGGTCATTAACATCTAACAAGCAGCTTTGGGTAAATAGGGGAATGGGACTTTCTTTATTCGCAGTTGTAATACTTTCAGCAGTAATGGAACTTAATACAGAAGTTTAAAATGATTAATTATTAAACAAAAATTATAAAAGAAAGTTTTTTGCACAAATATATAACAGATTTAAAGCTTTTAAAGTTAATTTTTATTATCACAAGACAAATTCCGAAAAAAACTTAATTAATGAGAGTGTTCAATAAAACTCCCCCGTTTAATTGTACTAATTCTAGCTAATAAGTTCCTCCCCCGATTATTAGTTTTTGAGTTAAGGTGCAGAGGATCTCCTAAAAATCCTCACCAATTAATAAGTAGCTCTACCACCTGAAATATCAAAGACACCTGCAGTGGTAAAACTATTTTCCTTACTTGCTAGAAACGTAATAAGAGCTGCAACTTCTTCGACGGTGACAAATCTATTTCTTGGAATTTTTGAAATCATATAATCAATAAATTCCTGTGATACTTGATCAAGAATTCTCGTTTTAGCAGTAGCTGGTGTTATACAATTAACAGCGATGTCTTTATCTGCTGTTTCTTTACCAAGAGATTTTGTTAAACCTATTACAGCTGCTTTAGATGCGGAATATGCAGGAGCATTAGGATTACCTTCTTTGCCTGCAATTGAGGCTATATTGATAATTCTACCATAATTTTTTTCACGCATTGATTTTACAACATGCTTATTACAGTAAAATACACCATTTACATTTACGTCAAATACTCTTGACCATTCTTCAACAGGATAATCCCAAGTTGAATAAGTTGGTCCAGCAATACCTGCGCTACAAACTAGAATATCAATTTTATTTATTTGTTTAAGAGTTTTTTCTGTAACTTCTTCGACTAAGTTGTTATTAGTTTGATCAACTTTTAAAAAATGACAATTTAGCTCTTTTGCTGCCTCCACACCCTTTTTCTCATCTATGTCCCAAATCATAACTTCACAGCCATCGTTAATAAAACTCCTTGCAGTCGCTAAACCAATACCTTGTGCTCCTCCAGTAATTACTGCAGTTTGTCCATTAAAATTAGCCATAAATCTCTCTCCTCTAGTTTTTATAGTTTCAAAGTTCATCAAAAAAATAAAATACAATAGATATATTTTAAAGATCCCTTATATTGTTTTATATTGTTAAAGAGTTCATTGCTATAAAAATTTAAATATAAAAAGGGCTTTTAATGGAAATATTCAACATTGTAATTATTGGGATTATTTCATGTCTTGTGATGGATATTTGGCAGAGATTATTAAAAATTATGTATGACATAAATCCATCAGACTGGGCTATTGTTGGAAGATGGTATATATTATTAATATCAAAAGCAAAAATATATAATCCAATAATCGAAGAAGTGCCCCCAATTAAAAATGAATTAAAAATTGGATGGGCTGTTCATTACACTATTGCGATTATGTATTCAATATTTTTCTTTATGTTACTAAAATATAATATTTGTAATGCTTCAATTTTTAATGGATTTGTTTTTGGTTTGCTAAGTGTTGTTGTTCCTTGGTTTTTCTTCATGCCTGTTTTGGGTAAAGGTTTTCTGGGATTAAAAACACCATCACCTTTTTTATCTTGTTCCTTAGCTATTGGCAGTCATGTGGTAATTGGCTTGTCTATAGGTATTTTATACCAATTATTTGGTTACTGAAATTAATATATATATAGGTTATATTTTATAAATGAACGAAAATAAATTAAGAGAACAAATCTGTACTTTGGCGTCTTCAATGTTTGATAGGGGTATTACTCATGGATCAACAGGTAATATTTCAGTTCGTTTAGATAATGATGATATACTAGTTACACCCTCAGGATCTTCATTTGGAAGGCTTGAACCAAATGAAATAGTTAAAGTGACAAAGTCAGGTCAATTCATAGGGTCTTTATCACCAACTAAGGAGTTACCCCTTCACAAAGCTTTTTATGAAACAAGAGGTATGAAATCTGGTGCTGTAGTTCATCTTCATTCTACTCATTCTGTTGCTTTATCTATGCTACCTGGAATAGATGAAGATAATGTATTACCATCTTATACACCATACTCAATAATGCTGTTAGGGAAAGTTAAGTTACTTCCCTTCTTTGTGCCTGGTGACCCTGCTATGGGGGATGCAATCAAAGATCTTGCTGGTAAAAGATCAGCAGTTCTGTTAGCTAACCATGGACCCGTTGTCTCAGGCAAAGACTTAGAATCTTCAGTTAATGCTATTGAAGAATTAGAAGCTACTGCAAAATTAGCTCTAATCTTAAAAGGAGCAGATGCAAAAGCATTAGATGAATCTCAAATAAACTCAGTTATAAAAAAATTTAATGTAGAATGGGATTAATATTATGTATAAATTTTCTGCAAATTTAGGTCTTTTATGGAATGAATTTTCCCAAATAGATGCTATTTATAAAGCAAAAGAATATGGATTTGATGCTGTTGAATTTCAATATCCATATCAATTTGACTCACAAGATATAAAAAAAGCTTTAGATGAAGTTAATTTACCAGTGATGGGTATAAATACTATAAAGGGTAATATTGAGGAAGGTGATAATGGTTTACTTGCAGTTCCATCAAGAATTTCTGAAGCAAGAGATGCTATAATTCAAGCTTTTGAGTATGCTAAAGTTATTAAATCAAAAAATATTCATGCTATGGCTGGTGTGACGGATTTATCAACAAAATCTCTCGTGACTTTTATTGATAATTTAAAGTTTGCTAAGGACTTACTAAAAGATAGTGGTATAGGATTAGTTATTGAACCTTTAAATTTAAAAGATAATCCAGGATACTTTTTAACTAAAGTAGAGCAAGCAAGAGAAATTTGTGAACTAGTTGGATCAGATACTGTTAAAATTATGTTTGATTTTTACCATGTTCAAATAAATCAAGGCAATGTACTTAAAAGATTTAAAGATAATTTACCTTTTATTGGTCATGTCCAAATAGCATCAGTACAGGATCGAGCAGAACCAGATAGTGGGGAATTAGACTTTAGTTACATTATTCCCGAAATATACAAAGCTGGATATAAAAGTATTGTTGGAGCTGAGTATAAACCAAAGACTACTACTGAAGCGGGTCTTACTTGGATGAGAAATTTTAAGAATAATTAAGAGGTTTTGTTATATGAAAATGATAAGAGAGTTTGGACCTAATAATCTAAAAAACTCATCGTTATGTTTTGGTACTATGCAATTTGGTGACGGAGCAAACGAAAAAGATAGTCAAGAAATGTATGAAGCATGTCGTGATAGAGGTATAAACTTCTTTGATACTGCTTTTGTATATACGGGAGGTAAGTCAGAAGTAATACTTGGTAATTTAATTAAAGAAGAAAGGGATAAGATAATTTTAATTACTAAGGCCGGATCAGTTGGTGGGTCTAGTGGTAAAAATATAAGATCACAGTTAGAAGAAAGTCTTAAAAGATTAAAGCAAGACTATGTAGATGTTTTTTTCTTACATCATTGGGATGACAATGTCCCATTAGAAGAAACATTTGAAACACTTCAAAAACTTAGAGAAGAAGGAAAATTTTTTCAATTAGGTGCTTCAAATTTTTCTGCTTGGCAAGTTATGAAAGCGCAGTTGGTTGCGGAAAAAAATGGGTTCCCGTCAATTGATATTCTTCAGCCTATGTACAACATAGTTAAAAGACAAGCTGAGGTCGAAATTCTTCCTATGTCCAAAACTGAAAATATTGGCGTTATTAGCTATAGTCCATTGGGTGGTGGACTTCTCACTGGAAAATATAGTTCAGTTAATTCATCTAATAAAAATAGTTTGGGTAGACTGCACGATAATTCTAAATATAAAAAAAGATATGGTCAAAATTGGATGTACGACGTAGCTCATTCACTTGTCAATTTAGCTAACGATTTAGATTATGACCCAATTGCTTTAGCTGTTGCTTGGGTATCATATAATGATGCTATAACTGCACCTATTATAAGTGCAAGAAACTTAAAACAATTAAAACCATCACTAGACTCAGTGGAAATTTCTTTAGATCAAGAAACTTATAATTTAATATCTAATATTAGCCCAACACCCCCTCCAGCCACCGATAGACTAGAAGAAGTTTGATTGTCAAAGGAGAAATTAAAGTGGATACAGTTTTAGAAAAAAAATGGGAAGTATATGCTTTAAAATATGCAGAAAGAACGGACAGGACTAGAAAAGAGAGTTTCATATTTGATGATCATTCCCACGAAGCTCATACAATTGATTATTTTATATGGGTCCTTAAATCAGACAAAGATATTATTATTATTGATACTGGTTATGATTACGAAGAAGCAAAAAGAAGAAATAGGCCAATTGATAGATCACCATCTGAGGCTCTTAAAGCAATCAATATAAATGCCAGTCAAGTAACTGACGTTATTATAACGCATTTACATTATGATCATGCAGGGGGATTAATTGAGTTTCCTAATGCAAAGTTTCACTTGCAAGAAACAGAAATGGCGTATGCAACTGGACCTTGTATGTGTCACGAGACAATAAAAATGCCTTTCACTGGAGAACATGTATGCCATATGGTAAAAAATGTTTTTTCAGGAAGAGTTATATTTTATAATGGAATTGGAGCAATTCAACCTGGAGTAACCACTCACCTTATTGGAGGACACTCAAGAGGATTGCAGTCAGTAAGAGTTAAAACTGAAAACGGATATATGTGTTTAGCATCTGATGCCACTCACTTTTATGAAAATTTTCTCACAGGTAAACCTTTTCCGATTGTTGTAGATCTTGAAGATATGCTCAATGGTTTTAAAACCATCAGAAAGTTAGCTTCAAAGGACGAACTGGTAATACCTGGTCATGATCCACTATTAAGAAAATTTTTTCCAAACGAAGGAAATTCAGGTTTTGTATGGCGTTTAGATAAAGGACCAGATAAGCCTATGATTTTTTAAAATCCTTTTCCATTTTTCTTCTGTATGAAATTGCAGGATCATTTGATGAAAAATCAACATCATTCCATGTAATTATTTTATTTTCTTTAATTTCATTTTTAAGTTTAATTCCATGAGCTAGCCCAATAGGAAGAGCTTCCATTGATAAAGATAGTTTTGATGGTACAAGTTTGCCCCATACAGTTGCTCCACCTTCTCCATCAAGAATTTCACCTTTTTTCAAATTTTTCTTAGTTGTTGATACAACATCTCCAGTAAACTTTTTGGTTTGTCCCGTTGCCTGATTTAACAATGCAGCTGAAAAAACTGATATATTTAGCTCCATCCCTATAAGGTGAAAAGGTTTATACATCGCAGAATATTTCCCAGTATCATCAGTATTCATTCCATATTGTTTGAAACAAGACGCCGCATAATCATTTGGAGCTTCTAACACGGCATACACGCCCCAACGTAAATCTCTAAATACGGGTCGACCATCTCTCTCAAGTGAAGATACAACTTCAACTTGTCCATTCTTTTCTAACAAACCACCAAATTCTAATGGTTTTAAAATATTTGCAAGATCGTCCATTCCACATGGTGGAAATAATAGACCATTAGTTGGGACTTCTAGATCACATGCATTAGCTATGGCAGCCATTTCCAATCCTGACTTAGTCCCATCTAAAAATGAGTTGAACATTTTAGGATTCATTCCTGCTTTTCTTGCTTCTTCGTGGGTCAAGCCGTAGTAATCCCATACTGTGTCAGGTGATGATTTGTGGTATATTGGTTGATATCTGGTTCCTTTACCCGCGCTAGTGACATTAAAGCCAGAAGCTCTTGCCCACTCAACTATTTCTGCAGTTAGGGCAGGTTGATCTCCATAAGCCATGGAATAAACAACTCCTACAGAATTAGCTTCTTTAGCTAAAGCTGCTCCGGCCAAAACATCTGCTTCAACATTTACCATTATTATATGTTTGCCATTTTGAAAAGCTTGTATTGCATGTTCAATACCAGCTGCAGGAAATCCTGTTGCCTCAATAACTACCTCAACTTCATTTAATTTTATCGCATCAGCACCTTTATCAACAAACTTTGTTTTGTTGATTAAATCGTCACTCCAACCAACGTTTTTACAAGCTTTTATGGCATTTTCAGGTTTTAGATCTGCAATAACTAAAACTTCTATTCCTATAGTGCTTGGAACTTGACTCAAAAACATTGAACCAAATTTACCAGCTCCTATTAGAGCTACTTTGACTGGGTCATTATCATCGATTCTTTTTGCAATTGCATTTTGTAAAAACATTTTCTACCTATTTAATGGAATATTGTTTTTTTAATTTAGCAATATCATTTTCATCAAAATAAAGTTCTTTCATTATATAATTTTCTAAAGTTAGATATTTACTTTCTATTTCATTAATTGCTGATAATAAGTATGTTTTTTTTACTTTTCCAAGAGTACTTAACATAGTATTTGTTACCTGAAGATTATCACTACTAGAAGTAGTTGTTTGTTCAGCTGTGGCAGCTTTCGTGGTCAATAATTTATTTGATAATAAATAGTTTTTATAAATCAGTTCCATAGAACTGTTTAATATTCTTTGAATAATAAAACTTGCTATACCAGTCCTATCTTTTCCAGCAGAGCAGTGAAAAATTACTGGTTTGTTATCAGAATTTAGTAAAATCTTAATAAATTCTTTCCATACATGTTTGTGATTATTTATATATAATTTGTAACTCTCTTCCATAACTTTTTCATAGGTTCTTACATTATCACCATCTATCTTTTTTTGTGTAACCATTCTACCTAGAGTGCTAGCTGATATTGGAAGACTTATATATTTACTTAGTAATGTTTTTGATAAATTATCTGGAGCTTTATTTATTTCCTTAGGATCTCTAAAGTCAATAATAGCGCATGGATTTAGCGTTTCTAAATTAATAATATCTTCTTGATTTAGAGTGCTTAACTTAGCACATCTAAATAATAAATTTGTCTTCATTTTGGAGCCAATAGCTACATCTCTAAAATTTGCAACTGAGTTTATTGTTAACAAAATTAAATATTCCTTGATAGAAAGTATTAATGTTTACTCAGCGGCACTAACGTTTTCGCTTATTAATTCGTTTAAACAATTGTCACTAAGTTTAGAAATAGGTGCAAAGTCTCTGTGAGCTATCCATTCGTCACGCTTAAATTTTTGTATATGGTTGTCAACATGGCATAATGAGAGGTAGACAATACTTCTTCCAAATGGAGAAATATTTGGTGGGCTTGCATGCACTAAAAGTGAAGAAAACATAAGCATGCTTCCTGCAGGTCCTGTCGGCGCAACACAGCCGCCTCTTTCAGCTAACTCAAGAACTTTTTTATTATCTAAAGTCCATAATGGGTAACTGGTTGTCTCGAGGTCGTGACCTGCGTCTATAACGCCAGACTTATGACTTCCAGGAATAAATAACAACGGACCATTTGCAGCTGTTACATCATCTAAAAAAACTGCTATATTCATTGCTCTTGGCTCTGGCATACCATCATCTCTTTTCCAGGTGCCATAATCTTGGTGCCATTGCCATACGGCTCCGTCAAATGCAGCTTTTGCATTTAACTTAAACTGATGCATATAAATATCTCCTTGCAATACTTGAGAAACAGGGTCAATTAATCTGGGGTGTGCTCCTAATCTTCTAAAAGCTTCATTATATTTATGAGCAGCAAATGCTGTACGTGCGACTCCAGAACTTTCTTTCCAAACTTCTTTTCTATCTTGTGAATAAACTTTTTCTGCTTCCTCCTTTAAAAGTGAAGCTTCATCTTTGCTAAACATTTCTGGAAAAAACAAATAACCATCTTCATCAAATTTTTTTAAATCAGTGTCATTCAAAAACATTTTTATCCCTCCCATCTAATAATTATTATCTAATCATATAAAAAAAATAAGTTTATGTAATTAAAATAATTGAAGAATTTATTATTAGCGTGTTAAATAGTTATTCTATTTTTGAATAAAACACAGGAGACGAATTTGTCACTTCTTCCTCCATTAGATAAACTTAAAATACCAGTAATAGGTTCCCCACTTTTTATCATTTCAAATCCTGATCTTGTGATTGCTCAATGTAAAGCGGGTGTAATTGGCTCATTCCCTTGTTTGAATGCTAGAGAAGGAGAAGGTGAACCAAACATGTTAGAGATTTGGTTAAAGAAAATAAATGATGAATTAGACAGGCATAACCAAAAAAATCCAGATAATCCAGCAGCGCCATATGCAGTAAATCATATAGTACACAAGTCTAACATAAGATTAGAAAAAGATATTGATATTTGTGCAAAATGGAAGGCTCCTGTATGGATAACATCTTTAGGTGCTAGACCAGAAGTGAATAAAGTTGCACATGAAGCTAATGGTATAGTTTTACATGACATTATTAATAATTTTTTTGCAAAAAAAGCAATTGATAAAGGGGCTGACGGTTTAGTTGCTGTAGCTGCTGGTGCAGGTGGTCATGCTGGAACTTTATCACCTTTTGCATTAATCCAAGAAATTCGGGAATGGTTTGATGGTCCTCTTTTATTATCTGGTTCAATAGCAAATGGTGGAGCTGTTCTTGCAGCACAAGCTATGGGAGCTGATCTTGCGTATATAGGTTCTGCATTCATTGCTACTAATGAAGCTAATGCGGATCAAAGGTATAAAGAAATGATTACTCAATCAAACGCTGATGATATTGTTTATACAAATCTATTTACAGGAGTTCATGGTAATTACTTAAAGGGGTCTATTGAGGCACAAGGACTTGATCCTGACAACTTGGAAGAGAGTGATTCAAGTAAGATGAATTTTAGCTCAGGTACATCAAAACCAAAAAGTTGGAAAGAGATTTGGGGTTCTGGTCAAGGTATTTCTGCAGTTAAGAGTATTTTACCAGCAAGTAAGTTAGTTGAAAGAATTAATAACGAATATATGGAAGCAAAAAAAACATTAATGTAGTGAGGTTAGAATGACAGTAGTTAAACATAATATTTTAAATGATATAGCCGTTATTGAGATTTCTAATCCTCCAGTTAATGCTATTAGTGCTGCGGTAAGAATTGAACTTCTTGAGACAGTTAACAAACTTTCAGTAGAAAAAAATATTAAAGCAATTGTGATAACTGCTCCTGAAAGAACGTTTCTTGCAGGAGCTGATATTAAAGAATTTGGTAAAGATGTTGATGCACCAATTTTAAGTGAAATTTGTGATAAAATAGAGAATTTAGATAAAATAGTTGTTGCGTCCCTTCATGGTACTCCTCTAGGAGGGGGGCTGGAGGTGGCAATGTCAGCTCATTACAGGATAGCTGCTCCAAAAACTAAAGTTGGATTACCAGAAGTTTTACTTGGAATTTTACCTGGCGCAGGTGGAACTCAGAGACTGCCAAGATTGTGCGGTGTTTCAATGGCCTTAGATATGATGCTTACTGGTAAACATGTTCCTGCTGAAGAGGCATTTGCAAATGGTATTATTGATGAAATTGCTCCTAATGATAAAACTGTAGAAAACGGAGTATCTTATGCTCGAAAATTAATTAGTGAAGGTTTTGATGTAAGGCCAACTTCAAAAATCACAAGTAAAGTTAACAATCTTGAAGAGATACAAGAAATAATTACTAATGCAAAAGCTAACGCTTTAAAAAAGTATAAAAATTTATTTTCTCCACATAATATTATTAAGTCTGTTGAAGAAGGCTTAAATTTAGATTTTCCAACTGCTATAAAAAATGAAAGAAGACTATTTAAAGAATGTATAGAAAGTCCACAGAGACAGGGACTAATACATTCGTTCTTTGCTGAACGAGCAATAACAAAAATACCTGAATTAAAAAATGGTAAACCCTCTGAACTAAAAAAAATTGGTATCATTGGTGGTGGAACTATGGGTACAGGAATTTCAATGGCTGCTATGAATGCAGGATTTGATGTGATTATGATTGAACAAAATCAAGAAGCAATTAAAAAGGCTTTTGATAAAATTAACTCAACATATGACAGAAATGTAAATTTGGGTAGAATGACGACAGATCAAAAAAGCCAAATAATTAATTTATTTAAATCAGATACTGACATGAATGTTTTAAATGATAGAGATTTAATAATAGAAGCTGTTTTTGAAAATATGGATGTGAAAAAAGAAGTTTTTATTAAACTAAATAAAATATGCAACCAAAAATGTATTCTAGCCTCAAATACAAGTTATTTGGATGTAAATGAAATTGCGACAGTAGTTGATAATCCAGATAGGGTCATAGGCCTTCATTTTTTTTCACCTGCTAATATTATGAAATTGCTAGAAATTGTAGTGGCAGAAAATACTTCAGAGAATACAGTATCAACTGCGTTTATGTTAGCCAAAAAAATGAGAAAAGTTCCGGTGCGTTCTGGAGTTTGTGACGGATTTATCGGTAATAGAATCCTTTCAAAATACTTGGTAGGTACTTATCACATGGTAGAGGACGGAGCAAGTCCATTCCATATTGATAAAGTTTTAAGAAAATTTGGATGTGCAATGGGTGTTTTTCAAGTTATAGATCTTGCTGGAGGCGATATAGGCTGGGCTACTAGAAAAAGAAAGGCTCCATTTCGTCATAAAGATGATAGATATGTTGAAATTGCCGATAGAGTATGTGAAAGAGGGTGGTTTGGACAAAAAACTTCAAAAGGTTATTATCTTTATGGAGAAGGTATAGAGCTTTTTACACCAAACCCTGAGATAGAGATTATATGTAATGAAGAAAGAAAAAGAGTTGGAATAACTCCTAAAAATTTTTCTGATCAAGAAATATTAGATAGATATATTGCTGCAATGGTCTATGAAGGAGCCAAAATTTTACAAGAAAAAATTGCTATCAGGCCTTCTGACATAGATGTTGTTTATACTAATGGCTATGGTTTTCCTAAGTGGAGAGGAGGACCAATGAAATATGCTGATATGATTGGTTTAGATAAAGTATTAGCAAATATTGAAAAGTTTTATCAAGAAGATAAAAGATTTTGGTCTCCACCTCAATTACTTAATGATTTGGTTAATAATGGCAAAAATTTTGATAGCCTTAATTAAGGCTATCAAGAAACAACCGATTAGATTGTTGGGTCATGATTTACTCTAACAACTAGTTTCCCAAAATTCTTTCCATTTAATAAACCAATGAAAGCATTAGGAGCATTTTCGAGTCCATCCACAAAATCTTCCTTATATTTAATTTTACCCTCTTTAATCCAATTAGACAAAGCTATAATTGACTCTTCTCTTTGATCATAATGGTTAAACACTATGAACCCTTTAATCATCATCCTTTTTGTTAAGACTTGTCTAAATAATAGTGGTAAACGATCTTTTTCACCACCTGGCATACTTGTAGCATTATACAAGGAAATTAAACCACAGACAGGTATTCTTGCATAATCATTTAGAAGTGGCATTACAGTATCAAAGGTAATACCACCAACATTTTCCCAATAAATATCCACACCATCGGGGCAAGCCGATTTAAGTTGATCTTTAAAATCATCGTCTTTGTAGTTTATACATTCATCAAAGCCTAATTCTGATTTTGTAAACTCACATTTTTCATTAGTGCCAGCTACGCCAATCACTTTGCATCCATATATCTTCCCAATCTGACCAACAGTTGATCCAACTGCCCCTGAAGCTGCTGAAACAACTAAAGTTTCACCTCTTTGAGGTTTTGCAAAGTTGTGCATTCCAACATATGCAGTTGTCCCAGGCATACCCAATACTCCAATAGAGGTTGAAAGTGGAGCCATATTTGGATCAATTATTCTTAATTTTTTTTCATCAACAGTAGGATTATCTTGCCAACCGGTTCGACCTTCTACAAAATCCCCAACTTTAAAGTTTTTAGATTTACTTTCTATGACTTGACTTAATGCGCCTGCTTCCATTTCTTCACCAATTGCAACAGGTTTAGCGTAGCTTTTTGTATCATTCATTCTACCTCGCATATATGGATCTAAGGACATGTAGATAGTTTTAAGTAGAACCTCACCTTCTTTTGGAGATCTAATTTTTTCTTTTACAGTTTTGAAGTTTTCAAGAGTTGGTTCACCATCCGGTCTTTCATTGAGTAAAATTTTGGTGTTCATGTAATTTTCTCCGTTTGTTAAATATTTTTGCAATTGATTTATTATGACATCTTTTTTATTTAAACTTTTGATAGATAATACTTAAAACATAATGTTGAAAATAAAGACCCTAACCCTAAACATAAAAATGATAAGAACCAAGCTAAATGACTTGTTTGTCCACCAAAATTATCCAAAACAAAACCAATTATAGGGCCTCCCAAAGCTCCTCCAAAAAATCCGACCATAGAGTGAAGAGCCAGTCTTACACCTCTATCTTCTGGTTCACCGTTAATTACAGTTCCAGTAGTTAAAGATCCTGAATCAATCACTATAAGTCCATTATAGATTAAAAGCATTAAAAGGGCTAACCAGAAACTAAACCAAAAAGAAATAGCAGTCAAAATTGAACCTATGAAACATAATAATCCCATTGTACTTACTATTCTTGCTCTGTCTTTTCCTATACAATATTTAGCACCATAGATAGATGCGAAAATACCCAAAAAGCCCATTAAACCAATACAATTAGCAATAAATGCGTCACTTACTTTGGTGTTAAAATAATTTGAAAGAAATAATATACATGGAAAAGTCCAACTTCTAAAGCCAAATAACTCATATGTATGTCCCCCATAGCCAAGTATAAATGGCAATGCTTTTTTATTTTTAAATGTAGTAAAAATAGGGATAATTACTTTTATAATACCTTGATATGGTCTTTTTTGGCGTTCTTCAATTTCTTCTCCTGAAAATAACAACAAAGGAAAAGCAGAAATAAATAAAATAAATGAGGCAAATAAGAAGGCTTGCTCCCATGAAATTTCATAACTCTTTATGAAACCAAATAGAGAGAACGAAAATGCGACACCCAATCCAAAAAAAGAGGTATAAACTGCAACATATTTCTCTCTAGAAATTTTGTTGAGTCTTGAGTTAAGTATTTGTAGTCCAGGCATATAAGTGCCAGCAAGACCTGCACCAACAAGACCCCAATAGATTGAAGCATTAATTACGTTGCTGGCAAATAAAGAAAATAATAATAAACCTAAGCAACCAAGTAGAGAAGATAAGCAATATAGTTTTCTTGCATCAAAAGTGTCAGTCATGCTCACTAAAAATGGAGTTGCAATAACATAACCAATATAGAATGATCCACTTATCCAACCAGCTTCACTATTTGACAAATTCCATAAGGTTTGAAGGTCTAATAAATAGATAGGCCATACAGCAAATCCAGTCATAGAAAACATCTGTATAAAGCAACTTAAAAAAACAATTCTAGGCATTATATCTTTGAACAATCTGACTAATTATATTTAATATTTAATTTAACAAGTTTATTATTTAATGTAGATTATAGACTGTTTAAAACTTGTCTATTAATTAAAGGCTAAACATGACTACTCTACAAGAAATTATGTCACCTAAATCAATTGCTATTGTTGGAGCTTCAGATAATAAAGCTAGGATTGGAGGACGCCCATTAGCCCATATGATTGAACAAAAATTTTCAGGAGGGATTTTTCCAATTAACCCAAATAGAGACAGTGTTCAAGGTATTAAAGCTTACTCTTCTTTATTAGATGTGAAAGAAGATTTAGATTTTATTTTAGTCGCAGTTCCTTCTCAAATAGTTGTATCTGTTCTTGAACAGGCTGTAGAAAAAAAGGCAAAAACAGCATTAATTTTTTCTTCAGGGTTTTCCGAAATAGGTGGTCAAGGACAAATCTATCAAAACCAAATTAAAAAAATTAGTAAAGATAGTGGTTTAAGAATAATAGGCCCAAATTGCCTTGGACTTTTTAACTCAGCTACTAATTTTTATCCAACATTTACATCAACCATAGACAGGGCTACTCCAAAGCCAGGCGGAATATCAATTGCCAGCCAATCAGGCGCTTATGGAAGCCATATATATATGGTAGCTCATCAAAGAGGTTTAGGAATAAGATATTGGATGACAACTGGAAACGAAGTTGACTTGTCAGTAGGAGAAACAATCCAATTAATGGCCGAGGATCCAGATGTTCATTCAATTATGGCATATGCTGAAAGTGTAAAAGATGGAGAGCAATTTACTAAAGCTTTAGACACTGCAAGATCTGAAAAAAAGCCAGTAATTTTTATGAAAGTGGGTAGATCAGAAGTTGGTGCTGCAGCAGCTAACTCTCACACAGCTTCTTTGGCAGGTGAAGACGTTATTTACGATGAAGTGTTAAAAGCTCATGGTGCCTATAGAGTAAGAAGCACAGAAGAAATGTTAGATGTAGCTTATGCAACTAAACCAAGGATATTTCCTGCGGGAAAAAATTTAGGTATAGTAACTATATCAGGAGGAGGCGGTGTATTGATGGCAGATGCTGCATCCGATGAAGGACTAATAGTTGGTCCCATGCCAGAGGATGCTCAAGATGAATTGAAACAACTTGTACCTTTTGCATCACCGATGAATCCTGTAGATGTGACAGCTCAATTTTTTAATGATTTATCGTTGATACCCAAGTTTACTGACTTAATGCTCTCAAAAGGTGGTTATGATGCATTAATAGGTTTTTGGACATCTGTTGCAGGCTCTCCTGTTTTATCAAAACCCCTTTTATCATCTCTCAAACAGGCTATGAAAGGGTACGAAGATAAATTGTTTATAAATTGTATGGTTGCGCCTGAAGAATACGTTAAAATGTATGAAAAAGAGGGGTTTCCATGTATTGAAGATCCTACAAGAGCTATTATAGCAATGTCTGCATTAATGTTTTTTGGAGAAAAATTTAATCTAAATGAGGCTAAACAAGATTTTAAAAAAAATGATCATGTCATAAAAATGCCTAAAAAGAAATTAAACGAAATCGACTGTAGTGAAATTTTAAGAGCTGCTAATTTACCAGTTGTAAAATCTTTGCAGATCAAAAACTTAGATGATTTATCCTCCCTTTTTAAAAATGATGATACCAAATATGTAATGAAGATTTTGTCATCAGACATTCAACATAAAACAGAAGTTGGTGGTGTAATTTTAGAAATTAAAAATATTGATCAGGCTAGAGAAGCTTTCAAAAAAATTCATAAAAATGTTAATGAAAAAGCTCCTAAGGCTATAATTGACGGGGTCATGATTTCACCAATGATAAAAGGAGGAGTTGAATGCATTTTAGGTGCTAAAATTGACCCAGTATTTGGACCAATAGTTATGTTTGGTCTTGGTGGAATATATACGGAGGTAATGAAAGATATTTCTTTTGCTGAAGCTCCAGTATCTTCTGACAAAGCTAAAAAAATGATTTTGTCTTTAAAAAGTAAAGATGTTTTTTTTGGTACTAGGGGTCAACCTTCTGTTGATATAAAGTCTTTAATAACTGCGATTGTTAACTTATCTAATTTAATTGCAGCTAATTTTGATCGGATTGATCAAGTTGAAATGAACCCAATTTTAGTCAGTGAGAATAGTGTTATTGCACTTGATGCATTGATTGTAACTAAATAGAACTTAAAAAAGGAAGAAAAATGCCAGAAAATTTAAAAGGATTAGTTGGCCCAGAACAACAATTTAAAAATTATTTGTCTGAAGGAAAATTTATGATCCAAAGGTGTAAAAGTTTAGATAAATTTTTCTTTCATCCGCGAGTTGCTTTTCCAGGTACTGGTGAAAGGGATTTACAGTGGGTAGAAGCATCTGGAACAGGAACTGTTCATAGCACCACTTGCAATAGGAGGTTACCAGAAAAGGGAGGTGATTTTAATTTGTCTTTAATTACTTTAGATGAAGGCCCAAGAATGATGGCAAGGGTTGAAGGTACAGAGCCAGATAAAATTCAAATAGGTCAAAAAGTAAAAGCTAGAATTTCTATTCTTAATGGGGAACCAGCAGTAATTTTTGATATTTTACAAGGATAATTATAATGAACCAAAATGATATTAATAATTTAAGAGGTAAAACTGCTGTCGTTGGCCTGGCAGAAAGTGGTTGTGGAATGGCATCAGGTTGGAGCGCTATGGAGATAATGGCAAACTCTGTTCATGACGCTTTAGATGATGCAGGAATAAAATTAAATGAAGTTGATGGAGTTTTTGCTGCAACAGCCTTTCATTCCATGGCGGCGATGTCTTTATCTGAATATCTTGGTTTAAAACCGAAATTTGCTGATGGTTCTCAGATTGGTGGATCAAGCTTTTTATCTCATATTTTGACAGCTGCTTTGGCTTTAGATGCGGGATTGATAAATGTAGCAGTCGTTGCATATGGCTCTAATCAAAAAAGTATTGGAGGATTTAAAACTATTTCAGAAGCAATGCCATATGAAGCACAATATGAACCTAGAATGCCAGTTACTGCATATGCTTTAGCTGCAAAAAGATATATGCACGAATTTGGAGCGTCTCGCGAAGATTTAGCAAATGTAGCAGTATCTGCAAGAGACTGGGCCTTACTTAATCCAAGAGCTTACACTTATGATAAGGGACCCTTGACTGTTGAAGATGTTCTTTCAGCAAGACCAATTGTAGATCCCTTGGGTAAACTAGATTGTTGCCTAGTGACTGACGGAGGAGCTGCGGTCATAATGACAAGGTCTGATAGAGCTAAAGATACAAAGAATACTCCTATTTATTTGCTTGGAGCAGCAATGGAACACCATCACCGAATGGTTTCTGAAATGCCAGATTTAGTTAGAACATCGGCAATAGATAGCAGCCAAAGGGCGTTTAAAATGTCTAGTTATAAAGCTACTGACATGGATACAATACAATTATATGATGCCTTCACCATAAATACATTGTTATTTCTTGAAGATTTAGGTTTTTGTAAAAAAGGTGAAGCTATTGAATTGGTTAAAAACAACAATATTGGGCCCTCTGGATCCTTAAAAGTTAATACTAATGGAGGAGGGTTGTCCTGTGTACATCCAGGAATGTATGGTCTTTTTGTAACTTTAGAAGCTATTCGTCAATTAAGGAATTCTGCAGGAGACAATGTAGGTGAAAGATCGGGTGGAGGATGGATTGACAATGCAAAATTGTCAGTAGCTCATGGTAATGGCGGAGTATTATCAAGTCAGGTCACAAATGTTTGGGGTGTTTCTGAAACTCTTTAAATTATGATTTGAGAATTTTTAGATAATAAAAAGTTCCAGTTTCTTTATTATATTTTACCTCAAGCCTACCTTTTATTGTTATAGGATCAAAGGAAAAGTCAATAGCCTTTTCTGAACTGATTTCGATAACTTGCGATGGTCCAACGTGGTAGTGAAATGGACAACTTAAAGGATATGGTCCAATTAAAAATTTTTTTTGTTTTTCTGATTGCTCAAGAGGGAACATAAAGCCCATTATTGTAACTGTTTTACCATTATATTTTTTAACATTATCATCATAAACTGGTTTTATGAGACAATAGTCAAAACCATCTTTATCAATTGTACAGTCTTCAATCTCTTTGGTTTTTTTAAATAATTGCCAGGGTATGGCATCACCCGTTACTTCGAGTGGCTCATATAAATCTTCAACTATAATATTCTCAGATGGATCAATATCATTAAGGTTAAATTTTTCATAACCAAATACCTTAAATGTAAATAAAGAACATATGAGTATAATTACAAATTTTTTATTCATATTTTAATCTTTTCATATCTCACTTTACGTCTATAAAAATAAATAATTAACTATTTAACAAGGTGTTTCTAATATTTTGTTTATATACTTTGATGCCGGGTATAAGACAAGTAAGAAAAGATATAATCAGAATAACAAACCATATCGTTAAAATTTCATAAATAAAATTAAGCTGTCCAGTAACTATATTTCTTCCTAGTAATGAAAAAAATTCAATGCACTTGTAGACTATACCTCCTAAGATCAACCCAATAAAACTTCCTAAAATTGAAACAGTCATTCCCTCGATTAAAATTATAGAAAAAATTCGTTCCCTAGTAAAACCAAGTGTTCTTAATATTGCCAGGTCATATTTTCTTTCATTTATGTTATTTAATAATGTGAATAAAATTCCTGCGAATGATAAAGATACAATTATAATACTTAAATAATTAATAATTTTATGGGCTTCGCCAGTTAACTTAAATAATTTAGAAATTTCAAGATTAGGACTAGCTGCCTGCATACTTGTGTTTTTGTTAATTAGTCTTGGAAAAGAAAAGACGGAAGTTTTATTTTTATATTTTAATAATAATGCTGTTACTTCTAAGCTATCACTTTTTTTCAAAATGTCATTTTGATTTGAATGTAAATTCCATACACTATCCAAGCTGGTGATAATTAAATTATCTAATATAGTACCTGTCTTTTTTAAGATACCAACTACTTTATAAGGTTGTTCAGAATGAATGTCGCCTGTATCTATTAAACCATGAGATCCTACAAAAAATTTGTCAATTTTTAATTTAGTGAAATTAGCTACATTGGAACCAATTACGGATTGCATAGGCTTTTCCCACATAGAACCTATTTCTAATTCTGCATCATATAGTTTTAAGAATTTCTTATCAGTACCTACTATCCTGTAATTTTGGAAATTATCACCTAACGAAATTGGAACTCCAAATTTAATAGCAGGATGTTTCATAATTTTTTTAGCATTTTTGTAACTTATATTTCCTGTTGGAATATCAATATGATGAATAGATGATAAAACTAATTGGAGAGGGCTTCCCTTGGCGCCTACTACTACATCCAAATCAGGATTATTTTTAGTAAAGGTATTTTTAGTAATTTGATTAACCAAAACTGACAATGTAATTATTGTGACACCTAATATCATTAAAAGTGTACTCATCAAAAAATTTAATGGCTTAGAGTTTAAATACAAAAATGAAATTAAGAATATATTTATAATACTTCTCCTAATCTTAATATTTTGTTGAAATTAAGAATTGATTGAACACGTTTGTCGTGAGTTATTAAAATTAATGAGGCTTTGTGTCTTAAGCTTTCTTCTTTGATTAGGTTTGTAATAATATCTGTATTCTTATCATCTAATGATGATGTAGGCTCATCACAAAATATCCATTTCGGTTGCCCTATAAATGCACGCGCTACCGCAACCCTTTGTTTTTCACCAATACTTAAATTTGAAACCTTGATATGAGATTTATCAGCTAATCCCACTCTTTCAAGGAGGTCGTAAAGATGATCAGTATCTTTGGAACCTTCCGCAGTATTTGCTATTTGGAGATTTTGCTTAATTGTAAACGCATTAATTAAATTAAAACTTTGAAAAACTATTCCGAGTTGTTTTCCTCTAAATTCGTCAATTTTGTTTTCAGATAAACTATAAAGGGAAATATCATTATAACGAATGCTTCCTTCAGTAGGTATTTGAAGACCACATAAAATACTTAATAATGTTGTCTTTCCTATACCAGAAGGACCTGTAATTAACAGGTCCTTTTCTTTTTTTATTTTAAAATCTATGTTTGAGAGTAATTTGTGACCATCAATTGAAAATGAAAGATTTTCACAGATTAACATAACTCATTTATCCTAAACATTCCTTTAAACTTTTAGCCATATTTTTTAGTAATTGTATATAAAAATTTTCTTTTCCAGAAATGTTCACGCCTAATGGATCTAGAGTTCCAATTTGCGCATTCGTTCCTTCAACAACTATTTTTACTAATTTACTGTCAAATTGTGGCTCTTGAAATACACATGAGGCATTTAATTTTTTTATTTTATCTTTAATAAAAGATATCTGTTTTGGTGATGATGCGATATCATCTTCTAGTGCAACAGAACCAACGGCATTTAGCCCAAATGCTTTTTCGAAATATTGATACGCATCATGAAAAACCACATAAGGTTTGTCTTTAATTGAAGCTAGATCTTTTGTTAACTCACTTTTTAAATCACTTATTTTATTAATAATATTATTTGAATTTACTTTATATTGACTAGCATTGTCTGGGAAAAGCAAACTTAATTCTTCATTAACTTTTTTAACTATTTTGATTGCATTATCTGGGCTTAACCAGATGTGAATATCGTCTTTACTTTGATGATCATCGTGATCGTCATGTTTTTTATCATGCTTATCATGATCATCGTGGTCGTCATGCTTTTTAGCATGTTTATCATGGTCGTGATCGTCATGTTTTTTACCATGCTTATCATGATCATCGTGGTCGTCATGGCCTTCATGTCCATGGTGGTCATGACGTTCCCAAGCTTCATTATCTCTTATTGCGAGATGTTCGATCCCTGTCTCTTCTAATAGATCTATTATTTTAATATTTTTAGGCAAATTTTTGAAAACTTTTGTAACGCCACTTTCTAAATGATTTGAAACGAAGAAAATAATGTTCGCTTCTTGCATTTTCTTTGCATCAGAAGGTTTTAATTTATACTCATGTGGAGAAATTTCTGCTGGTATCAATGAAATAGTTTTGCCAGTATTACCAATTACTGCACTAACAAGTGAATTGATAGGCTGAATTGTTGTGACAACTCCTTTTGTCTCGCTGGCAAAAACAGTAGAGTTTGAAAATAATATAAAAATTATAATAGAAAGTATTTTATTCATCATTTATCCTTAAAATTTTGTAATGTTATAACATAACAATACGTATTTATATAACCTTTAAAAGTCAAGATTAATAAGGTATAAGAAATTATTAAAATTTATAAAAAATATTAAGAAAATTAGTTAATTTTGAATGTTAAACAATTTATTAAAAATGATTTATTAATATTTTTTAAAATTCAAAGTTCAAAAAAAGATTGTCATCAAAAAATGAAAACTACAAATGCATTAATATCGGCTCACAATATTAGCGTAATTAAAAATGAAAAAGCCATATTAGATAATATTGAAATAGAAATAAAAAAAAACGACTTTCTTACAATTATTGGACCAAATGGTGCTGGTAAAACTATGCTATTAAAATGTTTAATGGAGTTTTATAAGCCTAATAGTGGTCAAATTATTAAGAAACCTAATTTAAAAATAGGATACATGCCCCAGTCCATAAATATCATTAATACAATGCCTATGAGTGTCCAAAATTTTATAACCATGAGAAAAAAATTTGATGAAATTTCTTTTAGACAAGTTGTATCTGAGACACAAATTGAGAAAATAATTAACAAGCAACTTTCAGTTTTGTCTGGTGGTGAAATGCAAAGAGTATTGCTTGCAAGAAGTTTGCTTAATAATCCTGAATTACTTATTCTCGACGAACCTGCTCAAAATTTAGATGTTTCTGGTCAAATCTACTTTTATAATCTTTTGCAATCCATATATTTAAAAAGAGGTTTAAGTATTTTGATGGTGTCTCACGATTTACATTTAGTTATGGCTTCAACAAAAAAAGTATTATGTCTTTCTAATCACATATGCTGCATCGGTAAACCTCAGCAAATTACTAAAGATCCAGAATTTATATCCATGTTTGGTAAAGATATGGCAAATATAATGGCAGTTTATCAACATTCAAACGAGACTGAAAAAGTTCAACATAATAATACTATTACTGGAGAATAAAATAACTGATCCTTTCATTATAAGAGGTATTTTAGCTGGTGTTGCCGTTGCTCTAATATCTGGTCTAGTAGGCTGTTTTATCGTTTGGAGAAGACTTTCATATTATGGTGAATCAATTGCACATAGTTCCTTACTAGGTGCGGGAATAGGAATATTACTTGGTGTTGGCATAAATATAGGGGTTGTTTTTGTCTGTTTGGTCTTTGGATTTCTATTTTTATGGTTGCAACAAAGTAAAGCTCTCTCATCTGATACCCTATTAGGTGTATTGGCCCACGTAGCCCTTGCTATTGGGATTATAGTAATTTCATTCAATAAAATTAAAATAGATCTACATGCTATTTTATTTGGTGACATTTTGACAGTAAGCTCAAATGATATTTGGGGAATGTATATAGGAGTTTTTTTAGCTATAATTCTTATATTATTTAATTGGTCATCTTTACTTTTAGTTACCGTGGATGAAGATTTAGCAAAAGCAGAGGGGATTAATTCTCTGTACATGAATTTGTTATTGACATCAGTTTTAACTATAGTTGTTGCGTTGTCATTGCAAATTATTGGACTTTTATTAATTACAGCAATGTTAATAATACCTGCTGCAACTGCTAGAAGACTAGTTAATTCTCCAGGAATTATGGTAGTTATTTCAACACTAATTGGTATTTTTTCAGTTATAATAGGAATTTATATATCTGTTAAAACAGATATTCCATCTGGACCTTCCATTGTAGTTGTTAGTGCAGTTTTATTTTTTCTTTCCCATTTTTTTGGGAAGTTTTTAAAAAAAGAATAAAAAATTTATATTTTTTTATCGATTAAGGTTTTAAAATTATTTTACCCTTAGCGCCTCTAGCAAGAATTTTTTCTAACACTTTTGCAGCTTCTGACAATGGATAATTTTGCTCTATCAAAGGTTTAAGTAGATCTTTTTGATACCATTGAAATAGTTCAATCATATTCTTTTTATATTCTTCGGGTTCTCCTCGGGTAAAAGCTCCCCAGAAGACACCAACTACACTAAACTCTTTTACTAATGCTAAGTTGACTGCTAATTTTGGTATTGTACCTGATGCAAATCCAATAACTAATAATCTACCACTTCTAGCCATTGTTCTAGCTACTGTATCAAATATATCCCCTCCAACAGGGTCAAAAATAACATCGACACCTTTGCCATTAGATATGCTTTTCAATTCTTCTTTAAGATTATCGTATCCAATGGAAATATCTGCTCCATTATCTTTAGCTATTTTTTGCTTCTCAGGATTTGAAGATACAGCAATTACTTTTGCTCCTATTATTTTACCTATTTGAATCGCTGCTATTCCAGTTGAACCTGAAGCTCCTAAAACAACTAATAACTCATTTTTTTGTAATTGAGCTCTTTGTTTTAGTGCGTAATGGGATGTCCCATACGCACATAAGAGTGCACATGAATCATCAAACGACATATTAGAAGGTATTTTGAAAACAGATTTTTCTTGAACAACAGCTTGTTCGGCATATCCACTTAACTGAGAAAGAGCTGCCACCCTATCACCTATCTGAAAATTTTTAACACTTGATCCAACTGTAATAATTTCACCAGCTACTTCCATACCAGGAATAAAAGGAGTTTCAGGTTTTAATTGATATTTACCTTGAACTAATAATCCATCTGGAAAGTTTACACCCACAGATTTTACATTAATGATTACACTTTTATCCTGAATAATAGGTTTTTTTACATCTTTATATTCTATATCCTGGATTGGTCCAAAATTGTTACAAACAATTGCTTTCATTTAATGGCCTTTATATAAATTTTTTTTAATTATGGAAATACTAATGATATTGTCTCAGCAATAAATGCTGGCTTAGTTTCATTTTTAATTTCTAATTCACATTTGTTAACTACTCTATATCCCCCATTACTCATTTCCTCACAGGAAATTATCGTTTTGTTAAGCCTAACATATGATCCAACTTTTACCATGTTAATAAACCGTACTTTATCAGATCCATAATTTAATGTTTTAGATGAATTTCGAACTTGTGAGTTTTGGGCAGCTAATTTTGGAAGTAAAGATAACATAAAATAACCATGGGCAATTGTTTTTCCCTCAGGCATTTCTTTTTTTTGCTCTTTCTTCATCTACATGGATCCATTGATGGTCAGATGTTGCTTCTGCAAAGTTATTAATTTTTTCTTGAGTTACATGATACCATTCGCTTGGTGTCAGAGGTTTATCAACATAATTTATAATTTCAGAAGGGCGTTCTATAATTACCATTTTCAACTCTCTTATTTTCTATTTAAATTTCAGAATAAATGATAGTTTATTTAATATTAAATAAAAATAAAATTTTGTGGAGATTTTCGTGTCTCATAATAAAGAATTCAAACTAGAAGGTGTAATTCCAGCAACATTGCTAGCCTTTGATAAAGATTTTCAAATAAATGAAAAAGCTAGTAGAAAACATATAAAAGAATGTGCTTTAACAGATGGTATATCAGCTGTAACAGTAAATGGGCATTCCTCTGAAATACACGCATGTAATTTTGAGGAGCAAAAAAGAATATTAAGTTTTTCACTTGAAGAAGTTGGTGATTTTATACCATTAATTAATGGTGTTTATGCAGATGGAAGTATAGAAGCAGCAAAAATTGCTAAAATGTCTGATTTAACTGGTGCTTCAGCTTTATTATGCTTTCCTCCACAAAGTATGGCTATGGGTGGTCATTTGAGGCCGGAAATGGCATTAGAACATTTTAAAAGAATTGCAGACGCTACAGATTTACCTCTAATATGTTTCAACTATCCGTCTGCGGGAAATTTAACGTATCCATTTGATACATTATTAAAATTGTTTGAAACTGTACCTACTATAAAAGCCATAAAAGATTGGTCAAACGATCCCATGATTCATGAAAAACATATAAAAACATTTCAAAATCTTTCTAATCCGGTAAACGTTCTTACCACTCATAGTTCATGGTTGATGTCGTCATTAGTTATGGGAGCCAAAGGATTATTGTCAGGTGCAGGTAGTGTAATTGCCTCCTTACAAGTGGAATTATTTAATGCTGTAAAAGCTAAAAATTTAGAAAGTGCCCAAATAATTAATGACCAAATTTTTCCTTTGGCTCAGGCCTTTTATTCTCCTCCATTTTTAGATATGCATAATAGAATGAAGGAAGTTTTAGTATTAACTGGAAAAATGGAAGAGGCTATAGTTAGACCGCCATTAATGAAGTTAAGTTCTGAAGAAATTAATAAATTAAAAAAAGCAATTCAATTATCAAAAATTTAAAAGTTAAACCTTAAAATTTAAGAATCATGAATTTTTACATATTCAAAATCACCAGGTTTATTATCAATACCTAAATCAGGTGCAGATATCCAATCAGCATATCTTCCAGGTTCAGAAACAGGTTTCATTAAAGATTCAATAAATAAGTTATCATCTGTTGTTGGTAAAAACTTACCTTTATCCTTATCCCATGTATCTTTTGTTAGAATATCTCCTAATGGTGATATATTGGCACTCATAAATGTGCCTATTTTTCTATTAAAGCCCTCAAAAGGTAACTTCATCTCAAAGTTTATTTTAGCTTCTTCTATGGTTCTATTCCATCTTTTTATACTTACTGCAGTATCTTTTGTGTAATCATCCCTTAATCTCATATTAAGTGATAATAGAGCAGGGGCTTTTTTATTAATAATTTGTCCATCAGTAAATTCTAATATTGGGTAAGTGTCATTTTTTAGAATATGGTCATCTTTTATTTTTGTTTCCCAAAATCTTCCTTTTACTCCTGCTGTATAGGTGTTTGCAGCATTTGTAGAAATTTCTGACCCAAACAAATCTAATGACAATGAATAATGAAGGTTAATTTTCTTTTGTATTGTTGGCAAATCAATAACACCTAATTCTCTTATTTTTGAAATATCATAAGGATTTGAAATGCCTGCTTTATTCATCATTTCGCATGTTTTTTTTATTACTCTTCTTACACCATTTTCACCAACGAACATGTGGTGAGCTTCCTCAGTAAGCATAAATCGACAAGTTCTTGAAAGTGGATCAAACCCGGATTGTGCAAGGGCTTCCAATTGCATTTTCCCGTCTCTGTCAGTAAATGCTGTAAACATGAAAAATGAAAGCCAATCTGGAGTTGATTCATTGAAAGCTCCTAACATTCTTGGAGCATCTTCAGATCCTGATTGACGTTTAAGTAATTCATTAGCTTCTTCTCTGCCGTCAGAACCAAAATATTTTTGAAGCAAGTAAACCATTGCCCACAAATGTCTTCCTTCTTCAACATTTACCTGAAACAAATTTCTCATATCATAAAGGGATGGTGCCGTACTTCCCAAAAATCTTTGTTGTTCAATTGAAGCTGGTTCAGTGTCACCTTGTATAACAATTAACCTTCTTAACATTGATCTATATTCACCTGGTACTTCCTGCCAAACTGGTTCACCAATGTGATCACCAAAAGGAATTGTTCTTCCTTCTTTCTGAGGAGCAAGTAATATACCCCAACGATATTCAGGCATTTTAACATAGTCGAAAGTAGCCCAACCATCTTTATCAACATTGATTGCCGTTCTTAAATAGACTAGCATATCTTGAAAACCAACTGGTCCTAAATCTTTCCACCAATCAATATAGCCTGGATGCCACCTTTCAAGAGCCTTAAGAACACGTTTATCAGACGATAGGCTTACATTATTTGGAATTATTGTATCGTATTCAACTTGACTATTATTTAGCATATTATCTCCAGTTATGTTCTTTCTTTAGTATATTGACCTTTGTTACCAGTTCCATACTTTTTCAATGCACCATTCTCACCTACAGCACTCGGTCTTTGAAATATCCAGTTCTGCCAAGCAGATAGCCGACCAAAAATTTTCGTTTCCATTGTTTCTTTTCCTGGAAATCTTAAGTTAGACTCCATACCAACCATAGAATCAGGAGAAAAACTACTTCTTTCTTCTAAAAAAATCCTTATTTCATCTTCCCAATCAATATCATCAAACATAAAAGTAATTAAACCTAAATCATTTGCCTCTTCAGCCAAAATTTGTTTTTCTAAATTTTGTTTTACTAAAAGAATTTGTTCAGGTAAGCCTATAAATCTTGTATCTAATCTAGACATATTGTTTGACATTAAAAAATTTCCAAAATTAGATTTTGATAAAATTATGGTTGCTTTTTTATTATCATATTCTTCAAACTCTCCTTCAGCCATATAACTTCTATCAGCAGCAAAGATTAATTCAGATAAAAATCCTGCATAACAAGAATTAGGTTCAATTAAAGTAATTAAAGTTCTAGATGTAAGGTCTATTCTTTTAAAAACTCTTGTCCAAAAGTATGAAATTTCATTCATTAACCAAAAGTTTTTATAGGTTTCAAATAACTTGTCATAGGATAAAACTTTAGAGATATCACCAGACGTTTTGAAAACTATTATTCCAATTTCTAATTCGTTAAATCTTAAATTTAAGATAGTATCATCTAATTCTCTAGCACATTTCAAAAGCCAAAAATCATCACCTTGAGATAGAATTTCACTTAAATTTTCAGGAGCATCTTCAAGAGAGGCATTAATAGTAATTGTAGCAGATTTTTTTTCTCTATCAATTTGGACAGATAATGTCGAATATTTAATCTCTTCATTACTAACAGTATTTTTTTGTAAATTGTTAAGCTGAACACCTACTAAATTTTCATTTTGATTTTTATTGCAAGACTTATTCTTAATCAATGAATTAAGTTCATCATTTAAAGCAGTTTTTTTAGTAATCGTGTCAACTAAACGCCATTCTTTTGCTTTTTTTGCTTTGACACCTTCTTCCATAGTACAAAACACATCTGCAAGATCTCTTCTGATTTTTCTTTTATCAGTGAGTCTGGTCAAGCCTCCTGTACCTGGAAGTACAGCTAAAAGGGGAACTTCAGGCAACGATATACTTGAAGATCCATCATCTAATAAAATTATATGATCACATGCCAAGGCAAGCTCATAACCACCTCCAGCGCATACGCCTTCAACTAAACATATAAAGAATTGAGATGCTTCTTTGGAAGAGTTTTCTAAGAAGTTTCTAGTTTCATTAGTAAATTTACAAAAATTTACTTTATGAGCATGATCTGATGATGCAAGCATCTTAATATTAGCACCTGCACAAAATGCTTTTTCATTCCCAGATTTTATAATTATTGAACTAATTTGAGGATGCTCAAATCTTAATCTTTGAACTGCGTCTGATAATTCAATATCCACACCTATATCATAACTATTTAGTTTTAATTTATATCCCTCAAAAAAACCCTTATCCTCATCCACTTTCATTATTAAAAAAGCAGTATTTTTTTCAAATTTTAATTCCCAATGATTATATATTTCAGGGTATGTTTCAAAATTTATTTTAGGTTTCATTTATCTTCTCGATTTCCAAAAAACTAATTTATTATTAATGATATGATAAGTCTATAAAAGTTTTTTTATGAATTGGTCAATATGTTTGATCGTGGCATCTGGGTATTCATAAAATGGGTTATGTCCACAATTTTTAATAATAATTTTTTTTAATGTAGAATTTAATTTGTCTTCCAGTATTTTTACCTGGTTTAGTGTTCCATAGGGATCATTAGTACCTTGTAGCACTAAAATTGGAGTTTTTATTTTTGATAAATGATTTGAAATATTCCATTCTTTAAATTTGGGGCTTAACCAAACATTACTCCAACCAAAAAATGCATTATCTACATCATCATGATATTTTTCTAATTTAGATTTGAGTTTCTTATTTTTATATTGATCAATAGTTTCTTCAATAGCTTTAATACTTTCATTTTCAACAAAAAAATGTGGAGCTATTAAAATTGTCCCTAGCAAATTTTTAGTTGACTTATTAACGCTTCCAATAGCTGCTATGGTTCCGCCATCACTATGACCAACTAAAAAATATTTGTTGATAGATAGTTTTTCTAAAATAGTAGGTAAATATTTTTCAGCTTCAATACTCATATAATTAGTTGGTCTAGGTAATTTAGCATTTGACGATTTTCCATATCCAAATCTTGAATAAACTAAAATATTTAACTTTGTTTTTTCATGAAGTAATTTTGGTATATTTCGCCACATAGCTATAGAGCCTAAACCCTCATGTAACAAAATTAAAACAGGACTATTATTAGAAAAGTTTCCTAAGGTAATATACTCAATCTGTTTTTCTTCGATATCTAAAAAAGATGGTTTCATTTAAACTACTTAATAAATTATCTTAATTTAAATCTTTGCACTTTACCGGTAGCTGTTTTAGGAAGTTCACTAACAAAATTAATCCATCTTGGATATTTCCATTTTCCAACTTTGTTTTTTACGTGCTCTTTCAAAATCTCTTCTTTGTCAGTTTTATTTATATTTTCGTTCAAAATAACAAAAGCACATGGTTTTTCTAGTCCTTCATTGTCTTGTTTAGCAACTACAGCTGCCTCCAAAACTAAATCATGCGAAACTAGGGCTTGTTCCACTTCAAATGGAGAAATCCATATTCCGCTAACTTTAAACATATCATCCGTTCTACCACTATAAATATATTTCTCATTGTTAAGTTTTTCATATTTATCTCCTGTTCTTGTCCACTCTCCTTCAAAAGTATTTCTTGATTTTGTTAGCTTGTTCCAATAACACATAGCAGATGATTCACCTTTAACAAGCAATTCCCCAATTTCACCAACGGCCACATCTTCACCATTTTCATCAACTAATTTTAAATCGTACCCTGGCACAGCGCTTCCTGATGTACCATAAGTTATATCGTTAGGTTTATTAGATAAAAATATATGAAGCATTTCAGTAGAACCAACACCATCTAGAATATCAATTCCTGTAATTTTTTTCCAATCAGTTCCAATCTGGAATGGTAGAGCTTCTCCTGCAGACACACATATTCTTAAATTTTGGTATTTTACTGGAGTTTTTTTTAGTTTTGCAGTCATAGCAGCATAAATAGTTGGGACAGCAAATAAAATAGATGGCTTCATCAACATCATAACTTCATTCACAGTATCGGGTGTTGGTCTAAGTGGATATAGTGCAGTTGTTGCTCCAACTCCCATTGGAAATGTCATAGCGTTGCCAAGGCCATAAGCAAAAAAAAGTTTGGCTACTGAGAATACAACATCACTTTCTTTAATATCTAAAACTTTAGAAGCATATGTTTCGAAAGTGTTTAGAAGACTTCCATGTGCATGTATTACCCCTTTGGGTTCTCCAGTTGACCCTGACGAATACAACCAAAAAGCAGGTTCATCTTTTGACACAATTATTGGTTTTTTTTCGACACATTTCTTAATTTCTTTTTTAAAATTTTTAAACTGTTCATTATTTCTATTTTTACCAATTATAAAAATATTTTCGATTTCACTACAAATTTTGGTTGAACTAGTTATTAATTTAATGAGCTCTTCAGAAATAAATATTGTATTAGCTCTGCAATCCTCTAAAATTGTTTCGATTACTTCTTTCGATAAAAGAGTATTAATAGGAACTGGAATCACTCCAGCTTTTAAACATCCCCAGAAAATTATTGGAAATTCAATTTGATCTAAAACCAACATTAATACCCTTTCTTCTCTTCGAACATCAAACTTTGTTAACAGATCAATAATTTTATTTGTTTCTATAGATAATTCTTTATAGGTTATACTTCTTCCGTCAGGTATGGCTTCAACAAAAACATTTTTACTTTCAATTTTTGAGTTTAGATGTCTATCAATAAAATAATAAGATGCATTTGCTTTATTTATCTCTTTGTTATTTGACATAATTATGTTGCCCCCTTTTTCCTCTATAAATTTAAATATAACTTATAAGAAATTCTATATTAATTAATTGATATAAAATTTGATTTTTAATATTTAATAATATTTAAATTATTTTTCTTACCTTCTGTACAGAGCAGTTTTTATGGTTTTTAGACCTATCTCTCTAACAATATCTCTTTTATATCTATCAGTACTGTATTGGTCATTTGTTGTATTAAGATCCCACGCAAAATCGTTTAAACTATCCTCAATTTGATTTAAATCGGTAGTTGACCATTCTATTGATGTTATTTTTTCACTAACACCGCCAACAACAAATCTAATAAAGTTTTCACCAGCAATAACTGCAAATGATGCCATTGCAAAGTCACCATATTTTTCTGATATTTCTTTAAATGCATATCCAGTATTTTTTTTTGACTTAGGTATTATTATACTTTTAATAATTTCATTAGATTTTCTTGATGTTAACAAAGGGCCTAGAAAAAAGTCCTCTGCATTTACAATCCTTTGAGAAAATACACTCGATAATTTTAATTTTCCTTGAAGAGCAATAAAGCATAAAGGTATTTCAGAGCTTGGATCTGCATGACATAATGATCCAACAACTGTACCTCTTGCTCTATGCTGTTGATGACCTACATATGGAAGACATTCAAATAACAAGGGAAACTCTTCTTTTGTTTCTATTCTTTTTTCTAGTTCAATTTGCCTGTATAAAGCACTAATCTCAATATCAAATTTATTATTAATTATTGGAACATCGTTTTTTATAGAATTTATATCTATTAAAATTTTAGGTTTAGCTATCCTCATATTTAACATTGCTATAAGAGATTGTCCTCCCGCAAGAATTTGTGAATCCTCTCCATATCTATTCAAGCCTTCTAAGGCTTCATACCAAGTTTCTGGTTGGAGAAGGTCAAAAGAGGATGGTTTCATTTAAACTTCCTCAAAAATTTAATAAAACTATACCATAAACTAGATTTTTCATATTTTGGAGAAACTGCCTTATTTAAGCGATCAAAGAATTGATTTATTATAATTTTTGAAGCTGTATTTAAAAAACGCCCACCAACTGCAGCTATTTTTCCTGAAATATTAATATTATATTCGTATGATAACTTTGTAGTGTTTGTGTTCAGAGATTTCAGTTTTACTATACCTTCACCACTAGCTATCCCTAATGGTCCACTAGCCCTTCCAATAATTCTTAAACTTTCAGGTTTTGATAAATCTGTTAATTGAGCAGAAAAGTGATATTCACCCGTAATAGGACCAAAATTAATTTTAATCTTTCCTTCATATAAACAAGAATCCGTGATTTTTATGTCTTCATAAGTTGGCAATGTTTTTGATAAAATTTTAGGATCTAATAAAAATGTCCATACTAATTCACGCTTTTGTTCTATTAAATAATTTCCATTGCCATTAATGAGGTTGTTTTTAGATTGAGTTGTATTTAAAAAATTACCTTGATTATTTTTTCTACGTTTTTTTTCTGTTTTGTCTATATGTGTATAACCATGTACCTTAGAGTGTGTTAATGGAAGTGTAACATTATCTAGTTTTAATGCGTCACAGGCAGCGTTGGCAATAGCAACTGGGGTTGACATGCAATTACCTTCACCTAAGCCTTTTGATCCCAAAGGTGTAAATGGGCTTGGAGTTTCAATATGAATTATTGTTGGTGTGATTATTTCTTTTGTAGAAGCAAGTAGATAATCTGCAAATGTACCTGCTAAAAAAGAGCCATCAGCCGTATATTTAAACTCTTCATATAGTGCTGCTCCTACGCCATGAGCAAATGCTCCATATATTTGGCCGTTAGCAAGAAGAGGATTGATAATTTTTCCAGCATCATGACCTGTAATATACCTGTCAATCTTTGTCTTTCCTGTCATAGGATTTATTCTTAGACCACATACATCAAAAACAAACCCGTAAGCTAGTGAACCGTTAATTTGATCTTTATTATTTGGAGGTGAAAGTTGTGGAGGTGTCCAATGAATAGTTTCCCTTAATCCATTTTCACAATTTTCTGGAAGATTTCCTGGAGACCAATGAGCAGCGCCTATTAATCTGTTAAAAGATATTTTATTGTCTGAGTTATTTTTGTCTAGAACATAATTATTCTCAAAAATAATATTTTCCTCGATAGAATTTAATTTTGAGGATGCAATTTTCAATAATCGTTTCTTAAGTTTTTCTGCTGCCAGAAAAGTTGTACCTGCAACCGCGCCTGCAAATCTACTAGAATAGTTTCCTGCCGCAATCGACCATGCATCTTTTTGGGTGTCAAGTTCTCCGTTTACTAGGATATTTTCAATATTTATTCCAAAAACATCAGCAACAATTTGAGACAAGACTGTTTTATGGCCTTGACCTTGTGGTATACTATCGCACGTTACATAAACGCCACCTGTCGGTCCTATAGTCACAGAAGCACTTGTAATAGCTCCTCCTTTATGACCTGTTTTTTCTCTTTCTTTAAAAGGAACGGCTGTTGTTATATAACCCATATTTGATATAGAAGGCTCCACGATGGCAGAATAACCGATGCCATATAGATCACCTTCTTCAATTGCTTTTTTTTGACGGATTTTTATTTCTTTAAATTGATCAGATTTAAGTACTTTTTCTATTAATTTATTATATTGACCAGAGTCTAACAGGGCGCCCGATGCTGATTGATAAGGAAAATCTTTATCATTTACTAAATTTAATTTTATTACTTTCAAACGATCTAAATTTAATTCTGCAGCGATATTATGAACTAATCTTTCAAGTGCATAATAATGTTGGGGACCACCAAAACCTCTATTTAGCCCTGTGGGTGTTTTATTTGTAACAACAACTCGATTTCTACAAAAAATATTATCTATTAAATACGCTCCAGCTAAATTTCCATGCATTCTATACAATGAAGCTGGTTCTGGAGCTCTAAGATAAGCGCCAACATCATCAATCTGATCATAATTTAATGCTAATATTTTTCCATTTTTTTTAACGGCGGCTCTTATATTTGTAACTCTATTAGTAGCAGAAGAGGCTGCAGTTAAGTGTTCAATTCTATCTTCAACCCATTTTATATTTTTACCAGATATTTTAGAAGCTAAACTGGTCAAAACCATCATTGGAAGAATTGCTTGTTTAATTCCAAAACTACCACCAGAATCTTGGTTCGAAATAAGTCTTAGTTTGTTTTCGTCTATGTCTAACGATCTTGATATAACAGAATGAAGACTAAATGGACCTTGAAAATTTGATTGTATGGTATATTGATTGCTCTCAGGATTATAATTGCTTTGAACAATAAATCCTTCTAAAGGTGTGCAACTATTTCTAGGGTATTCAATTTTTAACTTTACTATTTTATCTGCTTTTTCAAACGCTTGATTAGGGTTTCCATAACAAAACTCTCTGTCACTTAAAACATTAGTTTTAAGTTGATTATGTACTTTTGGACTGTCATCTAAAGTTGCTTTATATGTATCAATAATAGGCTCCAATTGTTTATATGAAACCTTAATATTTTCAATTGCATCCTCTGCTATATACCTATCTTTAGCTAATACTAAAGCTATTGGCTCGCCTACGTATCGAACAAACTCAATAGCACAAGGCCAAACCTCAATATCAACACGAAGAACAGATAACAATGGTTTGGAAATTTCAGCAAACATTCTTCCATCAATAATTGAATGAACTCCCGGAATAGCAAGAGCTCCTGACGTGTCTATGTTATCGATTTTACCAGATGCATATGAAGATCTTAGGACCGCCACGTGTAATGTACCTGGTAGATAACCTGTATCATCACCAAACTGTCCTTTTCCAGAGATTAATGTATCATCTTCTGATCTTTCAATACTTGAACCAATATAACAATCATCAATTTTAGTAATAGTCTTTTTCATTGAATTTAAGCCTCTTTAGTTACCTTTATAAACAGGCTTTCTTTTTTCAACAAAACTCTTAACACCTTCATTAAAATCATCAGAGCTTCTTAATCTTCCATAAGTTTCACCCTCTAATTCAATTGCTACGTGAAGAGGGGCGTCTTGTGATGTATTTAATACTGTTTTAATAGCTCTTTGTGCAAGTGGTGAAACAGAACAAAGTTCATCGACTAATTTCGAAATTGTTATCTCAAGTTTATCTTTCTCTACTAATTCAGAGGCTAACCCCCAATTAAAAGCTTCTTCTCCAGAAATTCTCTTACCTCTCATAATCATATCTTTAACACGAGATAATCCTATCATCCTAGCTAATCTTACCGAGCCACCTGACCCTGGTATCATACCGATTTTCATTTCTGGAAGTGATAATTGGGCACATTTAGTAACAATTCGGAAGTCACACGCTAATGAAAACTCTAAACCAACTCCAAAACAATAACCTTGGATAGCTGCAATAACAGGTTTTCTTATTTTTTCTGGTGTCATAACATTTTGAGCAAGCATCGTAAGTGTTTCTGGCGTCTCTTGCATAAAACCTTCAATGTTACCACCAGACGAAAAATGATCTCCATCTGCACGCAAAACAACTATTCTAATTTCTTCATTTTTATCTAGATCTCTTAGAGATTGAGCTATTTGAATTCTTTGAGAGTATTGAATTATGTTTAATGGTGGTCGAGATAAAATAATGTCGCCTCGTCTTTTCTCTTGATTTATTTCTACCCTAAAACCGTCAAATTTACTAATTATACTAGACAATTATAACTCCTAATTTATTAATTATATTTTGGTGGATCATATTTATCCATTATATTATCTACTACACCATCAAAATAATCCCATGGAGTTTCTCTGTAACTATGATTTTTAATTATAAAGGAAGCTCCAGCATAAAATTTTTCATATTGTTGTTGTCTGCCTGCAAATTCTGAACCTACGACATCCCACGCCAATTTGAATAATTTCATTCTAGAAGTTGCATCCATTTGAGGGGTTTGGAAATAAGTTTCAAATTCTTTTTTAAGTTTTTTATTTTTAACAACGTTTATGCTTGCAGGCATTTGAAAGACACCTCCTCCACAAAGTGTCCTTAATTCATCAATAATTGTAGTATAGTTCTCTGTGCACCAGTTAAGAGCTGCATACATCATTCTTCTGTTAAAAGTCATATGATTTTCCGGCCAACTTTCTGCAGCTTCAATTTGTCCGTGTATCATCCCGGAAAGGTTTGCTTCCAGAGAAGACATTTTTCCCAGTGTTTCTTTTACTGCAGGTACTTGATCAGCTCCAGTTGCTTTAGCAACTTTATTACATAAGCCAGTAATTAATTCCATCTTTGACCAATACCTAACGTTGGCTTGGTGATTACCATAGCAATGTGCTGGAGTTTTTATATAAATTTCTCGAGCTAAAATTGCGTCGTCCATTACAAATATTCTTTCCCAGGGGACAAGTACATTTTCACACATCACCAATACATCTGTTTCGTCCAAATTCCATGATAAAGGTGAGTCAAATTGATTAGCATAGTGGGTTGAAAGAGGTTGACGCATCCATAGTGATAACCCTTTTATGTTACATGGTATTGCGCATGTAATTGACTGTTTTATCTGATCTGGTGCAAGAGGGACTAAATTACCAATCCAAATTTCATTTGCAAAAACAGCACTAGTTGCAAGCATTTTCATACCCGATATCACTACACCTTCATCATTCTCATCGATAACAGACAAAGTTGGAATTGGAAGGTTTTGCTTTTGATAAAATTCAGGATTTCTTGCAGCTTGTGGCGGAACCACTGCATAAGAAGTAAATATATCATTTGATTTCATATGATTATAGTAATTAAGTAGGTTTTTCTTAAACTTATATTTTCCAGAGTCAAAAATATCTGGGTTTGTTGACATTCCTGTTACAAAACTTGCAACATGGTCCATAGAACGTCCCATCATTCCAGATGTTTGGTCAGCAATAATTTTATGTGCAACAGATCTTTTTCTTAAATCATTTTTATTTTTTGCTTGTAAGAACCAACTAGAAAAAATTTCTCCATTTTCTTCAAATGTTAATTCATTTTTATATCTATTTTGATGTTTAATATCATATAATTTAGCTACAGTTTTTGCAGCATTTTTAAATGCAGAATGAGTTGTTATATCTTTAATTTTTTCATCACCAATATATACTACTCTTCCATCTTTTAACTGATTTAAATGTTGATCTCCTGTCTTAATCATTTTTGAAATCCTTTGAAGTTAAAATTCTTTTGTATTTTTATAATAATGTAACTCGAAGAGAATACAGCCATTTTCCGATTTAAATGGTCCATGATAAACTCCTGGAGGTCTACATGCATAAGTAGATCCTTTGAATTGTTTACCACCACTGCCATTTTTATCATTTCCCACAATTAAGTCGCCTGTAACTAAATAGACTTCCTCCCAGTGATCATGAATAAACTGTTCAGTAGTATAGACACCTGGGTCAAATTTTAATAATCTAGATCTACTTCCTGTTTTTTTAATTTCGTCAATATCAGAGGCTAAAATTTGCTGTTTTATTCCAGATGGATACCCTGTAGGAGTATGCCAATTTTTGTCTGATGATATTTTTGTAAACTCAATATGTGGTTTTTGTTTTAGCATAACTTTGCCTCTTATTTTCAATATTTATTTATAAATCTATTTCATACTCACCTGACAACAATTTTCTTCTTAGTATCTTACCAGTTGGGGATTTAGGGATTTCTTTAACAAAAATATACTCTTTGGGCCTTTTGAAATTTGCCATTCCAGATTCTAAACAAAACTTATTTAACTCGTTATCTTCAATAGAACCTAAACGTTTTATAAATGCACAAATCTTTTGACCCCATTTTTCATCAGGAAGTCCAACAACTGCAACTTCTATTACGTTATTATTTAAAGATAATATGTTTTCTATTTCAATAGGTGAAACATTTTCTCCTCCTGTAATTATCATGTCATCAACTCTTCCAGTAACAAAAAGATCTCCATCATTATCAAAATAGCCTAAATCACTAGTAAAATACCAATTATCTATGATTGATTTTTTATCAGCATCTGGTCTTTTTAAATAACCAGAAAATGCTTCTTCAGATTGAAGAGACGCTATAATTTCACCTTCAATATTTTTACCAACAGTTTTTTCAGGATTATTAGAGCCAATTTCAACTATCTTAATTCTTTGATTAATTCCTGCTTTACCTGCTGATCCAGGTTTCTTGTTTGCTTCGGGATCAACTGTAAAAGTATATATTTCAGACGAGCCATAATGGTTAACAAGTTGAGAAGGTTTAAAGGCATCCATAACTTTTTTAATAAGACCATTGTTCATAGGAGCTCCTGCAAAACCTAATTTTTTACAGCTTTTAACTTTGTTTTTTGAAAATTCACTATCTTCTATTAGATCATGGAAAAGGGTAGGTACTAGATATAAACAAGTTATACCAAATTTTTCTATAAGTGAAATAGCTTCTGAAGATAAGAATTTAGGCTGTGATATAAATGCTCCATTAATTAGAGACATAGAAATTAAAGATCTTATCCCCATTGTATGATAAAGAGGCATAACCCCAAGTGTCGTTTCACCTGCAATATAAATGTTTTGTGCCACATGTGCTAAAGCAGAAGATCTTTCGGCAGAATGTGTTCTTGGGACTCCTTTAGGCTTACCTGTCGTCCCAGATGTATATAAAATGACAGAGATACTATCATTTTTTGCAGAAGGATAATTTTCACTTTTACCATTTTGCATTAAGTCATAGAAATTTATAATTTTATTATTTTTATTACCAACAAAAATTTTAATAATTGATTGTGCAATTTTTGATTTACTTGTTTCATATAGACTTTCATCTTGGTAAATAATACATTTTGCTTCCGAATTCGTTATACAGAAATCAATTTCTTCAGTTTTCATTCTCCAATTTAAAGGAACTAATATTAAATCATTTAATTGACACGCCCAGTAAATAGTTGCTGCTTCAAAACTGTTTTGAAGTAATGTAATTACTTTATCTTTCTTCTTTAATCCCAAATGTTTTAAAGCACCAGCTAATTTGTCTATTTTAGAAAACCACTCTAGATAAGTATGTTTAAAATTATTACCTGCAATTGCAGTTGCTTTTGGATTTCTTTCAGTTGATGCTAAAAAAGACGATCCTAGATCAAGCATCTTTAAGCCTGTTCTTTTTATTCTCTATCACTTCTTTAACAGCATTTACAATACCAACATATCCGGTACATCTACAAATATTTCCACTTAAGATTTCTCTAATATTATTTTCATTGATTTCTTTAGGTGCAGTTTTCAAAAAAGCTGAAATTGTTATGAGAAAACCAGGGGTACAAAATCCACATTGTAAAGCATGATGTTTTTTGAATGCTTTGCGTAAATGGATAAAATCTTCATCAGTTGATAATCCTTCTACAGTAACTAAGTTGTGCCCATTAAGTTGTGAAGCAAACATTAAACATGACCTGATAGGTTCTCCATCTAACAAAACTGTACAGGCACCACAAATTCCATGTTCACAACCAACATGTGTTCCCGTTTCTCCAACCGTATGTCTTATAAAGTCACTTAACAAAGTACGATTATTTGTTTCAATTGAAACATTTTTTCCATTTAAATTAAATTCTACATTTAATTTTGAATTTGACTTGTATAAAGGCATCATATTTCCTCATTAATGTATAAAGAGTAAAATAATGACAATTATTAGCAATATATTTTTTAGAATTTTAGTTTATTTGACCACGTTCAATTACAAAAGATTTATCTAACATTCCTTTGTAATGTCCTGCATTACTTTCTGCAATAAGGGTAGTAACACCTTCTTTTTTTAAATCATTTAATATATCAATTATTCTTTTAGCTAAAGCAGGAGCAATTCCTTCCGATGGTTCATCTAATAGCAATAACTTGCTCCCAACCATTAGAGCTCTAGATAATGCTATAAGCTTTTGTTGACCACCTGAAAGACTTGTTGAAGGTCGATCTTTTAGCTCTAATGCCTCTGGAATAATTTTATAAATCCATTCTAATCTCATTTTCCAATCCAAAATATTTGTAGCCCAAACTGGTGTTAAAATATTTTCCTCTGCTGACATAGATGGTATCAACTTTCTGTCTTCAGGCATGTATCCAATAGAAAGGTAGGCTCTTTTTTGAGAAGGAAGTTTTATTAAATTATTCTCTTCAAATATTAACTCACCAGATTTAGTAGGAAGTATACCCATAATTGCCCTTAATAAGGTTGTCTTACCCGCACCATTTCTACCAATTAAACCAACCATTTGACCTTTTTGTAACTCTAAAGATACGTCTTTTAGAATTTCAATTAATCCAATATTTACATTTATTTTATTAATTTTTAACATAATTAAAATCCTAGAATCGTATCCTTTTAATGTCCTAAAACGTATTCAATAACCTTTTTATCTGATAATGCTACTTTCGGAGGTGCATCACATATAATTTCTCCTTGATAAAAAGCAATAACGCGATCTACATATCTTTCAACAATTTCCATATCATGTTCAACAAATAGTACAGAAGTTTCAGTTTGTTTTAAGGCTGCAATTACGATATCCATAATCCCAAACTTTTCTTCAACAGAGACACCTGAAGTTGGTTCGTCTAGTAATATGACTTTAGGATTTCCAACAACAGCCATAGCAATATCTAATAACTTTCTTATACCCTGAGATAGTGTACTAACGATATTGTTACTTTGATCCATAATTTTATATAATTCTAAAATTTTATCACATTCTTTAGAAATTTCTTCATCAGCTATTGGATCTAACAGTGCTTTTCCACTTTTCTTTGATAGAGACATGGCTATCATTAGATTCTGCTTAACTGACATTGTCATAAAAACTTGACTTATTTGAAATGACCTACATAAGCCAATATGAGTTGCGTTTCTGGGCTCTATTCCTGTTATATCTTCTCCTAAAAACTCTATTTTACCACTAGTAGGTTTCAAATAACCTGTGATCATATTTACAAAAACAGTCTTACCAGCACCATTTGCACCAATTATACCTACAATCTCACCTTGATTAATTGAAACATTAATATCTTTAGCAGCAACAATTCCAGAAAAAGATTTGTTTAAGTCAGAAGCTTTTAAAACTGTATCATTTAACATTTTTTTTCTTTCCATAATTGAAAACTTTTTCTATGACGGACCATATACCTCCTGGAAAAAAGAAAATGATCGCAAGCAATGTACCTCCCACAATAGCAGCCCAAGCTTGTGGTGCCCATTCAAAAGCATAAGTTCTTATAAATTCAAATATAATAGCACCTATAAATGGGGCTAGAATGTTTCCCCATCCAGACATAATTGTAATAAATACTAACTCACCAGAAACATTCCAATTAACCATGGAATCAGGGTCAACTTGACCTAAGCTTGCTGCCATAAGCCCACCAGCACCACCTGCCAAACACGCTGACATTACATATTTAATATGTATCGCTTTTTGGACAGAATAACCTAAGTATTCAACTCTTATTTCGTTATCTTGAATGGCAGTAGTTAGATGACCTAGAGTTGATCTTAGATACGCTTGTATAGAAATTGCAGCACAGATAACAAAAAATGTAATTAAATAAAAGAGGTATTGTCTAGTTAATTCCATCCCTAAAAGTGTTGATGGAGAAATTGACATGCCGTCCGTAGATCCAAGAAATTCAGCTTTTGCTAATAAACCATACAAAACCATAGAAAAAGCAAGAGACAACATTGCAAAGAATATTTCTCTATATTTTCTTAAAATAAATCCAAGACAAAAACCTAATAGGCCTGCAGCAATTACAGCAATTGCAAATCGTAGTAAAATGTCAGTGATACCAAAATATTTTTGACATAACGCTACCGCATATGCTCCAAAGCCGTAATAGAGTGCATGTCCAAAAGAAACTAAGTTTGTTCTCCATAATAACATAAGACCTAAAATTGCCAATCCTCTGGATAAACCATACATAAAGTTGTTTTGCATCCAGTCAGGAAGAACTAAAGAAGATAAAACACACAAAACTATCATAAATGTGATTAAGATTCTTACACTTGTATCTTTAAAAATACCTGTAAACATTAAATTTTCCTTGGTTTTGGTGGTGCAAACAATCCCTCTGGACGAATAATTAAAACAATCGCCATAACAGCAAAAACAACAAAAAGTTCTAAAATAGGAGCTTGATGAACTGCAAAAGCTCTTAATATACCAACAATTAAAGAACCTATTAGAGCACCTGGAATAGACCCCATGCCTCCGATAACTACCACCGCAAAGCTTAAGACTACTAGATCAATAGCAAAGCCAGGAGATACAGATGTTGTTGGAGCTACATAAGCACCTCCTAAAGCACCTAAAATAGCACCACCAATGAAAGTAACAACATATACTTTAGTTACATCAATACCCATTGCCACGCTTATTTCTCTGTCATATATAACTGATTGAAGAAGCTTCCCCCATTTTGTTTTTGTCAGACCATACCAACATGCAAATGCAACTATTGAAGCAAGAAGTATAAGAGTAAGTTGATAAACACCTCTGTTTAATCCGACAATGTCAACCCAACCAAGCATCATTGCAGGTTGGTAGGGAAGATAAGGATCAACTCCAAAAGTAATAATAATTAAATCTTCAAAAATTAAAAAAACACCAAATGTTGCTAAGACTATTAGATGTATATCCTGATTATACATTTTTCGAAGTATAAATCTTTCAATTACGTATCCTAGAACTACACCAACTAAAATCGCGGAAATTAAAATGGCTGGTAAGAAAAGAGCCTCTGATAGTTCATTGTCTGTAATAAATCCAATAGCAAAAGCTGCTGTGTATGCCCCCCACGCATAAAAACTTCCGTGAGCAACATTTAAGATTTTCATTACTCCAAAAATAATAGTAAGGCCTAAGCTCACTATAAAAAGGTATGAGGCATAGGTTAGACCATCTAATAAAACGGTTGCCCAAAATTGCATTTTAAAACTCCAAAATGGCAATAAAAAAGGATGCTTAAATTAGCATCCTTTTTTATAAAATTTAATTACACTTTGCTCCAGGCATTCCAGCATTTATCCAGTCTTCGGATTTAGTTCCTGCAGGAGGATAAATACACTCAGGACCATACATTTTTACTTTTTCAGCTCCAGGTGTTTTACCTTTCTTGTTATATTTAGTAAGTCCATAGCCGACAGAGTGAACTGCTTGATGACCGCCACCTCTAGCCATAGAAATTGTCTCTGTAAAAGATTTAAATTTTATATTCTTCATAGCAGCAATCACTTGATCTTGTGTAGGAAACTTGCCTGCTTTTTTCATAGCTTTGTCCATAGCAAATTTATAAGCTAATATTGATCTAGCATATTGGTATGATGGACCTAAAGGAAGTGCGTTAAATCTTTTCTTGTATTCACCAATGAACCACAAGTTTAGAGAGTCTTTGTTATCTCTAGCTAGAAGTCCAACATTACCTCGTGTTCCCATTACAATACCATCAGGAAATTTTTTACCTAGGGCGTCAACAGCAGAACCACCAACTGATGACACAAAGATTTTCTTTTGGAAAAAACCTCTAACCATAGCTTGCAATGTAAAAGCTTCTATATCTCCATTCCAGAAACTTGAGTGAACAACTTTTGCTTTATCAAGTGATAATGCAGAAATTTCAGTACCATATTGACCAACAAAAAGTTTTGGAAATTGAGGCTTGTCTGATCCTTTACTATCTGGCGACATTTGTTTCATACCTAATTCAAAAAACTTGTATGAATCTTGTCCCCAAGCGTAGTTCTGATTAATACCAGTATAATTTTTTTCATTTGGGTACATGTCAACTATGTATCTAGCTGCAGCTAAACTGTCACCAACAGCATTTGCTTGAGTTCTAAAAACATGACTTCTTAATTTTTCTTCATATAGTCTTGGAGTTCCACATGTTGAGAATACTGTTAACATTTTTAATTCATCAGCAATAGGGCCGATTGCCATACAGTTTCCAGAAGAAATATAGCCAATCATTGCATCTACTTTTTGCTTTTCTACAAAATCTCTAAATAGACCAACTTGTTTAGTACCACCTCCAGATTCATCACTGAAAACAGGGTTCATTTTAGCCCCTGCAAATCCTTGAGTATTATAAGGTGCTGGCATTGTTCCGTTATTAATTGCGTCAATAACAATTTGTGCACCTTGTTTTGCAGGAACACCAAAAACACCAGCTGCGGGTCCAGTTAAAAAAGAGACAACACCAACTTTAACAGAATCTTTGGCCATAGCTGCTCCTGCAAACAAGCAAGAAGCCACAAGCATTGATGCTGATGCTATCTTAGTGGTTTTGTTAAATATTTTGATTTTCATAAATACCTCCCATCAAAAAAAATATAACAGTTTAATCTAAACTAAAATTTATCAATGGGTCATTTCCAAAAAAAATGGATAAATAAATATCAATCTAATATTTCCCCAAAGTAAATAGGTAAAATTGAACACAGCAATATTGTTAAATCAAGTTATATTTTCTAATATCAATTAACACATTAAGTATTGTTTATTTAGAAAGCAATTATAATCTCTTTTCTTTTTTTTCATAGATTTTACAGATTAAAAAACCACCTACTAACCCCCAAAAAGGAGATCCAACATTTAGAATAGTCAAGTCTGACATTGTGATAAGAAAGGACACTAATGCTCCAAATGAAAAGCTTCCTGAAAAAGCAGAAATAAAAGTGTTTTTTAATACTATTAATAATGCAATTCCTCCTAAAGAAGCTATAAAACCTGGAGGACAAGATGAAATAAAGCCTGTAAAGAAAGGAGAAAATGTTCCAAAGGCAATACAAAGAATAGCAAATATAATTCCACTAGTATATTGTCCATTAATTGCTGATTTTTTTTTAAATTCTTTAATACCTTCTATAAAGTTTTCTTTACCGTGTTTTTCAATTAAAAGTTGAACTCTTTCTTTCCCAATTAATTTATTTGCATCAGCAACCTTAACATTATTTTTATTATCATCGTCAGAAACTATAATACCTGTCACAGGACCAGTTAAGCAAGATGAGACTGTACCAAAAAAAGAATTTATTATTGAGCCAATACCACATGCAACTGTATATGGTTTGATATAAGTTTTATGCCCAGCAGATTTAAGAATTGCCAATCCTTGACCATTTTGAATGAATAATACTGTTATTGCTAATGGGATAACTAGTTCAATATTAGCTTTTAAATTAAATTCAGGAAAAAAAATTGTTGGGATTATAGGGCTTAAGTTCAGGTTATTAAAAACTTCAGGTTGGTTAGAATTAAAAATTATAATAATCCCTACAACTAGAGAGCCAAGTAGGGGAGGGATTATTCTTTGTAATAAGGGAATTGCATAAATGATAAAATAAGTAATTGTCATTGAGCCTGATAATATGGGCGTTTCTTTTAAAGAATATAACCAGTTTAAACTAAATTGAAGAAAAATAGCAGCAACCATTCCCATAACTATTTCAATTGGTATTTTCTTGTTTATCCAAGTTAAAATGTTAGTTAATCCAAGAAATGTTAAAAAAATACCGGTCAAGATATAAGTGCCAACAATTTCGTTAAAAGAATAATTTTCTATTGATGAACCAATTAATATTATTCCTGGTATACTCCACATAAAGACCAATGGTTGTTTATACCAAAAAGAAAAAAAAATACTTATTACGCTATTAATTGCAAATGCTCCAAACAACCAACTGGAAAGTTCCTGATTTGTTAGATTAGTCTTAGTGCCTACAAGAAGCATTATTGCAACTGGACCAGTAACTGCAAAAAGAAATGCAACGAAGCCGTTAGTAATATTTTCTTTAGTAATATCTCTATAAAAATTTTTGACTAAATTCATATTTAATTTACTCAATTTTTAGTTAAAACTAATTTGTTTTAAACTTGATTCATTCATAATATTTAAATCAGTTGAGTTTTTTTGTACAATACAAAAACAATCTGACAATTGTATTAATGCTGTATTAATTAAATCTTTTTGAACATATTCTATTGCTGTTTGGTAGCCATTTTTAAGAGCCTCTTTTATTTCAATTTTTGTTAATTTTCCAACTTCGATTGTAACTGGCAAATTGTTTAAATCACTATCTTCATAAATAAAATTAGCGGGTTTTTTTTTTATATTTGGATGATCATATATGTCAACCGCGTTACCTATCATTGTTGCGGCTGCGTCTGCGATAGCAGCATTGTTTGCTAATACTGTTACTGAATCAGCGATGCCTCTTGAAAAACTTTTCCCTCTCCATCCAGATGTAGCGATACCTCTTGAAGAATTTTTATATTTTATTTCTGTTATCATATTTGGAATAGCAGCTAAACTACCTTTCATTGTTTGGTTTTCATTTAAATAAAATGATATATCCCCACCATTGTTAACATATGCTTTTTCTAGATGTGTGTCGTCAATTAGAACTTTTAGAATATTATCTGCAATTGAACCAGCGACAGCGGCCATAGGTGTTATATAAGAGGGTATGAATCGTTCTGCAGCATCTTGCATGCTTTGAGAAATCCTATTATTAAACTTTCTGTTAAGAGCTACTTCTTTTTTCAATAAAGTCAGGTCTAATACAAGTTCTTCTAAAAGTGTTTCAAAATAATTCTTAGCATTCAGATAAGCTAAATTTTTATCAATTCCTATAGCTTCAATAACTATATTTGTAGGACCGTGTTGAAGAAATAACCTATTATCTTCTTCTTTAATTAACATTGATTAACTTTATTACAAAAATGATTTTTTTGAACCATATTCACCACCTTGTTCTATTACATCTTTTTTTGACCTAATATTATCTGAATGTCCTCCAATCGATTTATATTGATTTTTATCAATTGTAAATTCCAACGGAGCAACAATGGCGGGGGTAGGTACATATCCAAATGAATTGTCGGGCATATCAAAAACATCAACCATTAAAGTAATTCCTCCACCAGGCCAAATATATGGTTTTGCTCCTCCACAAGTTATATTTGTTGTTTTATTTTTGACTGATTTTGTAAGTTTAATGGGGTTTTTTGTTACTCCTGATCGCAATGAACCACCAGCTCCACCAACAAACATCACAGTACAGAGAGCAGGCTCACAATTTTCTTCAATCAACTTAACACTAGGTTTTAGATTTTTAGGAATTGTTTTTTTCTGTGGCTTTAAATTTTTATCTAACTGATAGTAAGCAAAATGTTCACCAGTTGTTGAAACCATTAAAATTGTAAGACCAGGAAAAGCACCTTTTTTTTCATTCCAGTCTCCTAATATTGTTAATGGATCATCTATGTCGGTTCCACCCCAACCAGTTCCTGGATTTGCAACTTGAAAATATCTTCCAGGTGTAGATCTTCTTCCTTTAATTGAAATCCCAGTACTTTTCCAGTTTAAAACTTTGCCAGCTTGATGCTCAGATACAACACCAGTAATATGGTCATCGACAACAACAACTTCGTCTACAAGGTCTATCCATTGTGAAGCAAACATTCCAATAGTAGCTGATCCGCATCCAACTCTCATTTTATTTTCTTTTACACCTTCAATTATTGGTGATTTTCCTGCTTGAACAATTATACTAAGACCTTCATCAATAGACAATTCGACAGCCTCTTTGTTACACAGTTGCATTAGAGCATTGCAAGTAAAACGGCCTTCTAATTTTGATCCACCAGTTAAATGGTCAACTCCACCCAGAGATAGCATTTGTGATCCATATTCACTTGTCATAACATGACCTATTGCTTCACCTTTATACCTAACTATTGACCTTTCAGACCCCAGATGCCTATCAGTATCAATTTTAACCTTTACTCCACAGTATGAAAAAATAGCTTCAGTAACGACAGTTACAAAATCAGCACCTTCTACTTTGCTACTGAAAATAAAGGGGGCAGGTTTATAATCAGGGTAGGTGGTACCTGAACCAATTGCTGTAATAAATGTATCATCTTCTTGAGTTGTTTCTCCATTCCAATCTGCTTTTAAAAAAGGTTTAACTTTTTCTCCTTTTTCAATTTTATTATTTAAAATTATTAGGGGATCCAGCCTTATAATCTTACCGTCTTTGTTTGCATATCTATCGCAGGCACCTGATTTGCCATCTGCAATAAAGCATAATATTGGACACGCATCACACCTAATTTTTTCAGGTTTCAATTTCAGCCTCCGAAATAGCCTCTAGTACTCTATGTGGAAGTGCTGGGAGTTTTTTTATTATTGCACCAGTGCAATTTCTAAGGGCATTTAGAATTGCTGGAGTAGTAGGTATTAAAACATGCTCCCCCAATCCTTTAGCACCCATAGGACCTTCGGGATCAGTTTTTTCTATAAAAATACTTTCAATTTCAGGCATGTCACCAATAGTAGGTATTAGATAGTCGTGTAAATTTTCTGTTCTATCTGGAATATATTCTTCCATTAAAGCTAAACCTAAACCTTGTGCAACGCCTCCTTCAATTTGTCCCTCTGCTAAAAGTGGATTAACTACTTTACCTAAATCGTGAACAGCTATAATTTTTTCTATTTTGATAGTTCCAAGCTCTTTATTAACCTCAATCTCGGCCATTTGGACACCGTATCCATATACAGCATAAGGTTTACCTTGTCCGTTATCGTCTAATGGGATAGTGGGAGGGTCATATGTTTCAATTGCTGACAAAACATAACCGTCTTTGTTCTTATCCATTTCATTAAGGTTTAAAACTTGTTTTTTATCTTTATGTTTAACGACGACAGATTTATCTATAAATTCAATTACGGCATCCGAACCCATATTACTTAATCTTAAAATTTTTTTTCTTAGGCTTGTTCCTGCTAATTCAGCTGCTTTTCCTGAAATATACGTTTGTCTAGAAGCAGACGTTTTTCCACAATCTGGAGTTAAATGTGTATCAGGTCCTATTAATTTAAATACGTTAATTGGAACACCTAATGCATCTGCACAAATTTGGGTTATTACAGTATTTGAACCTTGACCAATATCAGTAGCACCTTGATGAAGGAAAAGCCTGCCAATATTATCTATCCCAATCTTAATAGTTGATGGATTTGGCAAAGCTGTGTTGCCGCAACCATACCAACAAGAGCCTAATCCAACACCTTTTTTAATAACATCAGAAGATTTATTAAAATTTTTAGTTTTATTCAGACTTTCTTTCCACTTTTGAGAAAGAGCGTCTAAACATTCTAATATACCAACCCCATGAAGTTGCTGACCACACACAGTTTTTTGACCATCTTGAAGGGCATTAATTTTTCTAAATTCTAACTGATCAATATTACAAATGTCAGCTAATTGGTCGTAAAGTGTTTCTTGAAGAGCTGCTGCTTGAGGAACACCAAACCCCCTGAATGCACCTGATATTGGGCCATTACTGTATAATGCGTTACCTGAAGCTTTATAATTTGGTGTGTAATAAGGGCCACTTGCATGTATAGGAACTCTTGTGGCAACTGTAGGACCCCAACTTGCATAGGCCCCCGTATTGAAATCTCCATCAAAAATCATTCCTACAATTTTACCATCTTTATTTGCTGAAATTAGAGCATTCATGTCAGCTGGATGTCTTTTAGTCGTTGACATCATGGATTCATTCCTTGTGTAAGCAATCCTACATGGCTTATCAGTTTTTAAAGTTACCAACCCTAATAATGGTTGAATTGAAACATCTAATTTTGAACCAAAACCACCACCAGCCGTTGCAGGTATTATTCTTACTTGTTCTTTTTCTAAACCAAGAATATTAGCAGTGTCGTCTCTGTCCATAATTGGAGCTTGAGTACAAGCTTGAATTACGAGTGTGTTCCCATCCATCCAGCTAGCTCCAGCTTCTGGTTCAATGTATGCGTGTTCAACGTAAGAAGTTTTTAAAGAGCCTGAAACTTGAAAATCAAAATTTTCTAATACAAGATTTGGTTCTCCTGAGATAACTTTTCCAACAGTTAGTACATTATCTTTTCTTTCAGAATGAATGTTTGCTATATTTTTTTCTTTCGAAGAAGAAATTGTAAGGCTCTCCTGTGAGGGTTTCCAGTAAACAGGAAAAGAACTTATATCTAATTGACTGATAGAGTTATAATCACCGGCAATTATAGCGATTGCTTCTCCTTTAAATTTTGCCTCTGAAATTGCCAAAGCCGGTTGATCAGCAAAGTTTGGGATTACCCCAAATTTATTTTCTCCAGGAATATCTTTTGATGTAAGTATAATTTCCAGGCCATAATTTTGTTTTTTCCATTTATTTAAATCACCAAACTCAAACTTTGCTCTATGGTAAGGTGATCTAATAATCTTAATTAATAGCGAGTCTTTTGGCCAATAATCAGCTCCAAAAATTTCTGTGCCTAATACTTTTTTTAGACCATCAATTCTTGGAATCCTATTGCCTACAGATTTTTCATAAAAATAATTTTCATTTTCTTCAGCCTTAACGTGCATAACGGCGTTGATTATTTTTTGGTATCCAGTACATCTACATAAAACTCCTGATAAAGCATCTTCAACTTCTGTTTTGCTTGGTTTGGGTTTTTTTTTGAGAAGCGCAGTTGCAGTAATAAGAAGACCTGGGG
>ARQU01000008.1 GCA_000384615.1 alpha proteobacterium SCGC AAA536-G10 | reverse complement strand
CTATTTTGATTAGCATTACCGAACTGCTGGCTCGTTACGATCCCTGTCCAACTATTATCGTGAGTCCAAACGGTCAAGTACCAATTCAGGAGTGTCTTAATGCCTCGGGCATGGCTGCACACTTGGTTGTGCAGCCAGAGCCCCGTGGGATGGGTGATGCCGTTTTGCATTTTGATCAATCCCCAGCTTTTAGCAACGCGGAGCATATACTTCTCGTGTGGGGCGACATTCCTTTCATTCAACCTGAGACATTGGCCAGTATGATAAAAGTGCATATTAAACATAACAATGACTTCACGTTTGCCACTCGCCAAGTTAGTTCTGCGTATACCATAGTATTGCGGGATACATTTGGAAATGTTACTGGTGTAGTTGAGACTCGGGAGCAAGAAATTTCAGTGCCGCAAGCCGGTGAGCGTGACATTGGCTTGTTCATTTTTCGCAAGGCCGTAGTGATGGATGTATTATGCGAAGAACTTTCCGACAAATGGGGTAAGTCTACCGATGAGCATGGTTTCCTGTACGTCATAGGGCATCTTGCTGCGCGTGGCTTTTGTGTTGAGGCCTTGCCTATTGCGCTGGAACTAGAGTTGGTTTCACTAAATAGCTTGAAAGATGTGGAAGCTTATATTTAAGTTTCAAGAAGGCTTATTATTAGAGGTATCCCTATTGTCGGTGGACTTACAGTATTGATACCATCTTAGCTCGGTGATCTCTGTCAACATATTCAACTGATAATTAAACGGCATTTAGTAATATCAAAAAACGTGTTTACATTGAAATTTAAACAATATAGACGTACTAATAGACATCATTAAATACCTTACCATCAATATGGCATTCCAATCGCGTTCTCAAACCAGAAGTGGCTCAGAGAATCATAAGTGTTTAGCCTAATTCATGAAACATCATTGCAAGTGCTTTATTAGCCTGACTTGCCATTGTGTCCTTCGAATTGTTTTCATTAAAAACAATTTATCTCTTACTTTTATCAATTTTATATCTATTTAACACGAATGCTTCGGATATGCTCACTTTTCTTCCTGATGATATTTTGACTAAAGTTGACTGGGCTAAGATAGAGGTTCCTTTGAAAACGTAGGACTATTCCTTGATCATTGAGTGTTGGAGTTTAGTTTGAGCCTATCGCAATCTATGAAATTACTTGATGGACAAACTATGTGGTTCCTGAGACAAATATTGCACCAACATTTGCTCAAGGGACTAATCGAAATTCTCAAGATATCTTTTGGAGTTTCTATTGAGAGCTGGCTACGTAGAGCGGAGCACGACTGGAAAGAGAATTTGCTGAGTGAAGAACGCTTTAAGTTCAAAAGCTTCTTCAATCTTTCGACAATTCGCAAAAAATAGGCTGAGCATTTCAATGGGCTATACAATGGACAACTTGAACTGTGGAATTTACCGATGTTTCAAGTGTGGTGGGGACAAAATAAATGAAGAAAATACTTTTTGTAATAAATGACGCTACTTTTTTTATTTCACATCGCCTTCCAATCGCTCAGAAGCTAATTGAAGAAGGGCATGAAGTACATTTAGCTACTTCTGGGGAGGCTTTACCAATATATAATGAAGTAGGCTTAAAATTTCACAAGATCATAATTTCTCGTCAAGGAAAAAGACCATTAAGTGAGCTTTGGCTCATTTGGCAATTATTTAAATTGTTTACTGTCATGAAACCAGATCTTGTTCATCTGGTTACTATCAAACCCTATTTGTATGGTGGGATTATAGCCAAACTGACAAAAGTACCTGCTGTCGTATCAGCTGTTTCCGGTCTTGGATTTGTTTTAATGTCCACAGGATTTAGGGCAAAGTTTTTAAGAGCATTACTCTATCCATTATATAAATTTTCTTTCAGTCACAAAAATCAACTTGTCATTTTTCAAAATAGAGATGATGCTGACTTTTTAGCCAACTGGAAAGTTATACCTTCTTTAAATATCCGTTTAATTCACGGTTCTGGTGCAGATTTAAATATTTATAAATATACTGCTGAGCCTAAAGGAAAAGTTATTGTTACTTTTGTTGCCAGATTATTGGTAGATAAAGGCATAAGAGAATTTATTGATGCTGCTCGAATTCTTCATAATAAGGGAAGTAAAGTCAATTTTTGGGTTGCAGGTGACTTAGATGAAGGAAATCCTGAATCGGTTAATATTGAAGAGTTGGAGTCATGGAAACAGTTACCAAATGTTGAAGTCATTGGGTTTCATAAAAATATTGCTGATTTATACAGTAAATCGAATATAGCATGCTTACCTTCTTATAGAGAGGGGCTACCAAAATCTTTGGTTGAGGCTGCAGCTTGCGGCAGGGCAGTAGTAACAACAGACGTGCCGGGATGCCGCGACGCTATTGAGCCTAATAAAACTGGTGTGCTAGTGCCTATTAAAAATGCAAAAGCATTAGCTAACGCGATTGACGATCTAACTAAGAATAATGACGTACGAAAAAGTATGGGGGCCGCAGGTCGAGCTTTAGCTGAGAAAAAATTCCCTATCGAAAAAATAGTGGCTGAGCATATGAAAATCTATCGAAAGCTTCTGGATACAACACTTTCTCTAAGACCCAAGTTATTGTTTGTCGTGAATGTAGATTGGTTCTTCATGTCTCACCGCTTGCCCATAGCTCTCGAAGCAATCAAGCAGGGGTATGAAGTGCACATTGCCACCGCACTGACGGATAAACTGTCAGTTCTACAAAATCATGGTTTAAAGGTACATCCTATATCCCTAGATCGAAGTAAGATGGGCTTGTGGGTAACAGCAAAGACGTTTTTACAGATTTTCCGAGTATGTAAACTCATAAGACCTAATGTGGCTCACTTTGTAACAATTAAGCCAGTATTATTTGGTGGGCTGGCGGCCCGTATTGCACGCGTACCTGCCGTGGTGTCAGCTGTATCTGGCTTGGGTATCGTGTTTGTGGCTGAGGGTATTATAGCGATTGTCAGGCGCTGGCTGGTGAAAAACCTATACCGTGTGGCACTAGGGCACGGCAATCTAAAGGTAATTTTTCAAAATTCTGATGATCTGTCTTTTTTAGCAAGACTTGTAGAGTTACCGGATCGAAAGGTGTCCATGATCCGTGGTTCAGGGGCAGACTTGTTACAATACTGCGTAGCACCGTTGCCGATTGGTGTCCCGGTGGTTCTGCTACCGGCGCGTTTGTTGGTTGATAAGGGAGTACGTGAATTTGTTCAATCTGCCAAAATACTTCGCAAGCGTGGGCTATCGGCACAAGATGTTCGTTTTGTCATAGTAGGTAGGCCCGACCCTGCAAACCCACACAGTCTGCATAATGATGAATTGGCTCGATGGGCAGAGGAAGGCATAGTTGAATTGTGGGGTCACCGTACAGACATGCCGCAAGTAATGGCATCCGCGAAAATAGTGGTTCTCCCGTCTTATTACGGCGAGGGGTTGCCAAAAGTGTTGATTGAGGCTGCAGCTTGCGGCCGAGCGGTCATTACTACTGATCATCCCGGTTGCCGAGACGCAATTGAACCTGGAGTTACTGGGGTTTTGGTGCCTGTACGAGAAGTGGAAGCGCTGGCCGATGCAATATATGAACTGTTAAGAGATCCTGCACGATGCGCCCTTATGGGACAAGCAGGCCGAAAGCTGGCCGAGTCTGCATTCGATCAAAAGCAGGTGGTAACAGCTCATTTACAAATTTACCAAGAATTGATAGATAACACGTGAGTGTACTTATAACCGGAAAAAGTTGTTTTGGTTAGTGTGTTATTTTGAAAGAAAGGTTATTATGAAAGCTTTCAAAGTGAAGCAATTAAAAATAAAAACAAGTGTGATACTTTTGAAATTCTGCTGCTCTAATTTTAGGCATATCTTATCCAAAAAAGAAGTGATGCAGTGAAAATTTTTGTAACAGGTGCCAATGGTTTTGTGGGTAAAGCTTTAATTGTGAATTTATTGTCACAGATTTATGAAGTTAAGGCACTTGTCCGTCAGTTTTCTAAGGCACTGCCCTTAGCTGTAGAGCAAATAATTGTAGGCGATTTAGCAGATTTGACTTTGAGTGACACCACTGGTTTGTCCACTAGAGATTTTAAGGATGTCGAGGTTGTTATCCATACTGCCGCTCGCGTGCATATAATCAATGATAATACCTTTAATCCCTTGCTTGAATTTAGAAAAGTAAATCGTGATGCAACTTTGGTTCTAGCACGTTTGGCAGCTAATTCAGGCGTTAAGCGTTTTATTTTCTTGAGTTCTATTAAAGTTAATGGTGAAATAACCAGTCTTAATAAGCCTTTTACTCCGGATGACGTACATGTCCCTAAAGATCCTTACGCTTTATCTAAGTATGAGGCTGAAAAAGGCTTATTAGCTTTGGCACAGGAAACAGAAATGGATGTGGTAATTATTCGTCCCCCATTGATATATGGACCAGGGGTTAAAGGTAATTTTTCTTCTCTAATGAAGTGGATGAGTAAACCAGTTCCTCTACCGTTTGGTGCTATTCATAATCAACGCTCCTTAGTTGCATTGGATAATTTAGTGAGTTTTATTAGTTTTTGCCTAGATCTTAAAAAGTCATCTAAAGCGTCTAATCAGGTATTGCTGATTTGCGATGATGAAGACGTTTCCACTACACAGTTGCTTAAAAAGGTTAGACAAACGCTTAACTTTCAATCCTCCTCGAGAAAACAAGCCTGGTTATTGCCAGTTCCTGTGAGCATTCTGATGTTTTTTGCTAAGCTTTTGGGTAAAGATAATATTGCTAATCGGTTGTTTGGCAGTTTGCAAGTGGATAGTTCTAAAACCCGTGATTTATTAGGTTGGACCCCGGTGGTTACTGTAGATGAACAACTCGCTAAAATTGCTAAAGAGACTTAGAGGTAGAGATTTAACATCAAATAGTACTAGTACTAATATTTTTGTATAGCTATATAATGTTTTAAAGGAGTAAATTCGCGTGAATTATTTATCACTCATAGGTCGGAGTAACGTTTTATTTTCTAAGGATATTTCGAGCAATGAAGAAGATTTAGGAATAATTATACGACGGAGTCGATTCTTGATCATAGGTGGTTCTGGGTCCATAGGCCAAGCCGTAGCCCGTGAGGTGTTTAGGCGCGACCCAAAGGTTCTCCACATAGTAGATATTTCTGAAAACAATATGGTTGAGCTTGTAAGAGATATTAGGAGTACTGATGGTTACGGAAGAGGTGATTTTAGAACTTTTGCAGTAGATTGCGGGAGCGTGGAATTTGAGGCTCTAATGATAGCAGAGGGTCCATACGATTATGTTTTTAACTTGTCGGCTCTTAAGCATGTAAGAAGCGAAAAGGATCCTTTTACGCTAATGCGCATGATAATAGTAAATATTTTTAATACTATTAAGACATTGCGTTTGGCAAAAGACATGGGTGCAAAGAACTATTTTTGTGTTTCAACGGATAAGGCGGCTAATCCTGTCAATATGATGGGCGCAAGCAAACGGATTATGGAAATGTTCTTAATGCGAGAGAGCCTAGTACAAAATATTTCTATGGCTCGCTTTGCGAATGTTGCCTTTTCGGATGGCTCACTTCTGCATGGCTTTAACCAGCGTTTTGCAAAACAGCAGCCTTTCTCTGCGCCGAATGATGTACGCCGATATTTTATAACGCCTCAAGAATCAGGTGAGCTTTGCTTGTTATCGGGTTTGTTAGGAAATAACAGGGACATTTTTTTTCCTAAGCTTAGCGAAAAGCTCCATCTTATTACTTTTCCTAAGATTGCTGATAGCTTTTTAAGAGGACATGGGTATGAAATTTATGAGTGTGTATCTGAAGATGAAGCGCGAGATAGGGCGGAAGAATTGATTGCTAAAAAGCAGTGGCCTTGTTATTTTTTTAAAAGTGACACTACGGGAGAAAAAGATTTTGAAGAGTTTTTTACAACCAACGAAGAATTAGATATGGACCGGTTCCATACGGTTGGAATTATTCGAAATCATCCGAACTTTAATGAGGCTAAATTAGATGAATTTATGGATGGAATCGATGCCTTAAGGGCTAAGCCAACTTGGACTAAGGATGAAATTGTTAAGTTGTATTTTGGTTTATTACCGGAGTTTTTACATAAAGAAACCGGAAAATATTTAGATCAAAGAATGTAAGTATGGAACGATTACTTGACATCTTTTTTTCTGGTATGGCACTAATTTTTCTTTCACCTTTGTTAGCCTCAATTGTTATTATTTTAAAATGCACTGGAGAAGGAGAGGTGTTCTTTTTGCAAGAGCGCATGGGTAGACATGGCGTCCTTTTCAAATTATTCAAATTTGCAACCATGTTAAAAGATAGTCCTAACCTTGGTACTGGTACTGTAACGATAAGAGGAGACCCAAGAGTACTACCGGTTGGTAAGTTTCTACGAAAGACTAAAATTAATGAATTACCTCAATTACTTAATATTTTCTTTGGCGATATGAGTGTTGTTGGACCGAGACCTCTAACAATCCAAACATTTAGCTCGTATTCGAAAATTACTCAGGACACAATAAAGGAGGTGAGACCTGGCCTTTCAGGTGTGGGGTCTATTATTTTTCGTGGAGAGGAAGAAATACTGCATGGTACAAATGCGTCTGTTGATTTTTACGATAATGTTATCGCACCATATAAAGGATTGCTTGAGGAATGGTTCGTTTTAAATAAGGGGCTTTATATTTATTTTGTAACAATTTTCATCACTATTTGGGTTATATTTTTTCCAAAGACTAAGGTGGTTTGGAAAGTATTTAGAGGCCTTCCCATGCCCCCAGACGAATTAAAATTATTTCTAAACTACCAGAGGTTTAGAAAATGACCTCTTCACCACTAATTGAAAAACATTGTTCGTTCTGCGGTAGTCATAAAGTTATTCAAATCCGATATTTAAGGAAAAACTCAACAAACCACTTAAGAAACTTAGCGTATGCGATCCCAACACCAATTGCAGAAATCCTTTTGAGATTTTATCCAAAACTCTTTAAAATGCTACGTCAAGTGATTGCAAACAAAAAAGTCTTCAGCGGTGCTGCCATATATTGCCCTACTTGCAGAACGGGACTGCATTTACCAAAGCTAAGTGATAAAGTACTGGCAAAATATTACGAAACCTCATATTGGAATAACCGTGATGAAAATGAGGGGATACACTTACAACAGTCTGGCGTTCCGCATAAGATAAGAGAAAGAGAAACAACCGATATGTATAATTGGATAAATGAAAGTGGCGTATCGTTCTCATCAGTCGCTGATGTGGGCGCTGGGGATTGTGCTGCATCCTATTTCTTTAAAAAACAGGGCCTGCAAAACGTATACGTAGTCGATCCATCTTTGAAAAGCAGAGAGGTTGCTCATGCCTATGGAGTTAAACATTCATTTAATTTTGACGGCAATTTTGAAGTTGACCTTGTGTTTGCTTCACATATTGTGGAACACGTAGGTGACATAAACCATTTTATTAAAAATTGCTTATCTATTTTGTCAAAAAATGGATACCTATTTTACGAGACGCCGAATATTGGTGACGAAAAAATTTTTAAAGGTCTTGTTCATACCCCCCATACTTATTTCCTATCTGAGCAGTCATTTATAAATATTGAGAAGAATTGGCCGCTCCGTATAGTTAAAATGGAAAGTTGCGGGCCTCTTTGGAATAGTTCATTCCCACATATAAAATCAAATATGAAAAGTGATCTTAGAGTATTGTTTCAAAAATTAGATTAATATTTTTCTGAGATTGTTATTATTTAGATATAGTTCAGGATTATTCCTTTTCTTAGATTCTCTGTGCTGGTATCGTCTATAAAATTTATTTTAACTGCTACAATTAAAAATAATTATGCTACATATTAGATTAAGTACAGAAAAACTATTCGTTGTAAATGATAAATTTGCCACGCCTCTTCACAATAATTATTTTGTGCGTGCGCATTTATTCAGGGATTAACTATAAATGTGCGGTATTACAGGTTTTTGGGAAACACCCTTCAGATCTGAGGGTAAACTAAATGACATGGCTCAGAGCATGGCGAATGCAATAGCACACCGTGGCCCGGATGACTCGGGCGTCTGGTCTGATCCCCAAGCTGGAATTGGGCTAGGGCATCGGCGTCTTTCCATTATTGACTTAACATCAGCTGGGCATCAACCTATGGCCTCAAGCAGTGGTCGGTTTGTGATTGCGTTCAATGGCGAGATTTACAATCATTTGGAGTTACGAGCTGAATTAGATTATATCTCAAACTCTAGCCGTTATAAGGGCTTGGCGAATGCTAACATGAAATGGCGAGGGCATTCGGACACAGAAACTTTACTGGCTGGGTTTGAGAGGTGGGGTGTAGTAGCTACATTGGCAAAAACGGTTGGAATGTTTTCTATTGCTTTGTGGGATACGCAAGAGCGAACACTTCATCTAGTGCGGGATCGTTTTGGGGAAAAGCCTTTATATTATGGTTGGACTGGCAACAGAGCTGGGAATGCCTTTGTGTTTGGTTCAGAGCTGAAAGCCTTACGTGGTTTCCCGGGATTCATTAATCCAGTGTGTAGAGGGGCTCTAGCCCAGTATATGCGATTTCTGTATGTTCCTGCTCCACGCAGTATTTATCAGGGTATTTACAAGCTTGAGCCTGGTTGCCTAATTACTATCAAGGGGGCTGCTCCCATGGTCGCGCCCTCACAGCCTCTGCGCCCACCGGCTATTTATGAAAGCCTGACAATGACCCGATGGTGGTCATTAGCTGATGTGGCACAGCTTGGGGCCGGCAATATGATTAGCAATGAGGTGGATGCTATTAATACTTTAGAGCAGCGTCTTTCTGATGCTGTTAAGTTGCAGTCAATGGCTGATGTGCCGCTTGGGGCATTTTTGTCAGGTGGAGTGGACTCATCCATTATTGTGGCACTCATGCAGCAGCAGGCCACCGGACCTGTCAAAACCTTTACCGTAGGGTTTGAAGAATCTGGGTTTGACGAATCACCCTTTGCGCGCTCTGTGGCTAAATACCTAGGAACTGATCATACAGAGTTCTTTGTAACAGCCGCCGAGGCACACGATGTGATAGCTCAACTTCCCACTATATATGACGAGCCATTTGCTGATTCATCGCAAATTCCTACGCATCTTGTGTGTCATACTGCGCGGAAGCATGTGACGGTTTCACTTTCAGGCGATGCGGGCGATGAGTTGTTTGGTGGCTACAATCGCTACTTTTGGGGGCCTCGAATTTGGGCTAAACTAGCTTGGCTCCCCTACCCAGTACGACAAGCTTTAGGCGCAGCCATTAGCGCTGTACCAGTAGCTGGATGGGACGCGATGAGTGTTTTAATAAACACTTTGCTGCCTGATGTCCTAAGAATTATAAATGCCGGCGATAAAGCGCATAAGCTGGCGGCCCGCCTACGTGGCGTGCGTGATCTAGAGGACTTATATAAGAGCCTTGTCTCTGAATGGCAAGATCCAGCTCAAGTGGTGCGCGATGACAAAGGTCGCTCAGTATTGGAGCCAAGCAGCCTCTTGGGAGATGCATTGCCTAAGAGTATTTTGAAAGGTGTTGCTAAAAGCCCATTACGGATGATGTATCAGGACAGTATGACTTACTTACCCGACGACATTTTGTGCAAAGTGGATAGAGCGGCTATGGCGAGCAGCCTTGAAACGCGCGTGCCCTTTCTAGATCACCGTGTGGCTGAACTGGCTTGGCAGTTGCCACTTGGGATGAAGATTAAGGATGGACAGGGCAAGTGGCCCCTACGCCAAGTATTGTATAAACACGTGCCGCGCCAGCTAATTGAACGACCCAAGGCAGGTTTTGGCATTCCTGTTGGTCAGTGGTTGCGTGGACCACTTCGGCAGTGGGCTGAAAACCTTCTAGATGAAAATCAATTGAGTGCCGAAGGTCATTTTTATCCCCTGCCCATCCGAAAAAAATGGGCCGAGCACTTATCTGGCCGGCGCGACCACACCGGCAGCCTTTGGGCTGTCCTAATGTTTCAGGCTTGGTTACAACAGTCATGAAATCTTCACAGTTGTATTTTAGTAAGACATCAAGACGCCTCCTGATCCTATTAATGATAATCCACATCTTAGGAACAATCTTTGCTTATACAGTCTACGCAAATTTATCATCGCTTGGTGATGGCTATTTGCCAAAAAACTATAGTCCTGAAGCTTATGGTTTAAGTGGGTTCAGCAGTACGTGGATGGTTCATGGTATTTATTATTATGTAGGTAATTTTCTTCCTGGGATTTGGGCACCATTAGTACTTGGTCAGATTGTAGCTATTGCAACTTGGCATGTTTTCCGAGATGTTTATTCCTATATTAATCGTCAGCTTTTCTGGGTCTGTAATTTATTTCCCCATTTTTTAGTTTGGTCTGGATCTTCATCTAAAGAACAAATCGTAATTATTTCTGGGATTTTTGTGATTGGTTTTGCAGCAAAACGATCGTTTTCAGTTCACAGATTAACCATAATGAGCCTATTTTTGGTTTGTCTTTCATTGGCGATTATAGGCATTATTAGGCCAAACTACTTTGTAACCTACTTTACTATATTCATAACCTCGTTATTCGCGCCAATGCTCAATAAAACAAAAATTTACAGATTTTCGGTTGGAATATGGACTGTCATCATAACTACGCTATTAACTTTTTCAGCGATTTTTTATTTAACATTTTTTAGTAAAAATGTCATTGATTTTATGAAACATGTTGAAAATTCCTTTTTAAGTTTACCAGGAGTTTCCAACCGACAATATATTGAGACAGAGAATATTTCAGATTTCTTGTATAATTCACTGTGGGGAATTCCACAAGGCTTAATAGGACCTACTATAGGTGAAGCTATGTGGAAACCAATACAATTTCCTGTTTTTTTAGAAGGGATATTTTACTTATCTATACTGTGTTATCTATTCGCTAAATTATTGAAACTTGCTCATGCATCTAATATAACAAGAATTCATATCTTGCCTTATTTTTTTGCAACCCTAGTCGTTATATACGTTAGCTATCCATACCTCATTTTTAATCCTGGTTCGGCTTTGCGGTATAAGCAGGCTATCCATCCTATCTTAATTTTTTATCCGCTACTAGTTTTGGCCTATGCTAGATCATACAATTTAATTTGGAGGAAACTATAAGTAATAAAGATGAAAAGGTTATTAGAGAATTCAGCGAAGAGTGGACGAAATTTGACTTTTCAAGCATAGATATTGAACAGATTAATGAAGTTTTTGATCAATATTTTAGTATTTTTCCTTGGGATGTATTGCCAAAAGATGCCGTTGGTTCTGATATGGGTTGTGGTACTGGTAGATGGGCACAATTAGTCGCTCCAAAAGTTAAAACTTTAAATTGCGTTGAACCAAGCAATGCAAACAAAATGCGCAAGTGGTTATTAAGTGAACTATTGAAGATGAGGTTCATTAAATTGTTTTAGTTAGTTTAGATGTATTGTCATAAGTCACTCTATTTATTACAAATATATATTAAATAATTTTAGTTGTTCTTGTCACTCAACCTCTATCTGTACTTACTCGTCTTTAATTAACTAGATTTGCATCTTATTATGAACGTTTTCACTACTCTTTAATTTTTTCAGCATCGATTCAAGTTTAGCTCATCGCTTTTCTCCTTCACCTTTGAATAAGCGAAGGGGTAACTTTTATCTATAAGTTTTTAAAGCAATTATGGAAGTAACTGAAATGTTTCTTTTGACTGTCGCACCAATTTTCATTTGAACCTAGAAAATCATCTATACAAAATTGTTCAACATTTATTGATAACCATTTATTGAATAATATATTTCATCGCATATAATATTGCTGTACGAAGTATGATGATATTGCCAAACCTCCCTTGAATTATTTAATAGTTCTTCTTGCAATCGGTTTTAATCATAAATAACTATAACACTTTTCAGTCATTTTTCTGAAATTATTTTATTTCTAATTCTGGTAGATTCGCTTTTAAGGTTAGTGAAATCACTTCTGTAATATTGGAATACATTAAACTTTTTAGATGCATCCAATTCGGAGAATTTCTTCAATCAAGGTTGGATGTGGAATTTAGTTAATAGTTATCATTAGTAATAAAAGTTAGAAATTATAGGATTAAATTTTTATAAACATATTTCTTTATTAACTAAATATTATCATTTAATACATGATCTATGATTGAATTATATATTATAACTGCATTTCTAACTAGTTTAATTTCACTAATTATACTTAGACCTTTTGCTATTAAGTATAACTTAGTTGATTATCCAACTGAAAGAAAAAACCATATTGGGAATATCCCTTTTGTAGGAGGGATTTGTGTCTTTTTAGGCCTCTTAATATCATATTTATTTTTTATTGAATTTGATTATTTTTCTAGTGTGCTTCTGATTACTGCATCATTAATATTAATTCATGGAGTTTGGGATGATATTGCAAATTTAAAAGCTCAAACCAAAATAGTTTTTCAAGTATTAGTTTCAGGAATAATGATTTATGTTACCGATGTTAAACTCGAGAGTTTTGGAGATCTTTTTGGAGTTTCATATCCCTTGCAACTAGGCATATTTTCAATTCCAATTACAATAGTTGCAGTAATTGCATTATCCAATGCAATTAATATGATAGACGGGCTTGACGGACTTGCCGCTGGCATAGTGCTCTTAGCCATTATAGGCATGATTTGTTTTAATCTTACTCTAGAACTTTCTTCTTTTACTAGCATCCTTTTGGCAACCGCCTCTGCATTATTACCATTCATTTTTTTCAATATTGCTCCTAATATAAAATTTAAGGTTTTTCTTGGAGATGGAGGTAGTTTGTTTTTGGGTTATATTATTTCTTGGGCACTTATTAATAGCGCAGAAAATATAAAAAATTTTACTCCTAGTTTTGCTTTGTGGTGTGTTGCGATTCCGTTGTTTGACTTCTTCACCGTAATTATAATGCGCATAGTGAAAAAACAACCATTAATGATTGCTAGGAAAGATCATATTCACCATTGCTTAAAAAATTTAGGATTTTCTAAACACTTAATATTATTGATAACCCTTTCTTCTGGATTGGCTATTTTGCTTATAGGAAGTTTTATGGAAAACAACTTTCCAGCACTAAGTTTCTCAGTCTTTCTAATATTGTTTTTGTTTTACTTATTCATAAGAATGTATAATAACCCGTAAAAGAAGGTCAAGAGATGTTAATGAGTCAAAGCTTAGACAAAAAATGGTTTATAGCCCGTATTAAACCAAATTCCTACAAAACCGCTATTCAAAACTTGGAACGACAAGGTTTTGAAACATTTCTTCCTAAAATGGAAATAACACAAAGACAAAAAAATAAATTTATTGTTAAAAACGTTTATGTTTTCCCAGGATATATGTTTGTTTGTTTTGATCCACGCCAAATTACTTGGACTAAAATAAATAGTACTTATGGTGTTTCAAAAGTCTTAGCTTTTAATAACAAACCTTCAGAAATTTCATCTGATTTAATTCTAGAACTTAAAACTAGGTATGAAATTAATAGTAATACAACGCAAATGGAAAGTTTACAAAAAGGTGACTCTATAAAATTTTATGCGGGACCATTTGCTGATCTGATTGCAAAAGTTGAAAGTGTAGACGAAAATAATCGTATTTGGGTTCTTCTTGAAGCAATGGGAGGATATCAAAGATTAAACTTAAAGAGCGTTGAAAAATTAAATATAAAAAAGTTTAAAGATTAAATATTTAATTTTATTAATATAATTTTAATTAATGTTAAACAAATTATAAATAATATTTTTAATTATATCAATCACTCAGCAACCTTCCAAAAAACAAGAAAATCGGGTTCAAAAATTTTAATTTTTTGTTCGTTAAAATTCAGATATTTTTTGAAGATCAAATTTTGACTTGATTTAATCAATATGATTTTTTGTTTGTTAATCTTTAAATTATAATGTTTAGCACCACGCTTACTGATAAAACTCTCTAATTGAGATAAAGCATTTTCATTATCAAATAATTGCGCTAATATTGACAAACAGTATGTCGAATTAAAAATACCTGCACATCCACATGCACTTTCTTTTTCACCAGTTAAGTGAGGTGCTGTATCAGTTCCTAAAAAAAATTTTGTGCTGTTGCTAGTTGCGGCCTTAAGAAGAGCTTTTCTATGAACTTCCCTCTTTAATATTGGCAGACAATAGTTATGAGGTCTTATCCCACCAACAAAGATAGCATTTCTATTCAAGGCTAGATGATGGGGCGTAATAGTCGCAACAAGATTTTTATTACCTTCATTCACATATACAGTTGCTTCTTTTGTCGTAATATGTTCAAGGGTAATTTTTAGTTCCGGTAATTCTTTACAAATAAAATCAAGCTTCTGATCAATAAATACTTTTTCTCTATCAAAAACATCAATTTCATTATCGGTTACTTCTCCATGAATTAATAGAGGCATGCCTATTTCTGCCATTGTTTCAAGGACAGGCATAATTTTTTTTAGATCTTTTACACCCGAATCTGAATTTGTTGTTGCACCAGCAGGGTATAGTTTGGCAGCAAATATCTGCTCTTTGTCATATGATTCACGAAGGTCGTATTTGTCAGTCTTTTCCGTAAGATATAAAGTCATTAAAGGAAGAAATTGTTGGTTTTCAGGAACAGCATTTTGTATTCTTTCTCTATACTTAACTGCATCATTTCCTTTTAATATTGGCGGAACTAAATTCGGCATAACTATAGCACGGGCAAAATGTTTTGTGGTTTCGGGGACAACTGCTTTCAAAACTTCCCCATCTCTAAAATGAACATGCCAATCGTCAGGCTTAATGATTTCTATTTTTTCCATAATTTATGTCTAATCTTTAAAAATAAAGTATAAAGTTTTAATAATAACATGTATAAATTTATATATAATAATTAATTTTTGGGAAAGTTGCTATGAAAATTACAATTATTTCTGCCAGTCATAGAACAAATTCTCAATCAAAAAGAATTTCAGATATTCTCTATAACAAACTATTAAATATTAAGTCAGATTTGGATGTTTATGATCTAGATTTAGCGGAAGTATCGTTACCACTTTGGTCACCTGATAAAAAAAATGGTAAAGGTATTTGGGGGGAAACCTGGAATCTTATATCAAAGAATTTAATCAAATCAGACGGTTTTATTTTAGTTGTGCCCGAATATGGTGGGATGGCAACGCCGGCAGCTAAAAATATTTTTTTATTATGTGGTGATGGCGAATTTGCCCATAAACCTGGACTAATAGTGTCAGTTAGTAGTGGAAATGGCGGAGCTTATCCCATATCTGAGTTAAGATCATCCTCTTATAAGAACACACACTTAATGTGGATACCAGAGAATATAATTATTAGGAATGTGGAAGAATTTTATCCTGATGCACAAGGGGACAAAATTCCTAAGTGGTTAGATGATAGGATTAATTATGTTTTAAATTTATTTTTAACTTATGCATCAAATATGAAACCGTTAAGAAAAATAGTTAATAGGAAGGATTTTGGAAATGGTATGTGAAAATTTAGACAAGGAATTTAAAGAAATTGAGGGCTGGGAGAAAACATCTGATGGAAGAGAGGCTTACTGTAAACTTTTTAAATTTAAAGATTTCAAACAAGCCTTTTCTTTTATGACCTTTATAGCCATGAAAGCAGAGCAAATTAATCATCATCCAGAGTGGGAAAATGTATACAATAAAGTCAAAATTACTCTAACTACCCATGATGTAGGAAGTGTTTCAAAATTGGATTATGAAATGGCAATTTTTGCTGAAGAGTGTTTTAAAAATTATGGTTAATTTTGAGTTTAAATAATGGAAAAAGAAATTTTATCAAACTCAATCTTGTGGTCACCGTCAGAAGATAGGATTAAATCTTCTCAGATGTCTAAGTTTAGGCAAAATGTAAATAAAAAATATAATTTAAATCTTAATGGTTTCTCTGAATTACACAATTGGTCGATAAAAAATAAAGCTCAATTTTGGTTGTCAATTTGGGATTTTTTTGAGATCATAGGCTCTAAGGGAACTGAGCCATACGTTGAACCTGTAAATAAAATGCCTGGAAGTAAATTTTTTCCAAGTGGAAGTGTTAATTATGCTGAAAATATGCTTTCAGGAGAAGTTTCTGGTGCAGCAATTATTTTTAAATCTGAAGACAAAGTTAGAAAAGAGGTTTCTTGGAAAGACCTTAAGATTCAAGTTGCTACTTTAGCAAATTTTTTACGTAAACAAGGTGTTGTTAAAGGAGACAGAGTTGCTGCATATATGCCCAATATGCCTGAAACAATAACAATGATGCTGGCAACTTCTTCTATAGGTGCAATATTTTCTTCAGCATCACCAGATTTTGGCGTAGAAGGTGTTCTGGATAGGTTTGGTCAAATTGAACCCAAAATTTTAATTACCACAGATGGTTATTGGTACAATGGTAAAGAAGTCAATATAACCAGTAAAGTGTTAGATGTTGTTAAATGCTTACCATCTCTAAAAAGAGTTTTAATTGCACCGCTTTTAAAAATTAAAACAGAGTACAATACTGATAAATTTATCAATTATAAGGCTGTCCAAGAAAAATATTCTGCACAAGAGATGCTTTTTGAACCATTGGGCATGGATGATCCTCTATACATAATGTTTTCAAGTGGTACTACTGGAAAACCTAAATGTATTGTTCACTCCAATGGTGGTATTCTTTTAAAACATCTTGTTGAAGTGGGGCTTCATTCTAATGCTAAAAGAAATAGCAAAATTTTCTATTTTACAACTTGTGGGTGGATGATGTGGAATTGGCTAGTATCAGGACTGTTACTAAAAGCCACAATTTATCTATATGACGGATCACCTTTTTTTCCAAATTCAGAAATTTTATGGGATTATGTAGATAGCGAAAAAATAAATTTCATGGGAGTTTCAGCAAAATATATCGATGCTTTAAGTAAAGAAAATATTAATATTGTTGATAAGTATGATTTAAGTGATTTAGAAACTATAGGCTCAACAGGATCTCCATTGGTTCATGAAAGTTTTGACTATATATATGAGAATGTAAAAAAAGATGTTTTGGTTGCCAGCTTGTCTGGAGGAACAGATATAGTAGGTTGTTTTATAGGTGGAAATCCTATTTCAGTAGTTAGAAGAGGAGAAATACAAGGACCAATTCTAGGTATGGATGTTCACGTATATGATGATGATGGTAATTCCTTAAAAAATGAGAAAGGTGAGTTAGTATGCATACAAAGCTTTCCTACTATGCCACTATTCTTTTGGAATGATGAAAAGAATGAAAAATATCATAATGCTTATTTTAATAAATATCCAAACGTGTGGTGTCATGGTGATTATATTGCAAAGACGGAAAATGATGGTTTTATAATTTTTGGTAGATCAGATGCTACCTTAAACCCTGGGGGTGTTCGTATTGGAACATCCGAAATATATAGGCAAGTTGAACAAATTGAAGAAGTTCTTGAAGGCTTAGTTGTAGGACAAATTTGGCAGGGTGACATAAGAGTGGTTTTATTTGTTAGGTTGGATCCAAAATATGATTCGACAGAAGACCTAATTAATAAAATAAAAACTAAAATTAAAATAGGAGCCTCTCCTCGGCATGTACCTTCAAAGATTATCGTTGTAAATGACATACCCAGAACAAAGTCAGGCAAAATAGCAGAACTTGCAGTAAGGGATTTAATTCATAAAAAAAAGATTAATAACGAAACAGCTTTAGCTAACCCAGAGTGTTTAGAAGAATATAAAAACATTGAGGAATTAAACGTCTAAACCACTTCTTTTATTTCGGAATTTACTGAAAAAGGCTTTTCATTAATGGTGATTGTTAGGATAAATGCTAAAATACCCAAAGCAACGCTTAACCACCACATATTTTCATAGTTACCATAAATGTCAAATATTCTCCCACCAAGCCAAGCTCCTAAAACAGCTCCTAATTGATGACAAATAAAACAGATACCTGATAAAGTTGCTAAATACTTAGGGCCTATAAAAGAAAGTATAATTGCATTTGTCATTGGTACAGTTGCTAGCCAAAATATACCAATTAGAGCTCCAAATAAAATAGCTGTTACTGCTGAAGGTGGGGATAAAACAAATATGGTAATAGCTAATGATCTAAATAAGTATATCATTGACAAGGGCATAGGTTTTTTTATTTTTCCTCCAAGCCACCCAAATCCTATAGTTCCTAAAATATTAGTTACACCTATGATTGCTAAAGACCAGCCGGCAACTTCTACAGAAATACCTTTTGAGACTAAGTCAGTTGGAAGATGTAATGCTATGAAAGTTACATGAAAACCACAAACAAAAAATCCAAGAATTAACAGTAAATAATTTCTTTCTTTCAAAGAAAATTTAACAGTGTTTTTTAAATCTTCCCTAAACGATTTATTTTTTGCATTAGCAGTATTTGAACTATTCAAAATTGGTAAAAGAAATAAAAGACAAATAGATATTGAAGCTAAAATAAGCAAGCTTGTTTGCCATCCAAACTCTTTATTCATCCACATGGTTGGCAATACTACAGCAAATTGACCAAATGAGCCTGCAGCGGCAACTAATCCCATAGCAATCGATCGTCTATTAATTGGGGCGACCTTTCCAGCTATACTTACAATAGTCGCCATTCCTGCACCACCAAGACCAAACCCCATTAGCGTAGTACTTGAAAATAATTTAATTTCTGAGGTGGGATTACTCATAAAAAAAATTCCAGAAGCAAAACAAATTATTCCAAACGCCAATACCTTTTGAGGACCAAATTTGTCAATAAAAATACCAAGTACAAAGGTTACTAAACCCCAGACAAATGCTTGAACACCAATAGCAAATGAAAAAAACTCTTTTCCATCATTCATGAAAATAGTTATCGGCCCTAAAAATAATCCAAGGGCTTGTCTTACACCCATAACCATTGCGATAATAATAGAACATACCAGTATGATAATTTGCCAATCAACTTTTTTAGTTTCCACTCTTATTCCTCCTAATTAGTCATTCAAAATCTATTTTACTAATCTTATTAACAAATAAATCAAATTTCCTTTCCATAAAAAGTGCAAAAAAATTACAATTTTATATTAAGTTTTTTAACAAAACCATGCTTCAATTAATCTTTTATATCACGGAATATGAAATAAATATTTTTTATTATTAATAAGTTATAGAGGCTATTTTTTTAAGTTGTCCAATTATCCTAAAAGTTTAGTCCTTTTAAGGTGAAGGTTTAAATAATAGGATTATATTTGACTTTTATAAACTTTGCATATTTTAAAGTGGTTGCAATAATTTTTGTATTTAAAAACTGAAAAGTTTTTTAATGATTTTTTCGGCGGCTTCATCAATGGACATAGAGGTTGTATCTATATTAATTTCTGGTTTCTCTGGTGGCTCATAAGGACTATCTATACCAGTAAAATTCTTTAGTTGACCTAAGCGGGCTTTGGAGTATAAACCTTTGACGTCTCTTTTTTCTGCTATATGTAATGGTGTGTTAATAAACACCTCAATAAATTCACCTGGGCTCATCATCTTGCGCACTATTTGACGCTCCGACTCAAAAGGAGATATAAATGCAGTAATGACAATCAGGCCTGCATCGGTCATTAACTTTGCTACTTCACCTACACGACGAATATTTTCAATCCGATCCACCTCTGTAAATCCAAGATCTTTATTTAATCCATGACGAATATTATCGCCATCTAAAAGGAACGTATGCCGATTCATACGATTTAATTTCTTTTCAACAGCATTTGCTATTGTTGATTTGCCTGAACCAGAAATGCCAGTCAACCAAATCACTGCTGGTTTTTGTTTTTTTAAAATGGCATGATCATCTCTGGTGATATTGACGTTTTGCCAATGGATATTTTGAGTACGGCGTAAGGCGAAATTTATAAGGCCTGCCCCTACTGTCGAATTTGTAAATTTATCTATTAGAATAAAGCCCCCAAGTGTTTTGTTTTCGGCATATGGAGTAAATGGTATGGATACATCTGTTGTTAAAATAGCCACACCAATTGAATTCAGTTTTAATGAGTCAGCTGCCATATGTTCTAATGTATTTACATTAATCTCATACTTGGGTTCAGCAATAGTGGCCATTACAGTTTGAACACCAATCTTCATGTAATAAGCCCGACCTGGGATTAGTTTCTTTTCATCCATCCAGATCAGTGTTGTATTAAACTGGTCTGCAACTTTAGGTGGTGAATTAGAGCTTGAGATAATTTGACCACGAGAACAATCTATTTCATCCTTTAAAGTTATAGTAACAGATTGACCATTACTAGCCATATTTAAGTCCCCGTCAAATGTAACTATTCGTTCCACATGGCTAGTTTTTTTGGATGGCAGGATAACTACCTCTTCCCCTATTTTGATTGAGCCCGCAGTAATTTTACCGCTAAATCCACGGAAGTCTGAATTTGGACGATTAACCCATTGGACAGGCATGCAAAAGTTTTGTGTCTTATCCCCGGTCTGACCAAGTTTGATACTTTCCAAGTGATCAATCAAGGTTAAACCATTGTACCACGGGGTACTATCCGAACGGATTGTAATGTTATCGCCTTTAAGCCCAGAAATTGGAATAGAGGTTAAGTTCTGAATACCAATTCTTTTTGCGAATTCATAATAGTTATAAACTATAGAATCAAATACTTCTTGGTTATAGTCAACCAAATCCATTTTATTAACGACCAAAACAAAGTTTTGAATCCCCAGTAGATGGCAGAGATAGCTATGCCGACATGTTTGGGTCAGCATACCTTTACGCGCATCAATGAGGATTACGGCCAAATCTGCTGTGGATGCACCAGTCACCATATTACGTGTGTATTGCTCGTGACCTGGAGTATCGACAACGATGAACTTCCGTTTTTTAGTAGAAAAGAAACGATAGGACACGTCAATTGTAATTCCTTGTTCACGCTCGGCGGCAAGGCCATCAACCAAAAGAGCAAAATCAATTTTATTACCCTGTGTGCCCATTTTTTTGCTGTCGACTTTGAGTTGAGCCAATTGATCTTCAAAGATCATCTTGCTATCATAGAGCAGTCGTCCGATTAAGGTTGATTTTCCGTCATCAACAGATCCGCATGTGATAAACCTCAAAAGTAATTTATTTTGATGACTTTCCAGGTAAGCATTAATATCTTTCGCTATGAGCGTGTCAATTTCATAAACCTTATCCATTAATATGTACTACCTAAAAATATCCTTGTTGTTTTTTTGCTTCCATTGAGACCCCTTGATCTTTGTCAATTATACGGCCTTGACGTTCAGAAGTAGTTGTCAATAGCATTTCTTGAATGATCTCTATTAGAGTTGATGCTTTAGATTCAATAGCACCTGTTAATGGATAACATCCTAAAGTGCGGAAGCGAATGGAACGTATTACAGGTTTTTCACCCATTTCTAATGGAAAACGATCATCATCCACCATGATTAACATTCCGTTACGTATCACCGTTGGTCTAGGTGCTGCAAAATAAAGAGGAACGATTTCAATATTCTCAACATAGATATATTGCCAAATATCCAATTCTGTCCAATTCGACAATGGAAAGATACGCATGCTTTCACCTTTTGCTTTACGAGCATTATAAAGTGACCACAGTTCTGGTCGCTGCACCCTGGGTTCCCAAAGGTGCTGCGCTGTACGGAAAGAAAACACTCGTTCTTTGGCACGCGATTTTTCTTCATCGCGACGCGCTCCACCAAAGGCTGCGTCAAACCTATATTTATCAAGCGCTTGTTTTAATCCTTCTGTTTTCCATATATCTGTATGCAAAACACCATGATCAAAGGGGTTAATTCCTTTTTCCTTTGCTTTCGGGTTTTGATGAACGATCAATTCCATTTTTGTGACTTTTGCTACTTTGTCCCGTAACTTATACATATCTTTGAATTTCCATGTGGTATCTACATGCAGAAGGGGAAATGGAGGAAGAGAGGGGTAAAAGGCTTTCTTGGCTAAGTGCAACATAACTGCGCTATCTTTGCCAACAGAATAAAGCATCACAGGATTATCAGTCTCAGAAATTACTTCACGCATAATCTCAATTGATTCAGACTCGAGACGTGCCAAATGTGTTTGAGCCTGCTTCATTAAATAACCTTCTATACTTTTTCAAAACACTATATTATTTAAAAATTTATTATAAAAATCTCATTTTATATTTTGGTATTAATATCATTTTTTGTACAATACAAACTTATTCTTATTAATTTTTTCTACATGGTAGGATACAGGAATAGTTTTGTTATGTTTTTTTATTACATTTATAAAACATTCAAAGAATTTTTTTAAAATTTATTATTATTCGAACTGCTATTAATTTCAGAAGATTTAATGAATTTTTTTTTAAGTTATTTTCACTTTAAGCAAAAACAATTTATAAATATATTAAATAATTGTCAGTCTTAAAAATTTTAACCTCTGCCTCTATAATTTGGAACGGCATGATCCGGTAAAAATAAATTTTCGGGTTTTTTTCCTGTTTGCCAAAAAATGTCTATAGGAATTCCTCCTCTTGGATACCAATAACCAGCAATTCTCAACCATTTGGGCGATAAAAGATTAATAATGTCTTGAGCAAGTGAAACCGTACATTCCTCGTGAAATGCACCATGATTTCTATAGCCTAATAGATAAAGTTTAAATGATTTACTTTCTACTATGAACTTATTTGGTACATAATCTATAATTATATAAGCAAAATCTGGTTGAGAGGTTACTGGACATATTGATGTAAATTCAGGGCATGTTAATCTTATAGAGTAATTAATACCTGTTTTAGGATTATGAACTTTTTCTAATACATCTTTATCTGGTTTTTTAGGTATATTGCTTTTGCCTCCAAGGGCATCAAGTTGTTTTGATTTGCTCATTAAATTATCTCACTTAATTTTTAAATGTTGATAAGCTCATTATTGGTTCTATTTAATTCTGACAAAATTATAGTTTGCCATTCTTCAATATTCTTTGCCAGATACGATTTTTCTGGAAATAAAATACTTCTTGAGGCATTGATTAAGCCAAAGTTTAAAAGGTCAGGGTGTTTGGTATCCTGAATTAATGGTGCACATGCATCTTTCGCTGATGCACCTTGAGCACCATAGCCAGGAATTAAAAATGGAGCGTTTGGTAATAACTTTCTTAATTCTATAGCTTCTTCTCTAAACGTGGCTCCTGAAACAACTCCTATTGAAGATAAACCTGAGGTGCCTTTAAACTTTTCTACAATAGGTTTTAATGTGTTAGCAAGATGCTCATAGCATTTAACACCAGTTGATAGCAACATTTCTTGAATGTCCTTAGAGCCTTTATTGCTTGTATGCGCCAAGATGAATAGTCCACTACCTGTCTCAGAAGCTTTTTTAAAGAAAGGCTCTAAACTATCAATCCCCAACCATGGATTAACTGTAAGAGCGTCGCTTGGAAATGGAGCGTTTTTTCCTAAATAAGCATTTGCATATGCTTGACTAGTGGTTCCTATATCTCCTCTTTTTGCATCCATAATTACTAAAATCTTTTTAGATTGAGCATGTTTACACAAGGATGAAAGTAGCTTCATACCGTCTGGACCAAGTTGTTCAAATAATGCAATTTGGGGTTTTATTGCTGGTATTAATCCATTAGCAACATCTATTAGTGAAAAACAAAATTTTTCAACTTTTCCAACAATGTTTGAAGTTTTAGTATTTACGTCAAAAATTTTAGGTATAGAGTCTAGATGCGGATCAACACCTAAACACAAGAATGATTTTGAGCTTCTAATTTTTGTAACAAGTCTGTTGCCAAAGTGATTAATCATATTTTAAAATATACCTAAAACATTTCTGTAAGTATCTAATAAGGCCTCTTGCTCTAATCTTTCATCAACGTCCATTTTTCGAATTATTAGAACTTTTCTCATAATTTTTGGATCATAACCTGAACTTTTAGCTTCAGAATAGACTTCCTTAATATCTGCAAGAATGTTATTTTTTTCTTCTTCTAACCTCTCAATCCGTTCTATAAAACTTTTAAGTCGATTATCCAGGGGTTTCGTTTCAACGATTTCATTATTTTGTATATCATTCATTTTAATGTGCTTCTGATCCTTTGTTTTTAAAATCACTTTTTTGTTTTTCACTTACTTCTATTTGGTATTTTTCTTTCCAAACTGAATGAGGCATTCCATACACTATTTCTTTAGCATCGTCTTTATTAAGTTCAAATCCATTTTCCTTTGCAGCCTCAGTATACCATCTGGAAAGACAGTTTCTACAAAACCCGCTTAGGTTCATTAAATCAATATTTTGTACATCAGTTCTATTTTGAAGGTGGTTTAAAAGTTTTTTTAAAACTTCTGACTCTATTTTCAATTTATTTTTATTATCCATAATTTTACCTCATGATTTTATACAATTTTTTAGCACAACTATCACATCAAAACAATTTACAAAGAGCAATAACATAAGAGTTTGTAAAAAGCTAAAATAAATATTAGCATAGGCTAACTTTGGAAATTAAATTATGAACAATGAATTTGAAATTAATTCTGATAGGTTTGCTCAAGTAAGGAGCGCGAGGAACACCGAAACTGCAGAAGATTATACAGAAATGATAGCAGACTTAATTAAAGAAACTGGTGAAGCTAGGGCTGTTGATTTAGCAAAGCATTTTGGAGTAACTGGACCAACAGTTAATAGTGTTATAAGACGTTTAGTTAGGGAGGGATTGGTTGAAAGTAAACCTTATAGATCTATATTTCTTACAGACAAAGGACAATTATTAGCGGACTACTGTAAAAAACGACATGAAATAGTATATAACTTTTTAATTAAAATTGGTGTCAAAGAAGATGTTGCTAAAAATGATGCTGAAGGTCTTGAGCATCATGTAAGTACAGAGACGTTAAGCGTATTTCAAAAATTTAATAGAAAATAATCCTATTTAATTTTACCTTCAAAGATATAATAAGTTCTTTTATGATTTTTTATTGTATTAGTAGAAATTTTTTGCATAAATTTAACCTCTTTTAGGTTTGCAAAGTCATTTTCAAAATTTAAATCACGTCTTATGATCATGATTTTTTCGTTTCTTTTATGAATTGCTTTATCATAATTAAAATTTAATTCATAAAAATTTCCTGGAGTTATACTTTTTGTCTTTAGGAAAATTTTATTTCTAAATTTGTCATCAGTTTTGTTTAGATAATAATTAAATCTTGTTATTTCACCTCTATTAATAAAAACTAATTTAGATATTCCATTATTATAAAAAGTTTTTTTAATTTCGGTTGAAAGTATCTCAAAACCTAAATTTTTTCTCAAAGGGTCTGACTTTAAGTCAACAGGATAAAAATTTCCAGTTAGAGTAATTTTTAAAATTAATAATGATAGCGCAAAATTTATAATTAAGCCAAATTTAGTTAGTTGTCTTAACACCCTATGTTTTTGTATGATTGCATAAGCGCTAATCAATAATGTAGCACTGATATATGCAGTTACTGCCCAGTTAGGGTTAGCTATCTTCAAAAAGCTCTGAACTATTATTAAAACAATAATTGGTAAAGAAAGCATGCCCAAAAGAGAAAGCTTTTGGTCTTTAAAAAAACTATTAAAAATTATAAATAAATATAATAAAAAAATTATAGGTCCGAATACTAATAACTGTGATGATAAAAAATCAATTACATTTGCGTAATTCATTATAATTTTTGAAAGATTAGCATTTGATATAGTGTGACTTGCAGTTACAAAGTCATTAGAGTAATTCCAATATAAATTTGGAGTTGCTACAACGAAGCTTGAAATTAAACAAACCATTAATTTTTTTAAGGTTAATGCTTTACCTTTGTCATAAATTACCCACCATAAAATTAGTAAAATAATGAAGTACAAAGCAGCATATTTAGATAAGAATGCCAGCCCAAGAGTAGTTCCTGCAAATAAAGCCGATATGTATGAGTCGTCTTTAAATGTCTTAAAAATAAATAATAAAGCTAATGACCAAAATAACAACAAAGGTGTGTCAGTTGAAATAATAAAACTTCCTAATGAGGCTGCAGGGGTAAATATCCATAATAAAGCTGCAATACGGCCTGCTTTATATCCAAAAGCAAACTGAGTTGTTATCCATAAAATGATTGAGATAAAGAAGTGAATTATTGGGGAAAAGAGTCTTACTGCCCATTCCTCGTTTCCAAATAATTTTGTTGATAATCCTATTGTCCATGCAATGAACGGTGGTTTTGTAAAATATCCAAAATCTAGATTTTGAGACCAATGCCAGTACTGAGCTTCATCTACAGATAATTCTATGGGTGAAACAAATAAAGTATATATTCTAATTAAGGTAATTAAAACTAGCGCAAGAAAAACTACAGGAGGGCTTACTATTATAGAGTTTTCATTCGTATTACTGAGTGATAGCATATTAATATCCCCAGTTTAATAATTATTCTAAATTGCATTAAATTACAATATCATAATTTATTTAAAATTAGTTGTTGATAAATAAACCTTCTTGATTTGTTAACAATATAAGTTTAATTAACTTAACATATATTAGTGAGTTTTAAATGAGTATCAATAAAGAAGTTAACAAATTAATAGAAGATTTTTCTTACTTTGAATCTTGGGAGGACAAATATCAATATTTGATTGATTTAGGTAGAAATGTACCCAAAATGGACGAAAACTTGAAAATCGACCAGAATAAACTCAAGGGTTGCCAGTCCGTTGTTTATTTTAGTAATTTTTTTAATGATAATGGAACGATTACATTTATTGCAAATAGTGATGCTGCTATTGTTCAGGGGTTAATAGCCTTAATGCTCAAAGCTTTTTCAGAAAAAAAACCACAGGAAATAATAGATACAGACATAAATTTTCTTGAAAAAATTGGTTTAGATGAGCATTTATCCCCAACTAGAAAAAATGGTTTATCGTCTCTTATTACATCCATAAAAAGTGTAGCCAAGTCAAAGATAGCATAAGGATTAAATTTGACAAATCTTGGTAATAGATATGAAATTTCCAGTTTAACAAATGATAAAATTAAATTAATCAATAGTTTGCGTCATCGGAAATATAGAAGAGAGCATAATTTATTTGTTGCAGAAGGTATTAGAATTTGTAGAGAAGCTATAGAGAATGATTGGGAAATAAGATACCTTTTATTTGATAACTTTCATGCAGACATTCAAAAAATTGAAAACTTAATTAGTGATGTATTATGTTTAGGCGCAGATGTTATAGGAGTAACTTCTGAAATACTTTCCAAGATATCTCATAAAGCAAACTCTCAAAATGTTTTATGCGTTATTTGTCAAAAATGGAATGATTTACCCATCATAATAAAAGATAAAACCTTTGTTGCTCTAGAAACTGTAAGAGATCCAGGGAATTTAGGGACTATTCTAAGAACAATGGATGGAGTTGGTGCGACTGACTGTATTTTACTAGATGAGTGTACAGACCCATTCTCTTATGAGTCAGTCAGGGCAAGTATGGGGGCAATTTTCAATGTCAATATAATAGCATCGAGTAGCAAAAATTTTCTTAAATGGAAATCAAATCATAAAATTAGTGTTATTGGAACGTCTTTAATTAATGCAACTGATTATACCAAAACAAATTGGCAATTGCCATTTGTTTTAGCTATGGGCAACGAACAACAAGGTTTATCGCGCAATATTTTAAATGCATGTGATCAATTAATAAAGCTACCAATGTTAGGTCGTTCAGACAGCTTGAATTTAGCTGTTTCAACGGGGGTGGCATTATATGAATCAATTAGGAATAATCCTAATTAATTCATCTTTTTTCCCATCTTGCAAAAATAGCTGTGCTAATTTGACGGGGACTAACTTGATCTTCGACTATAGAAATTTCGCCTGACTCCACTTTGCCAGAATAATTCTTCATCACTTCACTTAAGCCATAATGCAAAGAAATATGGCTAGACCTTATTGCGTAACTATTTAGAATTATAAAGATTGGATTGTTAGACAAAATTTGTGGAAGGGATTTTAATAATGAAGGAAGATCATTGAACAAGTCCCATTTTTCTCCATTTGGCCCTCTTCCATATTTAGGGGGATCTAAAATAATACCATCATATTTGTTGCCTCTTCTGATTTCTCTATTTACAAATTTTACAGCATCTTCAGTAATGAATTTAATGGGTAATTCTTGGAATGATGAAAGGTTTCGGTTTTCAAAAGCGTAATTAATGGCTTTTTTACTTGCATCAACATGTGTAACAGAAGCGCCACATGAGGCCGCATGCAAGGATGCTAGGCCAGAATAACCAAATAAATTTAGAATTTTAGGATGATTTTTATGATTCAAAACAGATATAAATTGATTAATTTTTTGAGCTGCCCAAATCCAATGAGGTGACTGATCTGGAAAAAATCCTAGATGTCTAAATGGAGTAGGGCTGGCAAAAAATTTTAGATTATCAAAGGACATTTCCCATTTATCTGGAATATTATTCTTTATAACCCACTTGCCTTTTGGATTTTCATTTTCCAATGATGATGAGCTTAGAAATGATCCTGATGAATTTTCCCATACTTTAGCTTTTAATCTTGGCGTCCATATCGCTTGTGGCTCAGGTCTAGAAAAGGTATATGGGCCAAATTTTTCAAGTTTTTTTCCATTGCCACTATCGATAAGTGAATAGTCAGCCCAATTATTCGGGTGGATAACCAAAGGTTTCATTAGGAAAAATCCTATAAAAAAAGTTTTGCACTATTAACAATTAAAGTTAATAATAACAAAAATTGTATGAAATCAAATGAAAATAAACCTATCAGTAATAATTCCAGTCTATAACGCAAAAAAAACTCTTTCAAGAGCTATAAATTCTATAAATAATCAAAAATTAAACTTTGATACTTTCAAAGTAGAAATAATAATAATAGTAGATGATGGTAAAAATTATAATAAAATAATACCAAAGTTAAAAAAAGGATTAACGATTAAAATAATAAAAACAAATGGGATTAAAACTGGTCCAGGTAATGCTAGAAACTATGGTGTAAATAAGTCAAAAGGTGAGTATGTTGGTTATCTAGATGCGGATGATGAATGGTCAGAAAATTATTTAAGAAAAATGTTAGAATTAGTTAAAAAAAATGGTGTAGCGTTCGCCCCTACCAGAGTATATGACGAAAATAATATTCTTATAAAACATTTTGAAGGCAAAAGGCAAGGATATCTTGATTTAAATGATATTGGGAATATACCGTGCAGTTTTCATCCATTTATAAATAGAAATAATCAGAAAAAATTTGAGGAAATACGAAGCCAAGATGTTTATAATACTGCTTGCATTTTAAATGAACATAATACAAAGATCAGTACGATAAATGGAGGATATTATAAGTTAAATTTGCAAAAAAAATCAGTGACAAAAGAGGATGGTTTCTCGCATAAAATAAATTTAGCTTATATAAAATACCAAATAAAATCTTTAAAGAACAAAAATTTAAAAATAGCAAGGATGTTTGCGATAAGGCGAATTAATAATATAAAATATATTAATTGGAAAAAAAATAACGATAAAAGCTTTTATGAATATTTAAATGAGAAAGAAAATTAAATGAATAATACAAAAGCATGCATTTTCGATGCATATGGGACATTGTTTGACGTTAATGCTGCTTGTAGAGAACTATCTTTGGATGTAGGGGACAAATGGCAAGACTTGGCAAGTTTGTGGAGATTAAGACAAGTTGAATATACTTGGTTAAGAAATTCAATGAATGAGTATGTTGATTTTTGGGAAATAACAGCTAACGCATTAGATTATGCAATGGAGGTATTAAATCTTAAAAATAAAAAATTAAGAGACGAATTATTGGAATTATATCTAAAGTTAGAAGCGTATCCAGAAGTAAAAGAAGTGTTAGAGAAACTTAGAGATAAAAAATATAAAACTGGTATACTTTCAAATGGAAGTATGCAAATGCTAGATAGTGCTGTTAAAAATGCCAATATAGAAAATTTATTAGATGCAGTAATATCCGTAGAGGAATGTAAAATTTATAAACCGTCAAGCGAGGTGTATGATCTTGTAGAAAAGAAAACTAATATACAAAAAGACAAGGTAGCATTTTTTTCAAGCAACGCGTGGGATATGCATGCAGCAGCAAATTACGGTTTCAAAACAATATGGGTTAATAGATTTGACGGTATATTAGAAAAATTACCAGGTAAACCAAGCGCAATTGTAAAATCATTAAATAATATAGACGAGATATTATAATATTAAACGTCGTGTCCTACACCCCAATGCCAAAAATCAGATTTTTGACTATTAAAAAACCTATTTATAATCATTTGATGAACCTCCGATGCACCATCTACTAATTTAGCTTGCCTAGCATATCTATATATCCATTCAAGAATTATATCTTTGCTATATCCCTTAGCGCCATTAAGTTGGATAGCTGTATCAGAGACATTATTAAGAGTTTCAGCAACATGAATTTTAGCCATAGAAACATCCTGTCTTGCTTTACTTCCATTTTCAATTTTCCACGCCGCTTTCATTACAAGTAAGCGAGCAATATCGATATCCATAGCAGCTTTACCAAGTTTAATTTGCACTGACTCTCTATCTGAAAGTTTAATCCCAAATCCTTCTCTATAAGAAACATAATCTAGAGCAATTTCCAAGCTTCGTCTAGAAAGACCAATCCATCTCATACAATGTGTTAAACGAGCTAGGCCTAATCTTATTTGTACAATTTTAAGTCCCTTGCCAACTTCTCCTAACATATTTTTATCAGGTATCTGAAGGCCATTAAACTCAATTTCACAATGACCTCCATGTTCTTCAGGGCCCATTATGGGTATACGTCTTTTAATATTCCAACCTGGTTGATCTTTATGATATAAAAAAGCTGTTAAACCATCTTTAGTTTTAGCTAACAAAATAAAATGAGATGCAATACCGGCACCTGTAATATACCATTTTAGGCCATTAACTATCCACTTACCATTTTGATAAGTGGCTTCGGTTTTAATCATTGATGGATCGGATCCTCCACCTGGAGCTGGCTCAGTCATGGCTAAAGAAGATCTAACATCACCATTAATGATAGGGTCAAGCCACTCAACTTTCTGCTCTTCAGTTGCAATCTTATTTAATATATACATATTACCATCATCTGGAGCGGCGCAATTAAAACATACTGGTCCAAAAATAGATCTATTCATTTCTTCATATAGTGCTGCCATTCCAATAGGTCCTAAACCTAACCCAGATCTAGACTTGGGCATTTGGGGAGACCATAGACCTTCTAACTTAACTTTATCTCTTATTTTATTTAATAAACTTTCATTAATATTTTCATGGTTATCATATGAAGAAGGAACGGATTCAAGCGGAATAATATGCTTATCAACAAAATTACGTGTTTTAATTCTTAGTTTATCAATATTATCTGGTAGATAAAAATCCATTAAATCACCCAAAAGTTAGAGACCTGTGCTAAGTCCACCATCAACAGCCACTACGGCCCCGGTCATATAAGTATTATTAGTATTTAGTAACATAGAAATAATTGTATCCAATTCATCAACAGTAGCAAACCTTTTGAGAGGAATTTTCTTTTTTAATAAGTCACCAGTTTCACCTTCAAGTTGATCTCTATTGATATCAGTCAAAATATATCCAGGTGCAAGTGCATTAACACAAATATTATATCTAGCTAATTCAATTGACTGAGATTTAGTAACTTGAATCAAAGCTGCTTTGGTAGCAGAATAAGCACCGACATATGCCAATGGTCTGTAGCCAAGCGTTGAAGCTATATTAATGATTTTACCTCTTTTATTAGTCATCATTTTAGGAATTACGGCATTTGATACGTTTAATGATCCAAGTAAATTTGTATCAATAATATTAGATAATTCTGAATACGTTTCTTTATGTAATAATTTGGTATTAGCAATGCCAGCATTATTAATCAAACCATATAAATTTAAATCAGATAATTGTTTGTTAACAAAATTCTCGTCTGTAATATCAAGTTCAAAGAAATCATGATTCAATCGTTGATTGGGTAGCTTAGAAATTACTTTTTCAAGATTAATTCTATTTCTTCCAATTCCTATAATTCTAAATCCGTCATTTGCAAGAACTTTAGCAAAATTTGCACCAAGTCCTCTACTTGCTCCAGTAATTAGAATAGTATCAAGTGAATCATTCATTAATAAAATTACAATATAAATAAAATTAAGTTATACTTTTAAAAATTTATATGAGAATAAATATTTCAAAATGTTGGTTAAAAAAAATATCAAGATATTAAACCATTGGATAAAAAAAAATACAACAATAGAAGCAGATATTTTATCCATAAAAAAATTTGAAGCAGGTCAATCTAACCCTACTTATTTATTAAAATCTGATAATAAAAACTTTGTATTAAGGTCTAAACCAACTGGTAAATTATTACCTGGAGCACATCGTATTGATCGTGAATTTAAAGTAATGTCTTCTTTAGAAGCTTCAAATATACCAGTTCCTAAAATGTTTGGTTATTGTCAAGACGAAGATTTAATAGGGAGTGAATTTTATATAATGGAGTATTTAGAAGGTAACAATGAAATTGACCCACTCCTGCCAAATTATGAAGTGGAACAACGAGATAAAATTTATAAAAATAAGATAAAAATTTTAGCAAAATTAGCATCTCTGAATTTAAAAGACGTTGGCCTTGAAAATTTTGGTAGACCTGAAGGTTATCTTGAAAGACAAATTAACTTATGGATAAAGCAATATAGATTTTCACAAACTAAAGATATTGAAAGCATGGAATATTTAATAGAAAATATTCCTAAAAATATTCCAGAAAAAATAGGTATGCTCCCACCATGTTTATTACACGGTGACTTTCGGTTAGATAATCTGATATTAAAAAAAGATAATGGTCTTGAAAAAGTTATAGGGTTATTAGATTGGGAGTTGTCCACATTATCAATACCTTTCATTGATTTATCCTATTGGACACTAATGTTAAGATTTGAAAAAAACTGGCCTATTGCAGGTATAGGTCGTTATGACAAATTAATAGCAAAATCAGGAATACCAGCTGAAGAAAATATTTTAGACACTTATTTAAATTTTACTGGCTTAGATAAGCCTAAATACTGGAAATATTTATTAGCATTCAACAGTTTTAGATTTGCCGGCATTCTACAAGGTATAGCCAAGAGAGTAATCGATGGTAATAATGCTGGTAATAACGGTTTTGAGGTAGGAGAGCAAGCTGTGCCTGTTTCTAACTTAGGAGCTCAAATACTTAAGGAATATTTGTAAACTTACAAGAAATATATCTTACAGGATTAATCATCAAAAATGAGGCAATAAATAATGTAGCTGATGAAATAGATAAAGCTATTTTATAAGAAAAAAATGAATCTATAACAAAACCTCCAAAATAAGGTCCAATCATTTGACCTACACCAAATGATGATGTGAGTATAGCTGTTGAAACTCTTATTGATCCACTGTATCTAGTTTGACCTTCCAACAATGCTAGAGCAGTTATAGGAATAAAAGTTGAACCCAATAAAATAGAGGCTAAAATAATACCAAATTTATTTTCTATTATTACAGGCATTAATATACCAAATCCCATAATCGCGCAGGCCAAGAAAAGAGCTATGTCGTTACCAATTTTTTTACCAAACCTAGGCCACAAGATTACCATTGGAATACCGGCCAGACCTACTAAAAGCCAAACATATGTTTCAGTTGTTTCTAACCCTACAGTTTCTCTTGCCATTGTTGATATGAAAGTACCCAAAATTACATATCCAAAACCGTAAAGGCCATAGGACAAAGTTATTAAACTAAAACTCACACTATTACTAGTTTCAGATTTAATTATGGTTGTACTTATAACAGTTTCATTAGGGGTATAAAGAAAAATAGGTATAGCTAATACTATTGATAAAATAGTAACTCCAATCCATAAATCATTCCAAGCAAACCCAAAATTTCCTAAAACAGATACTAAAATTGAAGATAAGACAATTCCAAAACCAACACCCATAAAATGGGAAGTACTTAACGATTTTTTCCCAAGTAATTGCATAGAAGGAAGAATTAAAGCTGTAGCAAAAATTAAAACAAATGCACTAGATACGCCGGCAAAAAATCGAATAACAATAAAAATTATTATATCATTACTTAAACTCATTAATAATGTGGTCAGTAATGAAATAACAATAGATGTAAAAAAAACAAATTTAATTTTTTTCTTAAATATTGGTAAAATAGATAGTAATGATCCGCATAAATAACCAAAAAAATTCCATGAGGCTATTAAACCTCCATTAGTCTTGCTTATATTCAATTCTTCCAACATATAAGGCAAGATTGGTGTATAACTAAACCTTCCAATACCAACGGCTAATGCAAGAGCAGCTGTGCCAGTCAAAATTAATATTAAAACTTCAAGGTTAAGTTTATTTTCCAAAATATAATTCTTATGTAATTTCTTTCGTAGTATTTAGATATTAAGTAAAACAATCAACATAAATAAGATTATTAATTGACCAGAAATATAAATTTGTTTCATATATACATAAAAAATTATATTAAGATGGAAAAAGTAAATGCAGAAACTTTTCAATATAACTAATGAGACTGACCACATCGTCAAAATTGAGTTGGTTAATGGAAAAAAACACAACCCATTATCTTTAGAATTAATCAAAGAACTAACAAACTCTTTAATACAAATTTCATCACGAAAGAAAGTAAAAGTTTTAATTATATCTTCTGAAGGACCAGGATTTTCTGCTGGTCATGATCTAGATGAATTAAGAAAAAATCGAAACAATAAGAAATTTTTTAACGAATTATTCAATGAATGTTCAAATTTAATGCAAACAATCATGAACTTGCCCCAACCAGTTATAGCTGAAGTTTGTGGTATTGCAGCTGCAGCAGGATGCCAATTAGTGGCGAGCTGTGATTTAGCAGTTGCATCTGAAGAGGCTAGTTTTATGACGCCAGGAGTAAATATTGGTTTATTTTGTTCAACACCGATGGTAGCAGTTTCCAGAAATCTTAGCAGAAAAAAAATTATGGAAATGCTTCTGACTGGAGAAAAACTTAGTGCAAAAGACGCAGTAGATTTTGGTTTAATAAATCATTGTGTTCCTCCTGATCAACTTCATCAGAAAACACTAACTATTGCAAATATAATAGCTTCAAAACCTTTATCTACTGTGAAAATTGGTAAAGAGGCTTTTTATAAGCAGGTGGAGATGCCAATTGATGAGGCTTATAAATATACTTCTGAGGTTATGGCTATGAATATGATGGAAAAAGACGCATATGAAGGCATTAGTGCTTTTTTAGATAAAAGATCACCTTCATGGAATGAGTAAAAAATTGATAATATATATATTTTGAATTTCAAAAAGGTAAATTTATGTCTAAAGTATTCGATTTTATCGTAGTAGGTGCAGGCACAGCTGGATGCCTTCTTGCTAATCGATTGTCTGCTAGTGGTAGATTTTCTGTAGCTTTATTGGAAGCAGGAGGAAGTGACAATTACCATTGGGTTCATATTCCTGTAGGTTATTTATATTGTATGGGAAACAAAAGAACAGATTGGTTATACAAAACAACTTCACAAAAAGGTTTAAATGGTAGAGCTTTAAATTATCCAAGAGGTAAGGTCATGGGTGGTTGTTCATCAATAAATGGTATGATTTATATGAGAGGACAGGCAAATGATTATGATCAGTGGAGGCAAATGGGTAATGAAGGTTGGAGTTGGGATGATGTTCTCCCTTACTTCAAAAATATGGAAGATAGCTATGAAGGAGAAAATAAATTTCATGGTGCAGGTGGAGAATGGAAGGTAAATCAACAAAGACTATCTTGGAATATTTTAGATAGTTTTCAAGAAGCTACTGTAGAGGCTGGAATACCTAAAGTAGACGATTTCAACGAAGGCAACAATTTTGGAGTTTCATATTTTAAAGTTAATCAAAATTCTGGATTTAGATGGAATACAGTTAAGGCATTTATAAAACCAATAAAAAATAGAAAAAATTTGCATGTAATTAGTCAATGTGAAGTGAATAAATTAATTTTAGAAAATAATAAAATTGAAGGGGTAGAAGTTACACGAAATGGGAAAATTGAAGATATTTTTGTAAATAAAGAAATAATATTATCTGCTGGCTCAATTGGTTCACCTAAAATCTTAGAGTTGTCTGGTATAGGAAATCCTAACTTGCTCTCTGATTTAGGTATTAAAACCAAAGTAAAAAGCCCAAATGTTGGTGAAAATCTTCAAGATCATCTTCAATTAAGAGTAATATATCAATTAGAAAATGCACAAACTCTAAATCAAAAAGCTAATTCTTTATTAGGTAAAATTGCTATAGGTTTAGAATACGCTCTTAAAAGAACTGGTCCTATGTCTATGGCTCCTAGTCAATTAGGTATATTCGCAATGTCAGACAAATCTTATGAAACGCCTAATCTTCAATTTCACGTGCAACCATTATCTTTAGACAAATTTGGAGACCCACTTCATGACTTTCCAGGTCTTACAGCAAGTGTATGTAATCTAAATCCGCAGAGTAGAGGAAGTGTCCATATTTCATCAAAAGATCCTAAAATTGCACCGTCCATTGATCCAAATTACTTGTCTGAAGAACAAGATAAACTTGTGGCGGCCCAATCTATAGAATTAGCAAGAAAAATTATCACTCAACCAGCAATGAAAAAATATAATCCAAAAGAATATGCGCCAGGAATTCAGTTTCAGTCGGAAGATGAATTAAAAAAAGTTGCTGGTGATATTGGTACTACTATTTTTCATCCAGTAGGAACATGTGGTATGGGCTCAGGCACTTCATCAGTAACAGATAGTAATTTAAAAGTTAGGGGTGTAGACGGGTTAAGAATTGCAGATGCGTCTATTATGCCCACTATTACTTCTGGCAATACGAATGCTCCAACACTAATGATTGCTGAAAAAGCATCAGAAATAATCTTGAACTCAAATTAAATTTAATATCTATTTGATATGGAAGTTAAGAGGTAGAAAAATGAATTTTGAATACAACGAAGACCAATTAGCTATAAAAGATATGGCAAAGGGTTTTTCTGAAACTGAGCTAATGCCTTATGCTGCTGATTGGGATCAAAACGAGATATTTCCAGTAGAGACATTAAAAAAAGCTGCTGAACTAGGTTTGGCAGCAATATACGTGAATGAATCACATGGAGGTTCGGGTCTAAGTAGATTAGATGCTGCGATTATATTTGAAGAATTATCAAGAGGATGCGTCTCTACGGCTGCTTATATATCGATACACAATATGGTAACATGGATGATAGATGCGCATGGATCAGATGCTATAAAGGAAAGATTTATTAATAAATTATCTACAATGGAAATTATGTCTAGTTACTGTTTAACTGAACCAGGTTCTGGATCAGACGCTGTGGCTTTAAAAACGAGTGCCTCTAAAAAAGGGAACAGTCATTATATATTAAATGGGTCTAAAAGTTTTATATCGGGCGGTCCTACCAGTGATGTTTTTGCTGTCATGTGCCGTACAGGTGAAGAAGGTGCAAATGGGGTTTCTTGTCTGCTAGTAGAAAAAGGAACAAAAGGTCTATCATTTGGAAAACAAGAAAAAAAAATGGGATGGAATAGTCAACATACATCCATGGTTAATTTTGATAATTGTGAAATTCCAATTGATAACTTAGTTGGAAATGAGGGAGATGGCTTTAAAATAGCAATGAAAGGTCTTGATGGAGGTAGAGTGAATATTGCAGCCTGTTCATTGGGTGGAGCAAGAGCAGCTTTAGAAGCATCAATTAGCTACTCGGCAGAAAGGAAGCAATTTGGAAAATCTATCGATCAATTTCAAGTTACTCAATTCAAGCTAGCAGATATGGCAACCGAATTAGAAGCAGCTAGATTAATGGTATTAAGAGCTGCGCGTAGTCTTGATACTCATGATGGTAAAGCTACTAAACTTTGTGCTATGGCCAAAAGATATGCAACTGATATTTGTTCTGAAATATGTGATATGGCACTCCAAATTCATGGTGGTTATGGATATTTAAAAGACTTTCCTTTAGAGAGACTAGTAAGAGATTTAAGGGTACATCAGATATTAGAGGGAACAAATGAAATAATGAGAGTAATTATTTCAAGAGACTTAAAAAGTAATTAAATTAATAAAGGATAAATTAACAATGTCAGAAGAAGTTATATTTACTGAAGAAAATGGGATTGGAATAATAACTTTAAACAGGCCGGATAGATTGAATGCCCTAACTTATCCAATGGTTCAAAAAATAAATAAATATCTAAACTCTTGGGAAATAAGTGAACACATAAATTGTGTAATCATTGAGGGAGCAGGTGATAAATCATTTTGTGCAGGTGGTGATGTTATTAAATTAAGAAAAGAAGTCTTAGAAGATGGAGGCCCACCCACTAACTTATCTCAGTCATTTTTTTATGACGAATATACTTTAAATTTTAAAATTAGTAATTTTAAAAAACCATTTATATCATTAATCAATGGATACACCATGGGGGGTGGAGTAGGAGTATCAATGCACGGAAGTCACGTTGTAGCGTCTGAAAAGACTATGTTTGCAATGCCTGAAACAGCTATTGGTTTGTTTCCTGATGTAGGAGGTGGATGGTTGTTAGGTCAGTTGGATAAAGGAATAGGAGCTTGGCTGTCTCTAGTTGGGGCAAGAATTAAAGCATATGATCTTATGAAACTTAAACTCATAACTCACTATGTTTCTTCAAGTGATATAGGAAATTTAAAAAAAATGTTAATTTCTTCTTCACCAAGTACGAATGACAAAGTTGATAGTATAGTTAATAGCCTCTCTTCAAATCCAAATTCAGAAGACAGTGTCTTAATAACAAATGAAAATATTATTAAGGATGCATTTTCATTTGATACAATTGAACAAATTTTTGAAAAATGTGAATCTCTCTCAATAACTGGAAATGAATTTTTGAATGCTCAATTCGAAGAATTAAAACATAAATCACCTACATCATTAAAAATTTCTTTAAAGCAAATAAGAGATGCTAGTAAAATGACTCTAAAGGATGAATTGATAATGGAATATAGAATGGTTCAGCGTTGTCTGGAGATTGGTGATTTTTTTGAAGGTGTTAGAGCAATGCTCGTTGATAAAGACAGAAAACCAAACTGGCAACCGTCTAATATTAAGGATGTTGATGAAGGTAGAGTTAATAAATTTTTTGAAGTATTAGGAAATTTAGATTTAGTTTTAACAAATTAGAATAGAGATTATCTTGGAGGAAAGTATTATGAATGATGTGTATATAATGTCTGCAAACAGATCTGCGATTGGTGGATTTGGGGGTACACTGAAGAGTTTTTGCCCGGTAGATCTGGGTACTTTGGTCGCTAAAGAAGCAATTGCAAGATCTGGGTATGATGCTGACGAGGTTGAACACGCTGTTTTTGGGAATGTAATTCATACTGAGCCGAGAGATATGTACGTAAGTAGAGTTATAGCTCTTCAAGCTGGTATGAGTAAAGAATCCGCTGCGTTAACAGTTAATAGACTTTGTGGCTCAGGACTTCAGGCTATTGTAAGTGCTATTCAACTATTAATATTAGGAGATGCGAAAATATCAATAGCTGGGGGTGTAGAAGTTATGTCTAATGGGGCACATATCGTAGAAGGGTTTCGTTGGGGATCAAGAATGGGAGACGGAAAAGTTCATGATATGATGCTGGGTGCATTACATGATCCATTTGGTCATGGTCATATGGGTATTACGGCTGAAAATATATCAAGCAGATATCAAATTAGTAGAGACATGCAAGATCAATTTGCTTTAAGTAGTCAACAAAGAGCAAGCAAGGCAATTGATAATGGATCTTTTAAAGAGCAAATATTACCAATTGAAATAAAAACTAGAAAAGGAATTGAAATTTTTGAAACAGATGAACATCCAAAGCCAGATACTAGTATAGATACTTTATCTACTCTGAGAACGGCTTTTAAAAAAAATGGAGTGGTTACAGCTGGTAATGCTTCTGGAATTAATGATGGCGCATCAGCCTTGATCCTTGCTAATGAAGATAAGGCTAAAAAAGGTACGCCATTAGCCAGGATTGTTTCGTACGGATTTGGTGGTGTTGACCCTGATGAAATGGGTATGGGACCAGTTCCAGCTTCAAAAATGGCATTAAACAAAGTAGGGTTAAATGTATCAGATTTAGATTTAATTGAATCAAATGAAGCGTTTGCAGCTCAAGCATGTGCTGTTAATAAACAATTAGGCCTAGACCCTGAAATTGTAAATGTGAATGGCGGTGCAATTGCCCTAGGTCATCCAGTAGGCGCAACGGGAGCAATAATTATGACAAAACTTGTTTATGAATTAAGAAAGCGTAAAGGTAAATATGGTCTTGCAACTATGTGTATTGGTGGGGGTCAAGGAATAGCGGTAATTATAGAGGCTTTGTAAACAAGTGTCTTTCGAATGCATTTCAATAAAAGAAGCAATAAATCTTATTAAAAATAATGATTTAATCTTAATTGATATAAGAGATCACAACTCATTTTCAAAAGGTCATATTGAAAAGGCTATTCATGTTGAAGATTTAAATATCGATAAATTTCTCCAAGATAAAGATAAAAATGAAACAATTTTGATTTACTGTTATCATGGTCATTCAAGTCAATCTGCTGCAAATTTTTTTAGTCATCACGGATTTAAAAATGTTTTTAGTATGGATGAGGGTTATTCGGGTTGGATAACTTATAACACTTAAAATTTTTATATAAAGTAATATTTCTTTAACTTGTCTATATTATAATAAGTATTATATTGAGATAAAAATCCGAATAAAATATATGAGGTAAAAATTGGAAACTCGTAGAGGTGGTCGTCTAGTAGATAGACCAGAATTTAAAACTAAACCAAAACCAGTTACTTTTTTAGGTAAAGAAAAAGTATCTCAAGCAATTGCTGTTATGGCTGATAAAAATTATGGTTCAGTTGTAATTGTAGATAGTAAAGATAAAGTTGTCGGAATTGTGACTGAAAGAGATATTGTAAAGAAATTGGTAAATAACAATATGTCTCCAAAAACAACTAAATTAGAGGATATAATGACCCTCAATCCAAGGGTTGCCAATGAGAATGATGATGTGGTTGATTGGTTAAGGATAATGTCAAATGATAGGTTTAGAAGATTACCTGTAGTGGATGCCGATGGAAAAATTAAAGTTATTTTTACCCAGGGTGACTTTGTGTCCTATACCTGGCCAGATTTAATATTTCAAGCTTCACAATTAGCTAAAGCCTCATTTATGAAGGGGTTCTCAATCAATACATTATTAATATTTATGGTAATTTATGGAGTTGCTATAATAGCTGCTATGAAAGCTTTTTTATAAGAGGATTTTAATTTATCTTTTAGTTCTTAGCATTTGATTAGATATCCAAGTCATAACAATTTCATTATTTTGATTAGTAACAGTATGTTTTAACCTAGCAGTGCCTCGTTTTGGATTTTTAGTTGATTTTTTTGCTTCCAGGACTTCTATTTTTGTTTTCAAATAGTCACCCGGATATACTGGTTTTGTCCATCTTAATTCGTCAATACCCCAAGCTCCCATACTTGTTCCGTCATAAACTCCCATTTTAAATATTTGTGTAAAAGATTTTCCTAAAGTCATGAAGCCGCTTGAAGTAAGTTGACCAAATGGACCATTATTTGCTGCTTTTTCATCTAAATGAAAAGATTGAGGATCGTATTTTGAAGCAAAATCAATAATTTCTTCTTTAGAAATGAAAGAGGGTTCAGACTCAAAGGTTAAACCGACTTCAAAATCTTCAAAATATTTTGGCTTTAATATCATTAATGAAATTTACTTAAAATGCTTTTATCTAGGAGCTAAACGAACCGACCCGTCAAGTCTGATTGTTTCGCCATTTAATAATACATTAGTTAAAACACTTTCGACTAACATCGCATATTCTAGAGGTGTACCTAGACGTTTTGGGAAAACAGTAGTTGCGATTAAGCTTTTTTGTACTTCATCACTCATGCCTGACAACATAGCGGTGGCAAATAAACCAGGAGCAATTGTATTAACTCTTATACCATTTGAAGCCAACTCTCTTGCAATAGGTAAAGTCATTCCAACAATACCACCTTTTGAAGCTGAGTAGGCTGCTTGTCCCACTTGTCCATCGTAAGCTGCAACTGAAGCTGTATTTATAACGACACCTTTTTCACCTTCGTTGTCAGGTTGATTAGCCTGCATTTTGTCAGCGCACAACCTTAGCATATTAAAGCTACCAATTAAATTTACTTTGAGAACTTTTTCAAACAAACTTAAATCATGCATTCCTCTACTGGATACAACTTTAGCACCAACAGCTATTCCGGCACAATTAACTAAGCAATTAATGCCATCAAAATCTTCAATTGCTTTTTTCATTTCTTCTTCGTTTGAAACATCTCCAACGAAATATTTAGCATCTGTTTCTTTAGCTACTTTTTTTAGACCTTCGGCGTTTAAGTCTATTAATAGAAGTTCTGCTCCTCTATCCTTTAAGTATCTTGCGGTGCCTTCTCCAAGACCACTTCCAGCACCAGTTATAACTGCTTTAACATTTTCAATTTTCATTTTTATTCTCCAAAATCACGAGTATCGTCTATCACTTTTCCATCATTAGGTAAACTATTTACGGGAACTATTTCTAAAGTTCCTCTTAAATTAATTACATTTTTAATTTCATCTGAAATTTTTTGTTTCATTGTTTCAATTTCTGAGCTGTTTGTTATGTTGGACTCTACTTTAAGTAGTAGTTCGTCTTTATCATTAGACCTGCTTATTATCATTCTAGCTTCATTATCAATTTTCAGATTTTCAAGAATTTTATTGACTTGAGATGGTTGTACAAACATACCTCTCACTTTTGTTGTTTGATCAGCTCTTCCCATCCAACCTTTAATTCTTTTATTAGTTCTACCAGTAATACTTTCACCATCCATTATTGCCGATAGATCACCTGTAGCAAATCTAATAATTGGTAATTCATAATTATTAAGAACAGTTACAACAACTTCTCCTACCTCACCATCTTTTACAGGTTTTCCAGTACCAGGCTTAACTATTTCTAATATTACATCTTCATCAATTACCATCCCTTCACTTTCAGCAGCTTCATAAGCAACAAGGCCTAAATCAGCAGTTCCATAACATTGTCTTGCTTGAATGTTACGGTCTTTGAAATTTTGTGCCACAGCTGGAAATAATGGTCCACCAGTTACCATTGCTTTTGTAAGTTTTGAAAGTGATATTTTTTTTTCATCAGCCTTTTCTAAAATTATTTTTAAAAAGTCTGGTACACCGACATAAGCTGAAGTTCCGATATCGTGCATAACTTCTAGTTGCATATCTGTATTCTCTCCACCAGCTGGAATAACTGTACATTTTAAAATTTTTGCAGCTTCTTCAAACATCGCTCCTGCTGGAGTGAAATGGTAAGAAAAACAATTTTGAACTATATCACCATATCTAAAGTCAGCTGCATGTAATGCCCTGGCAAATCTCCACCAATTTTGTGAATAGCCATCCAAATCATATATTGGCCCAGGAGATCGGTAGATATGGGCAAAATCTCTAATTTCACTTACATTTAATTCAGCAAAAGGGGGTTGCTTAGATTGTTTGTCAATTAAATCGGATTTTCTTAATAAAGGAATTTGACTAAGATCATCTAGATCTTCGATTTCAACATTAAATCTCAGTAATTGATTTTTATTTTGTTTTGCTTTTTCAATTAAGTTATTTAATTTTTTTAAATGATCTGAAATTCTTTCATCTTTAGAACGTATTTCTAAATCATCAAAAAATTTATTTTTTATCATTTTTTCTTACAACCATCTTTTACGTCTTCGATATTGTTTAACATCTTTAAATGATTGTCGGCCTTCTCCAGAAATACCAAGATAAAATTCTTTTACGTCTTCATTATCTCTCATTGACTCTGCAGTTCCTTCCATAACAACTCGACCATTTTCTAAAATATAGGCATATTCTGCGTACTGAAGAGCTACATTAGTATTCTGTTCTGCTAATAAAATAGTTACACCTTCTTTTCTATTTATTTCAGCAACTATTTCAAATATTTGTTTAACAAGTTGAGGAGCAAGTCCCATCGAAGGTTCGTCTAGTAATATCATTGTTGGGTGAGCCATCAAAGCCCTTCCAATAGCTATCATTTGTTGTTCACCACCAGATGTGTAGCCTGCCAAAGAAGTTCTTCTATCTCGAAGTCTAGGAAAGTAGTTGTATACTCTTTCTAAGTCATCTTTAACTTCCTTATTGTTACTCCTAGTGTAAGCGCCGGTAAGTAAATTTTCTTCAACTGTTAAATGCTCAAAGCAATGTCTTCCTTCCATAACCTGAATGACGCCCCTTTTAACTAATTGGGCCGGATCAAGGTCATGTATATATTGATTACTAAATGTTACAGAACCTTTCGTAACTTCGCCTCTTTCTGAAGCTAATAAATTTGATATGGATTTAAGTGTTGTGCTTTTTCCAGCACCGTTACCACCAAGTAAAGCTGTTATTCCTCCCTTTTTGACTTTTAAACTTACACCTTTCAAAACAAGAATAACGTGGCTGTAAACAACCTCTATATTATTAACTATTAGAATGTCTTCTACAGTACTAGACTTTTTATTTACTTTAATGTCATCCATTTTATTTTTCCTATTAGGTAAAAGAGAGCCTAATTTATTAGGCTCTCAATTATTTTAGTTACAACGCTCAGCAATTTTTTGTTCTGCAGCGTATTTAGCTGAATCTTCAGCTATTAATTTCTCAGTAATGCTTTTATCACCATACATGTACTCAGTAATTAAGCTCCATTTTTTAGCTTTGGCATCCCACTGTTGAACTGCAGCAAGTCCACTACCACCATGGTTTTCACAACTATTTTTAAATGGAGGTGCAAAGTCCTTGAAACCTAACTCAGCCATTCTTTCTGCACTTAGATCTACCGCTTCCATTCCATCACGATACATCGCAGGAGTTATCTTAGAGGTTCCATGTATTTTTTGTGCAACTACAGCAGCTTCAACTTGAACCATTGCTTGGAATAACCCTCTGTTGTATAAGACTGTTCCAAAGTGAGATCCGTCACCAGATTGCTCACCTTTTGCGAATACATATTTTTTAATGTCCTTATGCACTTGGTAATTAGCCCCTGGAGCATTAAATGTCAAAGCTTTATAACCATGTGCACCTTGTCCAGCGGGTAAAACATCATTTTCAGATCCTGACCACCAAATTCCAATAAATTTATCCATTGGAAATTTAATAGAAGAAGCTGATTTTATAGCAACTTGGTTCATAACACCCCATCCCCACATAAAAATATAGTCGGGACGACTTTTACGTATTTTCAACCAAGTAGCTTTCTGTTCTTGTCCTGGATGATCAACTGGTAATAAACTTAATTTAAAACCATGTTTTTTAGCTGCTTCCTGAAGTGTCCTAATTGGTTCCTTTCCATAAGCAGAGTTGTGGTAAATTAAAGCTACTTTTTTACCTTTGATATTTCCAAAGTTTTCTTTCCTTATATGTCGTATCATATGGGTGGCACCATCCCAATAAGTTGCAGGAGCATTAAATATCCATTTAAAAACCTTACCGTTTGCTGCAGATGTCCTTCCGTATCCAGTTGAATAAACTGTTACACCATCAGCTGTAGCTTTTGGAATCAACTGGTAAGTAATACCTGTTGACATAGGCTGGAAAACCATAGCGTCTTTTTTATTTTTTTCGTAACACTCTACGCCTACTTGGGTTTTATAACCGGTTTCACACTCAGGGTGTAAGATTTTTTCACCACCAATACCGCCATCTCTAGCATTTATCATTTTGTAGTAATCTACAAAACCATCAGCGTTTGGAATACCATTAGGTGCGTATGCGCCTGTTCGGTAAACCAACATTGGAAATTTTAGATCAGCAACTGCAATTTCTACATAACTAGAAATAGCAATAACAGAGGCTGTAATTCCAATCAAAAGTTGTTTTATTCTCATTAGATCCTCCCTTGAGAAAAATTAATATTATCTACTAAAGAAATTTAGTAGGGAAAAGGCCATCGTCTTAACTTTTCTTTTGCGATGGACCAAAGTCTTGCAAGGCCGTGAGGCTCTACAATTAGAAAAATAATCATTAACAATCCCCAGATTGTTATTTCAAAATGTTTGGCTGTGACTGCTGATAAGCCAACTAAATCAACCATAATGAATTTTAAGCCAATTGGAAGTGTAACAATAAAAGCAGCACCTAGAAATGAACCTAACATAGATCCAAGTCCCCCAATAATAATCATAAATAATACTGGAAATGAAATTGTCATAATGTCAAATGACTCTGTTACTTCGATCGCTCCTAGAAAAACAGCAAAATATAATGCACCAGCCACACCAATATAAAAAGAACTTATCGCAAAGGCAGACAGTTTGGTTTTAAGTGGTGGTACACCAATAATTTCTGCGGCAATATCCATGTCTCTTATGGCCATCCACGATCGTCCCATTTTGCTTCTAATTAAGTTTTTTGCAGCAAATCCAAGAATTACTACTAACACTAAACAAAACAAGTATGTTGCATAAGAAGGTGCGTTTGCCCCCGTCACTGGTATTCCAAACAAAAATCTTTCTGATACAGTAATTTGGCCAGTTGCGGAATAATTATAAAACCAAGGAACCTTGTTGAATAACCAAACTAAAAAGAATTGAGATGCAAGTGTAGCAACAGCTAAGTAAAAACCTTTTATACGTAATGAAGGTAATCCAAAAAAGATACCAACAGCGGCAGTTATAAGTCCTGAAATTAGGACAATAATCATTATATTTAAATCAGGAAAATAAGTCATTATTTTGTAGGTCGAAAAAGCTCCTACTGCCATAAACCCACCAGTTCCCAGAGAAACTTGACCACAATATCCCGTCAAAATATTCAGACCTATTGCTGCAAGAGAAAAAATTAGGAATGGAACCAGAATAGCTTTTTCCCAATAACTATTAATAACAAATGGAATTATTAAAAAAGCAATGAACATTAAAGTGCTAAAAGCAATTTTGTCCTGTATGAGAGGAAATATAGCATGGTCTGATTTATATGTAGACTTATACTGACCAGTTTCTTTGTAAAGCATAGAACTTAAACCCTCTCGATAATTTTATCGCCAAACAAACCTTGTGGACGAAATAATAAAAATGCTAATGCCATAACATAGGCAAACCAATTTTCTAATGCACCTGTTTCGAAGTATCCACCAATATAAATTTCGGCTAGTTTTTCACCAACACCTATTAATAGTCCTCCAATAATTGCACCTGGAATGGAAGTAAAACCACCTAATATAAGAACTGGTAAAGCTTTTAATGCAATAAGAGATAGAGAAAATTGTACACCAGACTCTGTTCCCCACATAATACCAGCTACCATAGCAATGAAACCTGAAATTGCCCAAACAAGTATCCAAATTGTTCTAAGAGAAATACCAACTGATAAAGCAGCTTGATGGTCATCAGCTACTGCTCTTAATGCTCTTCCAGTTTTAGTATATTGAGAAAAAAGAGCTAATGTAATAACCAAGATCACAGCAATTACAGTTGCCCAAACATTCAGAACGTCAATATACATTCCGTAATAATCACTACCTTCAGCCGCAAGTCCTATTGTAGCCTCTTCCAACCATATTGATCCGCCACTTGGTATTCCAACATCTAAAACCTTCACATCGGAACCCCACATTAAATCTCCAACACCTTCTAAGGCGAAAGCCAAGCCAATTGTAGCCATAAACAAAATTATAGGATCCTGATTAACAAGATGCTTGAGAACGAGCCGTTCTATAATCCATGCTAAAGCAATCATTGTAATCATAGTCAAAATGATGGCTAAAAAGTTTGGCATTGATGCATACCAATTATGATAATTTGTTCCAAAAAGCTCATTTATTAAATGAGCAAACGGAACTTGACCTGTTTGATAGCCAACAAGAGTAAGCGCAGCAAAAAGAGCAAAGACACCCTGAGCAAAATTAAAAACACCCGATGCTTTAAAAATCAAGACAAAACCGAGAGCAACTAATGAATACATTACCCCAGACATTAATCCGTTAAGTACAGTCTCAATAAAATTTAATAATTCTACACTCATAAATCAAATTCCTTAATCATCGTCAGCCACTCCCAAATAGGCATCGATTACTGCCTTATTGCTTCTAATTTCATTAGGTAAACCAGATCCAATTTTTTTTCCATAGTCTAAGACTACTATTCTGTCAGAGATGTCCATTACAACACCCATATCATGTTCAATTAGAACTATAGTTGTTTTCAATTCATTATTAACTGTTAATACAAACCTACTCATATCCTGCTTTTCTTCGACATTCATTCCAGCCATAGGCTCATCAAGTAGAAGTATTTCAGGCTCCATAGCCAAAGCTCTGCCAAGTTCAACTCTTTTTTGTAAACCATATGGAAGTGAGCCAACAGGAGTACGTCTAATCGATTGTAAATCAAGGAAATCTATCACTCGTTCAACTTTTTCACGATGTTCTTCTTCTTCTTTTTCTGCTGGACCAAAATAAAGTGCTTGCATTAAGAAATTTTGCTTTTGTTTTAACAATCTTCCAGTCATTAAATTATCTAATGTGCTCATCCCCTTAAAAAGAGCAATATTTTGAAAAGTCCTTGCAATACCGCTTTTGGCTGCAAATTCTGGTTCCATTTCACCTCTATCAGTACCTGCAAAATTTATAGTGCCGCTAGTAGGTTTATAAAAACCATTAATAACATTTAACATTGAAGATTTGCCAGCTCCATTTGGGCCTATAATTGCAAAAACTTCTCCTTTTTTAACTTCAAATGAAACATCCGTTAATGCTTTAACACCGCCAAAGGCTAGAAAAATATTTTTGAGTTCTATCGCAGTCTTACCGTAGGGTATATCTTTTAAATCTTTTAAGCTCATTTATTTTTTGCCCTTACTAGATTTTTTAACTTTAGGTGGGGATTTTTTAAAATTTAAATCTTTTGTTTTAATTAAATGCCTAATTTCCATATTTGCGCTGATTTTACTTTTTCTTCCATCCTCTAGGGTAAACTCAGTATTAATAGAAGCTGTATCTTTATCTAAATACAAATCTTTTATAATATCTTTGTATCTAGTATTAATAACACTTCTTCGTACTTTTCTAGTCCTCGTTAACTCGCCATCATCAGCTTCTAATTCTTTAAACAACAACAAGAATTTTGCAATTTTAGTATTATCTGGTAGTTGCTCATTTACTTTTGAAATTTCTTCTTCAATAAGAGCATATATTTTTTTGTCTGCAGCTAATCCAGTATAAGACGTAAATGCTAATTGCCATTTCTCGGCTAATTTTGAAACAATCGAAAATCTTATGCATATAATTGCAGTTAAATAAGGTTTTTCAGATCCAATAATGACTGCTTCACCAACATAAGGTGAAAACTTAAGTTTATTTTCTATGTTTTGTGGAGAAAATTTAACACCATCTGATTTGATAGCAATATCATTTACTCTATCAAGTACATTTAACCTTCCTTTGTCATCAAAGTAACCAGCATCACCAGTATACATCCAACCTTTTTTAATCGTGTCTTTATACGCTTTTTGATTATTAAAATATCCAGAAAACATACTCGGATGTTTTGTGATAATTTCTCCTAAGCCGTTAGGGTCTGGATCCATAATTTTAATTTCACAATCAGGAAAAGGAACTCCTACAGTTTCACAATCCATGGTGCCTCTGGGAATATCTTGAAGTGTATACGCTCCCATTAGTTCAGTTTGTCCATAAAGCTGTCTTAGTGGAATGCCCATAGCTAAAAAAAACTTAAAGGTTTCAGGACCGATTGCAGATCCTCCAGTTGCAGCAGAAGTAATTTTACTAAAGCCAAGTCTGTCTTTTAAAGATGAGAATAGTAGTTTGTCTGCAAGAAAATCTCTTTTTCCCTGATCAACTGCCTTTAGGCCCCTTTCTACCATGATATTAAACAGCCATTGTGTTATTTTAGAAGCGTCTAGTATTCTAGAACGCATATCAGCAGCAATTTGTTCCCATAATCTAGGTGCTCCAAGCATAAATGTTGGGCCGACCTCACGCATGTCCTCCATTGCAGTTTCAGGTCGCTCAGGAAAGTTAACTTTCATACCGGCAACAATATTAAAACCAACCGCATATGTTTGTTCCATTATCCAAGGAAATGGAAGCACAGACACATATTCATCGTTTATCGTTTTAGGATCAACATTTAAATATCTTATTACATGTTCAACAAACTTACCCCCAGGTAGCATCGCTAATTTAGGGTTGGATGTTGTTCCAGATGTTGTGCATAAAATTGCATTTTGTTCACCTGAAATCTTATCAATCATTTTATTATATTTTTCAGGATCTTTAGCTGCTATTGCCTCACCTTCATTTATTAATACAAGCATGTCAGTAATATTTGGATCACTTAATTCCTTAAGGCCACGACTATCGTCATAAAATATTTTAATTTGATTACTTTTAGGTCTCTTAATAGTGAGTATTTTATCTACTTGTTCTTGATCTTCTGCATAAACAAAATTTACTTTTGCAGCATTCATTAAATAACCAACTTCTTCATCAAGAGTGTCTCTATAAATACCTAAGCTCATTCCTCCAACAGCTTGTGCAGCAATTTCAAAGAATAACCAAGAAGGTTTGTTATCTCCAATTAGACCAATAACATCTCCTGCTTTAAAGCCTTTTTTTGCAAGGCCTAGTGCCAGATAAGATACTTTATCATTATATTGCTTCCAAGTTATCTCATTCCATATCCCTAAATCTTTATCTCTTAATGCGACAGTATCTGGGATAGTATCAGCTTTATACTTAAGAATTTTAGGGAGAGTGTTGTAAATTTTAGTATCTGGATAGTTTGACATTTTCACCTTTAAATTTAAAACCCATTATAAATATTACAATTCATGTTTACTTTTAAGTAAATTACTTAAACCAAAATTTTAATGATGAGATCAAACTTAGAAAAAAGTAGCCCCCACTACATTATTTATAGGCTATCCAAAAAACTATTTAAATCAACCTAAAGTTGAATAAAAATTTAAAAAAAATAAAACAAACATTTTCAGACACTTATCTAACTAAATATCATTTATTTAAAATTTTTTTATAATACACTTGTTAAATAAAAGAATCATTTGCCGACTGAACAACTTTTGCACCTTTCATTACAACCTTAAGGTGATAATCTATTCTGGGTAGTATATGAAAATCATAAAATTCTGCTGAGACAATTTTACCTTTTAAAAATATTTCATTTATAGATGTTTTGGACAATTGCTCTTTTGCGCTTCTTTTTGCTTTATCCATTAACCAACCTCCTACTAAATAGCCAAATCCCATCAAATAATCAAAACTAATACATGAAAGCATTTCTTGATCATCCCTATTTTCTAGAATGTAATCTAAGGATTTTGAAGTTAAAGTAACCATTTGAGACATTTCAGAATTATTGTCACAATCGATTTTTATTTCATCTAATAGTTCTTTGGCTGCTTTCCCGTTATCTCTTATTGTTTTTCTGAACATAAAATCATTGGCTTGTATGGCATTTGTACCTTCATATATAGGTAAAATCCTTGCATCTCTCATATATTGAGCAGCGCCAGTCTCTTCAATAAACCCCATTCCTCCGTGAATTTGAACTCCATTACTTGTAACTTCTTGGGCTAACTCTGTTGACCATCCTTTTATTATAGGTATCAAGAAGCCTTCTCTCATTATGGATTTATTATCTCCATTGTGGGCTCTTTCCATGATTTCAGCAGAAACTAAAATCAGAGCTCTCATTGCTTCAGTTAAGCTTCTCATTGATAAAAGTAGTCTTTTCACATCCCCATGACCAATAATAGGAGTACCTTTTTCTCGATTAATCGGGGTACCTTGTATTCTGGTATTGGCATACTCTAGGGCCTTTTGTCTTGCCGCTTCTGAAATTGCCATTCCTTGAAGTCCAACGTCAAACCTTGCTCTATTCATCATAATGAACATATATTCAATACCTCTACCTTCTTCTCCTAACATATATCCAACAGCACCCTCGTTCTCACCATATGCCATAACAGCAGTTGGACTCGCTTTGATACCCATTTTATGTTCAATAGAAATACATTTTAAGTCGTTTCTTATGGTATAATTACCACTTTCATCTTTAAGAAATTTTGGAATTATAAATGTAGATATACCTTTAATACCTTGAGGTGCCCCCTCAGTTCTGGCAAGAACTAAATGGATGATATTTTTAGACATATCGTGTTCACCATAAGTTATATAAATTTTTTGACCTTTAATCCTCCAGTTCTCACCATCATGCTCAGCTTTAGTTTTAATTGTAGCTAAATCTGTACCAGATTGTGGCTCTGTTAGATTCATAGTCCCAGTCCATTCACCAGAGTTGAACTTTGGTAAATACGTACTCTTTTCTTCTTCTGTTCCAACAAGTGTAAATGCGTCTATCAACCCTTGAGTTAGTAGACTACATAAAGCAAATGACATATTAGCCCCGTGCCAATATTCATTTATAGCTGCGCTCATTCTAGAAGGTAGTCCCATTCCGTCATAATTTGCATCACTTGCAACGCCAATCCATCCACCTTTCGCAATTTGTGAAAAAGCATTGCTAAATCCTTTGGGTGTTTCAACTTCGTGGTCTTGTCTTAAAGTAGGGTTATTTTTATCTCCAAAATGGTTTAATGGTGCTAAGTAGTTATCTGCGAGTTTACCTGCTTCAGAAAGTACGGCATCGATAGTAGTTTCATCTAGGTCATCATGAGCAGGTAAAAGATTCTCTAAAACAAATTTTGTATCCTCTAAGGGAGACGTATATGGCATTTTTTAACTCCAGTTTAATTTTTCATAGTTGATAAAACTTAGCCTTACTATTATGAATAATATTAGGAGGAAATCAACTATGTCTATATCTGAAGATGGTTTAAGAAAAAATCAAGCAAATTTTGCTTCTTTAAGCCCTTTATCATTTCTTGAAAGAACTAGAAAGACGTTTCCAAATCAAACAGCCATTGAATATAAAGACTATAAGTTAAGTTATAAGCAAGCTGGCCAAAGGTGTGACGCACTTGCAAATCTAATTAAAAATCAGAATTTTAACTCTGGAAGTACTATTGCAGTTATGCTTCCTAATATACCAGTAATGTGGGAATGTCATTTCGGTGTCCCAATGGCGATAGGTGTTCTCAATGCAATAAATACTAGACTTGATAGTCATACTGTTCAATTTATACTTGAACATGGTGAAGCTAAATTATTTATATATGATTCTGAGTATAGTCCTATTGTGGAAAAAGTTTTTGAAAATCTTAAAAATCCTCCTTCACTAATAGAATTTGTTGATGAAATTGCTGGTAATAAAAGATCAAATTTTGCGAATAAAGTTAATTGTCTTGATTATGAAACAGAATTAAAAAACTTTATTGGTACTACTTTTGAGCATGTACTTCCGAATGATGAATGGAACTCAATTGCATTAAATTACACTTCCGGCACTACTGGAAATCCAAAAGGAGTTGTCTATCATCATCGCGGTGCTTATTTAAATGCAATTGGTAATTCACTTACTTGGGATTTACCTATGCATCCAAAATATTTGTGGACTTTGCCAATGTTTCATTGCAATGGTTGGTGCTTCCCGTGGACAATTACTGAAAGAGCGGGTACTCATGTATGTCTGAGGCAACCAGCAGGCGAGCTAATAGTTGAAGCTTTTCAAAAACACAATGTAACTCACTTATGTGGTGCACCTATAGTAATGCAAATGGTAGCAGATCATTTATTACAAAATAAAATCTCTCTTGAAAAAGATATAAGAATGATGACGGCTGGTGCACCTCCACCAGAGGCTGTATTAAGTAAAATGGCTTCGTGCGGAATTGAAGTGATTCATGTATATGGCTTAACAGAAATTTATGGACCAGCAGTTGTATGCGCGTGGCATCCTGAATGGAATGAATTAGACTCATCTGAAAAAGCAAGATTAAAAGCAAGACAAGGTGTAGTGTATTCAGTTCAGGAAAATATGAAAATCATAGAACCGGAAACTAATAAAGACGTTCCAAAGGATGGTAAGTCTCTAGGAGAAGTTCTTATTAAAGGTAACATTACAATGAAAGGTTATTATAAAAATAAAAAAGCTACCGATGAAGCATTTGAAGGTGGTTGGTTCCACACAGGAGATCTGGGGGTTTGGTATGAAGATGGATATATTCAACTTAAGGATAGATCAAAAGATATAATTATTTCTGGAGGGGAAAATATTTCATCAATTGAAGTAGAGGATGCCATATACAAACATCCAGAGGTAATCGCGGTTGCTGTAGTTGCAAAAGAAGATGAAAAATGGGGTGAGACACCATGTGCTTTTATAGAGTTAAGTGAAGGATCTACAGTTAGTGAAATAGATTTAAAAGATCATTGTAAATCTTTACTGGCAGGCTTTAAAGTTCCTAGATATTTTAATTTTACAGAGCTTCCAAAAACAAGCACTGGGAAAATACAAAAATTCAAACTCAGAGAGCAAACAAAATTAATATAATTTAACTTACTTTTTTTAAGTCTTTTTCGACAAGTATTTTATCTAGGGTTTTATCCCATTTATTTTCAGCACTGATCATATTTTTTTCTTTGACGTGACCATATCCCTTTATTGATAAGGGAATATCCAAGAAATCTATAAATTTTTTATAATTATTTTCATTAAGATTTTTAGATATTTTATTAATGGTATTTAAAGTTTTTTTGACTAGAGCACGTTCTTTTTTTCTCTCTGTTGTGTAACCAAAAATATCGAATTTAGTATTTCTGAGAAATTTTAAGTAAGATAAAATTTTGAAAGCTTGAAAAACCCAAGGTCCAAATCTTTGTTTAATTAGATGACCAGTTTCAGGGTCCTTTTTTGAAAATAATGGCGGTGCTAAGTAATACTCTAATTTCACATTTTTATTTTTTTGTAAAAAGTCTTTCGCAAATTCACCAGATGTATGTAGCCTGCCAACTTCGTATTCATCTTTGTACCTCATTATTCTAAAAAGAGTTAATGCAACTTTTCTAGAAAGAGGTAGTTCATTTTTTGTATTAGATATTTTAGTTTCTTTTGAAATAACTTTATTTACGTTAGACAAAAAAAGATCTGAGTATTCTTTATCTTGAAATTGTTCAAGTATATGAGAAAATTTTTCTAAATAATTGCTTATAGGCTTTTCTTCTGAAATTACCTGATCCATATGGGCAGCCTTAAAAACTATTTCTGGATATTCAGATAATAGTCTTCCCCAGTTAAAGGCTCTAAGGTTCTGCTCTATTGCTACACCATTTAACTCTATAGCTCTTTCTAAAGAATTTATTTCGATTGGTATAAGGCTTTTTTGAGCTGCCATACCTAGCATCATTATATTTGCTGATACGGTATCGCCAACTAAAGATTCTGCTAAGTTAGATATATCGATAAATTTTATATTTTCTTCTTCCAAGTGATTTTCTAAATGTTTTTTTAATAAACTATCATCAACAACAGTACCTATATGAACCCCTGCCACACCAACTGGTTCAACTCTTCCATTTATTATGGCTATTGTTTTATTAGGATTTAAAGTTCTGGTAATTGAAGGTGAGACTGAAACAACAGCATCGCATCCAAGGAGTAAATCGGCAGTTTCATTTGGTAGTCTTGCAGATCGAGTATAAAGAGATTTTTCTTTACTTATTCTAATTTGGCTAGTTACAGCACCATTTTTTTGGGCCAAGCCTGTAAAATTCATTGACTGTGCATATAACTTATCAATTCGGGCCGCCATAACTACTATTGCTGCTACAGTTGAAATTCCTGTACCCCCGATGCCTGCCATAATAAGATTTTGAATTTTATTCAATTTCTGTTTGGGTTTACTTAAGGAATTAAAAATATCAGGAATATCTGGAAAAGATTTTTTTAAAGGCTCAGATAAACTACCTGATGAAACACCAATAAAACTTGGACAAAAACCTTTTTTGCAAGAATAATCTTTGTTACAGACACTTTGATCAATTTGTCTTTTAGTTCCTTCAAAATGATCAAAAGGTTTAACAGCAACGCAGTTGGATTTTTCTGCGCAATCACCACATCCTTCACAAACATCTGGGTTTATATACATTTTTATATCTCTATCTTGTACATAACCTCTTTTACGTCTTCTTCTAAGCTCTGTAGCACATGTTTGAACATATATAATTGCTGTTACACCTGGTATATTTCTAACTTCTTTTTGAACATTTATAAGTTCATCACGATGAAATATTCCTACCTTATCAGCAAATAATCTTGTTTCTTTAAATTGCTCTGGCTCGTCTGAAACTACATAAATTTTTCTTACGCCTTCTGCGGATAATTGTTTAGAGATTGCCCAGGGGGTAGCCCCTCCAATGGCCTTTTGACCACCTGTCATAGCAACAGCATCATTATAAAGAATTTTAAAAGTTATATTTACATTTGCTGAAACTGCTGCCCTTATTGCAAGAGATCCAGAATGGGCATAGGTTCCATCACCTATATTTTGAAAAGTATGATTATGATTTGAAAAAGGCGCTCTTCCAATCCAATGACCGCCTTCTCCACCCATTTGACTAAAATTAGTTAATTTTTCTGGATGTAGAAAATAACCTATTGAATGACAACCAATTCCTATACCAACAACTTCCTCTTCAGGTGTTTTAGTTCCAGAATTATGAGGGCATCCTGCACAATACCATGGTGTTCTTGAGGCGACTGGAGGTAAGTTACTTCCTAATGATACAGATTTAACTTTAGGAATATCAAAATCGACAGAAGATTGCTTAACTTTTTTTAAAAGGCAGTCTGCAATAATATCGCTAGATAATTCAGAAATATTTGGAATTAACTCTTCTTTTGTTGTTGCATCAAGTTTTCCAGATAATAAAGGTCGAAATTCAGAATTAAAAAGAATATGAGCAACTTGTTCTTCGACAATGCCTCCCTTTTCTTCGACAACAAGTATTTCTTCAAACTGGTCACAAAAATCAATTATCTCTTCATCTATTAAAGGCCAAGGGATTTTACAGGCAAAAAAACCAATTCCGATATTTCCAGGGTTTTTTATACCAATACAATCAAAAGCATCTATTGTTTCAGTAGCCGCTTTTCCAACTGCAATAATACCGAGAGTCTTTTTTTCAGGATTGAAAATTACTTTATTTATTTTGTTTTGTTTTATAAAATTTTTAGTTGCAGGTATTCGTCTTTTTATAAGAGCTGCTTCTCTATCTAATGCTGGATCGTGTCTGTTTACATGAACATTGATTGGCGGGTCCAATTTGTGTGAGTTTGGCCTTAATTTGCCAAGATCAATTACTGCATTTGAATCGGCGGTATCACTAGTAATTTTAAGAGCTACACATATACCTGCATGACGAGATAAAGCAAACGCTTGTAAACCTAAAGTTATAACTTCATCTACGTTTGCAGGATAAAAAACAGGAATACCCGCAGAAATAAGCGATTGTTCAGACTGATAAGCTAATGTTGAGCTTTTACCGATAGGATCATCAGCTACTGCTAGGACCATTCCACCTTTTAAGGCCACGCCACCCATATTTGCATGTCTCAATGCGTCCATTGCTCTATCTAAGCCAGGACCCTTTCCGTACCACATAGAAAAAACACCATCAATTACTGGTTTATCATATAAGCCAAGCATTTGGGTGCCCCAAGCCGCAGTTGCGGCTAATTCTTCATTAACTGCAGGTTGAAAAACAATATTATACTTATCTAAATGTTTTTTGGCTCTCCCGAGTTCTAAATCAAGTGTTCCAAGAGGAGAGCCAGGATAACCACTTACATAACCATTAGTTAATAATCGGTTATCTTTATCTAGTTTTGCTTGTTCTATTAAAAGACGAACTAAGGCTTGGACACCGTTCATTAATGCTAAATCATTGTCCTTTGTAAAACAATCGTCTAATCTTATAGTATTTAATTGGTTCAAGTTTGTCTCATAATACAATTAACTTGTTTATAATTTAATAAACTTAGTAAGTTTTAACAAGTAGTAAGATTTATTTATAGAAAGGTAAAGAAAACTTAATGCTACTAAAATTAAATAATTACGATGATTTATATTCAACATTTAAGTGGAATATACCTGAATATTATAATATTGCGTCTGATACTGTTGATAAAGTGGTATATAAGAATAGGACGGCATTATTTAATATTTTGAATAATGGTAAAGTTGAAAAATGGTCTTTTTTAGATATTAAAAGATCTGCAAACAAGCTTGCTAATGCATTCGATTATCTTAATCTAGAACACAACGCTAGAGTTGGTATCATATTAGGCCAGTGTCCGGAAACAGCCATTTCTCATATGGCATGTTTCAAATCTGGAAAAATATCAATACCACTTTTTAATTTATTTGGAAAAGATGCATTATTTTATCGTTTAAAAAACTCAAACGCTTCTTTGGTAATTTGTGACAGAATAGGACTTTTAAAAACTAAAGAAGTTTTTCATAAATTGCCTAATTTGAAATCAATAATTTGCGTGGATGAAATTGATGATCGAGTTAACACTCTAAGTTTTAAAAAAATATTAGAAGAATCATCTGATAATTACACTAATAAAAGCACAAAATCATTTGACCCAGCTACAATAATTTATACTTCAGGTACAACTGGTGGACCTAAAGGTGCATTACTACCCCATAGAACATTACTAGGACATATACCAGGGGTTGAAATGCCACACGATTTTTTGTCCTCATCAGAACCAGTAACTGACTTATTTTGGACACCAGCTGATTGGGCGTGGATAGGAGGCTTGTTTGATGTTCTTCTTCCTGCATGGCATTTCGGAATTCCTGTTATAAGTCATAGATCACAAAAATTTGACCCTGAATTTACGTTTGATTTAATTTCTAAGCTTAATATTCAAAATACTTTTTTACCACCCACAGCACTAAAAATGATGAAGTCATTCAATCCATCAAGTACAAAATATAAATTAAATTTAAGAACAATCGGGTCTGGAGGTGAAGCATTAGGAGAAGATTTGCTGGAGTGGGGGAAAAAAATTTTAGGTGTTAGTATTAATGAATTTTATGGTCAAACAGAATGTAATTTAACCATTTCAAATAGCGGGGCGATAATGCCTACCAAGCAAGGTTCTATAGGTAAACCTGTTCCCGGCCACGAGGTTAGGATTATGAATAAAAAGGGAGAATTTATAAAAGAGCCAGGTGTAGATGGTGAAATTGTTGTTAATAATAATACACCTGTAGCTTTTCTGAAATATTGGGAGAATGACAAGGAGACCCAAAATAAAGTAATTAATGGTTGGCTTCATACAGGTGACTTTGCCTTTAGAGATGATGAGGGATATTTTTATTTTAAAGGACGTGAAGATGATATTATAAACACTTCAGGTTATCGGGTAGGTCCAAGTGAAGTGGAAGACTGTATATTATCCCATCCACATGTTGATATGGTTGCAGTCATAGGGGTACCGGATAATGTCAGAGGTAATATAATCAAAGCTTTTATTATTCCAAGAAATAAAAATGACATTTTAACACAAAATAAAGATCTTAAACTTAGTATCCAAAATGATGTTAAAGTAAAATTGGCAGCACACGAATATCCGCGTATCATAGAATTTGTAGAAGAATTACCTATGACAACAACAGGTAAAATTATTCGTAAAGATTTAAGGGAAACTATTTAATTCCTGGAATTTAAATTATAGCTAAAATGAAAGTTATCTACTTAAATGAAATAGATTTCTAGGGTGTTGAAATTTTATATTTTTCACTTCTACGAAATAAGTTATACATAAAATATTAAATTTTATTTCAAGGAACTATTATGAGCGAAAATTACAAGTTTGATACCCTTTCTTTACACGCAGGTCATATCCCTGACAAAGAAACTGGATCTCGTGCTGTTCCTATTTATCAGACTACATCATATGTTTTTAAAAGCACTGAAGAAGCTGCTTCTCTATATAATATGGAGGTTGGTGGGCATCTATATACTAGAATTTCAAATCCCACTGTTGCAGCTCTTGAACAGAGATTAGCTGCATTAGAGGGTGGGGCCAGTGCCCTTGCATGTTCAAGTGGAATGGCAGCAATGCATTTAGTAGTTACAGCAATATGTAGTAGTGGTGATCATATAGTAGCTTCAAGCAAAATGTATGGCGCCAATATAAATTTACTTCAGCATACTATGCCTCGTTTTGGTATTAACACGGATTTTGTAAACCCAAACGATCCAGAAGCTATTGAGAACGCTATAAAACCCAACACAAAACTAGTCTTTGGTGAAGTGATCGGAAATCCTGGATTAGATATAATGGATGTCCCAACAATTGCAGAAATATGTAAAAGAAAAAATGTTCCTCTAGTCCTTGATGCCACTTTTAATACACCATATTTGATGCAACCATTTAAATATGGAGCAAATATTGTTGTTCATTCACTAACAAAATGGTTGGGTGGACATGGTATTGCTATTGGAGGCGCCGTTGTAAATGGTGGAAACTTTGATTGGGGTGACAAAGAAAAATATCCAACTATTTCGGGACCACATTTTGCCTTGGGAGGTATAAGTTTTTGGGAAGAATTTGGACCATCTGCATTAATAGCTAAAATAAGAGCAGAAGGAATGTATAATTTTGGTCCTTCTCTTTCTCCTACAAATGCGTTCCATTTAATGCAGGGGATAGAAACATTACCCTTGAGAATGAAAAAACATATTGAAAACACTCACTCTATTCTTGATTTTCTAAGTAATCATGAAGCTGTCGCTTGGGTTAAACATCCTGATTTAGTTACACATCCTGATCACGAAGTAGCAAAAAAAATCTTACCTAAAGGATCTGGTTCTATAATAGTATTTGGAATTAAAGGTGGACGAAAAGCTGGGCAAGTATTTATAGAATCTGTACAGTTAGCATCTCATTTAGCAAATGTTGGTGATGCTAAGACACTTCTAATTCATCCAGGGAGTACAACTCATTCTCATTTAAGTGCAGAAGCTATGAAAGAAGGAGGATTAACTGACGATATGATAAGGCTTTCAGTCGGCTTGGAAGATGTTAAAGATATCAAAAAAGATTTTGAAAAAGGTTTCAAGGCTGTAAAAAAACTAAATAAATAGGTATTTTATGAGAATTAATTTTAAAGGTAATGAAACATATATTGGAACTGGTGGTAGAAGTTTAGATAGTAATAAAACTACTATTTGTTTTTTACATGGATCAGGTCAAAATCATCTAAGTTTTGTTCAACAAGCTAGATTTTTTGCTTTTAAGGGATATTCTATAATTGTTCCTGATATGCCAGGTCATGGGTTTTCTAAAGGAAGACCTTTAAATTCAATTAAAGAAAACGCTAATTGGGTTTATGAGTTATTAGTTGAATTGGAAGTTCAAGAATTAGTTATCGTAGGTCACTCTCAAGGATGCTTAGTAGCTCTAGAAATAAATAGACTTTACCCAGAGTTTTTAAAAGGGATAATTTTTGTTGCAGGATCAAATGAAATACCAGTTAACCAGTTCTTATTAGATCTTTCCAAAGAAGATCCTCAAAAAGCGTCAAGCATGATGGTAACTTGGGGACATGGAATAGATGGTGATATGTCTACTAATAATTGGCCGGGTCACTCACACTATGGTGAGGGTAATAATATAATGAAAATGAATACGGCAGACGCCCTGCAACATGATTTAAATTCTATTAACAACTATAATAGTGGGGTGGAAGCTTCAAAAAAGATTAATATACCTTCTTTAGCTGTTTTAGCTAAAAATGACCAAATGACACCGTTGAAATCAGGATTAAAATTTGTTGATCTTCTTAAAAACTGCGAAACTCATATTCTTGATTGTGGTCATTTTCTTCAATCTGAAAGACCAAAAGAGCTAAATTCAATAATAAATTCATATCTTACAAAATTATAATAATTTTAAATGGGGAGGTTTCAAAGTAATTATGGGTAAACAGAATCCATTTTTATTTAAGGAAATTTCAAGAACAGAGCATTGGAGAGTTCCTGAAATTATTTTGTCTCAATGTTTGAAGCACCCTAACAGAAAAATTATAGAATTTACTGATGGTCCTGAGTGGACGTTTAAAGATTTAAAAATAAAGTCTTTGCAGAAAGCTAGAATTTTAAAAAATTTAAACTTGAAAGCAGGAGATAGTCTTACTGTTATAATCCAAGATCCTAAGGAATTTATTTTATATTGGATAGCGTCTAATTTCCTTGGAGTCATGTTTGTTGCTTTAAACACGGCGGTTAAGGGTAAAGGTTTATTACATCAAATTAATACTTCAAAGTCAAAACATGTAATAGTAGATAATTTATTTTTTGATGAAGTAAATGATCTAAAAAATAATAATAAGTTAGATGTAAAAATATTAAATTGTAGTGAATTAAAAAACAAAGAAATAATAAATGAAAATGAAGTAATATTTGGAAAGCTAAGTGATAATGTATGTAGCATGTTTACTAGTGGAACATCAGGACCATCTAAAGGTGTTATGATGCCAAATGCGCACTGCGTTTTATTTGCGATTGGAACAATTGAAAACTACGATTTAAAACATGACCATGTTTTCTATATTTCTCTTCCATTATTTCATGCAAATGGTTTATTTATGCAGCTTTTAGCCTGTATAATTACTGGTGCTAAAGCAATAATAAGAAACAGATTTTCTGCATCTAATTGGCTAAAAGATATAAGAAAATATGACGTCACACACACTAATATGCTAGGTGCAATAGCTGCATTCGTAGTTGCTCAACCTCCATCTGAATATGATAAGGATCATAAATTAGCTGTAATTGGATCAGCACCCTTACCAAGTGAACCTGAAAGAATTTTTAGACAGAGATTTGGCGTCAAACAAGTCTTGCCACTCTATGGAATGACAGAAGTCAATATCCCTATTTATGGTTTAAAAAATGAAATTGGAAATGGAAAATGTGGAAAGGTTTACGAAAAATACTTTGAGGTTGAAATAAGAAACCCTGAAAATGATTCTAGAGTGAATGATGGTGAAGTCGGAGAGATAATGGTAAGACCAAAACAGCCGTTCGGCTTTATGTCTGGTTATATGGGTATGCCAGAAAAAACAATAGAAAGTTGGAGAAATTTTTGGTTTCATACTGGAGATGCAGGTATTAGAGAATCATCAGGTCATTTCACTTTTGTAGATAGGATAAAAGATTGTATTAGACGTAGAGGTGAAAATATTTCCTCTTATGAAGTAGAGCAGGCCTTTCTAGAAATTCCTTATATCACTGAAGCAGCTGCTTATGCAGTTTCAGCAGAGGGTGGTGATGGAATGGAAGACGAGGTCATGGTAGCTTTAATGGCAAACAAAGATATTGCCATAAATTTTGTAGAATTATTAAGTTTAGCAAAAATCAACTTAGCAAAATTTGCTATCCCCAAATATTTAAGAATTATGGAAGAATTTCCTAAAACTCAAACAGGCAAAATTCAAAAAAACAAGCTTAGAGAACAGGGCGTTACTGTTGATACTTGGCAAAACATAAATATTTAATTATCATCTAATTCGTATTAAAGGGGATCAAAATGGCTAATGATGATTTTAAGGGTTGCTGGCCTGTAGCTCCAACACCTTTCAAACCTAATGGTGAAATTGATAAAGAGGGTATGAAAAGGGTCATTGACTGTATGGTTGATCAACAGGTTGATGGTATTTGTATATTGGCAAATTATTCTGAGCAATTTTTATTGTCTGATGAAGAAAGAGAAATTTTAACAAGGCTATGTATAGAGCATGTAGATGGCAGGGTTCCAGTTATTACAACGGTAAGTCATTTTTCTACTGATATAGCTTTTTTAAGAGCTAAATTAGTAAAAGAACTTGGTGGTGAAATGCTCATGATGATGCCACCCTATCATGGAGCTCTAATGAAGGGTTCTCCTCAGCAAACATTTGAACAATTTGCCAAAGTTGGTGAAGTAGGCGTCACTATTATGGTCCAAGATGCACCTTTATCTGGAATAGATTTACCTGTACCTCTTTTAATTAAAATGGCTAAAGAAATTGAAATGGTGAAATGTTTTAAAATTGAGTGTGCTCAAGCAGCTGCAAAATTAAGAGTTCTTGTAAATGAAGGTGGAGATTTTATAGAAGGACCTTTTGATGGAGAAGAAGGTATAACATTATTTGCTGATTTAGAAGCTGGAGCAACTGGAAATATGAGTTCAGCAATGATACCAGACTTAATAAGACCAATAGTTTTAGATTATCTTGGAGGAAACTCTCAAAAATCTGAAAATCAATATAATCATATATTACCACTAATTAATTATGAAAATAGACAATGTGGCTTCAGGGCTACAAAGGTTGTTATGAAAGAAGGCGGTGTAATAAATTCTGATTTTTGTAGACATCCTATTCCGGATTTAGAAGAAAACACAAAAAAAGGTTTGATAAACTTAGTTAAAAATTACAACCCAATTGCCTTACAATGGGGTAAATAATGATAAAACTTGTAATTTTATTTTTAGTTGGAGGGATAGATGCCTTACACTCTGAATGATTTAGTTGTTGATATAAAAGAAATACTTGTCAAAGACCAAATTCAAAATGGCTCAGATAAAATTTGTTACTTTGTTTCAAAAGCCTTAATGGATCAAAACTTCATAGCAGAAAACCTTCCTGATCGATTAAATGGTGAACCGCCTAGACAGATACTTTATGAAGACAAAGATACAGGATTTTGTGTTTGTGGCCACGTATATGATACCGAGGCTATAGGAACTCCTCACGATCATGGACCAAGTTGGGCAATTTACGGGCAAGCATCTGGTGAAACAGAAATGACAGATTGGGAGATTACTAATGACATATCTTCAGATGATATTATTTATGTTAAACCAAAAAAAACTTATACTATGAAAGCGGGCGATGTTCATTTTTATGATATTGGTCATGTTCACTCGCCTGTAAGGAAAGATCCTGTAAGATTGGTTAGAATAGAAGGTGAAAATTTAGATAATATTAAGAGATCGAACATTAAGGTATCTTGAGAAAGAACATAATTTTTGCAATATATTTTATTTATTTTTAACTTGATTATCTACAAATTCTCTAATTCTTTTAACTAAACCTGGTTTTGATGCAGATCTAACTAATGCTGCAAGATCGTTGTTTAAATCTTTATCATCTAAAGTCTCTAACATTAATTTAGATTTCGATTCATAATTAAGATTAAAGGCTTCTAAGCTTATTTCTTTAATCTTTGATTTCCAGTTATTTGCTTCACAAATACCAGTTAAAAAGCCACTTTTAAGGGCTTCATCTGAATTAAAAATTCGAGATGCTTCAAGAAAATTTATAGCATTTTTTCTTCCAACCAATCTAGATAACCTTCTTGTGCCAAGCACTATTCCGAATTGCAATCCTGGCATACGAAAAGTTGTTTCTGGTGAAGCAACCCTGTGTTGACATGCAGAAACAATATCTGCGCCAGCACCAAAACACTTGCCATGAACAAGAGCTAGGCTACTAATTGGTAATTTATAAATCATTTGAAGTAATTCTTCAATTTTAACAAAACGATAAAGAAGGTCTGCATCACTTTCATTTTGGAGATTACTCAAGTCAAAGCCAGAAGAAAAAGCTCGTCCTTCGCCGCTAAAAATTAATAGTTTAATTTTTTTTTGGAGGGCTTCGTTTATACCATCAGTCATAATTTGAATCATTTGAGAATTTAAGGCGTTGAGACGAGAAGGATTATTTAAACGGAACCAAGTTATATTTTCTTGATGTTCAATTATAATTGGAGTTGATTTTGTTTTCATAACTAATTTAACCATTCACAAATTACTTCCTCATTATGTTCACCAAGTTCAGGAGGCATTTTTAAATCTTTTGTTTCAACCCCCTCAATTGAAATAGGAAAAGCAACGCTGTATGTTTGGGAGCCATTTGGTAAAGTAATAGGTTTTACTATTTCCATATGTTTTATGTGTTTGTCTTTTAATATAGTTTCAAAATTATTAATAGGCGCACAAGGAACTTTTCTTTTGTCCATTTCTCTCAACCAATGTTTCACATTATGTTTAATAAACATTTTCGTAAGTATTTTTGATAACTCATCTTGATTTTTAGCTCGATCAGATTGTGTTTTAAAACGGGTGTCATTCTTAAGATATTCCATTTCAACAGCTTCGCAAACTTCAAACCAAAGCTTATCGTTTCCTGCTGCAATCACAAAAAAAGCGTCAGACGCTTTAAATGCTTGATATGGAGCATTTCTAGAATGAGCAGACCCAAGCTTTTCTGGTGCTTTATTATTTCCAAAATATTCACTTGTTTGAAGAGCAGATATTCCTAAAAGGCTGCCAATCATAGAGCAATCTATATATGTTCCTTCACCACTTTGTTCAACTCTTCTGAGCATAGCCATAATTGTATAACTAGCATACAAACCTGTGCAAAAATCACCTATTGGAACTCCGCATTTGACTGGAGAAGTATCTTTTTCTCCAGTAACGCTCATTATTCCAGATATAGCCTGAACCGTTACATCAAAAGCCCCTTTATCAGAATAAGGACCTGTCTGACCATAACCAGAAATAGAACAATATATTAACTTTTTGTTAATTTTTTTTAAATCGTTATAACCAAGGCTAAGTTTTTTCAAAACACCTGGACGATAGTTTTCAATTAATATTGTTGCTTTGGAAACAAGCCTTTTTAGTAGACCTACATCAGAAGGATCCTTGATATTAAGTGCCACACTCCTTTTATTACGGTTAACTGATGCAAAGTTCTCACTATAAGCTTCATTGTTTTTTTGTTCAGAAATATTTAATGGAGGCCATTGTCTCATACCATCACCTCCTTTTGGGTTTTCAATTTTTATAACATCTGCGCCAAGATCTGCTAATAATGAAGATGCAAAAGGGCCTGCTGCAATTTGACCAAGTTCTATTACACGAATACCTGATAAAGGTTTTCCATTATCTTTAAACATTATCAGCTTTCAGCATTTATACCTCCAATTTTAAAAAAATTAATTTCTTGTTTATCCATTTTGTTTAACAGATCTATTTCCCATTTCAAATATTGCCTGGCGTGATCTTTATTACCCTTGTGACGCATGTAGGTATGAAAATTAAAGTCTATAAACTTTTTATCTAATTCAATTATGTTTTGATCTAATATGAAAATTAAAGTCTATAAACTTTTTATCTAATTCAATTATGTTTTGATCTAAACGTTCAGGGCATTTAAAAATTTCTTCCTTATTCCAATGATATACTTTGATTTGAATTTCCGGATATATCTCTTTGAGATCCTTAACAATCAGACTTACCTTATATATGTCGTCGAAAACTATAATTATATTTTTAATCAAGTTAGATATGTTTTGTTTAAGAACTGATCTATTTAACCAAATAGAATTTTTCAGCCTTAATTTGCAATAATCAACACTTTTACGGATATCAAAAATAATACCTGTATCTGAAGTTTTTATATCATTCAAACTTATATGAGTAACTGATATATTCTTGAGTTTAATGTAATTTTTTATATTTAATGTATTTATTTCTGTTTCTATGCCTCTAAAAACATAACACTCAAAATTCATTTTTTTAAGCCAGAGTGCCGTTGTTCCAGCTCTTACAAGATCACCCTCATCAAAGAGTATTATTCGTGACTTTAGTACTCCAACATAATTATCTGTAGCCTGAACCAGTTGACCCCCAGGGACATTTCTAATTCCTGTGACAGATTTTATAGGAGATAAATTTGTTTTTACGTTAAAAATATAAGTAGATCTTGTTTCATCCTCTATTAAATCTTTAACTTTTGGTAAATCAATAACTTTTATATGATTTTTATCCAACGAATTTGAAATTTCACTTTTTAGTTTTTCTTTTTCTTTATCTTTAGGAGTAATATCGAGAAAATTTGTTTTGTTATTTTCTAATTTTAAGTCAGACAAAACCCAACCCTGAGTTCCATTTTCTAAGGCGTAGACTTTATTTTTTATATTAAAATTTATTAATGTTTGGGCCCCAATAATTGATCTTGTTCTGCCTGCACAATTTATAATTATCTCAGTCTTTGGGCTTTTGATTATTGACGAAATTTTGAATGGTATTTCAGCATTTGGGCAACAAATACTTTCTGGAATGCTCATTTTATTATACTCTTCAAATGGTCTCCCATCTAATATGATTATATCTTCTTTTTTATTTTGTTTTTTTAATAATTCTTTGGGCGTAATTGAAGGTGTCCGAAACTTGTGTTCTACTAATTCACCAAAACTTTTACTAGGAACATTAATGCCATCAAATAATTTGAACTTGGCTCCCAACCAACCTTTAACACCCTCTTTTAAAATTAAAATTTTAGAATAGTCTAAAGCCTTTGCTTGTTTATAGGCTAACTCTGATATTCCATTGTTATCATCAAATAATACAACCCGAACATTTTTATTTGGGAGAAGTCTCTCTATGTTGATTTCAAAAGTACTAAATGGAATTGAGATAGAAAAAAAAGGATGACCTTCAGCATGTTGGCCAATTTCTCTCACATCAATAAATGCAATCTCGTCATCATCTGAAATCCAAGACTTAACTGTTTTTGCATCTACAGTATTATCCATTTAAATAACTCAATCATTAGTTTAATCTTAACAATATTAAAAATTAATATAAGATTTTTAACATGTTAAGTCAAAAGGGGTGGGACTATGAAAGAATATAATGTGGGAGACCTAGTTTCAGAATTTTTATATCAGATAGGTGTGAAAGATGTTTTTGGTGTGGTTTCAGTCCATAACATACCTATGCTAGATGCTATTGGTAGAAGAAACTATATACAAATGATACCTGCAAGAGGTGAAATGGGCGCAGGTCACATGGCAGATGGTTATGCAAGAGCTACAAATGGTCTTGGAGTTGTCTTTACTAGTACTGGACCTGGGGCAGCAAATATAGCAGGAGCATTAGTTGAATCTCGATTTGCGGGTTCTGCAGTACTTCATTTTACTGGCCAAACGGCAACAGAAAATTTAGATAAAAAGCAAGGAACAGTTCACGATGTTCCTGATCAGTTGGGTATGTTGAAATCTATTTCAAAGAAAGCAATTAGAATAAGCAAACCAGAAGACGTTATTACAAAATTAATGGAAGCAACTACTGCCGCTCTAACTCCTCCAATGGGACCTGTGTCTGTTGAAATACCAATAGATATTCAAAGGACTATTATTGAAAGGCCATCAGAATTAGATCAAATTAAATTGCCAAGCATAAATTTACAAATAGGTGATATTTCATCTTTAGATAAGATAGAGGACATAGTAAAAAAATCTAAAAGAAAAATACTTTGGGTAGGTAATGGGGCAAAATTTGCAAAAGATGAAGTAGAAAAATTTATTGATATTGGCTTTGCAGTTGTTACTAGCACATTAGGAAGAGGTGTTGTTCCTGAAAGTAATAAAATGAGTATGGGTGCTTTTAATGCTGTACCTCTAATAGAAGATTTTTATAAAACACTTGATTTAATGATAGTTGTTGGAAGTAGATTAAGAGGACACGAAACCAGAGATATGTCTCTAAAACTTCCTGACAATATTATTCAAATTGACATTGATCCTGATGCAGAAAATAGAACATACAAAACTAACTTTTTTCATTGTGGTGACGCAAAAATGGTTTTGGGAGAACTTGCTAATAGACTATCAAACACTATCCTTGTTGATGATGACTGGATAAATGAAGTTTCAGAACTAAAAAACAAAATTTTAGAATCTTATAAAAACAATCTTGGTGCTTACAAGGACTTTCCAGAAATTATCAGAAGAGTACTTCCTGAAAATGGAAGATGGGTCAGAGACGTAACGATTTCTAATAGTATGTGGGGCAATCGTTCTATGCAAATTAATAAACCAGAACAAAATATTTATCCTGTTGGAGCTGCAATTGGGCCTGGAATGGCTCTTGCTATTGGAGCGTCTGTTGGTATTAATGGAGAAAAAACCATTGCAATGTGCGGTGATGGAGGTTTTATGTTAAATCTTCCTGATTTGTGGACAGCTGCTGAAACTAATTGTGATGTAGTTTTTCTAGTAATGAACGACCAGGGATATGGTGTTATAAAACATATTCAAGAAAGCATGTATGGTGGAAGAAAATTTTATGCAGATTTGATAGGTCCAAATTTTGAAGATTTAGCCAAAGTTGCAAACATGAAATATAAGAGAATTGATAATGCTAATGAGCTAGAAAAAAAATTGGATGAAGCTATAAAATTTACTGGCCCTGTTTTAGTAGAAGTAAATGTTCACGCAGTAGGAGAAATGCCTCGTTACTTTGCTCCACCTCCTCATGCTTTGAAGGATTGAAATGTTTGAAATGCCGGGAGAACTTTCAGAGTACACAATATACTTCTTAATAATTGCGAGTATGGTGACCTCCTTTATAAGTTCTGCTTTTGGAATTGGTGGTGGAGCTGTCCTAATAGGTTTGTTAGCTATTAAACTCCCACCTATTGCTCTGTTACCAATACATGGTGTTGTTCAAATAGGATCTAATTTCGGTAGAACCCTTATATTTCTAAAAGATATAAAAAGTGACGTATTAATTCCTTTTAGCATAGGAACTATTTTAGGATCTATACTTGGCGGAACATTTTTTGTCCAAATAGAGCCTTGGTTACTTCAATTAATTGTTGCTTTATTTATTCTTTGGTCCGTTTTTGGAAAAATCCCGGCTATTGGTGCAACTCACGTAGTTTTTGGTGGAATGTTTTCAGGTTTTTTTACAATGTTTTTTGGTGCTTCAGGAACTTTAGTAGCAGGTATGGTAAAGACTATGAAACTAGAGCCAGTAAAACATACAGCTACTCACTCAGCATTAATGACGATACAACATTTGATAAAGGTAGTAATATTTGGTTTTGTAGGTTTTGTTTACACTGATTACTTTCTTCTCATTACTGCAATGATTGTGAGTGGTTTTGTAGGAACAGTAATCGGTAAAAAAATTTTAATAAACTTTGGTAAAAAATATTTTAAGTTAGTACTTAATATTATTCTGACTTTAATAGCCTTAAACCTTATATGGAATGCAATTAAAATGAGTGGTTACTTAATAAGTATTTAGTCTTTGTGTCTAATTATTAAACTATATAAATAAGGACCACAAAGACCTAAGAATGCCAGTATTAAAAAAAATGCTGCAAGTGGTTGAGCAAATATCATCCACCACTGACCATCATACATTTTTAGAGAATGTTGGAGATTAGTTTCTACCATTTCACCTAAAATCAAACCCACAGCGATAGGGGCAACTGCAAAACCATGTCTTCTTGCAAAAAATCCAATCACACCAAAAATAAGAGCTATCCATACATCAATTAAAGATTGTGATAGAGCGTAAGCTCCTATTACTGATAAAGCAAAAACTATAGGCCATAATATTGATATTGGAACCAGAGAAACTCGTGCAAAGAGTCTTGCGGCATAAAGACCCATAGCCATAAACATAAGATTTGCTAAAAGCATTGATCCAAAAATTTGATATACTTTTTCAACCTGTTCAGTAAATAAGTAAGCTCCCGGTCTAAGCCCATGAACCATTAAACCAACTAAAATGATCGCTGTTGTACCACTACCAGGTATTCCTAGGACCATTGTTGGCACCATTGCGCCTCCAGTTGCAGCGTTATTAGCTGCTTCAGCTCCAGCTATTCCTTCAACAGATCCTTTTCCAAACTCTTCTTTGTTTTTAGACCATCTTTTTGCTTCTGAGTAACCAATCATGGAGGCGACTGTAGCCCCTTCTGCTGGAAGAACCCCAATAAAGGTTCCTATACCGCACGACCTCAAAATAGTTTTCCAAATTCTTTTATAGTCTTCTTTTGTAGGCAACTTAACAGCTTTTAAAGCCACTGTTTCAACAATTTTATTTACCATCTTTGATTGAACCAGCAATTCTGAAATAGCAAAAAGTCCTATGAAAACTGGAACGAAGGATAGACCCTCATATAAATCATAATTTCCAAACATAAATCGTTCTATTGCTGTTACTCTTTCCGCACCAATAGTAGATAGCCAAACACCAAATATACCACCAATTAGGTTCTTAACAGCACCGCCTGCACTGATGCTTGCAAGCATTGAAAGTCCAAAAATTGTTAATGCAAAATATTCTGGTGGACGAAATTCATAAGCAACTCTAGCTAATAAAGGTGCTGCAATACACAAGACAATAACTGAAAACACGCCACCGACTGTGCTTGACACAACAGCAATTCCAAGAGCCCTTCCCGCTTCACCTTTTTGTGCTAATGGATATCCATCAAAGGTTGTAGCAGCAGCAGCTGAAGTTCCAGGGGTATTAATTAAAATAGCGGTTATAGACCCAGCAAAGGTTGCTGATACATAAATTGTTGATAAAACAGCAATAGCCTGAACAGGTTCCATAGTAAGAGTGAAAGGTAGTAATAATGCTGCGCCTGTAGTCGCACCAAGACCTGGTAATACTCCTATTATTACACCTAAAACAGTTGTAGCAAAAATTAATCCTAATAAGTAGGGGTCAGTAAATACCGAACCCATGGCAGAAAGTGCTTCAATCATAACCTTTAAACCTAACCATAATAAATGTTTGTCAGCCAACCTCTAGGGAATCTTACTTGTAAGACATAATCAAAAAGGAGAAATACTGAAAGAGGTGTTGCAATCGCGTTTACAAGAGAAATCCATACTTTTTTTTGTCCCCAGGTTAAACCCATTAAAAACATTACTATTGGAATAGCAACAAACATATCTCCACTTACTTTAACCAAAATATAAAATATTAAAAAAAGTAACATGCTGGACCATGTTGGAAATTTTTCAAGTTCTACTTCCTTTGGATAAGTTTTATAGAATTGTAAAGAAAGGATCCCAACGAGCATTAAATTAATTACCATTAAAAAAATAGGAAATGACCTTGCTTGCATACTATCACCAACAATCATTTCCGGAGAAGTCTCTAACTGTAATGATAAGTATATTACTACGAATGAGAATAGAGTTAGAAACAACGGAATTATATATAATTTTTTTTTCATAACAAAGCTTTCAGATGCCCCAATTAAGGGGCATCCAAACTGTTCAAATTTATTTAAGTAATCCCATAGCTTTTAAAGCAGGTCCAAATTCACCAACCATGAATTTGATTTGCTTTCCCCAAGGACCAGAAGGTTGTGGAGAAGTGTTATCTAATCCAGAATTAGCAAGATAAGCTTGATACATTGAATGTTTCATTGCTTTTGACAGACCTTTTTCCATTTCAGCCACTCTTGCTGGATCAACACCTTTATGTGTTACAAAGCCTCTAGTAGTTGATAAAACAAGATCAATACCCATTGATTTAGCTGTTTTAGCCTTAGGTATTGGCGCCATAGCATTTTCACCTAAAATAACTAAAGGACATAAGTCACCAGCATCAATTGGACCGCCTGCTTCAGATAAATTTAAAACTCCAACATCAACTGCTCCAGCTACAACTTGAGTAGCAAGTTCTCCTCCACCTTTGAAAGGAATATACTTAGGCATTGGTTGTCCAAGCTTTTTTGCAAACAAGAATGCAGTAATGTGGTCAATTGTACCTGTATGAGTCCCGCCAAACGCAATTTTATCACCTTTTTTCATTCCAGCAACAAAAGCTTCAGGGGTTTTGTATGGACTAGTTTTACAATTTACCATCAGTATTTGAGGATCATTTGTACCTCTAGCTATAGGGGCCATGTCTTCAACTTTTAACTTTGTTTTTCCCATAGCCATTGTAATTGCGTGACCAACAGTAAAAGTTAAAATAGTGTTTCCATCAGCAGGTCTTGTCATGAAATAGTTCATAGCGGCAGCTCCACCACCACCTCTTTTATTAACAACAACCATATCTTGCTTTAAAACTCTTCTAGAACGAAGCATCATCATTCTTGAGTTAACGTCAGTACCACCGCCGGCACCCGCATGAGTTACAACTTCAATAGCAGGTTTTTTGGCAGCCAAAGATGGAGCTGTAGTAAAAGCAATAGCAGAAACTATAGCGGCTAATCCAGTTCCAACTTTAAAAAGTGTAGTAGATTTAATCATTTAATTTCCTCCATAATGATTAACCAGCATAAGCTGGAAGTTCAATGTTATAATAACATTAGTAGTTAAGAATAAATTATTCTTATCCCCATTTAAAAACGTTTGTAATTTGAAGTTATCCAAAATACTTATCAAATGAATAATTGATTATTACGAAATAAGAATATGAGTCAAGCATAACAGAAGTTATATAATGAGATATTGTTTAATTAGTTAATTAAAACAATTTATTTGTTCTTTTCATTAGAGTTTTTTTTGAGGTTGGGGATCATAGTAGTTCTGTAAATTTCTATTGTCTCAGTCCTTGTATAAATTTTCTTTTCATCTTGCATAAGCAATTTGTCAATTTCAGGAGCAGCACTTGCCAATTGAAAAATTACAGAAATTATTGAGAGTGGTTCCAATATAAAAACTCCATATTTATAAAAGATTTGCAAACATTATGCCATTCAAAGAACAAAATTTATGTTAATTAAAGTAAGTCATTGAAAATTTAAAAAATTATAATAAGTATTAGGTTTCAACAACTATCAAACAGAGATCTATAATTTATATGAATAATTTTGAATTAATCGAAAAATATAACGCCTCTAATATTTTTATACCAAAGAATATGGTTGGTTGGATGAGATCTAATCATGCAGGGGAGACGGGTGCTGTTTGGATATACCTAGGTGCTAAGTGTATTTTTTGGAATAAAAAAATTAAGGTTATGTCAAAAGAACATTATCAAACGGAAAAAAATCACTTAATTATTATGAATCACCTATTATCTAATAAAAATAAAAGTAAACTTTTAATTTTATGGAGAATTCTAGGGTTTAGTTTGGGATTTATTTCGGCATTGTTAGGTTATAGATTTTTTTGTGTCACTATACAATCAGTTGAGACCTTTGTAGAACAACATTATCGAGAGCAAATAGAATTTTTATATAAAAAATCAATTTCTTTTGATCTCTTAAAAGTTCTAGAAATGTGTTGTGATGAAGAAGTTGAGCATCAAAATGATGCCAAAATGCAGAAGGGATTTGATAAAAATAGTGTTTTTGAAAATATGTGGTCCAATTTAATTGGCTCTGGATCTAATGTTGCAGTAAATGTTTCTAAATTAATATAGGTTTTAAAAATGAATTTAACTAAAGTTTTTTATGACGGTAAATGTGGTCTTTGTAGTAAAGAAATAAATTATTATAAAAAAGTAGCACCAAAGAATATTTTTGAATGGTATGACATTGCAACCAAACCAGATGATTTAAAGCTTATTAAAGTATCTCAATATGATGCTTTAATGTATTTACATGCTATAGATCAAAACGCCAATCTGAAGATTGGTGTAGACGCTTTTATTTTGATTTGGAGTAAATTAAGGTTTTGGAATATGTTGTCTGTTTTTGTAAGTCTTCCTGTCATTTATTCATTAGCCAAGATTACATATAAAACTTTTGCTGGTTATAGATTTAAAAAATTAACTCATTGTCAAGTTGCAAGTCAGAAAGTCTACAAATAAAATGTTAAAATGGATAAAAAAGAAATTTGAAAAGTCAGATATCAATCTTTCACAAAAAGAAACTCGCTTAGAGCAAATGAAAAAAAATCCTTACAAAAGAGTAGACAGTGAAAATATGACTGAAATTGAAAAAATGGATAAAGGCTTTAATGGTAAGACTTTTTCTATTAATGGAATGGATATAGATTTTTAAATCATCTAGCTAAAACATTTTTATTACTTTGCCTTTAAGTGAATAATTATGTACTTTTTGATTCTTATTTTAAAGGTTAACTAGGCCATAAGAAATGAGAAAGTTTACAACCGCTTTAGGAACGTTATTGCTAATGGCGGCTTTCTCAACATTTGCTGATGGTCATAAGGTAAAGGTTGGAATGATAACTACTTTGTCAGGTGGAGTTTCCGGTCTAAGTGATCAGCCAGAATGTGTTTTTTCAAAAGGTGTTGATACTGAATTACAAAAAAATTAATTTTGAAGATGGAATAAAAGATGCATTATCATATTATTATAATTTGAGATAATTTATTTTTTTCAAATGTTAACAAAAGAAATTCAGAAAAGTATAAACTATTTTATTTATCTAATTTTTGCATCTGTGATTCTTAGATTATTTTTGTGGTATTTAATACCAGAAACCAGATTTGCATCAGATGAACTAGGATATTTTAATACAGGAATATCTTTATATCAAAATGGCTATCTTGAAAATGAATGGCCACCTATAGTCCCAATTTTAATTAGTTTTCTAAATTTGATGTTAGATGAAAATGTTAAATATTTTAGATTATTTTGGGTATGTTTAGACATTATAAATATTTTTTTAATTTTTCAAATTTCAAGTAAGATCTTTATATTTGAAGATAATCAAAGATCAGTTTTGTTTCCTTACTCTTGTGCACTCTTTTATGCTTTATATATCCCTTCAATTTCGTTCTCTCAGTTTTTAACAAGTGAGACACCAGCTCTTTTTCTAATTTTATTAATATTTAATATCATGTTGGGAAAAATTAAAATTTATAAAATATTTGTTGCATTAACTTTATCAGGTGCGCTCGTATTGGTGAGAACTAATCTTTTACCAATTGTTTTAGGTTTAAGTTTATTTTGCAGTATTTATTATTTTAAATCAATTGCATCTAGAGTAATTGGAACAATTATGTTTTCAATATTTGGATATATGCTTTTATTTACTTATATTGGCTATAATTATTCTATTTATGATAAAATTACATTAACTTATGGATCAAGTTATAATTTATACATAGGTAATAGAGATCATTATACAGAAGATCTTAATCTTTTCAATCCATTAGCGACAAAGGAACAAATTAATGACAGAAATTTATCAACTCCATGGGAACGACTTGAATTATCTGAAGACGAAATGAAGGATTTAGCAATAAATTATATTAAAGATCATCCTTTAACATTTGTAAGAAGAGCGATAGGAAGATTTGCAAGAATATTTGCTCCTAAAACAGCACAGTTGCAACTAATAGGTGGAGAGGGCTCTTACCCAATAACAAATTTTTATTCATTAACTTTATTAATATCTAGTTTATTTCAATATAGTTTTATTTTGTTCGTAGGTTTTTTGATTTTAATAAATACTAAATTTGAAAATTTTAAATTTAAATTTTTATCTTCAATAACTATCCTTTCGTCAATTATTTTATGTTTAATAGCTATATCAAAACCGAGATATTCATTTCCATTTGATTTTATTTTTATTATTTGTTCAATGTATTTCTTTTATAAGGAAAAAAGTTTAATTTATTATTTTAAAAAAAATAAATTTATTAATCTGTCAATTATTTTTTTAATTTTATGGTTTTGGATAAGCTGGTTTATTTTTTCACTATCATCTCGAGGTATGATTTTCTAATGCAAAAGCTTAAGTATCTTATTTAAAAAATTATAGTCTTATTCAACTCATCAATCCTATTATCTTGAGATTGATTATTTGTCCATTTAGAAGCACCAGGATGCAAGTCAGAAAGTCTACAAATAAAATGTTAAAATGGATAAAAAAGAAATTTGAAAAATCAGATATCAATCTTTCACAAAAAGAAACTCGTTTAGAGCAAATAAAAAAAATCCTTATAAAAGAGTAGACAATGAAAATATGATTGAGATTGAAAAAATGGATAAAGGCTTTAACCGTAAGACTTTTTCTATTAATAGAATGGATATAGATTTTTGAGTCATCTAGCTAAAACATTTTTATTACTTTGCCTTTATGAGAATAATTATGTATTTTTTGATTCTTATTTTAAAGATTAACTAAGGGGAAAAAGATGATAAAGTTTACAACCACTTTAGGAACGTTATTGTTAATGGCGGCTTCCTCAACATTTGCTGATGGTCATAAGGTAAAGGTTGGAATGATAACTACTTTATCGGGTGGAGGTTCTGGTTTGGGCATTGATGTTAGAGATGGTTTTATGCTTGCTGTAAAAGGTAATAAAAACATTTCAGTTATAACTAAAGATGATCAACGAAAGCCTGACATTGCAGTTCAATTAGCAGATAAAATGATACAGTCAGATAAAGTAGATGTTCTTACTGGAATTATATGGTCCAATTTGGCAATGGCAGTTGTACCAGCTACGGTAAATCAAGGTAAGTTTTATTTGTCACCTAATGCTGGTCCATCAAAATTAGCAGGAAAGGGTTGTCATAAAAATTATTTTAATGTGGCTTGGCAAAATGACAATTTGCATGAAGCAGCAGGTGGCTACGCAAATTCTGTTGGTTTCAAAAATTCTTTTATTCTTGCTCCTAATTATCCGGCAGGTAAAGATGCTCTTACAGGGTACAAAAGATTTTTTAAAGGTAAGTTAGCTGGTGAAATTTACACTAAGTTAGGACAAAAAGATTATGCAGCAGAGATTGCACAAATAAGAGCTTCAGGTGCAGATAGTATATTTTTCTTCCTTCCAGGTGGAATGGGGATTGGATTCATGAAACAATTTTCTCAATCAGGTATTAAACTTCCTGTAGTTGGTCCTGCATTTTCATTTGATCAAGGTATACTAAAAGCCGTTGGAGATGCAGCGTTAGGTGTAAAAAATACTTCTCAATGGTCAAAAGATATCGATAACGCTGCGAACAAAGAATTTGTAACTAACTTCAAAAGTGAATATGGAAGACTTCCTTCATTATATGCTTCTCAAGGTTACGACACTGGTAAACTTTTGATATCAGCAATGTCTAAGGCTAAAATTCAAGATATGGATAAATTTAGAGATGCACTAAGGAGTGCGGATTTTTCATCTACTAGAGGTAAATTTAGTTTTGACACAAATCATCATCCAATTCAGGATATTTATGTTCGTGAAGTGATTAAAGAAGGTAAAACTCTCACTAATAAAATCGTTTCAGTTGGACTAAAAGATCATTCAAATGCATATGTTTCTGATTGCAAGATGTAAATAAAACGTCTAGGTGATTTCTTAATGAAATCACCTATGACAAAAATTGCTTAAATGACATTTATATTATTCTTTGAACAGCTTTTGAACGGCATACAATTTGGAACTATGTTGTTTCTTATGTCTGCTGGTTTGACCTTGATTTTTGGTGTAATGGGTTTAATAAACTTGGCTCACGGATCCTTTTATATGATTGGAGCTTTTAGTGCGGCGTTAATTGCAGCCTTAACTGACTCCTTTTGGCTAGCTTTACTAGCAAGTCTTGCTGGAGCAGCGATTGCAGGTGTTTTAATTGAAATCATAATTATAAGACGTTTGTACAGACGGGACCATTTAGATCAGGTTTTGGCAACATTTGCTCTTATATTGCTACTTTCAGAAGGAGTTAGGTGGTGTTTTGGAGCATTTCCTTTATACCTAAATATTCCAAATATACTTAATGGTACAGTACCTATCTTTGATAATATAATTTATTCTAAATATAGATTGTTTATAATATTCATGGGTTTTCTAATTGCTTTAGGTCTTTATTTTCTAATTACAAAGACAAGTTTAGGTATTCGTATTAGAGCTGGGCAAAATGATCGTCAAATGATATCAGCTTTGGGTGTTGATATCTCAAAACTTTACACAATTGTGTTTGCAATAGGAGCGTCACTTGCAGGGTTGGCAGGCGCAATGATTGGAGCTATTCAATCAGTTGAGGTAGGAATGGGTGAGCCAATTTTAATCTTAGCTTTTGTTGTTATAGTAATTGGAGGAATAGGATCAATTAAAGGTGCTCTTGTAGGTTCTATATTAGTGGGAGTTACAGACACTATAGGACGCATTTTTTTACCTGAATTGTTAAAAGTATTCATGGAACCATCAAACGCAACTTCTGTAGGGTCTTCAATAGGATCAATGTTAATATATATTCTTATGGCACTTATATTAATTATAAAACCATCTGGATTGTTTGGGAAAAGTAAACATGATTATTGAAAAATTTTTCAATAAATGGATTATGGTTTTTCTCATACTGATACCTACCTGTGGTGTTATTTTTGATGAACCTTATTTTATAACCTTGGCAACAAAAGTTGTTATTCTTGGTATTGCGGGTATTGGTTTAAATTTAGCACTTGGTTATTGCGGCCTTATTTCTTTAGGCCATGCAGCGTTTTTTGGGATTGGCGGCTATATTACCGGAATATTATCTTTCCACGCGCTAAATGATGAAGTGTTATTTAGTTGGCCTATAGCTGTTTCTGGTAGTTCTGAAATGCTAATTATTTGGCCAATAGCAATTTTAGTAAGTGCATTATTTTCTTTTATAATAGGTCTACTATCTTTAAGAACTAGTGGCGTTTATTTTATTATGATTACTTTAGCATTTGCACAAATGTTATATTTTTTTTCAATTAGTTGGCCTAATTATGGTGGTGAAGATGGCCTTTCAATATATATGAGAAATTCCTTTCCGATGCTGAATACAATGGATCCCATTAGTTTTTACATAATTTCCCTGTTTTGGTTATTATTTTCTATTTTTATTTCACTGAGATTAATCAATTCTCCCTTTGGTATGTCTTTTCAGGCAATTAAACAAAATGAAGAGAGAGTTAAATCAGTAGGGATAGAAACATTCAAAGTAAAATTGTTAGTTTTTGTTATTTCTGGAACAATTACTGGTTTAGCTGGATCGCTTTATACTGATTTAAATAGATTTGTGAGTCCAACTGTTCTTGATTGGCATACTTCTGGAGAAATAATGGTGTTTGTCATACTTGGTGGAATGGCTAGACTTTATGGTCCTTTAGTCGGAGCGGCTTTTTTTATTGCATTGGAGCAAACTCTTGGATCATATACAGAGAACTGGCAATTTTGGCTAGGTTTAATCCTTATATTGGTAATATTATTTGCACGATCAGGGATTTTAGGTTTGTTTGATAAGAAGTTAAAATATGAAAAATAAAATTTTAAATATTAAAAATTTATCAAAATTTTATGGAGCATTTAAAGTTACAGATGAAATAGCCATTGACTTAAATTTTGACGAAATTCATGCTTTAATTGGACCAAACGGAGCGGGAAAATCAACATTAATTAAACAAATTGTAGGAAGTGTTAAGCATGACATAGGTTCAATTGTTTTGGATCAAGAAGATATAACTGATCTAAATGATGTTGAACGAGCAAAAATAGGTATATCTAGAACTTTTCAAGTTTCATCAATTATTCCAAAATTTAGTGCTTTAGATAATATAATTTTATCGCTTCTTAATAAATCCAAAGAAACATTTCAACTATTTAAAAATATAAGAACAAATAAAGAATTAGATACTAAAGCTAAAAAAATTCTCAGGGAAATTGACCTATTTGATAAGAGCGATACTCTGGCCTCTGAATTAAGTCATGGTGATAGAAGAAAGCTAGAGGTTGGGTTAGCACTTGCTATGGATCCTAAGGTGTTTTTGTTCGACGAACCTATGGCAGGTCTAGATGAAAGTGGAACGAAAATGATGATAAACTTATTTAAAAAGATTAAAACTAATTCACCTATTTTATTAATTGAACATGATATGGATGCAGTTTTTGCTCTAGCTGACAGAGTTTCTGTAATTAACTATGGAAAAATAGTAGCTACTGGAACAGTTGACCAAATAAGATCAAATGTCTTAGTTCGTGATGTGTATTTAGGTTATGAAATTTAATGGATAAACTGTTAAAAGTAAAATCACTCAAATCTTGGTATGGAGCTAGTCAGGCATTATTTGATGTTAATTTAGAAATAAATCAAGGTGAAATTGTTGCCTTGCTTGGAAGAAATGGAATGGGGAAGTCAACCACTATTAAATCCATTTGTGGTTTAATAAATAAATATGAAGGTGAAATTAATTTTAATAAAATCTCACTTGTAAAACTTCCTAGTTATAAAATTGCTCAATTAGGAATAGGTTTGGTTCCTGAGGGACGAAGGGCTTTTTCTAATTTAACAGTTTTAGAGAATCTTATTGCTACTGCTGTTGATGGAGAGTGGGATTTAGATGCTATTTACAATTTATTTCCAAGGTTGGAAGAAAGAAAAAATCAAATGGCTTTTTCATTATCAGGAGGCGAACAACAAATGTTAGTAATTGGTAGGGCTTTAATGACCAATCCAAAATTATTAATTTTAGATGAAGCAACTGAAGGTTTATCTCCGACTATTAGATCAGAAATTTGGAAAGTAATAGAAGTCTTAAAAGATAAATCAGCATCAATTTTAATAATTGATAAATCGTTAAAGCAATTATTAGATTTAGCTGATAATTTTTATATCCTTGAAAAAGGAAGAACAGTTTGGAACGGACCTGCTTCTAAGCTAACAAGTAACATTGCCCAAGAATTTTTGGGTGTTTAGTTAAATATAATTTTGGTAATCTTCAGAAAGATTGATCTCACCTTCTCCACCCACAGCAGATACGATTGCTCCCATTTCATTTAATTCTTGACTAACTTTTTGCCAATTTTTTCTTCCTTTTTCAAAATGGGATTTTGAAATCCAATATTTAACATTTAAAAAATTGGTATCAGAAATATCAATTACAGTCTCTTTAATAAGCCCAACTTTCATCTGTTCAACTACGACTTGTTTAAATAATAATTTTAAGGCTTTTTTCGCAGCTTGGTTTGGACATTTTATTGTGACTACACGCAAATACATATGTGTTGTTTCTCAAAAAAATTTATATTTATATTTTATTAATTATATATATTTTAATTATAATCAAGTTTAATTACAGATGCTTTCTATGGTAGTTTTTAATTTTTGACAAATTTCGTTCATTTCATTTTCATTAATGATAAATGGTGGTGCAATTAAAATATGGTCGCCAATTGTACCATCTACCGTTCCCTGCATAGGATAGCAAATTAAACCTAAATCAAGAGCCCTTTTTTTAATTTTGCCTGCAATATTAAAGTTTTTTGGAAAAGGCTCTTTAGTTTCTCTGTTTTGGACTAATTCTACAGCCCTAAACAAACCTCTGCCTCTTATATCACCAATATACTTATTTTGGCCAAGTGTGACCTCTAGGCTTTTCTGTAAATATTCTCCTTTTTTTCTTACCTTTTCAAAAAAGTTTTCTTTGATTAATTTATTTACAACTGCTAATGACGCGGCGCATGCAATGGGATGACCAAGGTAGGTATGTCCATGTTGAAAAAAAACCACTTCCGAGGTTTATAGCGTCATTAATAAAATTTTGACACATCATAGCAGCTATAGGTTGATATCCAGCTCCTAAACCTTTGGCAATAGTTATTATATCAGGAACAATTTTTTCATCATCACACGCAAAGAGTGGTCCGGTTCTTCCCATGCCGCACATAACTTCATCCAAAATTAATAAAACATCATAATTAGTACAAATTTCTCTTATTCGCTCAAAATATCCTTTAACAGGTGTTAAGGCACCAGCTGTTGCTCCAACAACTGTTTCTGCAATAAACGCCATAACATTGTCTGGACCCAATCGAATTATTTCGTCTTCTAATTCGTTAGCTACTCTTAAACCATATTGAATTTCATTTTCGTTTGCATCCTGAAATCTATATTTATAACAAGGTGAAATCAAACTAGTTTCTATAAGTAAATCTTCAAATAAAGATCTTCTTTGTATATTACCTCCAACTGCTAACGCTCCTAATGTATTACCATGATAACTCTGTTTTCTTGAGATAACCTTGTGTTTTTTTGGTTTTCCAATTTCATTAAAATATTGCTTTGCTAATTTTAGTGAAGCTTCAATAGCCTCTGATCCACTTGAAACAAAATAAACTTTGTCTAATCCTGTTGGTGAGTTTGTCGATAATAATTTTGCAAGTTCTTCTGCAGGTTCATTAGTAAAAAAAGATGTGTGGGCAAAGGCTAATTTCTCAGCTTGCTTGATTATTGCATCATTGATTGTTTGGTCTGAATGACCTAAGCATGAAACAGCTGCCCCGCATGAACCGTCAAGATATTTTTTACCGTTTTTGTCAATAATATAGCACCCATCACCGTAAGCAGCCATTGGGAGTTCATAGCTAGTATGTCGAGGTAAAATATTGCTGTTTTCCATATTTATTATTTTTTAATTAAAATGAAGTTTCACCAAAATCTTGAGTAACTGCACCAACAAAGTGTACTGTTTTGGGTGCCAGCGTCTTAACGTATTTTGCTATATTTTCTTCAATTAACTTTTCAATTTTTTTCATAGACTCATTGTCTGGAAATTCCCATAAAACTACACTCACATTAGGCGTTTGAGGATTTTTCATAGCTCTAAATCGAACACCTTTAACTTCTTGAAGTAAGTTAGGCCATCGTGTTTCTAGTATGGATTCAAATAATTCACAATCTTCAGTAGATGGAAAGGTTCTTACAAAGATTTTAATTAACATTCTTACCTCAATATATTAATTTTTATTTAAATTATTACATATTTTAGTTTTGTATATTATGTTGACTTTTGCAAACAGTTAAATTTTTTAATGGATTAAATTAATGATTGAAATAGTAACAAGGACGGATGTACTTTTAAGGGCTTTAAAAATGGCATCTATAGTTGGGATAGTCTTAGCTATAATTAATCATGGGGATCATATATTTTTTGGTACTATGACTTTTACAAATTGGATAAAAGTTATAATAACATTCTGTGTTCCTTTTTGTGTATCAACAATTTCGTCAGTACTTGCAATTAGAAGAGAACAAAATATTTCCCATTAAGATAATACTAAAGATAATAAAATACTTAAAAATTTATTTTAAAGTTTTTAGTCTCAGTATTCTTTTTATTAACTTTTCAGCTTTTGCATCCCAAGAAAATTATTTTTATGAAGTTCAATTTGGCAATTTAATTGTTGGGCAAGCAGAAATTTCTATTAACTCAAGTAATAAAAAAATTGATCTGAATTCTAAATCTAAAACCGCTGGTTTTTTAAATGTTTTTTACGAATATGTAGGTGAGTTAAATTCATCTTCAATAAAAAAAGCTAATACTTGGATACCAAATAAATTTTTAGCTAATGGTATTTTTAATAATAAGGCGCGCTCCTCTGACTTGGAATGGGGAGTAAATAATTCAGTAAATTATAAAAATATCCCTATTATAAATTTAAAAAAATTTCATCCTATAGATAGAGAAAGTCTAATTAATGTAATAGACCCCGTAACAGCCTTTTTAAACGTAATTGAAAGAATAAGATTTGAGAATAAATGTGATAAAAGCTTTAAAATCTTTGATGGTAGACGAAGGTATGATCTTAAAACAAAAACTTTAGGAAATAGCTTTATTGAAAATGATAGGCCTAAATCTTATAGAGGAGACGTTTTGATTTGTGGCTTAAAGATTACACCTTTGGGAGGTCATAGGTTGAAAACTAAATGGAAACCAATAGACGATAAATTCACTGATTTTAAACTTTTTTTTGGAAGAACTGTCTTTGGACGAATTTTACCAGTAAAAATGAATTTAGAAAGATGGTTTGGAACTATAACTGTTCGCTTACTCGAAAAGCGTTCCTAATCCTATGAAATTAGGATTAATAGGACATAACATAGCAACATCTCAAGCTCCTGATATTCACAAACATTTAGGAGATTTATTTGGAGTTTCTGTTACCTATGAGTTGTTTGACTTAAAATCAATAAAAGAAAGTAATCTCCCTGACTTATTAAAAGAGTTAAAAATGAGTGGCTTTAGTGGAGTGAATATTACTTTTCCTTTCAAAGAAAAAGTAATTAAATTTGCAGATAAAGTTTACGAAAGTGCCTTTAATGTAAAATCAGCTAATACATTAATTTTCCAAAAAAATATTGTTGCTTATAATACAGATTATTCTGGTTTTATAAAAAGTTATGATTTTCATTTTAAAAAAAAGAAACCAGGAAAAATTCTTATTATTGGAGTTGGTGGGGTCGGAAGAGCTATCTCCTTTGCATTATCCTCACTAGGAGTTTTAGAACTTCATATATTAGATACTGACAATCTAAGAGGAGAGCAACTACTCGGGAAATTAAAAGAACTAAAAATAAATTGTAAATTACTTAATCATAAAAAATTAGAGAGTGTTATATCAAGTTTCGATGGAATAATAAATTGTACTCCTTTGGGTCATTATGATTTTCCTGGTTGTCCATTAGGCAATTTAGAAATAAAAAAATATCAATGGCTATACGATGTTGTGTATACGCCAGCAAAAACTATTTTTCTTAAGAAAGGTGAACTTGTAGGATCTAAATTAATTTCAGGGATAGACCTTTTTATTTTTCAAGCTTTAGACGCATTCTTATTATTTTCAAATAACAGATTTGATCAAAAAGACATCTTGCAACATACTCATTATTTAAGAGATCATTACTTTAATAGACTATATAAATAAGAATTATTTTTTTTCAAATATTATCTGATTTGATAACATTTCTTGAATTTCTTCTTCGCTATATCCTGCGTCTTTCAAAACTTCCTTAGTGTTTTGACCTATCAAAGGGGGTTTATGTTTTACTCCAACTGATTTAGATCGACTAAATTTTATGGGTGACGAGACACCTGTATAATCTTCTTTACTAATTGTCATATTTCTTTCTAAAGTTTGAGGATGATTCAGTGCCTCCTCAATATTTCTTACTGGCCCCGCTGGAACACCAGCAGATAATAGCTTTTCAGAAAATTCGACACCATCTACATCCTTTAAGGCATCTTCTAAATATTTAGTTAAGTCTTCTCTATTATTAACTCTATCGCCGTTTGTAAGAAATCTTTCATCTGTTATGAGGTGATCTATATTGAGAGCTTTGCATAATCTGGCAAATCCTGCGTCATTGCCTATCCCCATAAAAATTTCATTAGTTGCAGTTTTAAATTTATCATAAGGTGCAATATTTGGATGAGCATTACCTGTAGCTTTACCAGGTTTTTTGGACAAAAAATAATTTCCTGTATGAGGATGCATTAATGCTAGTGCGGAATCATAAAGAGACATATCGATAAATTGACCTAGTCCTGATTTGTGTCTCTCTTGGAGCGCCATTAATATTCCAATCGTAGCGTACAACCCTGTACCCATATCAACTACTGGCGCACCGACCCTTACATCTTCTCCATTTGGATGTCCATTGATAGACATCATTCCAGTCATAGCTTGAACAATTGCATCGTATCCAGGAGCTCCTCCTAAAGGTCCTTCAGCTCCAAAACCAGATATTCGGCAATGAATTAACTTAGGAAATTTGTCTTTTAAAACTTCTTCATAACCAAGATTCCATTTTTCCATTGTGCCAGTTTTAAAATTTTCAATAACAACATCTGAAGTTTTAAGAATTTCTAGAATTATGTTTCTACCTTCTTGTTTTGTTAAATCAACAGCAACAGACTTTTTATTTCTATTTACATTTATAAAATATGAAGCCATATCATTTATAAATGGAGGCCCCCAACCTCTTACCTCATCACCGATTTTTGATTCAATTTTTATTACTTCCGCGCCATGGTCTGCAAGTATTTGAGTTGCGTATGGACCCCCAAGAACTCTTGTAAGGTCTAAGACTTTTATGCCATCTAAAGCAGAAACGAGAATATTGTTTTGATTTGTCATTTATTCACTTTTTTATTTAATATGATTTTGGTAATCCGAGCACACGTTCTGAAATATAGTTCAAAATCATTTGAGCGCTTACAGGAGCTAATTTTGGAATTAAAGATTCTCTTAATAATCTTTCCACATGATATTCTTTTGCATAACCCATTCCTCCAAGAGTGATCACTGCTTGAGTGGCGGCCTTAAAACCAGCTTCAGCTGCAAAGAATTTTGCAGCATTTGCCATTCCGCCTGCATTTTGTCCATTATCGTATTGGTGTGCAGCTTTTGCAATAAGTAGTTCTGCTGCTTCTAACTCAATCCAGTTTTCTGCTAATGGATGTTGAATACTTTGATTTTTGCCAATAGGTCTGTCAAAGACAATTCTGTCACTTGCATATTTTACAGCTCTTGATAAAGCATTTTTTCCTATACCTAATGCCTCAGCAGCAATTAATATTCTTTCTGGATTAAGACTATCAAGTATATATTTAAACCCCTTGCCTTCTTCACCTATTCTATCAAAATCAGGGATCTCTAGATTATCAATAAATATTTGGTTACTATCTACGGCTGCTCGGCCCATTTTTGAGATTTCTTTAACCTCAATTTTTCTTCTATCTAATTCAGTATAAAATAAAGTCAGACCATCAGTGTTCTTTTTGCATTCCTCAACGGGAATAGTTCGTGCCAATAAGAGGATTTTATCAGCAATTTTAGCTGTTGATGTCCAAATCTTTTGTCCATTAACCAGATATCCGTCATTAATTTTTTTTGCAAATGTTTTTAATTTACCTGTGTCCAATCCAGCGTCTGGTTCGGTTACTCCAAAACAAGTTTTTTCTTTTCCTGAAATCAAAGGAGGCAGCCATTTCTCTTTTTGCTTATTATTACCATAGACTACAATTGGATGTGGCCCAAAAATGTTTATATGTATAGAAGAGGCCGCTGCCATGCCACCACCAGTTTCAGAAACTTTTTGCATAAAAATAGATGCATCACTTACACCTAACGCAGTACCACCAAACTGCTTGGGCATACATATACCTAACCATCCTCCACTAGCTATCTCTTCATAAAATTTATGAGGAAATTTATTTTCTTTATCACATTGAAGCCAGTAATCATCATCAAAGTTTTTCATAATATTTTGAACTGAATCAATAATTGATAACTGTGTTTGGTTTAGATTAAAGGACATAAAATTTATCTTGCTATATTATGATAGTTGTCGTTGGGCTCCATTTCAGTTGCAGAAGCTAATCTATTAGTCATGTTAAACAAACCAATTATAGCGCTTATATCCCAAATATCTCTATCGGTATATCCTACTTCTCTTAACTTTGTTCTATCGCTTTCAGATATCTCTGATGGGTCTCTAGTTAACTTTTTAGTAAAATTGAGCAATTCAAGTTGTTTCTCTGGTAGTTCTGCAGATCTAAAATTTGCAGCTATTCGTTCTCCTAATTGGGGATCATTTGAAAGTTCTCTAACTGCAGATCCATGTGCTACCAAACAGTAGAAACAATGGTTTTCAGACGAAACTGTAACTGCAATCATTTCTCTTTCTAATTTTGTTAAACCAGACTCACCTAACATTAAAGAATTATATAATTTAGTAAAACCCTCAAATTGTTTTGGAAATTTTGCAAATGCAGCAAGTACGTTTGGTATAAAACCGATTTTCTCATTAACAATATTTAAATAATTTTCGACTTGGTCTTCACCATCCTTCTCACCGTTGTACTCAAGATTTAATTTTGTTAAATTTTGTTTTTGGCCTTGTTTTAATATATTAGCCATTTATTTCTCCATTATCCAATTTGGTTTTCTTTTCTCAAAGAATGCATTAATACCTTCAATAGATTCAGGATTTTCCCATACATCTGCAAGGGCTTCAACTGTAAATTTAATAGTATTTTCGTCAATTTTAGAAGATAAGTTTCTTACAAGATTTTTTGACGCTTTTACTGCCGAGGGACCATTGATGAGAATAGAATCTGCTTCTTCGTTAATTATGTTGTCTATTCTTTCTTGGTTACAAAAAGATTTGATTAATCCTATATTTTTTGCTTCTGGAGGATAAAAGGTACGGGCACTTGTAAATAAATCTATGCCATTACTTGATCCAACTTTCGAAATAACATAAGGACTAATTGTAGCTGGTATTAATCCAAGCTTCGCTTCTGTTAAAGCTAACTTAATATTTTCTATAGATATAGCAACATCACAAACAGAAATAATACCTATTCCTCCACCAAAAGCGTTTCCTTCTACTTTTGCTATGAGAGGTTTAGGAAATTGGTACATTTTGTATAATAAATCAGCCAATTTTCGAGCTTCTTCAATTCTTGTTTTTCTGTCTGAAAATATTTGTTCCTTCATCCAGTCTAAATCACCACCAGCGCAAAAAGATTTGCCTTTGGCAGATATAATCAAAACTTTTGTATTGGGGTCTTCTTTTAATTCATCAAAGCTTTCTGAGAGTTCTTTAATCATCATAGGTGATAAAGCATTATGTTTTTCTGGTTGATTTAAAATTATTTTAGAAATGCTATTATCACTTTTTTCTATAATGATTGTTTGTTTTTTATTTTTATTCATAGCTTCCGTGCTCTTTGAGGTTTAACGCAATTTTATTACATTCTTTAATTTTTGTGATATTAAGATTAGTCTCATATCCCATTGATAGTAATAAATCATTAACTTTTTCTGTGGAAACATTGCCTTTCGCCCCTGGTGAATATGGACATCCACCTAGACCACCAACTGAAGAATCAAAAGTTTTAATTCCGTATTCTAAAGAAATTTTTACATTATTTAATGCATTTTGAAATGTATCATGAAAATGACCGGCTAATTTATCAGGTGTTAAAAATTGCAAACATTCTGCAATAACTTTTGACGTTTGTTCAGAACTTCCTTTTCCAGTTGTGTCTCCAAGAGAAACTTCATAACAACCCATTTTAATTAACTTATTAGCTATTTCTCCAACTTTTTTTGGATCAACATAATTTTCATATGGACAATGAGAAATGCAACTAATGTAACCTCTAACAGGAACTTTATTTATCTTAGCTTTTTGGATAATTGGCTTAAATCGATTTAGGCTTGTATTAATATCACAATTAGTATTTTTTTTGTTAAATGTCTCTGAAGCGGCGGTAAAAATCGCTACTTCATCCACTTTTGCTTCTAAAGCATTGTCAAATCCTTTCTCGTTAGGGGTTAACGCGGTATATTTTATTTCCTCTGCTCTATTGATACCTCTGAAAACTTTTAATGCATCAGATAATTGAGGAACCCATTTAGGACTGACAAAGCTAGATGTTTCTATTTTTTTAAAACCACAACTAGATAGTTTATTTATAAATTTTATTTTATCTTCAGTAGAAATGAAATTCTTTTCGTTTTGAAGCCCATCTCGCGGACTCATTTCAAAAATATTAATAAAATTGCTCATTTTTTTAACCGTTGAGACAATTTATTTTTTTAGACTTAAAAGTTTCATTTTTTCAGTAACCTGTTGGCCATTTTTAACATAAATTTTATTTATGACACCATCACGTGGTGAATTAAGTGAATACTCCATTTTCATTGCTTCTAAATTTAACAAAACGTCACCTTTTTTCACCTTTGAGTTTTCTCTAATTTTATTAAATTTTATTAGTCCATGCATTGGGGCTATTATATCATCTTCTGAAAATTCTTCGTTGTTTTCTCTAAGCCTTAAAGAATCTAAGACAATAACTTCATAGGTAATGTCTTTAGCGAATATCGTAAAAAATTTATTATTAGTATGTTTATCTATAATTAATTTATAATTAATATCTAAATTTTGACTATTTAATTTAGCTTTAAGTGAAGATTTATGTATCTTCACAGAAGTGAATAAATACTTGAGGTTATTTACCTTAATTTCATACTCATTCATGTTTCTCTGACAAATTTTTAATTGTTGGATTCTATCTTGAATAGTTATATTTAGTGGGTACTCGCTTGGTTTCCACATATACCAATTTGATTGTTGTTTAAATATAGTTTCATTAAAAACGACAAGCCCAGCAAGAGCTACGTAATATGGATCAGACTCATTATCAATAAAGTCCTTTATATTACTTTCTACAAATTTAGTATCAATATTTCCTTTAATGAAATTTTTATTAGTAATTAATTTTTTAAGCAAATTTAAATTTGTTCTTATACCTCCAATTTCAACATCAATAAGAAAATTCTCAAGGTATTTGATCGCTTCATTTCTATCTTTCCCAAATGAAATAATTTTTGCAATCATTGGGTCATAAAATGGAGTAATAAAATCTCCTTCTTGAGTACCTGTTTCTACAATACAGTTTGGATGTTTCAACATTTTTGGAAAATTAAGATGATGTATTAAGCCACTTTGAGGTAAAAAATTATTATTTACATTTTCTGCATATAATCTTGCTTCAATGGACCATCCCTTTAAAATTATATCTTTTTGTGATTTAGAGATTTTGTTGCCGTTAGCAATTTCAAGTTGCCATGTAATTAAGTCAGTTGAAGTTACAGCCTCAGTGACTGAGTGTTCAACTTGTATCCTTGTATTCATTTCCATAAAATAGATTTTATTTTTATCAATGCCGTTTTCAATATCAGCAATAAATTCTATAGTGCCTGCTCCTTCATATTTAATTGATCTAGCTGCTTTCACAGATAAATCACCTAAAAAGGTTCTAATATCATTATTTAATTCTGGACAAGGGGCTTCTTCTATTATTTTTTGTTGGCGTCTTTGCAATGAGCAATCTCTGTCAAATAGATGAATTACATTACCATACTTGTCACCAAAAATTTGTATCTCAATATGACGTGCCTTTGAAATATACTTTTCAAGCAAACAGTTTTTATCCTTAAAATTTGTTTTTGCCTCACTGGTAGCTTCTTCTAGTGCAGACAAAAATTTATTTGAAGTTTCAGCTACCCTCATGCCTCTACCACCACCACCGGCACGGGCTTTTATTAATATTGGATAACCAATTTTTTTAGCAGTTTGCTCTAGAAAGTTTTTGTCTTGAATTTTCCCGTGGTATCCTGGAACAACTGGAACTCCTGCTTTTTCCATAATTAATTTAGCTTTATCCTTTTCACCCATATTTCTGACAATTTTGCTGCTAGGGCCTATAAAGATAAGGTTATTATTTTCAACCATTTTTACAAAATCAGCATTTTCAGATAGGAGTCCATAACCTGGATGAATCGCGTTAATTTTATATTTTTTGCAAATTTTAATAATTACGTCACTATTCATATAAGTTTTGGAAACTAATGACCCTGGTATGTTGATTGCTTCATCTGCAAGCTTTGTGTGCAAACAGTTGATATCTTCATCAGAATAAATTGCAACAGTAGGAATCTTCATTTTTCTTGCACATCTTATAATTTTACAGGCAATTTCACCCCGATTTGCAATTAATAGTTTTTTTATTTTTGGAATAGGCATTTTGTATCTTACTACATTCTAAAAATACCAAATTTGGTTTCTTCAATACTATGATTCATTGTAACTTTTATACTCGCAGCCAAAATATCACGAGTTTTGGTAGGATCTATAATCCCATCATCCCACATACGAGCAGAGGCATATAAAGGGTGTGACTGATTATTAAATTGTTCTAAGATTGGCTGTTTAAATTTATCTTCAATTTTTTTATTCCATTCACCATTATTTTTAAGTGTATTATTCTTTTTTAATTGAGCTAAAACACTTGCAGCTTGCTCACCACCCATTACTGATATTCTTGAACAAGGCCACGTCCATAAAAATCTTGGTGCAAAAGCTCTGCCGCACATTCCATAATTACCTGCTCCAAAGCTACCTCCTATTAAGAGTGTAATTTTTGGGACTTTAGAAGTTGCAACTGCGTTAACTAATTTCGCGCCATTTTTTGCAATTCCTCCATGTTCTGCATTTTCTCCTACCATGAAGCCAGTGATATTTTGTAAAAAAATTAATGGAATTTTTCTTTGACTACATAATGAAATAAAATGTGTACCTTTCAAAGCGCTGTCAGAAAACAAAACTCCGTTATTAGCTATTACACCGCAAGTTTGACCTTTTAATTTTGCAAAACCAGTTACTAAAGTTTTACCAAAATTATGTTTAAATTCGTCAAATTCAGATCCATCAAAAATTCTCATTATTATTTCTTTAACGTCATAAGATGTTTTGTTATCAGCGGGGACTATTCCTAAAAGTTCTTGAGGGTCATAAAGTGGTAGTTCAAAATTTGAAAGATTTTCATTCTTCTTTTTTATATTTAAGTTTTTTACACATTGTCTGGCTATAGCTAGAGCATGTTCATCATTATCAGCAAGATAATCGGCAACACCAGAAATTTTTGTATGAACCTCGCCTCCACCAAGATTTTCTGCATTAGTTAATTCGCCTGTTGCTGCTTTAACTAATGGAGGGCCTGCTAAAAAAATAGTTCCTTGATTTTTTACGATTATAGTTTCGTCTGACATTGCCGGGACATAGGCTCCACCTGCTGTACAACTTCCCATAACAACTGCAATTTGAGGTATACTTTTTGAGGACATGTTGGCTTGATTAAAAAAAATTCTTCCAAAGTGTTCTCTATCAGCAAAAACTTCATCTTGGTTTGGTAAGTTTGCCCCGCCAGAATCAACCAAGTAAATACAAGGTAATTTATTTTCCAGAGCTACTTCTTGAGCCCGAAGATGTTTTTTTACAGTTATAGGATAGTAGGTTCCGCCCTTAACAGTTGAGTCATTACATATAACCATTACGTCTATACCATGGATTTGACCTACTCCAGTGATTATTCCACCAGAAGGACAAGCATTGTCGTACATATTATAACTTGCAGTTAACCCTATTTCTAAAAATGAACTTCCTGGATCTAAAAGCTTTGATACCCTATGTCTAGGTAACATTTTCCCCCGTTTTTGATGGCGCTCATTTAATTTGTGACCGCCACCGTTCATTGCAAAATCAACAGCTTCTCTGGTTAATTTAAGATCAACTTCGAGTTTATTTTTATTTTCTTGAAAGTTTGTACCTTTTACGTTTATTTGAGATTTTAGTTTTGTCATCTATATAGTTTCCGTAAACAATTCTCTACCAATCAACATTCTTCTAATTTCGGAAGTCCCTGCTCCAATTTCGTACAATTTAGCGTCCCTAAGCAATCTTCCAGCTGAAAAATCATTAGTATATCCATTTCCTCCTAGTGCCTGAATTGCTTCAAGAGCGATTTGAGTGGCTTTTTCTGCAGAATACAAAATACAACCAGCAGCATCTTTTCTAGTAGTTTCTCCTCTGTCACATGCTTTAGCCACTTCATAAACATAAGATCTACAAGCGTTCATAGTCGTATACATGTCAGCTATTTTCCCTTGCATTATTTGAAATTCACCAATTGACTTTCCAAATTGTTTTCTTTCATGAATGTATGGAACAACTACATCCATTGCCGCTGCCATAATTCCCAAAGGTCCTGCAGCAAGAACAACCCTTTCATAGTCCAAGCCGCTCATTAAAACAGCTGCTCCATTTCCTTCTTCACCTAAAATATTTTCTTCAGGAACAGGACAGTTTTCAAAAATAAGTTCAGCAGTATTAGAACCTCTCATGCCTAATTTATCTAACTTTTTTCCAGTAGAAAAACCTGTCATAGTTTTTTCTATTATAAAAGCTGTTATACCTTTAGACCCTTTGGAGGGATTAGTTTTTGCATATACTACTAAAGTATCAGCATCGGGCCCATTGGTAATCCACATTTTTGATCCATTAAGTAAATATGTTTTATTACCTTGTTTCTCTGCATGAAGAGACATTGAAACAACATCAGACCCAGAACCACTTTCACTCATAGCTAAGGCTCCAACCTTTTTGCCAGAACAAAGCTCAGGTAAATATTTTTGTTTTTGTTCCTCATTTCCATTTCTATTAATTTGATTTACACATAAGTTTGAAAAAGCGCCATATGAAAGGCCTACTGAAGCACTTGCCCTACTTATTTCTTCTATGGCAATACAATGTGCTAAATAACTCATGTCACTACCACCATACTCTGATGATGCAGTAATTCCTAATAAACCAAGGTCACCAAACTTCCTCCACAGATGATCAGGAAAAGAGTTTTCTTTATCAATTTGATTTGCAATTGGAGCTATTTCATTTTGTGCAAACTTATAAACAGTATCTCTTAATACTTCATTATCCTTACCAATAGAAAAGTTCATTGAATGAAAAAACATATAAATAAAGCCCCTTTAACAAATTATATTAGATTAAAACATAACTTTATTTTATTAACACGTATAAATTTTATTTAAATTGTTTTGATGCTCTTTCTTTTGCTTCAGCACTTTCTATACCAGAAATATATAATAGACCGTTCATACGACGCATCAGATTAGCTTCAAAATCATCAACTACTCCATCTGATAATATTACACCCCACATCATTTCTATTACTTCAATTCTTTCATTGTGGTTCATTTCATTTAAAATTATTTTTATTTGAGAAAATATTTCAATGCGCTCATCACTATTTTCTAAAGTTTTTTTAATGTTCTCCTCAGCCTCGATTTGTGTGAAGTTAAATTTTTTAATTAATAAATTTTTGATGTAACCGATTTCAACTTTCTCAGTCTCTCCGTCAATTTGACACGCTTCTAGCAATAAGACTATTATTGCTTGAATATCTTCTCCCTGGTATTCATCTTCTTTTTTATCTTTAGAAGTAACTTTTTGAATGGCAGCTTTTAAATTTGAAAACATATTCTTTCCTAACTATTAGAAACCTATTTAGGTATTTGTATTTTTATACAAGATCTTAAAATGAATAAAATTTAATTTTTTTCAAGTTTAAAATAGCTAATTCTTACTCCTTTTAACTTTTTTGTTTTTATGTAAAGATTATTTTTGGTTTTTTATATATTCTTTAAACTTAGTAAAGGGGGCAATCCGCGAGGGTTGAAAAAATAATGGCCAGCGATGCATTTCTAAACTCAATTGAAGGTAATTTTAAAAAAGCAACTAGATATATTCAAAAAATTGATGGTTCAGAAGCTTTTTCTGAAGATTTAGCTAATCAAATAATGCTGGCTAATGCTACTTACGTAGTAAGATTTGGCGTAAGGTTAAGAGGCACAGTTCATACATTCACTGGTTTTCGTTCAGTTCACTCTGACCACTTTGAACCAGTAAAAGGCGGTATAAGATACGACTTAGCTGTAAACCAAGAAGAGGTTGAGGCTCTTGCTGCATTGATGACCTATAAATGCGCTTTAGTTGAAGTTCCTTTTGGTGGCTCTAAAGGTGGCCTTATAATTAACATAAAAGAATGGTCCGAAGAAGAGCTGGAAAGAATAACAAGACGGTTCACCCAAGAATTAGCTAAAAGAGACTTAATACACCCATCCCAAAACGTACCAGCTCCTGATGTTGGTACTGGAGAACGTGAAATGGCTTGGATGGCAGATGAGTATCGTAGACTAAATCCAACTGATCTTAATGCATGGGCTTGCGTTACTGGAAAGCCTGTAAATAAAGGAGGTATTTCTGGAAGAACTGAGGCCACAGGAAGGGGGGTGAAGTTTGCTCTGAAAGCATTTTTTCAAAACGGTAATGATGTCAAAAAAACAGGTTTGACACCCGGATTAAAAGGGAAAAGAATAATTGTACAAGGTCTAGGTAACGTTGGGTATTATGCAGCAAAATTTTTGTCCAATGAAGATGGTGCAAAAGTTACACACGTAATTGAACGCGACGGATCAATTGTTAATCATAAAGGAATAGATATTTTATCTTTGAAAAAACATCTTCTTGTAAAAGGTACAATCAAGGGTTTTAATGGTTTTATTGAAGCTGGAGCAGAAATATTAGAGGAAGAAGCAGATATTTTAATACCGGCAGCTATGGAATTAGTTATTAATGAAGAAAATGCTAATCGTATCAAAGTACCCCTTATTGTAGAAGCTGCGAATGGCCCCGTATCATCAAGTGCAGATGAGATACTAAATAAACGAGGTGTAATAATCATACCAGATTTGTACGCTAATGCAGGAGGTGTTACAGTAAGCTATTTTGAATGGATTAAAAATTTGAGCAGAATAAGGTTGGGGAGATTGCAAAGAAGGGCTCAAGAAAATCAAGTTTCTGCAATTATTAGTGGAATTGAAAGAATTACAGGAAAAGAATTTCCTTCAGAATTTAAATCAAAATCTATTCAGGGCTTATCTGAATTAGATCTAGTTCGATCTGGATTAGAAGATACCATGATCGAAACATATAATGTAATTAGTAATGTATGGAATTCTAATAAAAAAATACCGGATTTAAGGACGGCCGCTATGATTGTTTCCATTAAAAGAATAGCACAAAGTTATGGATCGTTGGGAATATAAAAAGGAGGAATTGCTTCCTCCTTTTTTCTAATTATTATAATTTTATTTTTTAAAGTCTGGATATGCTTCCATACCAACTTCTGCTAAATCTACACCTTCAAGTTCCTCTTCTTCAGAAACCCTAATACCTACTGTAAATTTAATGATATACCAAACTATACCGGACGCAATTATTGTAAATGCTCCAATTGCAAATATTCCGTATAATTGAGCGCCTAAAGTTGCATCTGAGTTTGATAATATTACTGCTATAGTTCCCCATATACCTGCAAATAGGTGAACAGGTATGGCGCCTACAACATCATCTATTTTCATTTTGTCGAGTAATGGGATAGTTAACACTACTATAACGCCACCAACAGCACCAATAAATATAGCCAACATTGGAGATGGAGCTAAAGGTTCTGCGGTAATTGCAACTAAACCACCCAATGCGCCATTTAACGCCATGGTTAAATCAGTTTTTTTGTAAAACATCATTGTGAGTATAAGTGCTACCACTACACCACCAGCTGCAGCTAAGTTAGTATTTATATAAATATTAGAAATGGCAGCAACATCAGCACCACTTCCCATGGCTAGTTGAGATCCACCATTAAAACCAAACCAACCGAACCATAAAATAAATGTACCTAATGTTGCTAGTGGTAAATTAGAACCAGGCATAGGGTTAACACTACCATCATCTGAATATTTACCTTTTCTTGCACCTAGTATAATTGCGCCGGTCAATGCAGCCCAACCTCCAACACCATGAACAATTGATGAACCTGCGAAATCAAGGAAACCTGCTTCACTTAAATACCCTCCACCCCAGGACCAAGATCCTTGAATTGGATATATAAATCCGCAGAGAACAACAACAAATATCAAAAATGCTTTTAATTTTACTCTTTCAGCAACCGCACCACTAACTATTGAAGCAGCAGTTGCGCAGAAAACCATTTGAAACCACCAATCTGAGCCCGATGAGTATGTTGCATCATTTTCGCCACCAAAAGTTTCACCATCACTAGGACCCCAGATTGCAAATGAACCCATAAAACCAGACACATCCATATACATCAGGTTATAACCAACTACTGCAAACATAATACCAGCTATTGAATATAAACCTATGTTTTTGGCACATTGTACAACAGCATTTTTAGCTCTAACTAATCCAGTTTCAAGCATGCAGAAACCAGCGGCCATAAGCATTACTAGAAAACCATGGACAAGAAAAGAGAATGAATTAAAAATATATGTTGTTTCGGCATCAGGAGCTGCCGAAGCTACACCCATGAAACTTATAATTATTGCAGGTATTAATAATAATAACCTGATTATATTAGACATATTAAATCTCCATTTTGTTTATGTGTAATGATTACACTATTTAAAAACCCACTAGAAAATTAGGAATAGTAGATAGCAATAGCCACTTACAAAAAAAGATTAAAAAATAAACACATTTTAACGAAAATAGGCAGTATGCATAAATTTTAGGCATAAAATATTGAATTTATTTAGTTAAAAAAATAATATTATCTAATTAATTTAGATTCTAGAATTTGATTTAATAATTTAAATATTTCAATTTTACCTTGATTTATTAGTAATTTTAAAGAACCTAAATCTTTTACGTTAACTTCTTTTATTAATGTGTTAACTGCATCATGAGGTAGATGACTTTGTTTTTTATCAAAAAAACAAATATTAACTATCTGATCAGTTTTAAAAAAAACATTTTCCATTTTTTTGCAAAATAATTTGTTTTTGTCAATTTCATATCTTGGAATTAAATCTGTTTCGTTTCTATAAAAATACATCAAAAATTCTAAATCTCTCTGTCCGCCACCAACGTATTTAGTCTCAAACCAATTGGGAGAACTATTTTTTTTGAAATCATTTGATATGCTCTCACCTTCATTTTTATTAATTCTCATTTTATGTATTTCTTCAGTTATATCGCTGTCTGAGATAGGTAATGCCATTAATTTATCTAATAAGTTTCTAATTTTTTTACTAAATGTACCATCATTAATTACTCTTGCTTTTTTGAGAGCAATCTTTTCCCAAGCAAATGATTCTATTTCATGATATTTTTTGAAGCTTTCATAAGTACATGCTACTGGACCAAATTTACCTGAAGGTTTTAACTTAGTATCGACCTCGTATATATAACCTTCTGTAGTTTTTGTAGATAAAATTTTTATGAGCTGTTTAAAAAAACTTATATATATATTCTTCTTGAATTTACCTCCGTATACAAACACTAAATCAACATCAGAATTAGCAGTCATTGAATTAGTTCCAAATCTACCATATGCAATAATACTAAAGTCTTTACAAACTATGTCATGCTCAATTAAATTCTTTTTGTTTATTACTTGTAATGAAAAATCTATAGTAGCTTCTGCTAATAATGAAAACTCTGTAGCAGCTCTTTTGACATCTATGTCATTATTAATTAGAGCAAACAAAATTTGAAACTTTAATATCCTGTGAGTTCTTCTAAGTGTATCTAGTAAAACTTCTTCATTAGAATTACTTATGTCTATTTTTTCAAAACTATTTCTATAAAAAGTCTTGTTACCATTTAGTCTAAAGCCATAATCTGGCTGAAGAATTTCTAAAAGTTTTACATCTTTAGAAACTACATTGGTTATATGACCTGAGAACGATA
>ARQU01000007.1 GCA_000384615.1 alpha proteobacterium SCGC AAA536-G10 | reverse complement strand
TATCAATTTCCATATATTATTTTAAGTAATGATTTTAGTGTTAAAGGTCAATTTACTAAAGCAGATGATACAACGTTTTATATAAATAATGACGGTGGATCTGGATCTTGTGGCACTGTTGACACAACCGGACCTGCTGAAGAATGTACAACTACATTAAATCAGTTTGGTCCAACTAATGTTTGTGATGGTGAATATATTGGTGCCGTTGTGTCTGTTGGTACTCTTGATGGATATTTAATGCAAAATTCAACTTTAGACAAAAGAGATGGAGCCGGTGAGACCGCTTCTAACGTTTGTTCTAATGTTGACAGATTAGTTGGTGTAATGAACCTGACAACACCTGTTGTTATTACCCCATCGACAATAGGATTTAAATTTACATTTAATGTTACTGGTTATGGTGCACAATTATTTTCAAGTACTGCTCCTAGTAATACAGCTGACGAAGGTGGTGGAGTTGGGCCTTTTTCTGGATTTTTTACAGTAACTGAAGCACCGCAACAATAAATTAACCTTAATTAGTTGATTTTTTAAGAGATAATTATATCATATGTTTATACAATATATATTATTTATATGAGGAAATTATGACTAATTGTTTTCATTTAGCAATACCAGCTGGTAATATTAGTAAGGCTTTAGGTTTTTATCGAGATATTTTAGGTTGTAAAACAGGTAATCAAGAAGAAGGTCGCTGGATAGACATAAATTTTTGGGGAAATGAACTTACTCTTCATGAGACAAAAACAAAACAAATACGAGAAAGACACGACGTTGATATGGGTGATGTTTGTGTACCTCACTTTGGAGTTCACCTCGAAGCAAAAGATTTTGAAGAAGTAAAAAAAAGAATAGAAGCTAGCAATATTGATTATTTTGATGATCCATATAGGAGATTCATTGGTTCAAAATTTGAGCAAGAGACATTTTTTGTAGAAGATCCAAATGGAAACGTTCTTGAAATTAAAACCATGTCTAATCCAGAAGTTTTATTTGATACCGCGTCTTGATTCTGAACTAAAAAAATCGAGTCTTTTTGTCTTAATTTTATCGTAAAATTTATTATATAGATATATTTATATATGAAACTATAATGCTCGATGTTATAGATTGGTCGTGTTTATGAGTAAAATAAAAAGTATCGTTCGATATCCTATCAAAGGACTATCAGGTGAGTATCTTCAAAATATTATACTAGAAAAAAATCAAGTTCTACCTGGAGATCGTGAGTTTGCATTTTCTAGGTCACATGTTATGTATGACAGAAATAATCCGGTTTATTTAAGAAAAACAAATTTTTTAGCATTAGTTAAAGAAGAAAAATTAGCTAAATTAGAAACTAAATTTGATCCAAAAACTAGAAAATTGACTATAAATCTTGATAATAAAGTTGTTATAAATGAAATTCTTCTCAAAGAAGAAAATATTAAAAAAGTTGAAACTTTTTTTCAAAATTACTTAAATTTAGGAATTGATAATAAGCCAAAGTTAGTGCAAGGAATTAAAATTCAAAATAACAATAACTTAACTCATTCATTTTCAGATATTCCAGACAAAGCTGTGTCCATAATAAACCTAAATACAATAAGTGAGTTTGAAAAAAAACTAGGTAAGAAAATTGCACCTTCCAGGTTTCGTGGAAATTTCCTGATAGATAATGGAAATGCCTGGGAAGAATTTAATTGGATTGGAAAAAAAATTTCTGTTGGTAACAGCATACTAGAAGTTTTTAAAAAAACACAGAGGTGTGCAGCAACCAATGTAAATCCTGAAAATGCTATTCGAGACATTAATATACCAAATGAAATTAATACCCATTACGGGCATTTAGATTTAGGAGTCTACGCAAGAGTTATAAAAACTGGTCTCGTTTCAATATCAGATAAGTTATACATAAATTGAACAATAAATTGAATTTAGAATTAGGTTTAAATTTTTTTGGAGTAGTAAAATAAATTTAGTTAAAGAAAAAAACAGATTTAAAGAAATGGGTTTTATTAAATTTTGGATCTTTTCTACCTTATTTCTTTTAACTTTTCCTTTATCTTTAATTTTATCATTGATCTTTTTAGGAATTAAAGAAACAAAACAATTTATGGTTGTTTTAATTAGTGATTATCTTCAGACTATTTTATTTATTTTTATAATATTAATAATAATTATAATTTTCATAGTTTATTATTTAATTAAATTTTTTAGTTAATTTGTTATGTTTTTAACAAGAAGTAAATTAAAAATTAATTTCATATTATTATACTTATTATTAATATTTTTAAACTCCATCCCTTTTAAGTATCTATTTGCAGAGGATATTTATATTGGTTTAGCTTCAAATTTTGTGACACCTATGAAAGTATTAAAAGAAAACTTTGAAAGCATAAATGATGGCAAAATATTTATTTCAAGTGGTTCTAGTGGAAGTTTATACTCACAAATTATAAATGGGGCCCCACTAGATATTTTTTTATCAGCTGATCAAAATCAGCCAAAAAAACTTGAAAAAACTCCTAAAGCAATAAAAGGAACACGTTTTACTTATGCAACTGGAAAATTAGTTATATACACTACGAAAAAATTTCTTTTTGGCCAAAGTTTTCCTCAAATCTTAACTTCAAATAAAATTAATTATATTGGAATTGGAAACCCAGAATATGTTCCATATGGAAGAGCTGCTATAGAAGTTCTAAAATCATTAAAAGTTATTAAAAAAATATCTCCAAAGTTCGTTTTAGGAAAAAGTGTTAATCAAGTTTTTTTAATGAGCTTCTTTGGTAACTTAGATTTAGGTTTTGTATCCAAGGCAGATTTTCTAAGTAATAATGAGAAAGGAAAAACATGGGAAATTCCTCAAAATTTATACTCGCCTATAAAACAAGATGCTATTTTACTCAAAAATGGTGAGAAAAAAAGTAATGCAATACTTTTTTTAAAGTTTCTTTCTTCTGAAAGAACTAAAGAAGACTTAAAAAAATTTGGATATGTTTTTGATTAATATTTATTTAAATTAATTATCTTTTTTTTTATAGATTTCTCATTCTCGCCCCAAGCAATAGTTCCTCTAAAAACACCTTTCCTATCAAGCATAAAGACAGAAGCTGTATGGTTTAGATTATAATTATCTTTCGATGAACCTATAGTTTCAAAAAATACATTCCAATTGTCAGCCAAACTTTTGATTTCATTAATTTTGCCTGTAATAGCAATTACATTTTTATTAAAATATTGAATGTAATCTTTTAAGTGATCTTGAGTATCACGTTTAGGGTCTAATGTAACGAAAATTATATTTGTTAAATTAATAGGAGGTTTAAGATTTTCTGTAACTGATGATAATTGAGTTAGTGTTGTTGGACAAATTTCAGGACAGTGTGTGAATCCAAAAAAAAGTAAAGATGGCTTTTCATTAAGACTTTCTTTATCAAATTGACTTCCATTCTGATCAACCAAATTTATATTTTTAATGACGTCTGATATATTCTTAGGACTATTCTCACGAGATAGGTGCTCTGCAAATATAAACGTTGCAATTAAAATAATTACAAAAGAAGCTATAATTGTAGATATTAGAATTATTTTTTTATTTATGAGAGTCATGAAATTTAGTTATAAATGAATTTATTTATCCTTTTACTCTCTTATTAAATCCTTGTCATTTTATAAATGTTATACAATATGATAAAAAATCATTTAAAAAATTATTTTCCCGGGCTATAAAAGGTAATAACCAAGCGACTATAACAAAAGCGAAAGCCCAAAAGATAAATAATAAAGTAGTTTGTTTTTTCATTATATAATTTATTAGTTTATTTTAAATAATATTAGATTAATTCAACAAAATTTTAAATTATTTAGTGTTTTTTATAAGGAGCTTTAATGAAATTGATATATTTAATAATTTTTTGTTTATTTTATTCTTTTAAGTCTTACGCATTGGAATTTTCATGTATCGATAAAAAATATGGTCGTTTGTCAAAAATCTTTATAGAGGATAAATTATTAAAATATAAGGATGAAAAGGGTAACCCTGCGGTGTATGAAGTTTTAATAAATTCTGAAAAAATTTTGTTGGCCACCAATAAGGGTGCCGACATAAAAGATCCAATAGTTATTTCTTTAGTTATAATAAGAAATAAATCCTTGTCTTTCAACACTATTTTAAGAACTATTAAAGAGAGCTATAATGAAATATATACAAAAGATTTAGTCATGAATTGTATAGCTAATAATTGATTCAACCATAATTTATAATTGATTTAATTTTAAAATCTTTGCATTATAAATATTCTTAGTTAGTTGGGAAAAATTTGAAACAATCAATTAGAATTACGCAAGACTCTTTCTTTAAGGGAATATACTCGGGATCTGGAAACTTAGAGCTTTATGGAAGTTTTGTAGGCTCCCTACATGTTAAAAACTTATATGTTAAAAAATCAGGTGTATTTATTGGGCATGTATCAGCGGAGAATATTATAGTTGAAGGTGAAATTAATGCAGATATTCAAACTGAAAATCTACATTTAAAACCAACTGGTGTAGTTGATGGAGATGTTGTGTATCGTAATATAGTTATTGACTCAGGTGGAATGTTAAAATCCCAAATGGTTCAAAATATTTCCAAAATGAATAATTTAATTAAATTAATTAAAAATTAAATTTATGAATTTGTTAAACATAGAACAGATTTCTATTACTGATTTTGCTAAATTAAATCTTGTATTAGGAACAATTTTAGAATCTTCAGAGAATGTTAAGGCCAAAAAATCTGCATATATTTTAAAAATTGATTTTGGTAAAAATGTTGGTATCAAATATACTTCAGCACAGATTACTAATTACTCATTAGAGGAATTAATAGGAAGACAAGTTGTTGCAGTGTGTAATTTGCCATCAAAAAAAGTTGCAGGATTTAAATCTGAAGTTCTTATACTAGGCGCAACTTCTGGTAAAAATGTCCATCTGTTACGTCCAGATATTAAACTTAAAAATGGTACTTTAATTGGATAAAGAAAAAAAAAAAAATAATTTCTGGTCTTAGAGGGATTATACCCAGTCTTCACACTCCTTTTTGTGATCAAAATAAAATTGATGTACCTAGCCTAAAAAAGCTTATTGATCACACTATTGTCACTGGGTGCTCAGGCATGCTTGTTGGAGCTGTTGCAGGTGAAAACTCAAGTTTGTCTTTTGAAGAAAAGAAGATGATTATTGATGAATGTTCAAGTTATAATAAAAATAGAATACCCATAATTATAAGTTGTAGTGCAAAAAATCAAAAAGATAGGGTTGCTTTGGCTAAATCTGCAAAAGAAGCAGGTGCTGATTGGATATTATGCCAGACCCCTGAGAACGTTTCTGGAAATGAACTGTTACAATGTTTTAATGAAATTGCTGAAGCAGGTCCACACAATCTAATGATACAGGATTTATCCTGGGTAGATAATGGGATGAGCGACGAAGACATAATGTTACTATTTGAAAACGTCAATAAGTTCAGAGCTTTAAAAATAGAAGTATTAAATTCTGGTCCTAAATATTCTAGGATCTTAGAAGCAGCAAATCATCAATTACATCTTAGTGGTGGATGGGCTATTATGGGAATGATAGAAGCATTAAATAGAGGAGTACATGCATTTATTCCTTCAACAATGGAAGTTATTTATAATAAAATTTATAAGTTATTTATTGAAAATAAAATTGAAGCATCCAGAGAATTATTTAACCAAATTCTACCAATTTTATCTTTTACACATCAGCATATTGACATAGCTATTAAATTTTCAAAAATGTTGCGTGTTAAAGAAGGAATATTTGAAAATAGTGCGTGTCGCCCACCTATCAAGAATTTTGATTCATTTCAGCGTGAAGAGGCTTTTATGCATATTAATCAAGTTGAAATTTTGCAAGAAATTTTATCTGAAAGCTAAACTTTTTTAAATATAGCCGTTCTATTAATTAGAAAGTAATTAGATAATATTCCTCCTTATTTAAAATAGAGACCATTAGGTCTCTATTTTTTTATTGTTGTTAGACCTTTTCAAACAATATATAGATTTATATTACTTTTTATCTAGAGTACTTTATGCAAAATAATATCCTCTTGGGAATAGGTCTCATGGTTGTGACTACATTTATGTTTTCAGCCATGGATGGTGTTTCAAAGTTCTTGGCCGAACGCAATAATGTTTTTACATTAGTCCCTATGCGTTATTGGTTTATTGCTATAATTATGATTATTTCATATTTATTTATTAAGAATAATTTAATTAAAATAATATATACCAAACAACCATATTTACAATTTACAAGAGGTCTCATTTTATCATTAAATAATTGCCTAGTTGTTTACACATTTACCCTATTAGGTCTAGTTGAAACACACGCAATTATCGCCTGTTATCCTCTGATTGTTGCAGGTTTATCTGTTCCTTTTTTGGGTGAAAAGTTTGGTTGGAGACGGTGGACGGCAATTTTCGTTGGTTTTGTTGGAGTAATAATTATTTTAAGACCTACTACAAACATTATTTCTGAGGGACCAATTTTTGCATTAATAGGTGCAATAATGTTTGCAGTTTACTTAATCTTAACAAGATATGTTTCCAGGCAAGATTCAGCTATTACTAGTTTTTTTGGACGGGTATAGAAGGGACTCTGACTATGAGTATAATTAGTTTGTTTATTTGGAATAATATACCTAAAGAGGATTATTTGTGGATGTTTATAATGTGTTTATTGAGTGCTAGTTCACATTTTATGATGGTAAAAACGTTACAAATTGCAGAAGCATTTGTTATACAACCCTTTTCTTACCTTCAATTAGTTTTTGGTTCCATAATTGGTGTGACAATTTTTTCTGAAAGTATAAACTCTATGGTCGTACTAGGTGTAATAGTTGTCATTGGTTCTGGATTGTTTACTACTTGGCGTGAGTATAAAAAGAAATATAATATCTAAATATAATCGTATTTGACAAATTGCTGTTTAAATGGATTGATTAATTTTTAATAAGGTTTTGTCATGTCAATAAAATTCAAAGGAAAAACATCTCAAAAATTTCCTATACCTAAGAAAATGAAAGCTTGGGTTTTGGGAAATCCTGGTGAGTTATCTTTGGTAAACAAGATAGTAGAAATGCCAAATAAGTCAGAAGTATTAGTAAAAATAGACGCAGTAGCCATTTGTGCTACTGACCTTGATGTTATAAGTCGTGGACCTCCAGCCTTAATAGAGGGTGGTTTACCGTTTAATAAAAACTTTACCCCGGGACATGAATATATGGGAACAGTTGTGGCCTTAGGCCCTTCTGTGGATGAATTTAATATTGGGGATAGGGTTACTGTAGAAATTCACTCTGGATGTGGACAATGTAAAAGATGCCGTATGGGTATGTATACTTCCTGCCACAACTATGGTCTTAACTATGGAGATGTTAATAAAGGTCATAGGGCAAACGGGTTTACAACAGATGGTGGATTTAAACAGTATGCAATAAATAATATAAACACATTAATAAAAGTGCCAGACACTATGTCTGATGAAGAAGCAACTTTGGTTGTTACAGCTGGTACTACTATGTATGGGCTGACAGAGTTAGGAGGCCTTATTGCTGCTGAAAGTCTGGTGATTATTGGACCTGGCCCAATAGGTTTGTTAGGTGTAGCAGTAGGAAAAGCTTTGGGTGCAGGTCCTGTAATTCTAATTGGTACCAGAGATAGTCGTCTAGAAATTGGAAAGAAACTTGGTGCAGATTTCACACTTAATATAAAAAATGAAACTGATATTGTTCAAGCTGTTAAAAAAATAGTGGGTGAAAAGGGTGCTGACTATGTAATGGAATGTGCAGGTACCGAACAGGCATTAAATGATGCCATCATGATGACGAATAGGGGAGGGAAAATATGTTTGGCAGCTTTCCCTCACAATGCTGTTAAAATTAACATTCCACATATGGTTATAAATAATATCTACATGTTTGGAATTAGAGGTGAGGGTAAAAGTGCCACTCATAGAGCAATGGAGTTTATGAAAGAGAAAAAATTTGATGCAAAACTAGTGCACACTCATACATTTAACATGATTGATTTGCCAATTGCATTAAAGTATGCTCGAGAAAGAATTGATGATGCAATAAAAATAGTTATTAAACCTCATAATGTTTAGTAAATAGAGGAAGCTAAAAAATGTTTGGGACTACAATTACAATAAAATTTCAAAATAAATTAGCCAGAGAGGCTATTCTTGATCGGCTTAAATCAAAAAGTAAATACATGTTTGAAGATGGAGGATTAATTTTAAGGATTTTTTTGAGTGTTACTGACACACAAGTAGAAATTTTTCATGTATTTAAAAATAAAGATTATGCTTTAAAAGAAAGATCTGCTTGGACAGATCAGTTTTGGCAAGATATTAAAGAAATGGGAGGATCTGTTTCCAGAGTTACTGGTGAATGTGAAGTTGAATACTCAGATAAAATGAATTTAGAAAACTTTACTAAAATAGAGTAAAATAAAGTATCAATTTGGCATGGGATTTGCATTTATTCATTGATGGGAATAGCTTTATGTAAATCTCCACGATTATCCTACCTAAACGGTAAATAAATTAAGCTATTCCCAACTTATTTCTGAACAACTTTTCCAATAAAAGGTAAATGTCTGTTGTCTTGAGCATAATCAATGCCATATCCTACAACAAACTCGTCGGGTATATCAAAACCTACCCATTTACTTTCAAAATTTGTTTCGCGCCTAGAAAATTTATTTAATAAACAGCAAACTTCAAGACTTTTCGGTTTCCTGTTATTAAGTAATTTAATAACTTGATTTAGTGTATGACCAGTATCAATAATATCTTCAACTAACAAGACATCTAGGCTTTTTATGTCTGTGTTTAAGTCTGTTAAGATTCTTATATTATTTGATGATTGCATAGAGTTGCCATAACTAGAAGCTGTCATGAAATCTACTTCTACTGGTATTTTTAATTCACGTACCAAATCAGCAATAAACACAAAAGATCCTCTTAATAGCCCAACAACAAGAAGTTTATTTGTATTTTTATAAAATTGATTTACTTCCTGTCCCAATTCAGTAATTCTTTTCTTAATTTGTTCTTCAGAAATAAGAGTATCAACCGAGTAAGATATTTCATTTTCATTCATTATTATTTCTCAAGATTTTTTTTAAAAACAATATATATTGTATGATATTATTGAATTTTAAAACATTTAATTTTTAGAAAAAAATTAATTTATGAGGAGAAAGATTTGTTAATATTTGTAGCGGGAGCTATTTTGAGCTTTATGATTTTTTTTCCACTAGTAGTTGCCACCTCAGTATTTAAAGTTTTAGACGAAAAGCAGTCATCTAGATTTTTGAGAATTTTTTTTCCTAAATATTATCTCTTTGGATTTATTTTAAGTTCATCTGGTATTATTTTAGCCATTTTTGAAAAAAGTAATATTTCTTCATTAGTTTTTTCTTTTATTATGCTTGGCTTTCTTTTTTCCAGACAAATTTTAATGCCAATGATTAATAAGGCAAAGGATGAAAACAATCATAATAAATTTGATAAATTACATAAGTTTTCAGTCTTTATCAATTTTGTTCAAATAATTGCAGCTGTTTTTTTGCTGGTAATATATTTGAAGTAATAATTATGTCTTCAAAGGAATAGTTTTAATGAAAACAAATATTGTCATAATAGGAGGGGGACCTTCAGGCTTGTTGTTGTCAAGACTTTTATCTTTAGAAGGTATTGATAACGTGGTTCTTGAAAAACAATCCCAAGAACATGTAATTGGGAGAATTAGGGCAGGAGTTTTAGAAAGTGGGACTATAGAAATGCTAAAAATGGCTGGTGTTTCTAGGAGATTAGAAAAAGAAGGCTTTAAACATGACGGAATACAACTATCTTTTAAAAACCATGGATTTAGAATAAATCTAAAAAAATTAACTAATAAATATGTAACTGTTTATGGCCAAACTGAAGTAACAAAAGATTTATATGAAATTATACAAAAAGAAAATGGAACTATAATAAATAATGCTAAAGAGGTACTTCCTAAGGAAATTGATACAGAAAACCCATATGTAACTTTTAAAAAAAATGGTATTGAAACAAAAATCAATTGTGATTTTATAGTAGGCTGCGATGGATACCACGGAATAAGTAGAAGCACTATACCAAAGAATATTATTAGAACCCATGAAAGGGTTTATCCATTTGGATGGCTAGGTATTTTATCTGAAACATCTCCTGTAAGTGACGAACTAATTTATGCAAATCATGGAAGTGGTTTTGCTTTAGCCTCGATGAGAAACCAGAATTTAAGTAGATATTACATTCAGACATCCTTGAATGACAAAATTGAAGATTGGCCAGATATAAAGTTTTGGGATGAATTAAAAAAAAGACTTCCAACAGAAGCTGCGGACACAATTCTGACAGGAAAATCAATAGAAAAATCAATTGCACCTCTAAGATCATTCGTTTGCGAACCAATGAGCTGGAAAAAATTATTTTTAGTTGGTGATGCCGCTCATATTGTTCCACCTACTGGTGCAAAAGGTTTAAATTTAGCTGTGTCAGATGTATATTATTTACATAGAGCTTTTAGACAATTCTATGAATTCCAAATAAGTGATAATTTAGATATTTATTCTTCAAAAGCTTTATCAAGAGTTTGGAAAGCAATTAGATTTAGTTGGTGGATGACTACAACTTTTCATAAATTTCCAAATCAAACATCATTTGATCAACGTATACAAGACTCCGAACTAGAATATTTAGAAAATTCAGTTGCATCCCAAACTGTTTTAGCCGAAAATTACGTAGGTTTACCTTATTAAATTAATTTTTGATTAATTTATTATACTAGGAAAAAAAATGGTTGAAGCACTTATAAAAAGAAATCTTAAAACACATCCTCAATTAAATTTTCCTGATTATAAATCGAGCATATTACGAGCTCCTAATAATAAAAAAATATCCTATTCTTCAACATCAACAGAACTTTCTGGTCCTATTTTTAATAAAAAAATTATAGGTAAGCTAGACAATGATTTAACATTAAATTTTTCGAAGAATAATATTATTCCTATAGGACATAAAATAATTGTTTATGGAACAATTTCTGACCAATTTTCTAACCCAATTGAAGGAGCACTAATTGAAATTTGGCAAGCCAATGCTGCTGGTAAATATCTTCATTATAATGACAAAAACGAAGCTCCAATTGACCCTAATTTTGCTGGATGTGGTAGATACATAACCTCTTCAAAAGGATATTATGAATTCATTACAATTCAACCTGGTCCATATCCATATCCAAATCGTGGAATAGAATGGAGGCCAATGCATATTCATTTCTCTGTATTTGGAAAAAACTTTGGTCAAAGGTTAATTACTCAAATGTATTTTGAAGGCGATCCTCTTATAAATTCTTGCCCTATGGTAAATTCAATACCTGATGAAAAAGCACAAAAAAGCTTGATAAGTACACTTGACGCATCAAGGTCCAACACACAAAAATTATTATCCTATAAATTCGATATTATTTTAAGAGGTACCAACCAAACTTTTTTCGAAAATAGGAAAGAGGGATTATAAATTGAGTGATATCAAAACAGTTCTAGATGAAACACCATTCCAAACAGCTGGTCCTTTTCTTCATATTGGATGTTTACCTAATGCAATAAATATCGAGGGAATTTTTGACACCGATTTGGGTGTGAAACCTTTTGCTAACAAAGATTATGGCAAGTTTATAACGATTACTGGTTCAGTATTTGACGGTGATGGTAAAGCTTTAGACGATATCATGCTCGAATCTTGGCAAAGTGATGAAAATGGAGTGTATTCACCTGAATGTGGTTTTGCTCGATTTGTTCCAGATACTTTAACTAAGAAATTTAATCTATATACTTTAAAACCTGGGTTTATTAATGACATTGATGGCAAAGCACAAAGTCCTCATATATTATTATCAATATCATCTAGAGGATTAAATATGACACTAAACACTCGGATATATTTTGAGGGTGACGATTTAACTAGTGATCCTCTTTTATCTACTGTAAGGAATAGCAGAAATAATGTGAGTAGTTTAGTAGCTAAAAAAATTGATGAAGATATTTTTTTATTTGATATATTTTTACAGGGTGATAAAGAAACAATATTTTTAGATATTTGATACTTTGAATGAAGATGGAGAAATTATTGGCTAGATCTAATTTTATGATGAATCATTATAAAAATTACAAAGAAGAATTAGAAATAATTGAAGAAGAAAGTAAAAAATTTAAACCTAAACCATGGTGGGCTTATGGTATGTTTTACTGTTATTTACTATTTTATGGTTATATCTTTTGGATGGAGCCATTAAAAATTACTGGGTGACTAATGTTAAAATGATTTGAAGAGGAAACATTATATGTTAGATAACGGAAAGTCTGCCATATGGGAACCAGGTGAAGTTATATATGAAGCTGGGAGCTTACCAAAAGAGGCATATTTGATATTAGAAGGATATGTCAATTTAGAAACAAAAGATGGTTTAAAACTTAATAGGTTAGGGATAGGCGAAATCTTTGGGGAAAGTTCTATACTCTTAGATGTGCCTAGAACGGTAACTGCAAGGGTATGTGCCCAAAAGTTAGTAGCAAAAAAAATACCAAAATCTTATTTTACCAAAATGATTAAATCTAACGTAATACTTAGTGCATTAATTAGGAAAACACAAATAAGATTGATAGATTCGAATAAACAAAGCAATGAATTAGCAAATGAAATATCAATATTACTAGACCAACTTGACTCAAAGTCACCTCCAAAGAAAAATTTAATTGAAGAGAGAATTAAAAGAATTAGAACTAATATAAATAAAATACAGCAGCTTTCAGAGACTTGAGTATTTATGCTAAAATAAAGTCTTCAAAATTATTTTTTTTAACGTCATCACATATTTTGCTATATCTTGGAAGTCCGCCTGCGTAGGGCATAAATACACGAGGTTTACCTGGAATATTGGCGCCTAAGTACCAAGAATGTTTAACTGTCGGTAATAATGTTTTATTTGCAACTCTATTTACTTCTTGACCCCATTTTTTTGCTAAATTCGAACGTGCTTCAATGGTAGTATATTCTTTTTTAATCATGAAGCTTATACAATCTCTTATCCATTCTACATGTTGTTCTATTGCCATTGGCATGTTTGTCAAAACTGATGGGCTACCAGGTCCAGTTATAGTGAATAAATTTGGAAAACCAGGAATTTGAAGTCCTAAAAATGTTTTAGGTCCCTCTTTCCAGACATTTTTTAATTTTAAATTATTTTTTCCAAATATATTCATATTCAAAAGCGGTCCAGTCATTGCATCATAACCTGTAGCAAACACAATAATATCTAAATCAACATGGTTTTTTTCAGTTTCTATTCCATTTTTATTTATACATTTAATTGGATCACGCCTAAGATCTATGAGGTTAACATTATCTCTATTATAAGTTTCAAAATAATTACTATCTATAGGTGGTCTTTTGCCTGCGTAAGGGTGGTCAATATCTGACAAAATAGAAGCAAATTTTTTGTTTACAACGATTTTATTGATTTTATTTTTTATAAAATCAGATGCTGTGTTGTTGGCCTCAAGGTTAGTAACTAAGTCATTAAAAACTGCTCGAAATTGTAAGCCACCTTTTTCCCATGCTTTTTCATATATATTATTCATCTCAACTGAATTAACATCAGAAACAAGACGATCAGAAATTTCAAAAGGATGTGCGTTAGGTGTTCTTTTAATAAGATCTTTATAATATTGAAAATTTTCTTTAACTTGTTTTTTAAATTCTTCTGTTAATGGTTTGTTTCTGGCAGGAATACTATAGTTAGCTGTTCTTTGAAAAACTGTTAAATGTTTAGCTTTAGCTGCAATAACAGGTACTGCTTGTATACCTGTAGAACCTGTTCCAATTTGTCCTACTGTTTTATTTGTAAATGAAACACCATCTTTAGGCCAGTTTCCTGTATGGTAAAAACTGCCCTCAAAATCTTCTAACCCTTTGATTTTAGGAATATTGGTATTTGACAAACATCCCACTGCCGTAATTAGAAATTTACATTTAAAATTATTTTTATCAGTTGTTACATTCCAATTATTAATATCTTCTATAAATTTAGCACTTGTTACTTTTTGTTTGAATAGGATATCTTTTTTAAGATTAAACTTACTAGCTACAAAATTCATATATTTTCTAATTTCTTCATGACCTGGATATCTTTCTGACCATGTCCATTCTTTTAACAGTTCATCTGAAAAATAATATGAATATGCGTGGCTCTCCGTATCACATCGTGCACCCGGATAACGGTTCCAGTACCATGTTCCTCCAACATCATCTCCTGTCTCTAGTACTAAACAATTAAGACCTAGCTGATCTCTCAGACATATCAACTGATATAAACCTGAAAAGCCAGCTCCTACAATTATGGCGTCATATTCTTTGGTGTATGAATTGATGTGGTTCATTTAAAATTCCTCTTTGATATGGTTAATAAGTTAAAAGAAAAAAATATAAACAGTCAAGAAATCTTAGTGTATAGAATATAATTTTAATTATTTTGGTTTGTTAAATGGATCCTGTAAGTCAAGGTGCGTTTGGAGCAATTTTTGCTCAGACGATATCGAATAAAAAGAAAATTCTTGTTGGCTCAATAATTGGTTTTCTCGCCGGTTTAGCTCCTGATTTAGATATATTAATTAGATCAAACTCAGATCCTTTGTTGAAACTGGAATATCATAGGCAATTCACTCATTCATTAATATTTATTCCTTTAGGGGCTCTGATTGTTACTTTATTTCTTCGTTTCTTTACTAGAAAATATTTAAGTTGGAAGGAAACTTACTTTTATTGTTTTATTGGATATGCAACTCACGGATTTTTAGATGCTTGTACTAGTTATGGAACACAACTTTTATGGCCATTTACTGATGAAAGAATTTCGTGGAATAACATATCTGTTGTTGATCCACTTTTAACTATTCCCATAATTTTTTTTATAATTATTGCAATTTTAAAGCAAAATAAATTGATTACTTTTTTTGGTCTATTATATATTTTTCTCTATCTTGCAATAGGATTCTTTCAAGAAAATCGTGCAGAGAAGATTGGTGAATCTATTGCTAATTTAAGAGGGCATGCAAGCAAAAGATTAACAGTGAAGCCAAGTTTAGGAAATTTACTTTTGTGGAAAGTTATATATGAATATAATGATTTTTACTATGTAGATGCAGTTAGATTGCTTTCAAAATCTGAATATTGTAAGGGAGCCAGAATAAAAAAACTAGATACATCAATTCGTTTCATGGAATTAAGTCAGAATAGTCAACAATATATGGATATTCAAAGGTTCGATTGGTTTTCTCAAGGTTATTTAGGTGTTGGAAATCAAAAAAATATTATAACTGATGTAAGATATTCTGCGGTACCTAATGAAGTTGATGGTTTATGGGGTATTCAAATAAATCCCAAAAAAGACAAATCTAAGCATGTAGATTGGGTTGTTAATAGAACTAATTATAAAGCTAAGTGGAAAAGATTTTTTGACTTAATATTAGGGAAAGGTTGTGAAGAGATTGATTAACTAAAATCAATATTTTCTAGGTCACTAAGATCTTTACAACTGAAAATGTTATCAACTAAAAATTTGAGTTTTTTTGTTTCATTTCTTTTTATATTTGCAAAATCTAAATTAGCATGAAATTTGTCAACAGCTTCTTCAAAACTTAAGGGAGCTTTTCTTCCCCCTCTTAAACAATCTTGTTTAGCAGACAAAATATCTCCATTTTTCATAAAAACAGAAATATCACCGGAATAATTTTTAGGATATTCGTCGTTAGGATTAATCTCATAATTAATTTTTAAAGATAGCTTTGCTATTTCTGGGTCTTTTAAACGTTTGTCTGTAAATTGTTTTAGTCCAGCAACTCCGTCAATAAGTCCAACGGCAATACAATAAGGAACAGAAAATTTGGCTCCATATGGAGAAGATGGATTTTGTTTCTCCTTGATTGGTTCCCACAATCTATGAACTGTTCCTTCGCCTACTTGAGCTACTACTTTTTCTATTTCATGAAAATTAGTAATTTTATCTTTGAGTTTAATGGCACAGTCTATAAAGGGTTGAGCCATTGTTCCACAGGCATAAGGCTTTATAGCTAAATTACTGCATTCCCATCTATCTCCCAATTTATCCGTTATATGTGTAAAGTCAGGTTGAATGCTTTTTGTTGCGAAACTATTAAAAACTCCGTGTGTTCCTTCAAAAACTGTCCTTGGGCCAATAAATCCTGATTTTGCAAAATTAGCAGATTGCCATCCACAACCTGCGGCCCATCCAGGGTGAAGGCGTTTTGTAGATGTGCCCTCAGCTAAATATTCTATTATTCCTGACGCCATACTTCCAACAATTCCTAGGGCAGAACTTATTTGATTTGACTTATTTCCTATTATAGACGAAACACCTACCGAAGAACCAAAAGCCCCAAAAATGGCTGTGGGATGAAAACCCTGTCGGTGAACAGCTGTTGGCGCAACTAAAGCAAGCCTGCAAATGAGTTCAGAACCAATGGTTAAACCTTTTAGAAACTCTACTCCAGTTAGTTTTTTTTCTTGTATTGTTGCCAACATAGCTGGAACCATTACTGCTCCAACATGTACCGGAGTTCCTTCAAATGTATCGTCAAAATCTTCTCCGTGAACAGCTGTTCCATTTATAACTGTGGCATTAAATGGTGTTAATTTTTTATTATGACCAATCAAACTACAGTTACCTTTTTCTTGAAGGGCTTCAATTAAACTTTGAACATAGGGTTCATTTTTTGCAGATGCCATTAAGCCTAAAGAATCCATTACTACAATTTGTAATTTATTTTTTACTTCATCAGGGATATCATTAACATCTAAATTAATGGCCCATTCAGCATATTTCTCAGCAATAAAGGTATTATTGTTTTCATTCATACGATTATCTTTTAAAATTATTTTTTAGAAAAAAACTTTGTCCAAAATGGTGATGATAGACTTAAGAAAGTAAGTACAAAAAATAATAGGACAACGGGACTTTCTAAGAGTGCAAAAAAGTTATTGTCATGAATAATCATAGATTGAGAAAAGCTCTCCTCAACCAGTTTACCTAGAATTAATCCCATAACTAAAGGTGCAGCTGAAAATCCATTTCTATCCATAAAATAGCCCACAAGACCAGCCGCAAGCATTACCCACACATCAAACATAGATGATGCAAAAGAATAAGAGCCAATCATTGAAAAAATAAAGACAGCAGGCCAAAGTAATTTTTTTGGAATAAATGCAACTAGTGAAAAGAATTTGGCTCCAATTAATCCAATAAATAAAAAACCTAAATTAGCAATTAACATAGCCCCAAAAATTGCATAAACAAATTCTGGTGTTTCACTAATTAAATAAGGTCCTGGTCTAAAACCATGCATTATTAGAGCGGCAAGTATTAAAGCAGTAGATCCACTCCCAGGTATACCCAAAGCTAAAGTCGGAACCATAGCTCCCCCTGCTGCTGCATTATTTGCAGCTTCAGGACCTGCTATACCTTCAGGCGATCCTTTTCCAAATTTATCTTTATCTTTAGACCATCTTCTTGCTTCATTATATCCAATTATTGCAGCAACTGTTGAGCCTTCTGCTGGAAGTATGCCTATAAAGGTGCCAATTCCTGAAGATCTTAGAATTGTGTATTTTAATTTTTTTAATTCAGCAAGGGACGGAAGTCTCAAGGCTTTAGCTTGAATCCGTTCTACAATGTCATTTAATTTTTCAGATTGCTTAAATAACTCACTGACAGCAAATAAACCAATAAGTACTGGGACAAAATGAATACCTTCTTCAAGGTCTGGGATATCAAAAGTGAATCTTTCTACTCCGGTAGTAAGGTGGATACCAATTGTTCCGATTAATACGCCAACTAAACCAGAAATTAGGTTTCTTAGAGATGATTTTCCACTCATTGATGCAAGCATTGACAGAGCAAATACTGCAAGCCCAAAATACTCAGCTGGTCCAAATTCTAAAGCAAGTTTTGCTAATAATGGTGCAGCAAAAATAAAAATTATTAAACTAAAAATACCACCAAAAACACTTGATACAGCTGCAAGACCTAGTGCTCGTCCAGGTTCGCCATTTTTAGCCATTGGATATCCATCTAAAGCAGTTGCTACGGCAGGTGGTGCTCCAGGAGCATTTATTAATATAGCTGTTATGGATCCACCAAAAGTCCCTGCACAATATAAAGCGGCCATCATAGAAATTGCCGCAACTGGATCTAGAGAAATTGTAAAAGGAATTAACAAAGCAATAGCCATAGGTGAACTTAGGCCTGGTAATGCTCCTACTAAAACGCCTATTAAAACACCTGATAATATTAAAATTATATTTTCAAATTCTAATAATAGACCTAAACCCTTTGCTACATCTTCCAACTTTTAATCCTCGTTAATTTTTTAATAAATCTAATAATCCTGGTTCAAAGTGAACGCCAAGAATTATATTAAATAAAACTATTACAAATAATGGAAATCCAATTATGTAAGAAATTAATACTTTTAATCTTCTCTCGCCCCAATAAAGAGGTAAAGAAATGCTCACAGCAATGATAGTTAACGCAGCTCCTAGTAATTGAGAAGAAGCAATGATTGCAGTCAAAATAATCATTGTACCTACAGTAGATTTTTCTACAGGTTTTGATCTAGCTGAATCTATATTTTTTCCACTTTTTTTTAAGAAAATATGTTCAAAAGGAATAATCAGTATCATTCCTAAAATAATTAGAAGTAGAATTTGAGGAAACATTTCAGGAGGTATGTTGTTAGAAAATAAATCTGGAACTTTTTCAAATTTAGTTGTCTCAAACCAGAGAAAAGCGATTATCGCAATCATTAGTATTGCTATGATTGTATCTTTTTTATTAAATAATGCACCCAGATTACTGGGTGCAGTTTTGTCATTTTTCATTTCTATAAAACCTACAACTTTAGGTTAATATTACTTAACTAAACCAAGCTCTTTTAAAGCTGCCTCAGCTACTTTATATTCAGCCTTAAGGTGTTTGTCCCATACCTTAGTACCAGCCACACTTGTTTCTACTGTTAAACCTGCACCAGCAAGATAGCTTTTGAAAACATCATGTTTCATTGCTTTAACCATAGCCTTTGATATTTGATCAATAATTGGCTGCGGTGTTGATGCTAAAACAGCATAACCTCTAGTTGTGGAACATTTAGCTTTTATTCCTTTTTCATAAGTTGATGGAACATTAGGATAGTCTTTAAGTCTATCTTCAGCCATAACAGCTAAGGCTCTGAAACTTCCATCAGCTACTTGGTTTGCTGCTTCACTAACATTTGGTAAAGTAGCATCAATTTTTCCAGCCATCAAAGCTTGAACCATTTGAGCTCCAGAACCAAAAGGAACAACCTTGAATTTTATTCCAGCTTCTTTGGCAAATTGAGCTAAACCAATATGTTCTGTTCCTCCAATTTGAGCTACACCCCAGTTTAGAGGTGCCTTTTTTGAAGCGGACACAAGGTCTTCAAGAGTCTTAAAATTACCTTTGCCTGACACTGCTATAAAAGTAGGGTCATCCATTGCTCTTGCTACCCCGACAATGTCATTAATCTTCATATTAGATTTACCTCTTGCCATAGTATAAAGATGAGATTGAGTTAAAGCCATTATAGTATATCCGTCTGCAGGCTTAGATAAAACATAGTTTTGTGCTTTTGCACCTGAACCACCTCTTTTTGCAACGATTGAGATGTCAGCTTTCAAATTTCTACGAGTTCTAATCGAAACCATTCTTGCAGTAGTATCTGTTCCACCACCATATTTTGCATGGATAACAAGTTCAATTGCTTTGCTTGGGTACTTGTCAGCACTAGCTGAAGAAACTAAGCCAAAGGCACTAATTCCTGCTATAGCGACGACACCCAATCCAGCTTTTACAATATTTCTTCGAAAAGAATTATTCTTTTGTGTCATATTACTCTCCCAGTTTTAAAATTAAGAATTAAGTCTGCAATTGAAAAGTCCATAAATCAACTAATCTTTTAAATAAGTTAATTAATTAATTATTTTAAATTTATCTATGCAGATATTTTCATTTCACCTTTTAATTGAGTTCGATGCATTATTCTTCTTGTGTTTGGGTCAAACGCATCTCTCTTGTGAAGCACGTTTAAATTTTTCCACATTAATAAATCACCTTTTTTCCATTTTTGTGTCCAGGTAAATTTTTCTTGAGTTGCGTGTTTCCATATTTGATCTAATAAATTTTCACTTTCGTCTATTTCCATACCAATTATGTAAGCGTGAGGTCTTCTTCCTAAAAAGAGAAGTTTTTTCTTAGTGTTTTTATCTGTAATTATTATTGGGTGTCTGGCCCCAGGTGTTTCAGAAGGATTATTAACTTCTGAATAGGCTTTTCTTAACATACCGGCACTATTATGAGCAGAATCATGGATCAAAATTTTACCATCAATTTTTTCCTTAAGTCTATAAGGCAATTCATCATATGCTAAAGTCATATTTGCAAAGTGAGTATTACCCTGATTTTCTGGTACCTCTAGAGCATATAAAATTCCTGCTTTCGGAGGGATTTCTTGATATGTCATATCTGCGTGCCAAACAGCTTCACCGTCTCCCAAATTTCCGATAGGAGTACCCTCTTTATTTTTTACATTTGAAATTACATTTATTTCGGGAAACTCTGGTAAAAATTTTATCCCATATGGATTAGGTCCAGGGGGATCCAATTCTCCAAAATTTTTACTAAAGTTTATTAATTTGTTATCATCTAAATCCTGTTTTTTAAAAACTAAAACTAACCGCTCATCCCAACATTGATTTAAAAATTTAATCTGTTCTTGATTTAATTTTTGACTAAGATCTATCCCTAAAATTTCACCACCTAAGCTAGCAGTGCTTTTTAACAACTTCATTCTTTCTTCCTTAATAAATTTATTTATATATAACTTCTTTATAAATACTGTATTTTTCTAATTTATCTCTGTCAATTTGCAGTTTCCAATTATCTTCAGTCTCTAAAAAACCATTTTGAAATTTAATAGGGTTGGATAAAATCCTAGCTTCAGGTTTTATTTTTAAAAATCCATTATATTCACCGGCATTTTCAATCAAGCCACTTGCAATTTTAGCTTCCATCCAACAATTTATTTCAGAGCCTAATCCGTCACCAATTACAATTTCCAAGCCTAAACTATGAGCGTAATTAATTGATTCCGTTAATTTTGAAATAGAGACAAACCGTTTTAATTTAAGTTTGCATAAGCTCACACCGTCAATGCGTGATGCTTTTTCAATATCTTGCGTGCTGCAAATAGGTTCATCTAACATAATTGGTACGCTTGATATTTTTGCAACTGCTGCATTAGCTTCCCAATCGTTGGCATCACAAGGCTGTTCAAATAATTCTATAAAGTTAGGTTCTAAACCTGTTACAAATTGGCAGGCTTCACCTTTTGTATATGCTCGATTAGCATCTATCCTAAGATTAGCTCTTCCATTTAAGTTTTTTTGAATAGCATCAATCTTTTTTGAGATCTAAACTTACATTTCTACCGACTTTTATTTTGATTGTTGTAAAACCCTGTTCAGTGACTTTGTCTAATTCATCCCTTATTTCTATTTCTTCTTCTGCATTAAATGCCGTTAACAATTTCATTTTAATAGGATCTTTACTGTTTAAAATACTAGGATTTGTTAACATTTCAATTGCTGTATGTAAGGCACTAGATGCAACAATACTTACATGAGAGTGAGATAGAATAATTTCTTTGGCTTCATTAAATGTTTTATTCAAAATTAATTTTGATAATATTCTTGCGAATGTCCATCCACCATCTCTTGTTTCATTACTTGAGCCAGGAGATATATGTTGTTCTCCCCATCCCTCATTACCCTCATTATCAATAATGTGAATTAAAAGAGGTTCAAAAGAATGGAACGTGTTATATGATAATTTGTAAGGTTTAATTAAGGGTAAATCTAACTGGTAAATTGAAATTTTAGTTATTATGCTATCTTTATTACTCATAAAAAATCCTTAACGTTTATCAATAAATATATTAACAACTTTAAAAAAATATATACTGTAAATATACTTTTAATGATGATTTATTATAAAGGAGAAGAAATGCCAATTTACAACTTAGGTGAAAAAAAAACCTCAACTTCCAGAACAAGACTTATATTGGGTGGCACCTGATGCACATGTTATTGGAAATGTTATTTTAGGTAGGGACGTTGGTATTTGGTTTGGAGCAGTTTTAAGAGGGGATAATGATGTTATTAAAATTGGTAATGAGACTAATATCCAAGAAAATACCATAATTCATGTTGATCCAAGTTGTCCTGTAACTATAGGTGATAATTGCACGATTGGTCATAATGCAATTATTCATGGATGTACTATTGGGAATAACTCTTTAATTGGCATGGGAGCAACAATTCTCAATAATGCAAAAATTGGTAATAACTGTCTTGTAGGTGCAGGAGCTCTGGTAACTGAAAATAAAGAATTTCCAGATGGATCACTAATAGTTGGTTCACCAGCTAAAGCAGTAAGAGAATTGAGCCAAGATATGATTGATAATATGACGCGCTCTTCTAAACACTACGTTATAAACTTCAAAAGATTTGTTGATGAAATGAAAGAAATTAAATAATTTTATCTTCAATTAAATTTTGGATATCTTTTTCAGAATATCCTAATTTATTAAGAAGTTCTGAATTATGCTCTCCAAGTTTAGGCGCTCTTTTAATATTTGCAGGAGTTTTTGAAAACTTCCATGGTGTTCCATGCACTTTCATATTTTTATTGAGTTCTGGATACCATACTTCAGTTACATAATTATTTTCTTTTAAATTAGGATCATTAGACGCTTCTAGCATTGTATTGACGTGAGTAGATATCATGTCAGCATTTCTTAAAATTGAAATCCAATGATCTCTTTTGTTAGTTGAAAATAATTCAGCAAGCTTGCTTAAGATCTGGGTTTTCTTTTCATCAGATTCAAATGCAAGACCAAGATCAATAAGATTTTCTTTTTGAAGCACATCAAAAAAATTGAGCTCCTTCATCGCTTCTTGCCAATCATCTGGATCAAGTTGAAGTGCAAAAGGTTTACCATCAACATCATTAAAACAAGCAGCAATTCCTGGGCGTTTTCTTGTACCATTGATTCTTGCACCGGTTATTGGTGGTTTGTTACTCCACATAGCTGTTGTCATTGTCCAGCCAAGAAGTCTAAAAGCACTTCCAACCAGAGACGTTTCTAACTTTTGTCCTTTACCAGTTTTCTGTGCATTTATATAAGCTGCTAAAATGCCCCCAAATGTTAAAATTCCGCAACTTTCGTCAGCAACTGAAGCTACTCCAGTTCTCAAATTATTACCTGGTATCGAATAAGCTTCGGCTATACCGCTCAAAGCTTGACCAACAGCATCAGTTCCAGGTAAATGTCCGTCAGGAGCATCAGGTCCATAAGCAGAAACAGATGCATATACAATTTTAGGATTTATTTTACTAAGTGTATCGTAATCAAAGTTTAATTTTTCAGCAATTCCAGGTCTAAAATTTTGTCCGAATATATCTGCATCTTTTACTAAATCATGTAGTATTTTTTGACCTTTATCAGACTTAAGATTAAGCGTTAAGCTTTTAACTCCTCTATTATTCGTTTCAAAAAATGATCCAGTTGATCCCATTAAATAGCCAGAGCCTCTATTATTATCGCCTTTGCCTGGCGTTTCTATCTTAATTACTTCAGCTCCCAGATCTGCCATAAGCATGTAGGGTACTGTTCCAGCTTGAGCTGTTGAGCAGGCAACTATTTTAAGGCCTGAAAGAGCGCCATTTATCTCACTCATCTTAACCTCTATTTTTCTTCTAGTTTGGGCATATTGTATCTATCTTCAGGCTTGAGCCAACCTTTATAGTTTGGTTTTCTTTTTTCAGCAAAAGCACGTCTGCTCTCCATTCTATCTTCTGTATCTCCATGAAGGTGTAGTTTCTCAGCTAGATCAGCAATGTTTGGACTAATTCTTGGTGCCATATGCTTCATCATATAAAGTGTATTAACTCTGGCAGCAGGAGGGAGTGTAAGAAGGTGTTCAGCCATAGAATATGCTTCACTCATTAAATCTTTAGCATCCACAAGTCGATTAATGAAACCAACCTGATGCATTCTTTCTGCTGTAATTCTGTATCCAAATGCCATTTCTGTTGCTACTGGATGAGGTAGATTTCCATAATGACCATGATTATAACCACCAAGAAGCCACCTCTTGGCCTCTGACATTTCAAATATAGCTTCTTTTACAGCTATTCTTAAATCTGTTCGTTCAACCAGCATGAAACCACCACCCATAGCAAAACCATTTACAGCTGCTATAACTGGTTTTTTAAGTGCTCCAGTTTGAAACGGATCTACCAAATTTTCTTCAACAAATTCTTTTGGAGAGCCAGGAATACCTCTATCTAGAGACTCTTTCATGTCTTCACCCGCACAAAATCCTCTACCTGTCCCTGTCAAGATTGCGACTTCAAGATCATTATCCTCATGAAACCTGTTAAATGCTTCCGCCATACCAGTTCTAATAACGGTACTCAAGGCATTCAATCTTTCGGGACGATTTAGCCTTATCGTTATAATCTGTCCATTTATTTTAGTTTCAACAAAACTCATAGATTTACTCCTACATATATAGAATCTTACGAAGATAATTTTATATACTAAAAATTCTTGCAAGTCATCGATATTAAATCATAATAAACTAATCGTATCTAAATTGTTATTAAGGGGTAAATAATGAAAACTAGAGCGGCAGTGGCTGTTGAGGCGGGCAAACCACTTGAAATTATGGATGTAGATCTAGAGGGTCCTCGTCCAGGAGAAGTTTTAGTTGAAATTAAAGCAACTGGTATATGTCACACGGATGAATTCACACTTTCTGGAGACGACCCAGAAGGGCTTTTCCCAGCAATTTTAGGACATGAAGGAGCTGGAATTGTCAGAGAGATTGGTAAAGGTGTGACTTCATTGAAAGAGGGTGACCACGTAATCCCACTTTATACACCTGAATGCAGAGAATGTGAGTATTGTCTTCACCCAAAGACTAACTTATGTCAGGCTATAAGGGTAACTCAAGGTAAGGGAGTAATGCCAGACGGAACAAGTAGATTTTCAATAAGTGGAAAACCTATTCTTCATTACATGGGAACATCTACCTTTTCTAACTATACTGTTGTACCAGAAATTGCACTTGCTAAGGTAAATGAAAAAGCTCCCTTTGATAAAATTTGTTATATTGGTTGTGGTGTTACTACTGGTATTGGTGCTGTAATGAATACTGCAAAAGCAACAGCTGGATGCAATGCAGTCGTATTTGGATTAGGCGGTATAGGTCTTAACGTTATCCAAGGTTTAAGGATGATAGGCGCGAATATGATTGTTGGCATCGACATGAATAATAAAAAAGAATCCTGGGGTAAAAAATTTGGAATGACCCACTTTGTAAATCCTTCGGAAATAGAAGGTGACTTAGTAAATTACTTAGTTGAACTCACAGGTGGTGGGGCCGATTACTCTTTTGAATGTATTGGGAATGTAAATGTAATGAGGCAGGCTTTAGAATGCGCGCATAAAGGTTGGGGAGAGAGTATTATTATTGGAGTTGCAGGAGCAGGTCAGGAAATTAAAACTAGGCCTTTTCAATTAGTTACGGGCAGAAGTTGGAAAGGTACTGCTTTTGGAGGTGCCAGGGGGAGAACAGACGTACCTAAGATTGTAGAATGGTATCTTCAAGGAAAAATTGATATTGATCCAATGATTACCCACACATTAGAATTAGAGGATATAAATAAAGGTTTTGATTTAATGCATGCAGGTGAATCAATTAGATCCGTAGTTGTTTTTTGATGGAAAAAATATCTGAAGCATTTTCTTTTGGTGGGAAACAATTTGTCTTCAGTCACGCATCTATTGTAAATGATTGTAAAATGACTTTAGCAATCTTTACCCCCCCCCAAGTTAAAAATCCCCCAGTTTTATGGTACTTATCTGGATTAACTTGTAGTCATTTAAATGTTATGGAAAAAGGTGAATATAGAAAGAAGGCTGCAGAATTAGGCATGGTAATTATTTGTCCTGACACTAGTCCAAGAGGTGATCAAGTGCCAGATGAAAAAGATAATTGGCAGTTTGGATCTGGGGCAGGATTTTACCTAGATGCAACACAACAGCCATATGATAAAAATTATAATATGTATAGTTACTTAAATGATGAACTTCCGAAACTTGTAGAAAATAATTTTGACTTTGATATGTCCAGACAAAGCATCTTTGGTCATTCAATGGGTGGGCATGGTGCTATTATAATGGCTTTAAGAAATCCTGAGAAATACAAAAGTTGTTCAGCATTTGCCCCTATCGTAGAACCTTCAACAGCTAGTTGGTCAAGTGAAGCATTTAAAAAATACATTGGGTTAGATAAAGATAACTGGCAAATGTATGATAGTGTTGCCTTGATTAAAAATGGTTATCGTTTTCCTGAAATTCTTGTTGATCAAGGAGAAGCAGATAGTTTTTTAGAAGATGGATTAAGACCTTGGCTTTTAGAGGATGCGTGCAGAAAAGCTGGTATCAAATTAAATCTTAGAATGCAGCCAAATTATGATCATTCATACTTTTTTATTTCAACTTTTATGACTGATCATTTGAATTGGCATAGAGATAGAATTTAAATTTTAATCTTTTGGAATTGAGTAAGTTAATGATGCATGAGCTACAGGCTCATCAATATCCTCAGAATATATTAATACATCTCCTACACTTAGAGTTTTACCTAATTTTAAAATACGAGCTTCACTAATCAAGTTTTTTTCATTAGGTTTTCTTAAAAAATTAATTGAACAATTAGTCGTGACAGTAAGACTTTTTGGCCCTATTATACTGAGTGTTGCTAAGTAAAAAGTAACATCGGCTAGTAGAAACATTGTTGGGCCTGAAACCGTGGCTCCTGGTCTAAGATGTTCACTTGAAATATGCATAAGCATTGAAAAATTTTTATCGCTTACTTTTAAGATTTCAAAGTTTTTATTAACTTGTGGAAACTCTTTTTCTAGAAAATCATTAAGTTCCTCTTTTGTCATTAATTGGTTCATTATACACCCAATACTTTTATCTATTAATTAGAAGTCTACTTGCCATTGCTGGAGCTGCCCCAAGATAATTGACTGGATCAACAATTTTTGACAAATCATCTCTATTAAAAATATTAGAAATTTTTTCGTCTTTTAAAAGTGTGTCAATAAATGGAATATTATTTTTTATAGTGTCACGACAGCAGTCATAAACTATATCATGAGCAATTTGTCTACCAAGATGAGGGGCTAGGGCCATCATAACAGCTTCTGCAACAATTAATCCATTGGTTTTGTCAATATTTTCCTTCATTTTTTGTGGAGAAATTTCCAGTCCTTCTAAAAGAAATTTAGCAGCACTAAAAGATGAAGAAGCAATAATAAAGGCGTTAGGTAATGCATACCATTCAACATGCCATTGACCAGTTGCTCTTTCATGGTCAAGAACCATAGCATCAAGCATAGACGAATGATGTTCCCGTAGTAGTTTTGAACAAGCTAACATTACCTCTGAAGAAATGGGATTTCTTTTCTGGGGCATTGTAGAAGAAGAACCTCTTCCATGAAGGAAAGGTTCAGCAACTTCCTGTGTTTCAGTTTGCATCATTAACATTACATCATAGGCTATTTTACCTAGCGAAGCTCCTACCAAAGCAAGCCAACCAGTTACTTCACAAAAGTTATCTCTAATTGAATGCCAACTTACATCAGGCACATTCAAATTTAATTCGTCTGCTAATACTGATTGAGTTTTTAATCCATTAATTTCACCCAGCGAAGCAAGAGTTCCCGCAGCACCGAAGAATGAAAGATTAAACACACGAGCCTTAATTTCTTCTAGTCTTTTTATATGTCTATCAATACTAGACAACCAAGTTGATGCCTTATAACCAAAAGATACTGGTAATGCGTGTTGTAAGTGTGTTCTTCCTGCCATTGGGGTTTTTATATGCTCATTGATAATTTTAACTAATGCATTTGAAATAGAATCTAAATCTGAAGAAAGTAGTTTAAATCCTTCCCTTATCTGAATTACATCAGCAGTATCCATAATGTCTTGGGTAGTAGCGCCCCAGTGACAGTATTGTCCATAACCATCACTTACATTATCACTTAGTTGCTCTACTACAGGTAAAATAGGGTAGCCAACAATTGATGTCCTTTTTTGTAGTTTTTCCCAATCAATTATATCTATTTTGGCTGCGTCACTTATTTTTTGTCCAGCCTCACTCGGTATAATACCTAATTTAGACTGTGATCTTGCTAAAGCGGCTTCGACATCTAAATACAATTGAGTGGTTTTTTCATCTGAAAACAAATAATGCATTTCACTTGTTCCAAACATTTCACCCCATATTTTTGAATTAGTAACTAAGGCTGGCATCATTTATTTCCCTATCAATGTTTTTTGATACCAAGAGGCAACTCTCTTCTCAAGAAAACTATTTAATCCCTCAGTTGCTTCTCTAGTCATTCTCTTTTGAGAATGCTCTAGTATTAATTCTTCAAATTTATGGTCGGATAATATTAAACCACTTTCAATTAATGCTCTCTTTTTTGTCATTTCTAGTGCAATAGGAGCACACATTAATAAACTTTCAATAATAGACTTCACAGCATCATTCAGCTCTCCTATTTTACAAATCTGGTGGACCAGACCAATATTTTTGGCCTCATGAGCATCAAAACGTTCGCAAGTTAACGCGTATCTTCTGACGTTTCTGACACCTATACTAGCACTTAGATGGGGAATAATGATTCCAGCCATTACACCCCATCTTGCTTCGGCAATAGAAAAAATAGCATCTTCGCTAGCAACTACAATATCAGCTGCTGCTGCAATACCAGTACCACCTCCAAAGCAGCCTCCATGGATCATAGCTATAGTAGGTTTTGGAAATTCTGTAAGTCCCTTTATTGCAGAAGCTGTTTTTCTAGATACCTCTATATTTTCTTCTTTATTTAATTTACCAATCTCTTTTAGCCACTCTAAATCTGCACCACCTTGAAAGTGCTTTCCATTACCTCTTATAAGGACTACTCTAACATCATCATTATTATATAAAGATGTAAAACTTTTAATTAGCTCGTCAATCATAGTTCCATTATAAGCATTGTTTCTCTCAGGACGATTTAAGATAACCTCAGCTATACCTCTGCTATCTATACTTGTTAAAACAACACCCTCACTCATTTTTTATCCTTCTAAATTAATTCAACAATTAATCTATTCTTTTAAGTCTAGAGCGGTTATGCAAGCTTCTTTTATAGAAAACGCCCTAAGTCTTACAAAAACATTAAATTCATTTTTTAAAATATCACCTATTTTTTTCAGACATTTTTCCCTACTATTTATAGTTCTACTTTTTTTCTCTCTAAATTTCATTTCGCCATAAAGTTTATAATTTGAAGTAAAGGTTTTACTTTCAACCCAAATAATTTGACAATTATCTTCTTCAGCATCGAGTTCATTTATAATTATGTCTGTCATTTGTTTTTCAATAACCTTAATTTCTGATTTTTTAAAATTAGAATCTAAGCTTTCATCGATATGTAAAATTAAAGAAGGCATATTGAAATTCCACTTATTTTGATATTTTATTAATTGATAATAATATATCTTTTATATTAAATAGTTTTTAATAATATTACTTTAAAAAAATTAGAGGTTCAGCAAATGAATAATGAAGAATTAGATATCAATCATTTAAATAAATGGCTTGGCAATATAGAAATGGTTACAGATTATCTTACACCAATTGTTGAACAAAGGTATAGGGCCACTCTAAACATTGATCCAGGTGATCCTGCAATTGGTGACGCTGCGACTACTGGATTACATTGGATGTTAGGTTGGAATTTAAAAAAAAATGATGAACTTGGTGTTGATTCTCATCCCGCACGTGGTGACTTTCTTCCGCCAGTCCCACTGCCAAGAAGAATGTGGGCAGGAAGCCAAATTAAAGTAAAAGCCCCTCTAAGAGTAGGTGATAAGGTAATAAAAAAATCTAAAGTAGCTGATATCAAATTAAAAGAAGGTCGAACAGGTAAGTTATGTTTTGTAACTGCAGAATATGAATATTTAGTTGATGACGATGTTCGTTTGCATGAACTCCATAATATTGTTTATCGTGATGTAACTAAGGCTGGTGGAGGGTCTGGAGTATCAGATGTTATACCAAAAGATGCAGATTTCACTGAAACAATTTTTATGCATCCTACTATTTTATTTCGTTATTCGGCAATTGGTTTTGTTGGGCACAGAATTCATTATGATTATCCATATTCTAAAAATGAAGAAAATTATCCTGATTTAATAGTGCATGGTCCACTACAAGCAACATTTTTACTTAGGGCTGCAGAAAAACTTAAGGGTAAACCTGTTACTTCTTTTAATCACAAAGTCATGGCTCCTGTTTTTGCTAATAGCGACTATATAATTGGCGCTAAAGAAAATACAGATGGAAGCGTTACTTGTTGGGGTGCAGTCGAAGGTTCGGGCATGACCATGCAAGCCGAAGCACATTTTGAATAAAAATTATAGGAGGAAAACATGGTATCGATAACAAAATTGTTTGGTAGTTATGGATCTAATTGTAAATTAGATAGCTTTAACGATGAAATGAGATTTTTTGCAAAAATGTCTATATTAGATTGGTGTGGTGTTGCGTATGCTGCAAAAAAAGAACCGGTTTCTAAAATCGTTTCTGAAATGGTTAAAGAAGAAAATGGTGTTAACCAAGCAAGGCTAATTTCTACTGGTCATACAGTTTCCTCCAGAGGAGCAGCCCTAGCTAATGGAGCAACAGGACATGCATTAGATTATGATGACACGCATTTTCTTTTTGTCGGCCATCCAACTTCCAGTGCATTACCAGCTGCTTTAGCATTAGGTGAAGAATTAGATTCTTCGATTGAAGATATATTACTTGCCTATATGGCAGGAGTTGAGGTTTCAACGAGAATAGGACATATTTTAGGATACTCTCATTATAATGCGGGCTTTCACCAAACCGCTACCAGTGGTTCGTTTGGTTCAACAATTGTTGCCTCAAAACTATTAGATTTGAATGAAGATCAAACAATAAATGCTCTTGGATTAGTATCCACCAGAGCTTCAGGAATCAAATCTCAATTTGGGACTATGGGTAAACCATTTCATGCCGGAATGGCTGCTTCAAATGGAATTGAAGCTGCTAAATTGTCAAAGCTTGGATTTGTATCAAAAGAAGATGGTATTGAATGTGAGCAGGGTTTTTTCTTAACACACGGTTGGGATAAAAAAATTCCTCCTAGAGCTATAGAAAATTTAGGCACAGATTTTTTGTTTCCTGAAATTAAATACAAGTTCCATGCATGTTGTCACGGTCTACACTCTTTCTTAGAGGCGCTGGATGAGATGAAGTTAGAAAATAATTTTAACCCTGAGACAATAGAGGAAATCGCAATTGAGACTAACCCTTCATGGTTGAAAGTTTGTAATATTGAAGAACCAAAAACAGGCTTGGAATCAAAATTTTCTTATAAATTAACTGCAGCCATGTCTATTTATGGCAAAGATACTTCTAATTTAGATACATATAGCGATGAAATTTGTTTTGATGATAATTTAAATAATATTAGAGATAAAGTAAGAGTGATACCCAATGATAATTTAAGCAACACTCAATCTTTAATTTCAATTAAGGATGGTTCTAGTAATGTCAAAAACAAACACGACTTGTCAGATAAAATTGAGAATAATATTCTAGAAACTAAAATTGTAAATAAGTCAGTTTCTTTACTTTCAGAGACCAAATCAAATCAAATTTCTAAAATATTAAACGCCCCTAATGAAAATAAAGTAGATGCTCTAGTTGATTGTTTGGTTAGCTAATGATTGCACAAAATTCATCTAAAGATTTAGAGGGTTTGTTGGTAGTAACAGTTGAACAAGCCGTTGCTGCTCCGTACACATCATGTAGACTAGCTGATGCAGGTGCTAGAGTAATTAAAATTGAAAGACCAGAGGGAGATTTTGCCAGGAATTATGATAGTAACGCACTTGGCAATAGTGCCTATTTTGTTTGGTTAAATAGGGGCAAAGAATCAATTGCCTTAGATCTTAAAAATAAAGAAGATATGGAGGTTTTTGAAAATATTATTTCTAAATCAGATATTTTAATTCAAAACTTAGCCCCAGGTGCATTTGAACGTCTTGGTTTAGATTTAAAAGAATTAAGATTAAAATATCCATCTTTAATTACATGTTCTATTTCTGGTTTTGGAGATGAAGGTCCTTATAAAAATCAAAAAGCCTATGACATGTTAATACAAGCTGAAACTGGAGTTATTGATATTACTGGTCTACCAGATAAAGAGGGATTTGATGGAAGAGCAAAAGTTGGTCCATCAGTTTGTGATATTTCTGCAGGTATGACCGCATACCAAGCAATTTTGCAAGCAATAATTAAAAGAAGTATAACTGGAAAAGGAAGACACATTTCAGTATCAATGTTTAATTCACTCGCTGATTGGATGAACCCTTTTTATTTAGGTTATGTTTATAATCAAAAAGTTCCCAAAAGAAATGGTATGACACACCCAATAATTGTCCCATATGGAGCGTACGCTTGTAAGGACAAGCTAACTTTATTGATAGCAATCCAAAATGACCGAGAATGGGCAAATTTGTGTAAAATAGTGTTAGATGATGAATTTATGGCAAATGATAATCGTTTTAAAACTAATTCCAATCGAGTGGCTAACAGAGAGCTAACAGAAAAAATTATTCAAGATAAATTTATGAAATTTGAACGAGAAGAATTAATAAGAAAACTTGAAGAAGCTAGTGTTGCTTATGGAAGAATTTCTGATATGGAACAATTAAAAAACCATCCACAAAATAACTTTCTAGAAATTGATACAATAAATGGAAAGGTAAAAGTTTTAGGCCCTGGTGCTATACATGATAATTTTATACCAGATGTAAACAAAATGCCTGAATTAGATGAACATGGCAAAATGATTAGAACTGAATTTAGTTCTATATAAAATTATAAAAAATAGGAGTTTACTTTGAGAAGCATTTTATTTTTACCAACAGACAAAATTGAAAGATTACCTAAAGCTCTAGGATCTGGAGCGGACAAAGTAATTTTTGACTTAGAAGATGGTCTGGCTCACGATAAAAAAGCCCTTGGTAGATCTAATTTTGCTGATTTAGCAAATAGAAACTTTGATGGTCAACCAGACAAGTTTTTATTACGAATCAACGCCTTGGACACTGACGAATATCAAGATGATATAAAGATGTTAAAATCTCTATCAACTCTTCCTTACTCTATAGCCATCCCCAAAATAGAATCTGCCGATGAGTGTAGAACTTTTTTAAAAGACCTTGGAACTAATATTTTAATATTACCACAAATAGAAACCCCACGGGGTATTGCAACAGTTGAGAGTTGGAATTGTTCAAATATAGAATTTTCTGGGATTGGATTTGGTTCAGCAGATTATTGCGCATCTACAGGTGGAGACATGGGTAAAGCTAGTTTAGCTTACGGTAGAGGTAAAATTATTAACGCCGCTGCTCTATATAATGCCGATGCCCTTGACGGAGTATGGTTAGATTTTAGAGATCCTGATGGTTGTAGAGAAGAAACCCAATATGTCAAAACAATGGGATTTAAAGGGCGGTTTGCAATTCATCCAGATCAAATCAAACCGATCCATGATGCTTACAGACCGACAAGTCAAGAATTAGAATGGGCAAAGGGTGTTTTAGAAGAAGCTAAAACTGCAGGTACTGGAGCCTTCAAATATCAAGGCAAGATGGTTGACGCACCAGTATTAGCAGTAGCTAGACAGATTATATCAAGGGAGGATTAGATGGATGACAACACATACGGAATTAGAAAAATAGGGCCACAAAGGTATAGAGAAGATCCAGGCAGATATTTTGAAGATTTTCAAGTTGGTGATGTTTACGAACATTGGCCAGGTAGAACAGTAAGTGAAGCTGACAATATATGGTTTACCAACCTAACAATGAATACACACCCAATACATTTTGATGCAAATTATGCATCTAAGTCAGAATTTGGAAAATATTTAGTAAACTCTGCATTCACATTGGCTCTAGTAACTGGAATGTGTGTTAGCGGTACAAGTCAAAAAGCTATTGCTAATTTGGGATGGGAAGAAATTAAAATCCCAGCACCTGTATTTGTTGGAGATACTTTATATTCTGAAACAGAAGTCTTAGACAAAAGAGAATCAAAATCCAGACCAACTCAAGGTATTGTTAAGGTTAGACATATTGGGAAAAATCAGGATAAAGTTGTCGTTATGGATATGGTTAGGTCTTTCCTTGTGGCTAAACGAGGGCATAGTGTAGTTGACAAAATTATAGAAGAAACCGCTAATTAGAGAGCAATATTAATGAGTTTACCTTTATCTGGCGTTAAAGTAATTGCCTTTGAACAGTACGGTGCAGGTCCATTTGGAACACAATATTTAGCGGATATGGGTGCAGACGTTATTAAAGTTGAGCCAGCAGGAACTAGTGGAGATTATTTGAGAGATATTGGCCCTTATTTCATAGATGGGGACAATAAGAATTCTGCATCCAGTATCTTTTTTCAAGCACTTAACAGAAATAAAAGAAGCATAACCTTGGATATATTAACCAAGGAAGGTAAAATTATACTCCAGAAATTAGTGGAAAATGCTGATGCTGTTTGTAATAATTTAAGAGGTGATGTTCCAGAAAAACTTGGAATAACTTATGAACAACTTAAGCCATTTAATAAAGCTATTGTTGCTGCTCATTGTTCAGCATATGGAAGAGAAGGTCCTAGAAAAAATTGGCCTGGATATGATTACTTGATGCAGGCTGAAGCAGGCTATTTTTCATTAACAGGCGAGCCAAGTGGACCACCAGCAAGATTTGGACTTTCAATTGTAGATTATATGTCAGGACTTACAATGTCTTTTGGTTTAGTCAGTGCTGTTTTGTCAGCAAGATCGCACGGTTTGGGAAGAGACGTAGATGTAAACTTGTTTGACACAGCTATGTTTAATCAAAGCTACATGGCTGCATGGACATTGAATACGGATTTTAAAAGTGAAAGATTGGATAGATCAGCTCATCCAATTTTAGTTCCGTGTCAATTATATAAAACAAAAGATGGCTGGATTTTTTTAATGTGTAATAAGGAGAGTTTTTGGCCAATATTGTGTAAAAAAATTGGTAGAGAAGATTTAAGTAAAGACCAAAGATTTGAAAACTTTGCTTGTAGACAAGAAAACCGTGATGAAATTACTAAAATTCTAGATAATGAATTAATGAAAAAAAACACATCAGATTGGTTGAAAAAATTTGGTGGAATAGTGCCAGCAGCGCCAATCTTAGATTTAAAAGAATCTCTTGAAAATCCATTTTTACAAGATAGAAAAAATATACAACATCTAAAAACTAAACGTGGCGATGATATAAGTTTATTGAAAACCCCAGTTCATGTGTCAGATAGCAATTTTCGTGATAAAACTGCTCCAGAACTTGGTGATGATACGCATGATGTACTTGAGGAAATTGGTTTTAATAAAGAACAAATATGTAATTTTAAAAATAAAGGCATAATATAATTAAAATTACATAACATATTAATCAATTTCTTCTATTTCATCGCAATTAGGGGTTTACCTCATTCATTTAAAGTTATAGTTTGAGATTCTAAATATTTGGAGGAAATTTTAATGAAATTTACTAAACTATCACTTTTGGGCGCAGTTAGTGCTGTGGCTCTTACGTTTGCAGCTGGGACTAACCTAGCTATTGCAGACGGACATGCGGTTAAACCTATTAAAATGCGTTGGGCTTCAGACCACTCTGGTCCTCCCCACCCAGCTGCGATTGCAGAGATGTTCTTTGCTGAGCAGGTTGAGAAAAAAATTCCTGGAAGTAAAGTTCAAATTTATTGGGCTAAGTCTCTATACAATGTTCCAAAAGGAACTCAAGCCTTAACAAAAGGTAACCTAGAGATGATGACAGGTCAGTTTGGAAAAACTTCTAGTGTAGAGCCATATGCTAACACAATTGTTGGTGCAGGAAAGTTAACAACACCTGGTGCAATAAATGGTTTGGACGGAACTAAAACTTTTGCTCAATTGAAAAAGGTTTTTAATGACAAGCATGGAATTACTATTTTCGGTTCAGGACACCTTAGTATGTATATGGGTGCTGGTGCTGTAAAAAGTAGAATGTTAGTTCCTGGTGATTTTGCTGGAAAGAAAGTAAGAAGTATGGGTCCGGCTGAAAATGCTTTGTTAGGCGCATTAGGTGCTAATCCAACCACAATGGCTTTTGGTGATGTTCCACCTGCTCTGCAGACAGGAGTTATTGATGGATTGCTAACTAGTTTAGGTGGGTTTAATGCCACTAAGGAGCAAGCCCCTTACTTTACAGTTGCAGGTATCAACGGAATTGTAGGTGACTACTACTGGATGGGTGCATCAAACAAATGGTGGTCCTCACTAGATAAAAAGCAACAAGCAGCTCTAACTGACATCATTATGAATGACTTCATACCATATCAAAAGGCAATTAACTTTTGTAATGATAAGAGACTGGTTGATAAGTTTAAGGTTACTGACAAAAGTGCCCCTGGTATTTATGTGATGAGTCCTGCAGAAGCTGGCGTATTACAGAAAAAAGAAGGTGGTGCAACTAACGAATGGATTAAAACTAAAGTTGATGCTACAGGTGATAAAATGGTTGACCAGTTTACAGCTGAAGCTAAAGCATTAGTTGCAGCCAATCCTATGGGCTCTAGTAATCTAGAAAAAACTGACTGTACAGCGTTTGCCTCAGATTTTGCTAAATTTGCAAAGGGAACTGCTCTATATAAGAAAAAGTCTAGAAAATAATATATCAAAGAAGGTCTGACTTTGTCAGGCCTTCTTGATTTGAATTTTTATTATGGACAGCTTTTATAACATTTCTCATAAAATACAAGATTTGATAACTTCTATTTTGGGAAGATGTTCTGCAATATTAATGATAGCTGTCACGCTTTTCGCACTAGCTGAAATTATTAGAAGATACATTTTTGGTGTTGTTTTTGAGTGGGGCCAGGATGCTGTGATTTATATGATGGTTTCTTCGGTTGCATTTTATATATGCGTTACTCAAATCAACAGGAGCCATTTAGTTATGACTGCTGTTCTACAATTATTAAATGCTAAAGGGTTCCATCGAACTGTAGGCTTTTGTAAGATTTTTATCTCCATGTTTGTCTCAGTTTTTACCGGATCTTTAACTTACACGGCTTATTCAACAATTGAGTACTCTATTCAAATTGGAGAAAGAACTGAGAGTTTGTTTTTTTATATGTGGCCATTTTACTTCATATTAGCTATTGGAATGGGCCTAATGTCTCTAGTTGCCTTTCTACAATTTATTGAAGATGTGCATAGTTACATCAAAGGTGATCATTTTACGGCTACAGTTGAAACTGCAACCGATGTATAATATATTTAAAGTAGGAAATTTATAATGTGGGCTCTTGGTGGATCTTTATTTACCCTTTTATTTGCAGGTGCTCCAATTGGAATTGCCCTTGCTGGCGCTACAGCACTTCTAGTTTTATTTGATGACTTTTTAACATACAGCACACTATTTGAAGCTTTTTTTAGTTTTCTTACAAAATATACATTAGTCGCAATACCATTTTTTATTTTTGCTGGGTTTTTAATGGAAAAAACAGGACTAGTAGCCGGTCTGTTTAGATTTGCTGATTCAGTTGTAGGATGGGTTCCTGGTGGATTTGCCTATGCTACTTTACTTGCAGCTGTTTTATTTGGAGCTATCTCAGGTTCGTCAACTGCTATGGCAGCTGCAATGAGTGTTATTGCATACCCTGAATTGATCAAAAGAGGCTATCCTAAATGGATGGCAGCAGGTGTAATAGCTTCGGCTGGTGGCATTGCTCTTCTAATACCTCCAAGTATTACTCTTATTTTATTTGGAGTAATTACGGAAATGTCTATAGTTGATTTGTTTTTTGCTGGTATTATTCCTGGTATAATGCTCGCTATTAGTGACGCAGTAATTATAGTAAGTGTCTCCCTGTTTATAAAATTACCAAGAGGTAAATTTGATTTATGTGAGGTATGGCGTTCATTTAAGGATGCTGTTCCTGCTCTACTAATGCCAGTAATTATTCTTGGAGGTTTATATGGCGGCTTGTTTACTCCTACAGAAGCGGGAGCAGCAGCGGCTAGTTATGCTCTTTTTTATGGATTAATTTTTAAACGCAAAACATTCGTTAAAGAGTTAATGCCCACAACTCTTAGAACAATGAACTTAACAGCAGTTGTTTTCTTTTTATTAGGTTGTGTTGGTATTTTCCAATTTTATCTTGCCAATATGGGTTGGCCGCAAATGATTGCAGAATGGGCTGGCGAACTAGGATTAACTCGTTTAGGCTTTTTATTTGCTTTGATGGGATCTTTGTTATTTTTATCAATGTTTTTAACGGGCGTAGCTATTTTGGTATTGACTGTTCCTATTTACTTTCCTGTAGCATTAGCACTTGGTGTAGACCCGATCCATCTCGGAATACTAACTGCTCTTTGTATAGAGATTGGTAGTGTAATTCCTCCAGTTGGTTTAAATTTGTTTGCTGTAAGTGGTGTCACTGGTTTACCAGTTACTACAGTTATAAAAGGCTCATTCCCCTTTTGTATTTCTGATACGTGCGTTTTAATTATTGTACTTTTATTTCCTGCATTAGCTTTAACTCTGCCAGAGCTTTTAGTGGTATCTCACTTTAAGTAGGTATTCATAATAGTATTAGCATAATCTAAAAGTTGGTTATCATTTCCAAATTTTGTGACTAGCTGGCAGCCAATTGGCAGTTCTTTATCTCCCTTAAATAAAGGTAAGGTAACACAAGGGTTACCATTCAGGGACCATGTAGTATTAAACATCGGCGAGCCTGTATACCCGAGACCTTCAAGAGCTTCACCAGGAGCACTTGGAGTGATAATCATATCAATATCGTTAAAAATTAAATCTGTCTCATGTTTTAAAATATTTAGTTTTTTAAGGGCAATTTTATAGTGTTCATTTGTTACTTGATATCCATCATTTAATCTTCCGTTTCTCAACTGATCACTTAATTCGTCATAATGATTAAATCTCTCAAAAGAGATAGATCTTTTAAACTCATAACCACTTATGTCTAAATGTAATTTGTCTGCTTCAGATATTAATGCATCAATATTAAGGTCAATAATATTTAATTTATCTGTCCTAAGGGTATCTACAAATGTCTCTAGGTTAGTCTGGGTAGATAAATCTGTTTTATTCCAGTGAGGAGTTTTTACAAAACCAATTTTCAATTTCTTCAAGTCTACATTTTTTGGTTTTACAATTTTTTCTTCTAATAAAATTGATCGAAAAAGAGATAAATCTTCTACTGATCTTGTCATTAGGCCTAATGTGTCAATTGAAGGAGAGTTTGGGAGAATTCCAGATTTATCAAAGTCCCCATATGTTGGTTTATAACCAATGACACCACAATAGGCTGCTGGTCTAATAACCGAACCAGTCGTCTGAGTTCCAAAACAAACTGGTGCCATCATGGAAGCAACAGCCGCTGCTGATCCAGAACTAGAGCCACCTGGAGTAAAGTCTTTATTATGTGGATTTGTCGTTAGGCCTGGAGCCCTATGTCCCAATTCTGTAGATACTGTTTTGCCCATAAACACACAACCGGATTGCTTTGCAACTGCAACAGATGCAGCATCTCTTGCGGGAATGTTGTTTTTGTAAAAAGGTGTACCAAAACCAGTAGGCACATTACTAGCATCTATAATGTCTTTTATTCCAAATGGTATACCAAGTGCGATATTGTTTTTTTGTTTATCTAATTGTTTTGATTTTTTTAAAGCATTTTCTTCATCTAAATATATCCATGCTTTCACAACATCTTCTTTTTCTTTGATTCTTTCAAAGCAACTCAATACCCATTCATGTATAGAAAGTTTCTTATTTCTTATAAGTTTAATTGCTTCACTTGCCGTTAATTCGAAAGGTTTTGTCATTTGTTTTCACTAAATAATTTTAAGGTTGTATATACTAATGATTATTTTTTGGTTTTGTAAAATTAAATTATAGTTTAATATTTAATATAAACTGAGGAGAAATAAATGGAAAATATGACTGAAAAATTTGCTGAATTTTGTGAACAGTTAAAATATGAAGATCTTTCTCCAGAAGTTATTAAAAGAACAAAATTACTTATCTTGGATACTGTAGGTATTATCATCAGGGCCAGACATGACGCAGAATCAACATCTAGCTTAGTTTCTGCAATTGATAAATTAGAAATGAGCAATGGTAGCTGCCAAGTATTTTCGGATAAAAAAACATATTCACCAAGCGCTGCAGCACTCTTAAATGGAACTTTAGCGCATTCTCTTGATTTTGACGACACACATGCTGAAGCCTCTCTTCATTCAAGTGCACCTATTTTATCAGCTGCGCTGGCAGCAGCGCAGATGAATAAATCATCTGGCCAAGAATTAATTACAGCATGTGTTGTTGGTTACGAAGTTCAAATAAGACTAGGTTTGGCTGGAGGATCTTCAGCGCATTATAAAAAAGGATTTCACCCTTCCGCAACATGCGGTATTTTTGGTGCGGCAGCCGCAGCAGGATACTTGATGGGATTAAATAAGGAGCAGTATATATCTGCCTTTGGTATTGCTTTAAGTCAATCTGCAGGGTCTATGCAATTTTTAACGGACGGTGCGTGGACTAAAAGATCTCACGTTGGGCAGGCTGCTCAAAATGGTTTAAGTTGTGCAATTATGGCTGGTGAAGGTTTCAAAGGTCCTTCACAAGCTTTCGAAGGACAATGGGGTTACTTACATTCCTATGCTTCAGGTGGCGACGTCAACAAAGCAACAACTGGTCTTGGAGAAGAGTTTGAAACTCTCAATCTTGGTGTCAAACCCTATCCGTCATGTAGATATAGTCATGCTGCAATAGATGGATTAATAGAGTTAAAAAAAGAATTAAAATTTTCATCTGATGATTTAGATGATATTGATATCGGCTTGTCAGAAACTGCTTTGAACATAATTGGTTATCCATTAACTGACAAGCAACACCCTAAAAGTGTTGTTGACGGTCAGTTTTCGATGCCATTTTGTGCTGCAGTTACAGTTAAAAGTGGTGGGTTGCAATGGGATGATTATAAAAATCATCTAAATAATGAAGATACACTCTCATTATGTAATAAAATAAAGGTAAGCCCTGACGAGGATGCAGAAAAATGTTGTCCTGAATATATGAGTGCCAAAGTAAAAGTTGTGGTAAAAGGAGAAAAATACGAAAAATTCGTGAAAATTCCTAAAGGAGAACCAGAAAACTTTATGGAGGATGTAGAGTTTATATCAAAATTTAAGGGATTAACTGAGCCATATCTATCAAAACAAAGAGTTGATCAATTGACAGATTTAATGCTTAAAATTGATCAAGCTAACAATGTAAATTCAATTTTTGAATATAGTCAGATTGATATTTAGATTTATTAAGGAGTAAGTTTATGAATGATCAAAGAGTTCTAGAAGTCGAGCAAAAAAGTCCTGTTTCAGAAGAAGATAATCTTATTATAGACACAGTAAATAAGTTTCTTGAAAGAGATGTAAAGCCATTTGTTAAGGAGTTTGAATCAGAAGATAAGTACCCCCAATTAATTGCTGATAAAATGGCAGATTTAGGTCTTTTTGGAGCAACAATATCCCCACAATACGGAGGCTTGGGTTTATCGGCAGTTACTTATTCTAAAATTGTGGAAAATGTCTCTGCTGTGTGGATGTCTGTATCAGGTATTTTTAATTCTCATTTAATAATGTGTGCGGCTGTTGAGAGGTTTGGTTCCGAAGAGATGAAACAGTATTATCTTCCAAAGTTTGCATCCGGAGAAATAAGAGGAGGCATTGCATTAACTGAACCAGACTGTGGAACTGACCTCCAATCAATTAAAACAAAAGCAGAAAAAGTAGGTGATGATTATATCATAAATGGGACTAAAACTTGGATAACAAATTCAGTTCAGGGTTCAATTTTAGCAGTTTTAGTCAAGACTGACACAAATATTAAACCTGCTCACAAGGGAATGAGCTTAATACTTGTAGAAAAAAAGCACGGATTTGTAGCCAGAAAATTAAAAAAGCTTGGATATAGAGGCATAGATACAGGAGAAGTGCAACTTGAAAATGTAAAGGTGCCTAAGTCTAACCTTATTGGTGAAATAGAAGGTAAGGGTTTACAGCAAATTCTAGCTGGCCTTGAATTGGGTAGAATAAATGTTGCCGCAAGGGGTGTTGGAGTTGCTAGAGCATCTCTAGACGATTCTATAGAGTATGCTAAAACAAGGAAAACTTTTGGTAAGCCTATAAGTGAACATCAATCAATTCAAATTAAATTAGCAGAAATGGCAACTAAGCTTGAGGCGTCGAGGTTACTAACAGAGCAAGCTGCAAAAGCTTACGATTCAGGAAATAGGTCCGATTTGCAGGCAGGAATGGCTAAACTTTTTGCCACTGAAACAGCATTGTTTAATTCAACCGAAGCAATGAGAATTCATGGTGGATTTGGATATTCTCCAGAATATAATATTGAGAGGTATTATAGGGACGCACCTTTATTAGCAATAGGTGAGGGTACTAACGAATTACAAAAACTTATTATTGCCAAGCAATTAGTTTCAGATAATTAAAAATACTGATTATAAAAAATTGTTGTACTAAAAGCGCCTACTCCAACTAGTAATCCCATAATTGGTTTTTTGGGGAAGCATAAAAATACGATTACCCCAATCACGAATGGTATTAATCTTTCAAGCATATTAGTTTGAGCTAAGGCGCCAGTAGGGAAGAAAATAATTCTAACCATCAATCCTGTAGTCATCGCAAAGGCAACAGCATTTATCCATTTTGCAAAAAAGCCATCTTTATCGATTTTGCTAGATAATGTAACACCAAGAATTCTCCAAATAAAAATACCTAGACCCGCGACTAATAACATAAACCAAGGCATCAACTCTGGGCTAATGAATGAAAGATCATGCATTAGATTTACCTTTTTTTAGAAGATAATTAATTAAAAGTCCCAACGTTCCGCCAACCAAACCGCCAATAATTATACTCCAATCACCTATATACGGATAGAGAATGGGTCCTATTATGCCTCCGCTTACAACAGCAACCCTATAATATAATTCTACAGCTCTTAACATTAAAATTGTTATATATAAGGGCATTATGAAAACAGGAATGGAGACAATGTCAGTCGGCAGAATATCGTATAATTTAAAACCAATAATTGTTGTGAATGTATTAATAGTTATTAGAGCTAAACTTAGACCTCTAAAAAAACTTAAAAGCTCTTTCTCTTGAAACTCATTTTTAATTTTTATTAACTCAGCCCAGCCAGTTGGACTTATGAGGTGTGCCCACAATAATTTTGAAATGAATGGTATTTTGTGACTATGAATATTCATTAAAGTCATACCAGATAAAACTAAAAAAAACTGTCTCATATTCGCTAGCAAGACTGTTGTGAAGAGCAAAAATATTGGTGTGCCTACAGTATACAATGATACAAATATAACCATTCCTGGCATACTCCAAAGTACAATCAATGAACCAACGGTCAGATAAAGATCAAGACCAGCTTCACCAGCGAAAACTCCAAAGCCAAACATAGCTGCACTCATTCCTATTCCAGGAAAACCAAAACCGGTTAAAATACCTTTTTTAAAGGGACTATAATTTTTCTTCATAAATTTATTTTTTCTAAATTATTGTTTTGCTATTAGATCTATTTCAACCGACGCACCAACAGCAAGTCCAGTCACACCAATACATGTTCTTGCAGGAAGTTTATTTTCATCAAAATAAGATTTATAGATTTTATTTACTTTATCAAAATCTTGAAAATTTACTAAATAAACCCTTACAAATGTTACCCTTTCCAAAGATGATCCTGACTGTTTTAAGACGTCCATAAGGTTCTTCATAACTTGATGAGTTTGTTCTTCTACGTCATTACTAACTAGTACGTCTGGATTATTTGGTAATGTTGGCATCTGTCCAGTAACAAAAATAAAGTCACCTGCCTTTACAGCATGGCTAAACGGCCCTACTCTTTGAGGACCATTTTCAAATACTAAATGTTCTATATCCAATCGACTGCTCCTAGTTAGATTATTTGTTGTCAAAAGCGTTATTTCAAATAAACTTATATTAACAGGGGGACTTTTCAATGAGATTTACAAATAAAACTGTATTTATTACAGGCGCTGCTGGGGGTATAGGTCGTCAAACTGGATTAAGTTTTGCCAAGGAAGGTGCCAATGTAGCTGTTTCAGATCTAGATTTTGAAATGGCTGAAAGAGTTGCAAATGAAATAAAATCAGCTGGCGGTATTGCAGAACCTTTCAAATTAGACGTAACTAATCAGAATGAAACAATTGAAACAATGAATAATGCCTACAAACATTTTGGAGGCTTAGACGTAGCATGTTGTAATGCTGGTATAAGAGAAATTGTTTCTCCTTTAGAGTTATCTATCGAGGAATGGAGAAAGGTTATCGATATAAATGTTACCGGTGTTTTTATCACTGCTCAAACATTTGCAAAACACTGCATAAAAGAAAAAATAAAAGGTAACATAGTTATTACATCATCAACTTTAAGTGTAACCGCAGCGCCTAATAGATGTGCTTATACTTCATCTAAACATGCTACAGCTGGAATGACTAAACAATTAGCGATCGACTTGGCTAAGTATGATATTAGGGTTAATGCAGTGGGGCCAGGTGTAATTCGGACACCTTTAACAGAAAGATATTTCCAAGATGAAGAAGCTTCTCAAAAAGTAAGAAACTTACACGCTATGAAACGTTGGGGAGAACCCAATGAGATTTCGAGTGCCGTTTTGTATTTAGCCAGTGAAGAAGCAAGCTTCTGTACAGGCACAAACTTAATTGTAGATGGTGGTTGGACAGCTGGGAAGGATTGGTAGTTAATTTATTTTTTCTAGAACTGGATGCAAGTATTTTAAAAACTCTTCTGGGTTTTCACTCATTGGAAAGTGACCAACATTCTTCATTTTAACCATCTCGATTCCAATGGTGTCAGCAAGAGACTTTGTTTCTTCTGGAGTTGCAGAATAATCATATTCACCTGTAAGTAAAAATATTGGACATTTTGAATTATTTATTTTTTTAATTTCTGTTCCAATATTTCCATCAAATTTATAAAAAAATAAATCTCCTTTAAAAATACCTGGTCCACCTTGCATATAATGCCACATAGTCTCAAACTTATCATTTTCAGGGCTAGTTGGAGCCATTAAACCATAGGCAATTCCGCCACAGACTTCACCTCCATGTACATCTTGCCTATGAAGCCAACTAATATCGTAATAAGGATCTAAATGTCCAGCACTTTGAAGTCCTATTAGGGCTTTAAACTTTTCAGGGAAATGTATAGCTAGATGTAGAATGATTCTACCGCCTATTGAACAGCCCATTACAACCGGCTTAACTAATTCTAAACCGTCTATAAAGCTCATTATTTGAGAAATATATGACTCAGTTGAAAGTTTATAATGCCCAACTTGTGAATTTTCGGGAGGTGACGATTTACCATGCCATGGCATATCAAAAACTATAACACGATACTTTTTTAATATTCTCTTATCATTTAGAAGAGCTCTGTATTGTCTTCCATCAGAGCCTGCAGTATGAAGACAAACTAAAGGAATACCCTCACCAGCTTCTTCCCAGTAAATTCTGTGTTTAACTCCGTCTATTTCAAATTTACCGTAATTACCGGTTATGGGTTCTTTCTCAATTTTCATTATTACTCTCCGTTGGTCTTAGGGAGGCAAGGAGCAATTTGAAGTATAGCAGGTGTGACATTAAGGGATGCAGATCTCCTTCAAATTTTAAAACCTTTCTTCTAAGCATTGCGATAATATCATGTGATCCTGGTTGAGGAGTTGATTGCAAAAATTTCAACCACTCATCCTTTGATGCTGTTAATTTAAAAATATAGCTTGGCATTACAAACGGTCCTTCTTCAACATTTGTTACATTGCCTTTTTCAATACTTACTAAATATTCATCATCAACAGTGCTTATCATGAAACATGTATTAAGGTACTGCGCCATAATAGTAAGAGAGTTTCTTACTTTATTCTTTTCCGCCAACTTTTTAAACATCAAACGATCTTATACAATTCTCAAAAATTTACTTATATAAATATTTTATTAAATCTAAATTAATAATTCTGTTACAAACAATAAACAAAAATGATAAATGAAATTATTTTTATTTAAATTATTTTTATGGGTAATGTTATTATTAGGAATAATTATTTTCATTACGCCTTTCCCCGGTGGAATAATAATTATTTCAATAACTATACTTTACTTAGCGAAAAGTTCGAATTTAGTGAGAAAATTAGTTGTAAAGTTAAATTTAAAAAAATTTTTTAGAAAACTGAAAAATGACTAATCATGACATTTTTTCAAAATTAGAATATATTTTATTTGTTAAACATATTTTGGAGATTTAAATGAATGGTGCGGAAAGTTTAGTTGGTACTCTATTAGAAGGAAATGTAGACGTCTGTTTTACTAATCCAGGAACATCTGAAATGCATTTTGTAGCAGCTTTAGATCAATACGATAAAATGAGAAGTATTTTATGTCTATTTGAGGGTTGTGCTACAGGAGCAGCTGATGGCTACTTCAGGATGAAAAGAACTCCGGCCTCTACTTTACTACATTTGGGTCCTGGTTTGGCTAATGGTCTTGCAAATCTTCATAATGCAAAAAAGGCAAGTTCAGGAATAGTAAATATTGTTGGGGAGCACGCCCTTGACCATATAAAACTCAATGCTCCATTGACTTCAGATATTGAAGGGATAGCAAGACCTGTTTCTCATTGGGTTAAAACCAGTAAATCATCAAAAGATATTGCAGTTGATGGAGCTGAGGCTATTGAAATGGCAAATGTTAATCCAGGGCAAATTTCTACTTTGATATTACCTGGTGACACTGCATGGAATGAAGGAAACGCAATTCAATCTATTAATTTAAAAAATAAATATAGTACCGTTTCCTCAAATTTAATTGATGAAGCTTTAACAGCTCTTCGTGAAGCTAAAAATCCTCTAATACTTGTAGGTGGTTCAGCGTTAGAAGAAAAAAATCTAATAAAGCTAGCAAAAGTAGCTGATAAAATAGGTTGTCCAATGAAAACAGATTGGTTTAATGCTCGATTAGATAAAGGTGCAGGAAGAGTAAACTCAGTTAGAATACCTTATGTGGTTGATAAAGCTGTCGAAGTTCTAAAAGATTTCGACAGTATTATAATTATAGGAGCAAGGCGACCTGTTGCTTTTTTTGCATATCCAAATAAGCCAGGTGTGCTAACACAAGAAACTACAAAGTTTATTGAATTAGCGTCACTTTCAGATGACATTACTAGTGTTATTAATGAGTTATCAGATAAAGTGGGAATTAGTGATAATAAACCAAGCACAGTCTCAGAATTCAAAATTCCTGATATTCCAAGTGGTCCCATAAATCCAACTTCCCTTGGTATGGTTTTGGGTGCTCTTATTCCAGAAAATGCAATAGTTGTAGATGAATCTGTGACTACTGGGAGAGAATTTTTTTATCAAACAGCTGGTTCTCATCCACATACATGGCTTAATAATTGTGGGGGATCAATTGGTTTCGGAATGCCAGTTGCCATAGGTGCGGCAGTTGCATGCCCTGACAAAAAAGTTATTTCCTTAGAAGGAGATGGTAGTGCGATGTATACTGTCCAGTCTTTGTGGACAATGGCGAGAGAAAATTTAGACATAGTCGTATTAATATTCGCAAATCAAAGTTACAAAATTCTACAAGGTGAGTTAACTAACGTTGGTGTTGATAATCCAGGCAAATCAGCTTTGGAAATGTTATCTTTAAAAGATCCATCTTTAGACTGGGTATCTGTATCTAAGGGTATGGGAGTTGATGCAGTTAGAGTAGACAATTTAGAAGACTTAGTAAAAAATTTTAAGCATGGATTAAAAGACAAAGGCCCATTCTTAATTGAGGTAATGATCTAAAGATTTACAGCGTAACAAAATTGTAATAATTTAAGTCTATAAAGGTCAAGTTTTGAGAATTCATATAGTAATAATTGATGAATTTAAGGTAGATTATTACTGAATGAAACTCAAAACTCCAATTTTTGAGGCTAAATTGTCTTTAAACCTAACAACAAAAAAAATTATTAGTTATCAAAAAGATAGATATTTTGATAGAGAAATTAGTTGGTTGTCTTTTAATGAAAGGGTTTTGCTTAAAGCGTATGATAAAGCAATTCCATTTGGTGAAAGATTAAGATTTGTAACCATTTCATCAGAAAATTTAGATGAATTCTATATGGTTAGAATAGCTGGATTACTTCAGTTAATTAGTCAAGGCTCTAAAATAGTTCCAGAAACTGGAATGAGGGCAGATGAATTATTAAAATCTGTACTGAGTGCTTCCAAAGATTTAAAAAATAAACAACAAAAATGTTTGAAGTACTTATTAAATCAAGATGAAGATTGTAATGTTTCAATTTTATTTGAAAATCAATGGAATAAAAATGAATTAAAGTGGCTTGAGGAATATTATGAACAAAATATTTTACCACTTCTCACTCCAACTACATTAGACCCCGCACATCCTTTTCCATTTATTCAAAATAAAGGTAAGTGTGTGTTAATGGAAATGAAGGATACCAGCGGTAATAATATTAACTGCGTTGTTTTACTTCCTGATAATATTGATAGATTTATAAGGTTACCAGGTGAGCTTCAAAAATACGCAATGTTGGAAACCCTAGTCACAAAGTTTGTTCATTTAATCTATCCAGAATATAAATTATTAAAATCAGGCATGTTCAGAGTATTAAGAGATGCAGAAATAGAAATAGATGACGAGGCAGACGATCTGATAGGACAATTTGAGTCTGCAATAAGAGCAAGAAAAAGGGGTGGAATCGTTTCTTTGATTTTTTCCCATGACTTATCCAAAACTGCACAGAAATTATTAACAAGAGAATTAAATATTCCTGATGAACATATATTTGTAGCAGAAGGATTTGTTGGCATAAGTGACTTTACAGAAATAATAAATAATTTGCCCAAACAAGATTTATTTAAACCTTATAAACCTAGAATGCCACAAAGAATTTTGGATTTTAAAGGTGATTGTTTTTTAGCCATAAAGAATAAAGAAATAATAGTTCATCATCCTTATGAAAGTTTTGATGTTGTCTTAAGTTTACTTCAACAGGCAGCTATTGATAAAAATGTTCTGACGATACGACAAACGTTATACAGGACTTCACCTGACTCTCCTATCGTGCAAGCATTGGTAGCAGCTGCTGAGGCAGGTAAATCTGTTGTCGCAGTAATTGAATTAAAAGCTAGATTTGATGAAGACAATAATGTGCAACTAGCTAGAATCTTAGAAAGAGCAGGTGCTCAAGTTGCTTATGGGTTAGTTGATTTAAAGGTACACGCAAAATTATCTTTAATAACAAGAAAAGAAGGAAAAAAACTAGTTTCTTATGCTCATTGTGGAACTGGTAATTACCATCCATATACTGCTAAAATTTACACAGATTTTTCATTATTTACTATGGATAAAAAAATATGTGAGGACGCAAGGTCAGTTTTCAATTTTCTTACAAGTCATGTTCAACCAAAACAATTAAATAAGATGATAATATCACCTAATTCCTCATTTGATTGGCTAATGGAGAAAATTGATAATGAGATAGATAATACTAAAAAGGGTTTTGAAAGTGGAATTTGGATTAAATGCAATGCTATTGTCGATCAAAAAATTATTGAGAAACTATACGAAGCATCTAATGCAGGTGTAAAAATTCATTTAATGGTTAGAGGCATTTGTTGTCTTCGCCCTAATGTTAAAGGGATGTCAGAAAATATTACAGTTTCAGCTATTATTGGAAGGTTCCTTGAACATGGAAGAATTTATGTTTTTGCGAATAAAGGAAAAATTCAATCTGAAAGTAATCTAGTTTATATATCTTCAGCGGACATAATGCCCAGGAATTTATACCATAGAGTTGAGGCTTTTATACCATTAGAAAACAAGACAGTCAGAAACCAAGTTCTTACACAAGTATTGCCTGCCTTAATAAACGATACAAAAAATACTTGGCAATTAAATGAATATGGAGAATACTCCAAGAATGAGAACGAGGATAAGTCATTTTGTGCGCACACGTATTTTATGAATAACCCAAGTTTATCGGGACAGGGAAGCTTAGCTAAAATACAAGAATGAATGAATTAGCATTAAGTTTTGATAAGAAATTAAGTAAAGGTAAATTAGCAATAATTGATATTGGATCTAATTCCATTAGATTAGTAGTCTATCCTCAAAACGGTAAGTATCCTTTTCCCTTATTTAATGAAAGACTAAACTGTAAACTTGGTGAAGGTTTATCTCGAACCAAAAAAATATCAAACCAATCAATTTCGAGAGCTTTATCTGCAATAAAACGCTTTGCATACATTGTGAAAACAATGTCAGTTAAACACCAGATACTTATTGCTACTGCAGCAGTCAGAAATGCTAAAAATGCAGGTGAATTTCTTCGTCCTGCAGAAAAAATTTTAAATCATAAAATTAAAATTTTATCTTCCAAACAAGAAGCACACTATGCTTCTTTAGGTATCCTTAGTAGTATGAAAGTAGACAATGGACTTATAGCAGATCTAGGTGGTGGAAGTTTAGAACTTATTCTTATTCAAAATGGAAAAAATATTCACTCTACAAGTTTAGATATAGGCCATTTATCACAAATTTCTAATGAAGAAATTAGAAGTGAGATTAATAAAGTTGATTGGTTAAAAAGTGCAAAAGATCTTACTCTATATGGAACAGGTGGAAGTTTTAGAGCTTTAGGTTCAGCATATATTAAAAATTACAACTATCCTCTTACTTTGTTGCATGGGTTAAATTTAAATAAAGAAAAAGCAACGATCCTATTAGATCGAATAACAGATGAAAATCTGGACGTATTAGGCATACCGCCTGTCAGAAAAGATACTATTTCTACTGCAGCTAATATAATCCTTAACTTAATTATCAAATCTGAAGTTCAGAATATAATAATAAGTGGAACTAGTATAAGAGATGGATTGATTGCAGAACTTAATAAAGAAAATAGAATAAATCCTGATAAGGTAGCTTATTATAAAGTACTTGCTAAAAATCAAAGATTTACTGGCATGCAAACTAAAATTAAAAAAATATTTAACCCTATTTTCAAAAAAATAGCAGACAAAGATCTTGAGAGAGTATTTAAAATTAGTACTAATTTGTCTGATATTTCATGGGATGAACAACCTGACTTGAGGGGATATATTGCAGCAAATAAAATCTTATCACTACCTATTAGAGATTTGACGCATGTTGAAAGAGTATGGATGGCTAAAGTTGTTTATCATAGATATGTAGGCATGAAAGAGAAAAAACAAATTGAAAAATCAATTATAAACTTACTAACAGAAGAACAAAAAGCGTCTTCTTTTGCAGTTGGCTTGGGTCTGCGATTTGTTTATATTTTTTGTGGTGGATACCCAAAAAACCTAGAAAAAATAAAACTAAAAATCAAAAAAAATAAACTCATATGTAAGATAAAGCCAGAGGCAAAGTCTCTTATGGATAAAGAAGTCGAGAGAAGATTAAAGGATTTTGCTAACGCTTCTAATTTAAATTATGAGATAGTTTAAATTAAGTATTATTAATAAATAATTTTTTAAACTAATAATCATAATTTAGGAAAAACATTATAGAAACCTTCATTATAATTGCAGTTCTATTTGCTGCATTCTTGCACGCGCTTTGGAACTTTATATTAAGGGGTTCTGAAGATAAATTATTAAGTATGACTTCAGTCGTTCTAGGTCATATCCCGTTTGCCTTAATTGGAATTTTAGTTTTTGGCCTTCCTAATTTAAATGGTTTAAGTTACATATTAGCTAGTGCGTTGCTCCATTTTTTTTATCAAATATTTCTTCTAAGTGCATATAAATTTGGTGAATTGTCAGAAATTTATCCAATTGCAAGGGGGTTGTCTCCTCTATTAATTATTACTATCAGTTTTGTTCTTTGAAGAAAATATATATTCTCACGAAGTGGTAGGAATATTTCTTATTTCACTTTCTTTGATAATTTATGGATTAAAACAATTCCTAAGCCGTGATTCCAGTGTAAAGGGTTTCAGCTTAGCTATTATAACAGGTTGCTTTATTGCAAGTTATTCAATTGTAGATGGTTATGGCGCAAGAGTAACACAAAATCCAATTTTTTTTTATAGTACGATGACTTTGATTAATGGTTTAATATTTTACTTTTATGCTAAATGGAAAGATAGAGACATAATAAAAAGAATTTTCATTAGTGGAAAACGCTCATTTTTTATTGGTGGAACTGCATCGTATGCAGCTTATGGTATTGTTGTTTGGGCATGCTTGTTTCTGCCCATTGCTGTTGTGTCTTCCATCAGGGAAACTTCAATTTTATTAGGTTTTTTTTTAAAAGAGAAGATCAATTTAATAAAATCATTTTTGATTGTAGGTTTATTTTTGAGAGTTGGATAAACAGTACTCAAATCAAAAAAGTTAAATATAGTTAAATATAATCAAATATACATGTTAGATTATAAATTCTTTAAGTTTCATGGAAGTTTAAGTTTTGGATATTTTAAATAACGGTAATGAAATTTCCATCATAGTTGCTATTGCATTTTTTTTAGCTGGGGTTGTAAAAGGAGTAATTGGAATTGGTCTCCCTACTACTGCTATAACAATAATGACGTTTTTCATTTCACCATTAATGGCTTTAGGACTTAATCTTATACCTATGACCGTTACCAATATTTGGCAATTCAGTAAGGCGGATAATCCTAAAAAAATAGTTGCCAACTATAAATATTTTGCAATTACACTGGTTATTTGCATTTTGATCACTTCATTTTATGCAAACCAAATCGGCGATAATATTGTAAGAATAATTTTTGCATGTGCGGTTTTGTTGTTCGTAAGTGTAAATTTCTTTGGATTTAACTTTAAAATGAACCCAAAACATGATGTGTTTTGGCAAAGTAGCTTAGGAACCTTAGGTGGAATATTTGGAGGGGCTGCATCAATTTGGGCTGTTCCTGTGACAATGTATCTTTTGATGAAAAATGTTAAACCTAAACATTTTGTTGATGTTAGTGGTTTTTTAATCACGATTGGATGTATTCCTGTTTCTGTTGGTTATATTGCCACAGGTGTATTTCAACCAAATATGTTTATTTATGGAGCACTTGGTTCTGTAACAGCTGTGATAGGTTTCCAGATTGGTGAAAAGTTAAGAAATAAAATAAATGCAAAAACATTTAAAAACTTATTACTTATATTTTTTAGTATTGCAGCTTTAAAAATGATAATTCAATCTCTCGTAGAATTTGAAGTATTTATTTAGAATAGCATTATTAGATAATTTTAATTTCAACCTCAGATAAATTGCCCACTCTATAAATAATATGATCTCCTCTTTGTGGTGCTCGTGTTTTAATTACACTGCCAGTAATTATAACACTACCTTTAGGAATTGTCCGTCCATGAGAGAGTAGTAAATTAGCAACCCAAGACAATGACTCTAAGGGATTTGCGTCTTTAATCATTGCATTTTGTGGAGGCTCATCATTCCAAAGTAGTTGAGATTTAATAATATCAAGATCTAAATTTTCCCAATTTGGAAGCTCTTTACCCAAAACTATTCCTGAACACCAGGCATTGTCTGTAATCATGGTCAAAGCGTTTATGTTGGAGTAATTGGCATTCCTGTCTATTATAAGTTCAAATGCAGGCGAAAGTGACTTGATATATTGCCTTATATTATTATTATCTAATGAACCCATTTCAGGCTTTAAATCTTCGGATAAAGTAACAGCTATTTCAAACTCTAATCCTAACCCGTGAAAATCACTTAGTTCAAATGTAGAAGGACTACTCTTTATTTCATTTGCAAAAATTCCGCCAGCTATAGGATGATCTATGCCGCATAATTCTTGTTGGATCTTAGAAGCCAAAGCTATTTTAAACCCTCCTAATTCTCCTCGACCAGAGTTTTTTTGAAAAACTTGTTGTACCTTATAGGCTTCATCAAAACCTTTCGGCATCAACGTTTCAGGTAAGTTTTGAAAGGTTTGTTTTGAGTTATGTTGATCCAACATAAATTGTGCTATTTGTTCTAATCTATCCATAAAGCATCCCTTAAGATGTAAAATATTTATTTTATAATAATATCCTATAAAAAATTTCTGTTCTTAGAAAGTTTTGTTTGATAAAATAAACATATCTTTTTCTATTTTCTTGGAGTTTTTGTTGTTAGACAGTCATATCGTTAACGTTCGAAATGAAGTAGATAATTGGCTTTTAAGTTTTAACGAAGCTATATCTGATAAAGATAATAAAAAAGATTCTATTGAAAATCTTAATAAATTGTTTTTTGAGAATTGCCATTGGAGAGACATATTGGCGCTGACTTGGCAGATCCAAACAACATCTGGCAAACAGCATATAATTCCTAAACTTTATGACAAGGTTTTAGATGTTGCCGCTAGAGACTTTACTATCGACCCTCAAAGAACTCAACCTAGGGAAGTTATTAGAGCTGGTAAAAATGTAATAGAAGTAATTTTAAAATTTAAAACAAAATTTGGACATTGTGAGGGTGTGGTAAGATTATACGAAGACCTTAAGGTTCCAAGAATGTTTAAAGCATGGAGTTTTCTTACAGCCTTAAGTGACCTCAATTCTTCATTTAACAAGAAAGATGACGAATATGAAAACACCTTAGAGGGCCCTAATTGGTTAGATGTCAGAACAGAAAATAGGTTATATAAAGATAGAGACCCTGAAGTCTTAGTTGTTGGGAGTGGACAAGCAGGCTTATCAATTGCTGCAAGATTAAAGCAACAAAATATCGACACCCTTGTTATAGATAAAAATGAAAGGGTAGGGGATAACTGGAGAAATAGGTATCACTCTCTAAAATTGCATAATCAGACACATGTAAATCACCTTCCTTACATGCCATTTCCACCTACCTGGCCAACATATATTCCCAAAGACAAATTAGCAGGATGGTTTGAGTATTATGCTGAAAGTATGGAGTTAAATGTTTGGACAAAAACGACTTTTATTAGTGCAGAATATGATGAAGCCGAAAAAAATTGGAAAGTTATACTTAGATTATCTGATGGTAATGAAAGGATATTGAAGCCTAAGCATATAGTAATGGCTGTAGGTGTAAGCTCAGTTCCTAATCGCAATAAAATTCCTGGAATGGAAGGATACAAGGGTAAGGTAATACACTCTACAGACTACAGTAGCGGTAGAGATTATAAAGGTAAAAATGTATTGGTTTATGGAACAGGTACTAGTGCCCATGATGTTGCACAAGATTTATATGTCCATGGTGCAAATGTTAAAATAGTCCAGAGATCACCATCTATGGTTGTTAATGTTGAGCCGAGCGCACAACTACCTTATCAGTTATATAAAGAAGGTCCGAATACGGATGATTGTGATTTAATTACTATTTCAACTCCTCTTGATGTTCTGAAAAAAACACATCAACTTCTCACACAAAAAACAAAAGAGATTGATAAGCCTTTATTGGATAAATTAGAAGAAGTTGGGTTTAGATTAGAATACGGTGAAGAAAATACTGGATGGCAATTTAAATATTTAACTAGGGGTGGTGGTTATTATTTTAATGTAGGAGCGTCTGATTTAATAGCTAATGAAAAGATTAAAGTAATACAATTTTCAGATATCTCTAATTTTAATCCTTCAGGAATAGAGATGAAATCAGGCGAAAATTTTGAAATTGATTTGATGGTCACCGCAACCGGTTATAAAGGTCAAGAATATGTGGTTGAAAAGTTTTTTGGAAAATCAGTTGTTGAAAAGATCGGACCTATTTGGGGGTTTGATAACAATAGACAAGAATTAAGAAATATGTGGATGCAGACTAAACAACCTGGATTATGGTTTCACGCAGGAAGTTTAGCTCAATGCAGAATTTTTTCAAAATTCTTAGCTTTACAAATTAAAGCAATCAAAGAGGGTATACTGAATTAATTGGATAAATCCTAAGGTCTAATTTTAGCACCAGAGAGTTTTTCGTACGTAAGAGCAACGTTGCTCATATCAGCTTCTTCACCAAATTCATCTATTGTAGTTTTTAAAAGCTCTTGAGATAATTGTCCTAGTGGAATTTTAACTTGATTAGCGTCAGCAATTTTAGTTGCAACACCAGCATCCTTTTTCATCAAACCAGTACTGAAACCTTGGATCATTTTTCCAGAAAGAATATTGTCCGGAAGTGTGATTTCTGTTGCATAGTTTCTTCCAGAACTTTTCTGGATAATATTAACTGCTTTTTCAGGCTCAACACCGTCTTTTACAAGCATGGAGATAACTTCGAATGTAGCCATTCTACATATTAAATTGAGTAAGTTGTTACCCGCTTTGATTGAATGTCCTGATCCAATCTCTCCTGCATAGAATATATTTGAACTTATATCGTCCATTATAGGTTTAATAGTAGAAAATTGATCTTCAGTTCCACCTACCATTATAGCTATATTGCCTTGGTTAGCTCCTTTGGGCCCTCCACTTACTGGAGCATCTATAAAATTAATATCTTTTTGTTTAAGAGCAATAGAAATTTTTCTGGTAATTTCTGGCTCTCCTGTTGTCATGTCAATAATATATGTATCCTTCTTAGCAGATTTTATTAATCCATTATCTCCATTTACAACTTTTTCTACAATAGTACTGGTTGGTAAACATAAAAAAATTCGTGAAGTTTGCGAGGCTAATTCAGAAGGATTAGAACAAGCCGATGCTCCTTTATCAGTAAAGTATTTAATATTATTTTCATCAAGGTCATGAACAAAAAGCTGGTATTTTTTAAGCAATCTTTCAGCAAGGGGGGCACCCATGTTACCTAAGCCAATAAATCCTATTTTTTCCATGAGAATCTCCTGAGGCAGGTACTCATTAATTTAGGAAAAAGTACCAAAAATATTTTTATTAAAACAGTCTCGTTTACTTATTTTATCATACCAAAGTTTTAAATTTGTTAAATTAGGACGCTCTATTGGCAAAGAATTATACCTATAGGAAGCAACACCCATAATAATATCTGACATACCAAAACTATTATTTAAAATATACTCCCGGTCGCTCAAAAAATTATCAAAGATTTCAAATTTTTTATTCAATAAAACAACATTCCTATCAATAAGCTCTTGATCCCGATCTTCAGGAGGGTTTCTTACTAATCCCCAGAATATTGGTGTCATATTCAATTGTAAGTCAGTTGCTTGAAATTCCATCCACTGCTCAGCAATTGCTATATCTTCTGCTTTTGATATTTCGTAAACATCAGTATATTTTCTATAAAGATATCTTACAATGCTGTTCGATTGATTAATTATAGTACCATTATGATCTAAAGTAGGAACAATCAGTTGAGGGTTTAATTTATCATAGTTTTCTACATTTACAGTTCCAAACTTTCCATGCTCATCATGCCACTTAAATTCAATACTTAATTCGCAAAGAGCCCACGAAACTTTCTGAACATTAATAGAGTTTCGTCTTCCGTATAATTGTATCAAGAAATTGTCCTTTTTATTTCATTACAGATAGGGGAGTAGAACTTAAGTTTTGAACAAGTATAGAATTTCTATCTACAAGTTTTGCGACTGTAGGAGCAATGTTTTCTAACCACTCTTTGCTTTCATAAACATCTTTATAAAGCTTTACTTTTTCCTCCTGATTTTCAAATCTTCTGATCCAAACATAGGTATTACCCTTTTCTTCAGAATTCATAACGCGTTCGCCATTTTCCAAAGCAAATTGATCGGAACTATCCATCACAAAACTGCCATGAATAACCATACCTTTTTCCACTTGAAAAGGCATGATAGTTTTTTCCATATATGATACCCATTCATCCATTTTTCCTGGAGAAATTTGATAAATTCTTAATTCAAAAAACGCACTCATTACAACACTCCATTAAAGTAATTAAACATAAACATTATATAATTAAATTTAATTATTCAAATTTTCATTTATATTAATCCTATTAGTTTTTGAGGAGGTGAGTAATGAATTATACAGCAGGATGTTTTGTTGGAAGAATTTGGAACAGCGCACAAGGTGGCCCTTGTTTAGTGACTATAAAAGACAACTATGTATACGACATAACATCTAAAGAAATTCCCACTATAAGAGATTTACTTGAGCTAAAGGATGTCAAAGAATATATAGACCGTTGTGAGAGTACTAAACTAGTTTCTACTGAAATTCTATTTCAATCCAGCATGAAAAAAAACTCAGATATATCTTTGCTCGCTCCCTGTGATTTCCAATCAATTAAAGCGTGTGGTGTTACGTTTGCTAAGTCTATGGTTGAAAGAGTTATTGAAGAAAGAGCAGCAGGTGATCCCAAGAAAGCAGAAAGTCTGAGAAATCATATTGGAGGATTAATTGGCGATAGCTTGCAAAATATCATTCCTGGTTCACAAAAAGCTAATGAAGTGAAAAAAGCGCTTATTAGCGAAGGCTTATGGTCACAATATTTAGAGGTTGGAATAGGTAAAGATGCTGAAGTTTTTACTAAGGCTCAAACTTTATCATCTGTTGGTTTTGGAGCAGAAGTTGGTTTAAATCCAATTTCTAATTGGAATAATCCTGAGCCTGAAATTGTTTTAGCAGTTAATAGTAAAGGAGTAATTAAAGGAGCTACTCTTGGTAATGATGTTAATTTAAGAGATGTAGAAGGGCGTTCTGCTCTCCTTTTAGGCAAAGCAAAAGATAATAATGCCTCTTGTTCAATAGGACCATTTATAAGAATTTTTGATGAAAGCTACGCACTTAATGACATGAAATCAGCCCATATATCTCTCAAAGTCGAGGGTAAAGATGATTATGTGCTTAATGGTTCAAGCTCTATGTCTGAAATAAGTAGGGATCCAGAAGATCTTGTAAGTCAAACTATAGGTAGACATCATCAATATCCAGACGGATTTATGTTGTTTTTGGGCACTTTATTCGCCCCTACAGAAGATAGAGATATTGCTGGTGAAGGCTTTACTCATAAAATTGGAGACAAAGTTACAATTTCAGAACCAAATTTGGGAGAATTAATAAATTATGTAAACTTGTCCACAGCTTGTCCACAATGGGATTTTGGAATAGCTTCAATGATAAAGAATTTAAGTCAAAGAGATCTTTTATAAATAATTAAGGATTTTAATATGAATGACTCAATGAAAGGCTCTTTGGCAGGTGTTAAAGTTATCGATTTTTCTACTCTTTTACCGGGACCGCTTGCAAGTTTGTTTTTAGCTGAAACTGGTGCAGAGGTTATTAAAATTGAAAGACCCGAGATTGGCGACGAGATAAGGTTATCTCAGCCTAAATGGAATGATCAAAGTGTATCTTTTTCAATGCTTAATAGAGGAAAGAAAAGTTTATCATTAGATTTAAAAGATCCAAAAAATTTAAAAATTTTGGAGCCTATAATTAGAGAGACTGATATTATAATTGAACAATTTAGACCGGGCGTTATGAAGAGGCTTGGTTTAGATTATGAAACTTTAAAAAAAATTAATAAGAAAATAATTTATGTTTCTATAACTGGTTATGGACAAAAAGGTCCAAAAAGCATGGTAGCTGGTCATGATCTAAATTACATTGGAAACACAGGGTTGTTAAGCTTAAGTATGGGAAGCGGAGACAAAACAGTTGTCCCTCCAGGACTAATCGCTGATATAGCAGGTGGATCATATCCAGCCGTTATAAATATTTTGTTGGCTCTTAGAAAGAGGGATGTAAACCAGAAAGGATCATACATTGATATTTCAATGACAGACAATCTGTTCCCTTTTATGTTTTGGGGGTTAGGTTCTGGCTTTGTCAAAAACACTTGGCCCGGTAATTCTAACTCTATGTTATCTGGAGGATCTCCTAGATATAATATTTATGAGACAAGAGATGGTGGTTATTTGGCGGCTGCACCTTTAGAAGACAGATTTTGGAATAAGTTTTGTGAAGCAATAGATTTACCTAAAATATATATAAATATGGATGATAATCCAAAGAAAGTTATTCAGAGAATCAGAGATATAATTAAATTAAAAAATAAAGATCATTGGTTTGATGTTTTTGAAAAAGCTGATTGTTGTTGTTCTATAGTTAAATCATTGGAAGAAGCTATAAATGACAACCATTTTAAAGTAAGGGAGATTTTTTCAAGAAAAATTTCAAGTGACGAAGGACACGAAATACCTGCCTTACCTGTTCCTATAGATAATCAATTTAGAAAAGCTAAAATAGAGGAAAAAGCACCAAAACTTGGTATTCACAATAATTTATTTTTTAAGCAAAATAATCATTAACTTGACCTAGTCAATTCATCTTGTCACAGTAATAGAATAAAAAGCCAGGATTCTTTTGGTTAAGCTTTTGGAGATGTATTATGAAAAGATTGAACGACTTAGAATCTTATTGGATGCCATTTACTGCCAATAGGGATTTCAAAAAAGATCCTAGGATGGTTGTTTCAGCTGATGGCATGTATTACAAAAGTGAAACTGGAAAAGATATTTTAGATAGTGCTGCTGGATTATGGTGTGTCAATGCAGGACATAATAGACCAGAGATTACGTCAGCAATTTCTCAACAAGCGGCCACTTTAGATTTTGCCCCAAGTTTTCAATATGGACATCCAAAAGCTTTTGAATTAGCAAGTCGTGTTGCTGACTTATTTCCTAGGGGTTTAGATCATGTCTTTTTTACAAATTCTGGTTCAGAGGCTGTAGACAGCACTCTTAAAATTGCTTTAGCTTACCATAGGGCTAGAGGAAAAGGAACAAAGACGAGATTAATTGGTCGTGAAAGAGGATATCATGGTGTAGGTTTTGGGGGAATCTCTGTTGGAGGTATGCCAAGAAATAGACAGTATTTTGGAACACTACTCTCTGGCGTTGATCATATATCTCACACTCACCTGCCAGATAAAAATAAATTTTCTAAAGGGTCTCCTGAACATGGTGATTATTTGGCTGACACCTTAGAAAACATCGTAACTCTTCACGATGCATCCACAATTGCTTCAGTAATTGTTGAGCCAATAGCAGGATCAACAGGGGTTCTCCCACCACCTAAAAATTACTTAAAAAAATTAAGAGAAATTTGTGATAAGCATGATATTTTATTAATTTTTGATGAAGTAATAACTGGTTTTGGTCGCTTAGGAAAAGCTACCGCTTCAGAATATTTTGGAGTTACACCTGATATAATTTCATGTGCTAAGGCAATTACCAATGGTATAATTCCAATGGGAGCAGCTGTAGTATCCAAAGAAATATATGATACTATGATGGATGAAGCCGATATGCCAATAGAGCTTTTTCATGGATATACGTATTCTGGACACCCAATTGCCTCAGCAGCAGGTCTAGCTGCCTTAGACATTTATAGAGACGAAGATTTATTCAATAAAGCAGGTAAAACAGCAAAGTATTTGGAAAGTGTAATTCATCAACTTAAAAATGATAAAAATGTCATTGATATCAGAAATTTAGGCTTGGTCGCTGCTATAGAGATTGCTCCAAGGCCAGGAGCAGTTGGTGCTCGTGGTTATGAAGCTATGAAAAAAGCATGGCACAAAGGTTTGATGTTAAGAGTTACAGGAGATACTCTAGCTTTTTCACCGCCGTTAATAGCAGAAAAACATGACATTGATAAAATTTTTGAAATTGTTCAATTTGTTCTTAAAGATTTAGACTAAATTTTTTATACTATTGATAGGAACTTTTATGTAAACACTGCCATTGTCTTCTGGTGGTGGTAGGTTACCAGCCCTCATGTTCACTTGAATTGAAGGAATAATAAGTTTTGGCATGTTTAGTGTTTTATCTTTAGCTTCTCTAATCTTAACAAACTCATCTTCTAAAATTGATGTTTTAACATGAACATTATTTTCTTTTTGTTCACCAACTGTAGTTGACCACTTAACTTTTCTTGAAGAAGGTGGGTAATCGTGACAAACAAAAATTCTTGTTTCATCAGGATAACTTAATATTTTCTGTATCGATCTATAAAGCTGGCGGGCGTCTCCACCTGGAAAGTCTGCTCTTGCACTACCTAAGTCAGGCATAAATAATGTGTCACCTACAAAAATAGAGTTTCCAATAACATGAGCCGTACACGCAGGGGTATGGCCTGGTGTGTTAATGACTTTACAATTTAAATTTCCAATTTTGTACTCATCATTATCTTTAAATAGTTTATCAAATTGACTACCATCTCTTTGAAACTCAGTACCAGCATTAAATGTTTTCCCAAAAATATTTTGAATATCTGAAATTTTTTCAGATATCCCTATCTTACCTCCTAGTTTTTTTTGAATATAAGGAGAAGCAGATAAGTGATCTGCGTGGACGTGAGTCTCAATAAGCCATTCTACATTTAATTTATTTTGATCAACATAAGATATTATTTTATCTGCATTTATATAATCTATTTCACCAGAAGAATAATCAAAATCTAAGACACTATCAATAACAGCACATTTTTTTTCTATATTGTCATGAACCACGTAGCTTATCGTAGATGTTTGATCATCAAAGAACCCCTTAATATGTTGGTTTTCGTATGTTTTTATTTCATTCATCTTTAAACCTTATTAAATTATTTTATTAATGGTATAGGTCTTTTAGTTTTTTCATTTGTCATTAAAATTGTTTCTAAGCTTTTCGCAATTTCTGATAACTCTACATCTCTACCAGCAGGAGCAATTAATTGGATGCCGAAAGGCATTTCTTTATGATCTAACCCACATGGTAATGCCCAAACGCATGGAATTGCCATTGTTGATGCATAACTTAGTGATAACCAGCGCATATAAGTTGGCAATTTTTCGCCATTAATATTATCTACAAATAATTGCTCGTGTGGATAAGGCGATACTGATGCAGCAGGGCAGATTAAGACATCATAATCATTAAAAAAATTTCGAAAGTTTTTATATATTTTTGTTTGCATGACATGAGCTGATGAAACGTCAGCAAGACTATACTTTAATCCTCTTTCAACATTATCAATTACATTCTGTCCTAACAAATCTCTATAATTATCAAGTTTGTCTTTATGGGAAGCAACATAGTTAAAACCTCTAATAACTTCAAAGCAACTGTGAATATCTAGAAAATCTGGTTCACCTCGATCGGCTGTTAGAAAATTACTTTTAAAAGTATCAATCTTTTTTAAAAAAGTTGATTTTATATCGTTATCGACTGCAGCGCATCCAAGATCATATGAAAAAGCCATTTTAATTCCAGATAAATCTGCGCCTAATAATTCATCGGGCATTGAGAAACTATCTAGGCCAGAAAATGGATCTATTCTGTTTAAATTAACTTGAGCTTGAAGTAGTAGGTAAGTATCCGAAACATTTCTTCCCATAGGACCTTGAACTGAAAAAGGGTTTAAGCCAACAGAGGCTTCGGTTGCTGGGACAAGTCCAGGCGAAGGTCTAAAACCAGTAACACCACAAAAACCTGCTGGAGTTCTAAGGCTCCCTCCGTAATCACTTCCATTTGCTAATGGCATCATGTTTGTTGCTAATGCAGCTGCACTTCCACCCGAGGAGCCTGCTGGAGTTTTAGTAATATCAAATGGATTAGACGTGGCGCCATAAACTCTATTTTTAGTGTTTCCTCCAGCCCCAAATTCTGGAGTGTTGGTTTTACAAAATATAATTGCACCTTCGTTTCTAATATCTTCAACTATAGTATCATCGCTTTTAGGTATTCTATCTTCATAAATTTTGGATCCAGCAGTTGAGCGTAAATTCTTTACTATATTTAAATCTTTAATTCCAACTGGGAGACCATGTAGCATCCCAAGTTCGGATCCTGACATAACGTCGTCTTCAGCCTTTTTGGCCTGTTTTAATACGTCATTTTTGTCAATTGCTACAACCGCGTTTATTGAAGGATTGTGTTTTTCTATCTGTTCAATACAACTTGTAGTTAATTCAACGGGTGAAAGTTGCTTATTACCAATTAACTTTCTTGCTTCAGTAGCGTTTAGATCACATGGTCTTGTCATTTATTTTCCTATCAAAAAGAAGATCACATTTTATTATAGTTTCGTAAAGTGAGAAACAACAAACTTGACATTATTTAAATATAATAATAATTGAATATTAAGAACGATTATCAAATAGTATATAATTTAAGTTATGAATAATAAAGAAAAATTAAGAAATGCAGGACTTAGACCTACTAAACAAAGGATGATAGTCGCTGATATACTATTAAATGGTTTTAAACGACATTTTACCGCTGAAAATCTCCAAGATGAAATTAATTCATCTGGTAATTCTATGTCTATAGCTACTGTATATAACTGCTTAAAAAAATTTAAAAATTGTGGACTTATAAAACAAGTTGAAACCTCTAAAGATACAGCAATATTTGATACAAACACGGATTATCATCACCATTTTTTAAACGAAGAGACTGGTGAGTTAATAGATATTGAAAACGAAGAGATCAGTTTACATAAGCTACCTGAAATCCCTCAAGGATATCTAAACAACGGTATTGAAGTTATAATAAAATTAAAAAGACATAATTAAATTTTACTTTAAAATCGTTCTAAACTACTTGACATATATCTACACAATTCATATTTTTATATCAATAAATTCAATATATCTCTTGAGAAAGGATTCCTTATGGATGACATAGGTAAATGCCCAGTAATGCATGGTTCAGCCACTACAAACAGTGGTGTAAGTACATCAAATCGTGATTGGTGGCCCAATCAATTAAATCTAAGTATACTTCATCAAAATGATAAAAGATCAAATCCTATGAGTTTGGATTTTGATTACAGAGAAGAGTTTAAAAAACTTGACTATCAAGCATTGAAGAAAGATTTAAACGATTTAATGACTGACTCACAAGAATGGTGGCCAGCAGACTATGGTCATTATGGTCCTTTTTTTATTCGTATGACTTGGCATGCTGCTGGAACATACCGAACAAGTGATGGCCGCGGTGGTGGTGGGACCGGAGATCAGCGTTTTGCGCCACTCAACAGTTGGCCAGATAATGGTAATTTAGATAAAGCAAGACGATTATTATGGCCAATTAAACAAAAATATGGAAATAAAATTAGCTGGGCTGACTTGTTTATTTTGACCGGAAATGTCGCAATTGAATCTATGGGCGGTAAGACATTTGGTTTTAGTGGTGGACGTGCCGATATTTGGTCTCCACCTGAAGATATATATTGGGGCCAAGAAAATGAGTGGTTAGAAAACAAACGATATTCAGGTGATCGAGAATTAGAAATGCCTCTTGGTGCTGTTCAAATGGGATTAATTTATGTGAACCCTCAAGGTCCTGACGGTAATCCTGACCCATTAAAAAGTGCTAGAGATATTCGCGAAACTTTTGCAAGAATGGCTATGAATGATGAAGAGACAGTTGCTCTTACAGCAGGTGGTCATACTTTTGGTAAAGCTCATGGAGCATCTGATCCTGACAAATATGTTGGTGCAGAACCAGAGGGAGCTCCAATAGAGCAAATGGGATTTGGATGGCAAAACTCATTTGGTTCAGGTGTTGGAAGAGATACTATTACAAGTGGTATTGAAGGTGCGTGGACTGCTAATCCAACACAGTGGGACAATGGATATTTTAATCTTCTTTTGGGTTACGAATGGGAATTAGTTAAGAGCCCTGCAGGCGCTTATCAATGGCATCCTATTAACCCTAAGCAAGAAGACTTAGCGCCAGATGCTCAAGATGGTTCTATAAAAGTAACAACTATGATGACAACTGCCGATATGGCGATGAGAGAAGATCCTTCTTACAAAGTGATTTCTAAAAGATTCCATGAGAATCCTGACCAATTTCAAGATGCTTTTGCTAGAGCTTGGTTTAAATTGTTACATCGCGATATGGGACCAAAAACTCGTTATTTAGGACCTGAAGTTCCTGAAGAGGAGTTAATTTGGCAAGATCCAGTTCCTGCCGGCGATAAAAATTATGATATTGAGGCTGTTAAATCACTTATTTCTGGAAGTGGATTATCTACTAAAGAGATGGTTGAGACTGCTTGGGCAAGTGCTTCAACGTATAGAGGTACAGACATGCGTGGTGGAGCAAATGGAGCCCGCATACGTCTTGAGCCACAAAAAAGTTGGGAAGTAAATAAGCCAAATGAGCTATCTAAAATCTTAGATATTTATTCTGGTATCTCAGATAAGACAGGCGCATCTATTGCTGATATAATTGTTTTAGCTGGAAATGTAGGAATTGAAAAAGCTTCTGGACAAAGTCTTGAGTTCATTCCTGGAAGAGGAGATGCAACTCAGGAAAATACCGATGTTGACTCTTTTGCAGTTTTAGAGCCAGTAGTAGACGGTTTCAGAAACTTTCAAAAGGAAGATTATGGTGTTAGCCCTGAAGAGATGCTTTTAGATAGAGCTCAGATAATGGGTCTTACAGCTCCTGAAATGACAGTTCTAATTGGTGGCATGAGATCCCTAGGCATTACTACTAACGGGCAAGGTGTTTTTTCAGAGCCAACAGGTAAATTGTCAAATGACTTCTTTTTAAAACTTCTTGATATGGGTATTGAATGGAAACCAGTTAACAGTAATACTTATCAAGGTGTGAATAGATCAACAGGTGAAAAAATCAGTTCTGCTACACGTGTGGATTTGGCATTTGGTTCAAATTCTCAATTAAGGGCTATAGCAGAAGTTTATGCATGTAGTGACTCACATGATAAATTTATTAAAGACTTTATATCTGCGTGGAATAAAGTTATGAACTCAGACAGATTTGATTTGATAAAATAAGAATTAACTAAAAATTAAATTAGGCGGTTTTAACCGCCTTTTTTAAGAGCGAGGGTGTATTGCTTTGTGTAACTTTAGTAATTCACTTTCATTAACTTCAGTATATCTCTGAGTTGTCGAAAGACTTGAATGGCCCAAAAGTTGTTGAATAGCTCTTAGATCTGCTCCACCAGACAGTAAATGAGTTGCAAATGCATGTCGAAGTGCATGTGGGGTAGTATGAGATGGTAAGCCTAATTCATATCTTAAATTTTCAACTCTCCTTTGAATAATTCTTGGAGAAAGTTCTCCACCTCTTTTTCCAAGGAAAAGTGGTTCATCTTCTTTTACATCATATGGGCACAGGTCAAGATATTCCTTAACACCCTCACAGATTATAGGTAACAAGGGTACATCTCTATACTTGTTACCTTTTCCTTTTACTCTCAACCAGTCACTTTTTGGAGCCTCTTTCTTTTTAAGAGATAATGCTTCGCTTATTCTAAGACCTGAACCATACAATAATAACATTACAGCTCTATCTCGAAGGTTAATCCATTGGTCATTTTCATTATCCATTAGAGATACAAAAGCTTTAGTGACAAGATCCGAATCAATGGATTTAGGATAACTTCTTTTAAGTTTTGGACTTTTGAAAATAGATATATCAAGAGATAAAATAACTTTATCTTTCAACAAGAATTTAAAAAAATTTTTTAAACTAGATATTTTTCTTGCAACTGTCGGTCTTGATAATTCTCGTTCTGACAATACTGATAAGAATTCTCTTAAAATATACTTATCTGGAGATAAAAAGTCATGATTTCTTTCTGTACAAAATTTTAAAAATTCTACTACATCACGTTTATAGGCATCAAGAGTATGCATCCCATACCCTCTATTATTTTCTAAATATTTAATCCAAGGTAAAACAACATTATTTTTTGTATTTAAGATATTATTTTGTTTTATAGTATCCATAAATCAACTTATAAAATTGATTGACCTGTTTTTTTCCAGTCAGATAAGAAATCTGCCAGTCCCTTATCAGTAAGTGGATGATTGTACATGGCTTTTAAAAACTTTGGTGGAATGGTTGCAACATCTGCACCTAATTTTGCTGAGTCTATAATATCTTGGACACTTCTTATTGAGGCAGCAAGAACTTTTGTTTCAAATCCATGAATATCATAAATTTCAGTTATCTCTGAAATTAAGTTCATACCATCTGCACCTATATCATCTAGTCTTCCAATAAAAGGTGATATGAAAGAAGCGCCTGCTTTTGCTGCTAAAAGTGCTTGAGCGGAGCTGAAACATAAGGTTACATTTACCATAATACCGTCATCTGAAAATGCCTTGCATGCTCTAAGACCGTCAAAAGTCAGAGGTACTTTGATAGCAACATTTTGAGCAATTGCAGATAGTTTTTTACCTTCCAATAGCATGTTATCAAAATCGGTTGCTGTAACTTCTGCACTTACGGGTCCTGACACCTCATTACAAATTTCTTCAATGGTTTCAATGATATTTCGTCCAGATTTAGCTATTAAAGAGGGATTTGTTGTAACTCCGTCAATTAATCCAGTAACATTTAATGATTTTATTTCATCAATTTCAGCAGTATCTATGAATAATTCCATCTTTCATCCTTTATGGGTTTTTATAATTAAAAAAAACTAATATTTCATTAAACATATTTTATAATACATTATGTAAATAATGATAACTATATTTAGCTTTAAAATAATTTCATAAAGATGATTAATGAAAAATATTAAATCAAATGAAGTTGCTGTTCTTGTAAGTGGTCCATTTAATGAACCATTTGATTATTCAGTTGAAAGTATAAAAGATGGTGTCTGCGTAGGGCAAGTTGTATTAGTTCCTTTTGGAAAAAGAAAAAACGTTGGAATTATTGTTGGTGAAGGTACAAGAACTATACCTAAGGAAAAGTTAAAAAGAATTGAAGAAATATATGAAATAAATCCTATACCCCAACCGTCTATAGAGTTAATTAATTTTTTAGCAAATTGGTATTGTGTCTGTAAAGGATTAGTCCTTAAAATGGTTTTATCTCCCGTCGAAGCAATAACATCTACACAATATAGAAAAGTATATAAAAGCAAATTTCAAGATAGTGATGAAATAGAAGCAATTAACGAATATAAAATCACGTCTAAAAGGAAACTTATTTTAGATTTTTTATTTAAATCAAAACAAGCTGTATTCCAAGAGGATCTGATAGACAATACTGGTGTCTCTAAATCAATTTTAAAAGATATGACTAAAAAAAATCTTATTGTTCAAGAGTTCGTAAAAAAGCAAGCCTATTCAAATTTAAAAGTTCATAATTATAACAAAATAAAATTTGAAATTAACAAATTATTGAACCCAGAACAAAAAAATGCAGTTGAAAAAATTAATGTCTCAATAAAGAAAAAGAAGCCAGATTGTTTTTTGCTGGATGGTGTTCCTGGTTCTGGTAAGACTGAGACTTATTTTCAAACAGTTAAAACTTGTTTAGATGAAGGTAAGCAAATCTTAATTTTGCTTCCAGAAATATCTTTAACACCAGATTGGGAAAAAAGATTTTACCAAACTTTTTCTTTTGCGCCTTTAGTCTGGCATTCTGGAATAACAAAAACAAAAAAGAAACAAATATGGTTATCCGCGTTAAATAGTTCAGCTGGGGTTATTGTAGGCGCAAGATCTGCATTAATGCTTCCTATTCTAAATCTAGGTTTAATTATTGTTGATGAAGAGCATGACCCAGCGTTTAAACAGGAAGAAGGCGTAAGATATAATGCTAGAGATATGGCAATATATAAAGCTATCAGATCTTCTGTACCGATAGTTTTAGCATCTGCCACACCTTCGTTAGAAACTTACCATAATATGAAAATAGGTAAATATATTCACTTAACCTTACCAAAAAGAGCAACTGGAGCCGCTTTACCTGATATAAAACTTATTGATTTAAAGGTTAATACTCCTGATCGAGGTAAATGGATATCTTCAGTATTAACAAATGAAATAAAATCTAAATTAGATAATAGAGAACAAAGTTTACTATTTTTAAATAGAAGAGGTTATGCGCCATTAACTATTTGCAACTCTTGTGGCAATAAAATTAAATGTGTTAATTGTGAAACATGGCTAGTTGAACACAGATCACAAAATACATTGGTTTGTCACCATTGTGGTTATACAAAAAGAATTTCTAATACTTGCGATATATGTGGCACCGAAGGGCGAATAAAAGCATGTGGACCAGGAGTTGAGCGAATTGAGGAAGAAATAAATCAATTATTTCCTAAAGCTAAATTAACAGTACTTTCAAGTGATACTATGAAAAGTCAAAAAACATTAGTAAAGACACTTGAAAAGATAAAAAATAACAAAGTAGATATTATAATAGGTACTCAGATGATTGCCAAAGGGCATGATTTTCCAGATTTAAAATTAGTTGGAATTATAGATAGTGATGTAGGCTTGTCTGGTGGTGATCTACGGGCGTCAGAACGAAGTTTTCAACTTTTACAACAAGTATCAGGTAGATCTGGAAGACACGCAATAGATGAACGGGATAAAGGTGTTGTTTTTCTTCAAACATACGACAATGAAAATCCAATAATTAGGGCCATCGCCAAAAATAATCGAGATGATTTTTTTGAAAAAGAACTTTCATCAAGGAAAAATGCTAATATGCCTCCTTATGGGAGATTGGCAGCCATAATTATATCCTCTAAATATGAAAGAAAATTAGACGGTTTTGCATCGGAATTATTAAGGGTAGCCCCATTATTCAAAAATGTTAAGATTTTTGGGCCAGCTCCAGCTCCTTTATATTTTTTAAGGGGAAAATACAGACGAAGATTTTTAATCAAATCAAATAAAACAGTTAACATTCAAGATGTCCTTTTGAATTGGACAAATAAAATTAAAACTCCGCATAATGTTAAGTTGACTATAGATATTGACCCTTTTTCTTTTATGTAAAATTAATTTAATATGACTACCTTGTTGCTTGCATTGAGATCAATGCTGTGTTAGCAATCCTTATATTTTTATTTTATATATAAGGAAATATTAAGATGAGCGGATCATCTGGATTATCAGGTAGATATGCTAAAGCTTTACATGAGTTAGCTACAGAAAAAAAAATTATATCTAAAATATTTAAAGACTTTGAATCATTAAAAGGAATACTAAAAAGTAATGATTTATTCCAGAATATGATTACATCACCTGCTGTAACCAAAGCTAACAAACAATCTTCTATTGTTAAAATTTTAAAAAAAGCAAAGGCTGACAGTTTAACCATTAAATTTTGTGGTACCTTAGCTAATAATGGTCGATTGTTTTTAATACATGAAATAATAGATGTTTTCTTATCTGAAGTGTCTAGAATTACTGGTGAAGTTCAGGCTGAAGTTACTTCATCTTTTGAATTAGATAAAGCACAACAAAGTAAAGTAGAATCGGCCATATCTGAAGCTACCGGGGTCAAAAAAATAGTTTTGTCAACAAAGGTTGATGAAACTCTAATAGGAGGACTTATAGTCAAAATTGGCTCAAAAATGATCGATAATTCGATTAAAACTAAACTTAATAGACTTGAAATAGCCATGAGAGGTACAAATTAATGGATATTCGTGCAGCAGAAATATCAACAATATTAAAAGATCAAATTGAAAACTTTGGAGCAGAAGCTGAAGTGACAGAGGTAGGTAAAGTTTTATCTGTTGGTGACGGAATAGCTAGAGTTCATGGTCTAGATCAAGTTCAAGCAGGTGAAATGGTGGAGTTTCCTGGTGGTATTGCTGGAATGGCTTTGAACTTAGAAAGAGATAACGTGGGTGTTGTTATCTTTGGAAGTGATAAGACTATTAAAGAAGGTGATGTTGTAAAGCGAACGGGTTCTATTGTTGATGTTCCTATCGGAAAAGGACTACTTGGGAGGGTGGTTGATGCATTAGGTAATCCCATTGATGGAAAAGGTGCATTAAAAAATGTTAAAAGGACAAGAGTTGAGTCAAAGGCCCCTGGTATTATGCCAAGAGAATCAGTAAGTGAGCCAATGCAGACTGGACTTAAGGCCATAGATTCATTAATTCCTGTTGGTAGAGGACAAAGAGAACTTATTATTGGTGACAGACAAACTGGCAAGACAGCTATTGCTATAGATACCTTTTTAAATCAGAAAAGTACTAATGATAAGGCAGGTAAAGACGATACTAAAAAATTATTTTGTATATACGTAGCTGTTGGCCAAAAGAGATCAACTGTAGCCCAAATTGTTAAAACTTTAGAAGAAAGAGGAGCCCTAGAATATTCAATTGTGGTAGCAGCTACTGCTTCAGACCCTGCACCAATGCAATTTCTAGCACCTTATTCAGCAGCTGCTATGGGTGAGTTTTTTAGAGATAATGGGATGCATGCAGTCGTTGTATATGATGATTTATCTAAACAAGCCGTTGCATATAGACAAATGTCACTTCTTTTAAGGAGACCTCCAGGAAGAGAAGCTTATCCTGGTGACGTATTTTATTTACATTCTCGTTTATTAGAAAGGGCTGCTAAATTAAATGGAGATAATGGGTCTGGAAGTTTAACAGCACTCCCAATAATAGAAACGCAGGGAGGAGATGTTTCTGCCTTTATACCAACTAATGTTATCTCAATTACAGATGGTCAGATTTTTTTAGAAACTGAATTATTTTATAAAGGTATTAGACCGGCCGTGAATGTAGGTTTATCAGTTTCAAGAGTTGGATCTGCTGCACAAATAAAAGCTATGAAACAAGTAGCAGGCACGATTAAGTTAGATCTTGCTCAATACAGAGAAATGGCTGCATTTGCTCAATTTGCTTCTGATATGGATGCTTCTACTAGACAACTTTTATCTAGAGGTGAAAGATTAACTGAATTATTAAAGCAATCACAATATTCACCAATGGAGGTTGAAGAGCAAGTAGCTGTGATTTTTGCGGGTGTTAAGGGTTATTTAGATCAAATTCCTACACAAAAGATAGGTGAGTTCGAACAAGCACTTCTGCAAAAATTAAATACCAAAGGTTCTAAGGTTTTAGATTCAATTAGAAAAGACAAAGCAATTTCAGATGATACAGAAAAATCTCTTAAAGATACTCTAGATCAGTTAGTAAAGAATTTTTCTTAATTATAGTGTTAATGCAAAAGGAATAGGTTAAAATGCCTTCTTTAAAAGACCTTAAAAATAGGATTGGTTCCGTAAAGTCCACCCAAAAAATAACATCTGCAATGAAAATGGTGGCAGCTGCAAAATTGAGGAAGGCTCAAGAACAAGCTTTAGCCTCTAGACCCTACACGTCTCTTATGGATAATATAGTTTCTAAAATTGCGTCTAAGGCTTCCGGAAGTTCAATAGATCTTCTGGCTGGAAAACCAGAAAATAAAACTCATTTGTTAGTAGTCTTTTCTGCAGATAGAGGTTTATGTGGTGGTTTCAACGGCTCAATTACGAGAACTGTTAGATCTGAGGTAAAAAAATTAAAAGATGAGGGAATAGAAGTTAAATTACTTATGGTTGGTAAAAAATCAGCTGATGCGCTTAATAGGGATTTTGGTGAACTCTTTGTTGAAAAAATAGATGGTAAATCAGCAAAGCCAAATTACTCTGATGCTGAAGTTTTAGCAAAAAAAATCATAGATTTATTTGAGGATAGACAATTTGGAGTTTGTAAAGTTATTTATAACAAATTTGTTTCAGCCATTACACAAGAAGTTACTTTTAAATCTCTTATACCAGTTGAAGTTAAACAAAATGAGATAGAACAAGATAATTCTAGTTCTATTTACGATTTTGAACCAGGTGAAGAAGAGATTTTAAATGATTTATTACCACGAAATTTAGCTACCCAGTTATTTAGCTCTCAGATAGAGAGTACTGCAAGCGAATTAGCCGCAAGAATGACAGCAATGGATAATGCGACTAGAAATGCAGGTGATATGATAGATAATCTTACACTTCAATACAATAGAACAAGACAAGCGGTCATTACGAAAGAACTAATAGAAATTATATCAGGCGCAGAAGCCTTATAATACAAAATAAATGGAGAAAAAATATGGCTAAAAAACCATCTGTCAAACAAAATGGTAAAATATCACAAGTTATTGGAGCTGTGGTAGATGTTGAGTTTGATTCTGATCTTCCTTTGATCTTAGATGCTTTACAAGTTGATAATAGTGGGCAAAAATTGATTTTGGAAGTTGCACAACATCTAGGAGAAAATGAGGTCAGGACTATTGCTATGGATAGTACTGACGGTTTGATTCGTGGAATGGAAGTTATTCAGACTGGGGCACCTATAACAGTACCTGTTGGACCAGAAACCTTAGGAAGAATTCTTAATGTGATAGGTGATCCTGTAGATGACGGAAAACCGGTCAAATCAAAAACTTCTTTACCAATCCACAGAGACGCGCCAGAGTATGTTGACCAGTCAACATCTGCAGATATTTTGGTTACAGGTATAAAAGTTGTGGACCTTTTAGCACCATACGCAAAAGGTGGAAAAATTGGTCTTTTTGGTGGTGCTGGTGTTGGTAAAACTGTTTTAATTATGGAGCTTATCAACAACGTAGCTAAGGCTCATGGTGGATACTCTGTTTTTGCGGGTGTCGGAGAAAGAACTAGAGAAGGTAACGACCTTTTTCACGAAATGGTAGAATCTGGTGTTATTGTTCCAGATGGTCCTGGATCAAAAGCCGCATTAGTTTATGGACAAATGAACGAGCCTCCAGGAGCTAGAGCAAGAGTAGCTTTAACAGGATTGACTTTAGCAGAATATTTTAGAGACCAAGAGGGTCAAGATGTTCTATTCTTTGTTGATAATATTTTTAGATTTACTCAAGCTGGATCTGAAGTTTCTGCGTTACTAGGTAGAATACCATCAGCTGTTGGATACCAACCAACACTAGCGACTGATATGGGTGCTTTACAAGAAAGAATTACAACGACAACAAAAGGATCTATAACTTCTGTACAAGCTATTTATGTTCCAGCAGATGATTTAACTGATCCAGCACCAGCTACATCGTTTGCACACTTGGATGCTACAACAGTTTTATCAAGGCAAATTGCTGAAATAGGTATTTATCCTGCAGTTGATCCACTTGACTCTACTTCTAGAATGTTAGATCCAAGAATTGTAGGTGATGAGCATTATGCTGTTGCAAGAAAAGTACAAGAAGTTCTTCAGCAATATAAGTCACTGCAAGATATTATTGCTATTTTAGGAATGGATGAATTATCTGAAGAAGATAAATTAGTTGTAAATAGAGCCAGAAAAATACAAAGATTCTTATCTCAACCATTTCATGTTGCAGAAGTATTTACCGGTTCACCAGGTGTATTAGTGTCTTTAGAAGATACCATAAAAGGTTTTAAAGGAATTGCTGATGGTGAGTATGATGACTTACCTGAGGCAGCTTTTTATATGGTAGGTACTATTGAGGAAGCAATGGAAAAAGCTAAGAAGTTAGCTAAAGACGCTGCTTAGTCCATTTTAATTATTTGAGATGAGGTTTTAATGTCAGACACAACTAATTTAGAAATAGTAACTCCATCAATGGTACTTGTTTCTGAACCAGTTGATATGGTTGTCATACCAGGATCTGATGGTCAAATAGGTGCCCTACCAAGACATTCTAAAGTAATGTCCACTCTTGAGAGGGGGGTTATAGACATTTATAATGACAATAAATTTACATCACGTATTATGATTGATGGAGGTATTGCTGAAATCAATGAAACATCAGTTGTTATACTTGCTGAAAGAGCTGAAAAAATTGATAAAGCTAATAAACAAATGCTTGAAGAACGTCTTCTTGCTTTTAAATCTCAAGAAAATCATGAAGATAAGAGTGTATCAGATTTAGCTAATAAAAATTCTTCTTTCATTAAGGCTGTATTAGAAAATATTGGCTAGTTTATTTTGATAAAACAGTCTCTACCTTAGCACTAATACTCAAAAGTTTTTCGTCATTTTTTGTGGTACCATTCAACATAACGCCGATAGGTTTATCATATTTTGAATATGGTAGTGAAATACTACAGCCATTCATGTAGTTGGCTAAGGTTGTATTTCTTAATGAAATTAAATTAACTTCATCATAATATGGTTCATTTTTACAATCTTCAAGTAAAGGTGGATATATGGTTACTGTTGGTAAAAGTAAAAAATTATTTTTCAAAAAAATATTAAATTCTTTAATTAATTTTTTTCTTATATTAAGTAATAAATTATACTCAACTGCCAACACATCATTTGCTTTATCCATACGTCTAAGAATATTAGGATCCATCAAATGTTTTTTGTCATTGTACGCCTCAAAATATTCAGTTTGAGATTCTACGGCTGCAAATTGCCATACAGGTACCTTCTTGTATAAGTCTAGGATCGGCACATTTATTTCAACTACATTAAAACCATTTTCAGCTAATTTCTGTTTTGCAGCATCAAAAGAAGACTTTATTTGAGGTTCTATATCCTCAAATCCAAAATTTGTAGGGATAATAAGATCTGCTTCTTTGTCATATAAATTTGTCTTTTTAATATTGGTCTTATTTTTCATTACTTCATAACCAAGCCTACAAAGCTCAACATTTTTTGCCATTAATCCAACACTATCTAGGCTAGATGAAAGAACAAGGGCTCCTTTCCTAGAAATTACATCTTGAGTTGGTTTGAACCCAGTTATTCCTGTAAAAGCGGCAGGTATTCTTGTCGATCCACCTGTATCCGTACCAATTGTAATATCTGAAATATCAAGGGATATTGATATAGCTCCTCCAGATGTTGATCCTCCAGGTATGGCCCCCTTATATATTGGATTTGAAGGAGTTCCATAGTGTGGATTTATACCTAATCCTGAGTAAGCTAATTCTGTCATGTTGGTATGACCAATAAGCAAGCCACCAGCTTTCCTAATTAGTGAGATACATTCAGCATCCTCAAGACATATATCAGGATTAAGAAATTTTGATCCACCCCTCGTTTTGTAACCTTTGACATCAAATAAGTCTTTAACAGATATGATTAAACCTTTTAACAAACCATTTTTAAGTTGATTTATTTCATTTAATTGTAATTGAAAATCTTCTTCGAAAAGTTCAGTAAAAATATTGTCAAATTTTTCTGAATTAGTTTGTATTTTAGTTAAAATTGAAAAAACTTTATCAATAAGTATTTCAGGGTTAAATTCTATTTTTCTCATTGTAATCCTGTAGAAATAAAATTACTTACCATTGGAATAAATATTTTATTAATTTTTTGATATACATCTTTCTTAAAAGAAATAGCCTTCTCAGGTAAAAGTTTAGGATTAAGCCAAAGCCAATTTTTAAATTCTGGATGGTTAGTATTAATATCTATTTCTTCATCTTTTCCAGAAAAATAAAACAAAAGCCATCTTTGTGTTTGACCTCTATATTTACCTTCCCATAAATTATCTGCTAACGGTAAAGGAATGTCGTAATTTAACCATTCTGGATATTCACTAACAAATTCTACATTGCTAATACTAGTTTCTTCTCTTAATTCTCTATAGCCGGCTTCTATTGGGAGTTCACCCTCATCTATTCCCCCCTGAGGCAACTGCCATGCATCGGCTTTATTATCAAGACGCTGACCACAAAAAATATTTCCGTCTTTATTGAAAACCATAAGCCCAACACAAGATCGATAAGGTCGTTCTAATAATGGGATATTATTTTTATTTATGCTCAATTTTTAGCATTACTCACTTTATTTAAAATTGATTTCTTATTTATTGTAGCTGTTGAAGTGTTTTTAACATTGTTACTAAAAAGATTAATACCTCTTATAAGATCAACTGCTCTAGAAATCTGATTGTCTTGAAGAAGTTTTTCTACAGGACTTAATTCTGTTACATTTTCTTTTTTCTTTTCATTGGAGTTTTCTTTTTTATCTAATGCGCCTCTTAAATTTTCTTCTCTTCTGTTTTCTAAACTTTTGTTTGTTGATTCAGTTATTCCTGCTTCAACAATAATATCGGGCTCAATACCTTTAGCTTGAATGGAAATACCACTAGGCGTATAATATCTTGCGGTTGTAAGTCTCATAGCGCCATTTCCTGCGAGTGGTATTATAGATTGAACCGATCCTTTACCAAAACTTCTTGTTCCTACTATTATAGCCCTTGAGTGGTCTTTAAGAGCTCCTGCTACAATTTCACTTGCAGAAGCAGAACCACTATTTATTAAAACTATAAGTGGTTTACCATCTATAATATCTCCCTTTTTAGCGAATATCCTTGAAGTATCATCGTCCTTTCTACCTTGTGTGGATACTATTTCGCCTTGATTAAGAAAAGAGTCAGTGACTGATATAGATTGATTTAGAAGCCCTCCAGGATTATTTCTTAAGTCCAGTATAAGACCTTGAAATTTGTCTCCAGTTTCTTTTTTTATCTCATTTACAGACTTTTCCATGCCAGAAGTAGTTGTGTCTGAAAAAGTAGTTAAACGGATATATGCTATGTTTTTAATAATGTTATGTCTAACAGATCTAATTTTAATAACGTCTCTTACTATTTCAATTTCAAAAGGGTCTTTTTTATCACGTACGACTGTTATTACAACTTTGCTCCCAATTGGTCCACGAAGTTGTGATACAGCTTCATTTATGGATAAGCCTCTAATTGATTCGCCATTAATACCAATTATTAAATCACCAGATTTCATTCCAGCGTTTGCTGCAGGGGTATCGTCTATAGGTGATACTACTTTAACAACACCATCTTCCATAGTAATTTCTATTCCTAAACCACCAAAAGTACCCTTGGTTTTTACTTGCATATCTTTATAAGACTCAGGACTTAAATATGACGAGTGTGGGTCAAGGGATTGCAACATTCCTGAAATAGCAGACTCAATAAGTTTTTTGTCAGTAACTTCTTCAACATATTGTTCTTGAACTCTTTGAAAAACATCACCGAAAAGATTGAGTTGCTTGTAAGTTTCATGTCGATTTTCTGCTTCAGCCAATTTAATTGGAAGAAATAACAAGTTTACAAATAAAAACAATAGTAAAAATAAATTCTTATTACTAGAAGAGATTTTTGCAATCATTTTTACTTTACCTTTGTGTTGAATGAATTTTCCTAAAATCCAATATAGAATATATTTAGAGTAGCTACTATAGAAATTTTATTTAAGAAGTGTTTATTTAATTAACAAAGACGAGCCATTCATAGTTTTTGGAGTATGAAGGGACATTAGATCTAAAATTGTAGGAGCGATATCAGCCAGCTTCCCATTTTTTAATTTAAAATGGTTATTATTACAGATAAGTATTAAGGGGACCTTATTACAAGTGTGAGAGGTGTGAGGTAATTTTGTTTCTAAGTTTTTCATTACTTCGCAATTACCATGATCAGATGTTAACAGCATAAAACCATTAGTTTTATCTAACGCTTTTTTTATTTTCCCTACCGCATGATCTACAGTTTCAACAGCTTTAATTGCTGCCTTCAAATCACCGGTATGACCAACCATATCAGGATTAGCAAAGTTAATAATTATTAGATCATAGATTTTTTTTTGGATTACTTTTGTTAATTCATTTTCAACTTCTTTTGCAGACATTTCTGGCTTTAAATCATAAGTAGAGACTTTGGGTGATGGTATCATAATCCTTGTTTCCCCTCTATTGACAGTCTCATTTCCACCATTAAAAAAATATGTTACATGAGGATATTTTTCTGTTTCTGCTAACCTAAGTTGTTTCAAATTTGCTTTTGCAATAACTTCACCAAGTGTATCTTCAATCTTTTCTTTTATAAAAATACTGCTCATATAGTTTGAAATTTCTTTTGAATACTCTGTCATTCCAAGACAGTTTAATAATTTGGGAGTTTTGACATCCTTTTTAAATTTTTTAAAATTTGGGTCTAAAAATGCTGTTAACAGTTCTCTTACCCGGTCAGCTCTAAAATTAATCATAAGTAGACTATCACCTTCTTGTATTCCTTTATAATCGGCAATTAGTGTAGGTGAAATAAATTCATCTGTTTCGTTGTTTTCATAAGCCTCTTTAATTCCGATTAAAACATTAGCTACTTTTCTTTTATGTTTGGCATACGCAATAAGATCAAAAGACTTTTTTATTCTATCCCATCTATTGTCTCTATCCATTGCGTAATATCTTCCAATAAGGGTAACGATCTGAATATCATCGGGTAGAGATGGTTCAAATTTTTTAATTAGCTGATTTAATTGTTTAGGGGAGGAATCTCTTCCATCTGAAAATATATGAATTACAGTTCTTATATTATTTTCATGCAATAATTTGGACATAGCAATAATATGATTTGAGTGAGAGTGAACTCCACCATCACTGCACAAACCTAAAAGATGAACGGTTTTATTTTTTTTATGTTTTGATAAAAAATTTTGAAAATTTTTATTGTCGCTTATTTCATTATTAGCAAAAGCTTTGTTAATCTTTGGAAGTGTCTGCAAAACAACTCTTCCAGAGCCTAAATTCATGTGACCAACCTCTGAATTTCCAACTTGCCCAGGAGGTAGTCCAACATGTTCTCCAGATGCTTCAAGGGTAGAATATGGATATTTTTTTGATAAATAATTCAAGTTAGGTGTTTTAGCTAGTGTTACAGCATTAAAATCAGAATCTTTATCAATTCCCCATCCATCCATTATACATAATACAACAGGTCTATTTTTATTATCATTCATTAATTAAATTCACTTTTAAAAAATTATTTATGATAAGGGTGTCCTTGAATTATAGTTTCTATTCTATATATTTGTTCTGCAATCATCATTTTCACCATTTGATGTGGCCAAGTAAGTTGGCCAAAAGCAATTACTATATCAGCGGTTTTTTTAATTTTTTCACTATTCCCAAAAGCTCCTCCAATAGCAAAATTTATATTGGTTATATTATTATTTCTCCAATTTAATATTATTTTAGCAAGATCATTACTAGATAAATTTTCACCTTTTTCGTCTAATAATATTAATTTACCATTTTTGGGTGTTGCATTAATTAACTTTAAAGCTTCCTTATCTCTTTTTTTTTCTGGGCTGTTATTTTTGACTTCAAATTGTTTTAATTCAACATTTTTAATTCTTTTAAGATATTTATGTGTAATTATATCTTCATCACTATTTTTAGCTTTACCAATAGTTGAAATAATGTATTGCATTATTATTTTTCTAATGCATCTGGTGAGATTTCTTCTTGTTTTTTTACCCACATTTTTTCTAAACTATAAAAATCTCTAACTTCAGGACGAAAAATATGAATAAGTACATCTTTAGCGTCAATTAATACCCAATCACCATTAGACATCCCTTCAGGAGATGGAAGACGAAGTCCCATTTCTTTATATTTTTTTATTAAATTATTTGCCATCGCTGTTACTTGCCTAACAGTATTTCCACTAACCACAACCATGTAATCAGCTATACTACTTCTTCCAATTAGATCAATGCTGACAATGTCTATTCCCTTATCGTTATCTAATGATTCTAATGTAAACTTTAGTAATTGTTTAGATGATAGGGGTATCATTTTTTTCATGTTTGAAATTCCGTTTTATTAAAATTATTTGATTTTCTGATTTCAGAAGATGATATTGATAATAGTTTGTTTTTTAAAAAGACCCAGACTGGTTTTTTTCTAAGAAAGATAGTTTTACTTTTTGTAGCTTTTACTCTCTTACCGAGCTTGGTTGTTTGTCTAGTATTTAGAAAAGAGCTAGAAAAATCAGGTCGAGAGATTACCGCAACATACATATTTTTTGCAATTGAAGTTGGATAAAGCCATTTATTAAAATTATCTAGAATATCACTACCCATTAACCAGATAAATTTAACTCTTTGGGATTTAATATTTAAAAAATTAATTGTCATATAAGAAGCATAGAGCTTATTTTTTTCCTCTATATCTAAAACTTTTATATAGGAATATCTGTTTGTAAATAACCTAGCATAACTTAGTCTTTTTTCAAAACTCTCCATCTCTATCCTAGATTTCAATCTATTTTGAGGCGCAACTAGCCACCAAACTTCATCAATGCCAAGAGCTACTCTTGCAGTATTACTAATATGTATATGACCCTCATGAGCTGGATTAAAGGATCCGCCTAAAATTCCAACTTTCTTTCTTCTTTTATAAGAAAAGCACTTAGGTATATTATTTTTGAAACTAACTTTTACATTTTCAATCACGAATTTGATCTTTTCCTCTTACAATATATTTAAAGCTAGTTAATTGAGAAGCGCCTACAGGTCCTCTAGCATGTATTCTACCAGTTGAAATTCCTATTTCAGCTCCCATGCCAAATTCTCCACCATCGGCAAATTGAGTTGAAGCATTATGCATTACAATCGCACTATCTACTGCAGATAAAAAACTTTCAGCAGTAATTTTATTTTCTGTAATAATTGATTCTGTATGATTTGAAGAATAATTATTGATGTGATTAATGGCTCCTGATACTCCATTAACTATTTTAATAGATAAAATTGCTTCTAGATACTCTGTTTCCCAATCAATTTCTGATGCTAATTCAATCTCATCGGCTATAGCTTTTGTTTCATAGTCTCCCTTAATATGACAACCAGATTCCATTAATTTTTTAACTAAAATAGGTACTACTTTATTGCTAATTTCTTTATCAATAAGTAATGTTTCTAAAGCCCCGCAAATACCGGTTCTTCTCATTTTTGAATTAATTACAATCTTAATTGCTTTTTCTATGTCTGCGTCCTTATCAATGTACAAATGACAAATACCTTCTAGATGAGCAAAGACAGGAACTTTAGCCTCTTGTTGAACCTTATTAACAAGAGATTTACCACCTCGAGGAATAATAACATCAATTTGACCTGTAGATCTGAGCATTGCTGTAACAGCTTCTCTATCTGTATTATCTATCATTTGAACCGCGTCAGCAGGTAAGTTAGCACTTATTAATCCCTCTTGGAGACATGAAGTTAAGATTTTTGAAGAGTTGATTGAATCTGAGCCTCCTCTAAGTATCACTGTGTTACCAGATTTTATACATAGACTTCCTGCATCAATAGTTACATTTGGTCTCGATTCATATATAATACCAATTATACCAAGTGGAACTGAAATCCTTGAAATATCAAGACCATTTGGTTGTTTCCACCTTGACAATTCAATTCCAATAGGATCATCCATTTCAGCAATTTTTTTTAAGCCATTAATTATATCGTTCATTCTTTTATCGTTTAGAAATAATCTATCTACAAATGCATCAGTAAGATTTTTTTGCTTTGCATTTCCTATATCAATCTTATTTGCCTGTAGAATTTCTTCTTTTTTTTGTTTTATAATTAAAGAGGTATTTAAAATAGCCAAATTTCGATCTTTAGAACTACTTCTTGAAATATTATCAAAAGCTTTTTTAGACTTTTGGTTAATAACTTTTACATATTCAAAAATGTTATTATTCATATTTAACTCTTATTTTTTTTCAAATACCAGATCATCTCTATGAACGACTTCATCTTTACCTCTGTAACCTAATATAGTTTCAATATTATTACTCTTAGAACCTTTAATTAATTCAACCTCAGAATTATTAAAGTGAATTAAACCTTTTCCAACAAAGGTTTCATTTTCATCAATTATTTGAATTAAGTCGCCTTTTTCATAATTACCTTCAGTTTTAATAATGCCTGCTGATAAAATAGAAAAACCTTTTTTAATGGCTTCTGATGCGCCTTGATCTATAGTAATTTTTCCTTTTACTTGAAGAGCTCCAGATATCCATTGTTTTCTTGAATTTAGAGGTTTTTCGTTAGCTTTAAACCAACTAAACTTAGCTTCTTGCTGATTTAACTTTAACAATGGACTTATAGGGCGCCCATCACAAATAATCATATTACATCCAGCTTTAGTTGCAATTTTAGCAGCTTCTACTTTTGTAACCATACCCCCTGAAGAAAAGCTAGTGTGAGTAGGCCCAGCCATAAATTCAATTTCTTTAGTAATTTCTGTAATTTCATCAATAAAAACTGAATTTTTATTAATATTTGGGTCAGAAGAATAAAGACCATTAATATCAGAAAGTAAAATAAGAAGATCTGCGCTACACATTTGTGCTACTCTTGCTGCTAGTCTATCATTATCTCCAAATCTTATCTCTTCAGTAGAAACTGTATCATTTTCATTAATTACAGGTATTACATTAAGCTCGAGAAGTTTTAGTAGAGTAGCTCTTGCGTTTAAGTGTTTTCGTCTAGTTTCAGTATCGTCAGGAGCCAATAAAATTTGAGCAATATTTAACCCATACTTCCCCATAATGTCTTTCCAAGCGTAAGCAAGGCTTATTTGACCTGTGGCAGCTGCAGCTTGTTTTTCATCAAGAGATAAATTATCTCTTAATTTCAACTGTTTTTTACCAAGTGCAATAGAGCCTGAAGATACAATTATAATTTCTTTTTCTAGTTTAAGAAGGTTGTTGATATCAAGGGCAAGAGAGTTTAACCACTTATTATTTAGATTGCCATTTTCCTTGTCAATTAAAAGTGCCGAGCCTATCTTTATTACAACTCTTTTGGAATTTTGAATTAAATCATTTTTATTCATATTTTTAATCTTCTTTATGGGGACCAAGATGAGACTTTTTCTAACCCATCTTCATCATCCTCTATTTTGTTCATTGAAGTTATAAGATCCTGAAGTTGTCTTACCAGTTTTGTTATATTTTCTCCTGAAACAGATGAGATACCAAAAACCTTTTGGACATTTAATTTTTTTAGTTGTTCCTTGGCGAAGTTTAATTTTTGTTCATTAACAGAATCACATTTTGTTAGAACTATAATCTGTTTTTTCTCAGATAGACTAATATCGTAAGCTTCAAGTTCTCTAATTATTGTTAAGTAATCACGCTTAATGTTTTCACTTGTTACATCTATTAGATGAAGTAACCCTTTACAACGTTCTACATGTCCTAAAAATCTATGGCCTAAACCTGAACCTTCGTGCGCTCCTTCAATAAGCCCAGGTATATCGGCAATTACAAACTCCTTGTTATCTTGGTGTACAACGCCAAGGTTTGGGTGCAAGGTAGTAAAAGGATAATCAGCTATTTTAGGTTTTGCTGCAGTAACTCTAGAGAGTAATGTACTTTTACCAGCATTTGGTAGACCTATCAAACCTATATCTGCAATTAACTTTAATCTAAGCCAAATCCATTTTTCTTCTAATTCTCCACCTGGTTGTGATTTTCTTGGGGATTGATTAGTAGAAGTTTTAAAAAAAGCATTACCTTTGCCACCTTCTCCACCCCTAGCAAGAATTACTTTTTGCCCAATTTTGGTCATGTCAGCTATAATAAAATTATTTGTTTCGTCTAAAATCTGTGTTCCCAATGGTAATCTAAGAATTACGTCTTTACCGCTAATCCCGCTCCGATCTCTTCCCTTACCACCTTCTCCAGGCCTTGCTTTAAAGTGTTGCTGATAGCGAAAGTCAATCAGAGTATTTAATCCATCTGAACATAAGGCTATTACGTCTCCACCTCGTCCACCATTACCACCATCTGGACCACCAAAAGGAACATGTGCTTCTCTTCTAAAAGAGATTGACCCAGATCCACCATGTCCACTAGCTATATATATCTTAGCTTGGTCTAAAAATTTCATCATAAAACCCTAATATATAGTATTATAGATGGGAAGGTTTTTAAAAATAAAAAAGGAATAGCTTTTCAAGCTATTCCTGAAAAAAAAATAAAATATAAATTATTCAGCAGCTTGTTTGACAGGCTCAACTGATACGAACATCTTTTTACCTTTATGCTCTTTAAATTTTACATGCCCATCTATCAAAGAAAATATCGTATGATCTTTGCCCATACCAACATTTAATCCTGGATGAAACTTTGTACCTCTTTGCCTTATTATAATATTACCAGGAACAACAGCCTCACTACCAAATTTTTTAACCCCTAGTCTTCTACCAGCAGAATCTCTACCATTTCTAGAACTTCCACCTGCTTTTTTATGTGCCATCTATAAATCCTTTACTTATCTTTAGTAGTTGATTTTTTAATTTTCGTTGCTGCTTTAGTTTTAGCTTGACCTGTAACTTTTTTTTCCTTTGACTTGGCCGCCACTGTTTTATTTTTATTTTCAGCTTTTATTATTTTATCTGGTGACTTAGTTACGGCTGTTTTAGCTTTAGTTTCAACTTTAGGCTTTGTTACCTTCGGCTTAGTTACTAACGGTTCATCTTTCGTTTCAGTTTTAACTTTTGAAACTGTTGGCTTAGTGGAAGCTTTTTTCGGAGTAAGCTTCGATCCACCTTTTTCAGCGATATCAATAATTTTGAGAAGTGTTAGATCTTGTTTATGACCTTGTTTTCTACGACTATTTTTTCTTCTTCTCTTATAAATCATAGTTATTTTTGGGCCACGAGTTTGCCTAACTACTTTAGCCATAACTGCAGCATCATTTATCATAGGGTTACCTAATGTAACTTTTTTACCTTCGCCAATCATTAGCACGTTACTGAGAACAACTTGATCTCCGTCATTTGCGTTTAATTTTTCAACTAAAACCACATCTTCTTTTTCAACGCGATATTGTTTTCCACCGGTTTTAACTACTGCATACATTTAACTATTCCGATTATTAAAATTATTTTATTTATATAATAAGTTTATGAATATTAAATTTACTTATAAATCGCTAACGGAATATAGCTCGAAACAACAATCTGTCAAGCTTTTAGATTAATAGTAAATAGTTAAGATGCTATTATTAAAGGTAATTTTACGGTACTAACAACGCGGGGTCTAAACGTTCTAAAAACCAGTTAATACGCCAATCTAAATGTGGACCAGTAGATCTCCCAGTAGATCCAATTTCACCAATTTTTTGACCTTTTTTAACTTTGTCTCCAACATTTACATTTATCAATGATAGATGTGAGTATACAGATGTAACTCCATGACCATGGTCTAACATTATAGTTCCACCGGTGTAATACAAATCTTTCTCTGCCATTCTTACTATTGATTCTATTGGTGCCAATACAGAAGTACCTTTTTTTGCTGCTATATCAATACCATAGTGAGGACGTTTAGGTTTACCATTTAGTATTCGTTGGCTTCCAAACACACCTGAAATTATCCCTTTTGCAGGCCAATTGAACTCTTCAAAAATAAAATCTATATCACTATTCAAATTTCGAATGTTTTTAATAGCTTTATTTTCTCTGATGATCCTTTCATAAAAAGATTTTGGAGGAGTAACCATTTTTTTTTCAAGGCCATTTATCATTTGAGTTTTATAAATTCTTTTTTTTATATTAAGAGTTTTAGAAATCCAATTTTGGTTAATTTTTATTGATAGATTGGCGATTTTAGGATGATCTCTTCCAAAGCCAATTACAAAAAACCCTTTTGATGTTTTTCTGAGTAATCGTTCTTTAAATCTAACACTTATATTACTGTCAATTTTACCTTTAACCAATCCGCCTTGAATAAAATTACCTTCAAGAAACACCTTTATATTATTATAATCTAAAGTTAGTGTTTCTTTTGCAACACAAGGATTTATTTTTAAAAAAAATAAAAAAAATAAAATTTTAATCAAATTGTTCTTTAGATTTTCTATTACTATTTTATTATTCATCTCTTCACTTCAGGGATAAGTCCTTTAGGTGCGAATCTTAGAGTTACTAGTAATATCATGCCCATAAACATTAGCCGTATATGAGCTGCATTTTCTAGAAGATGGCTCTTAACAAGATTTGTATCAGATATGTATGACGTTATGAATGATAAAAGCCATAAACCCAGTGGTTCAGACTGTATCCAAAAAAACCAAATTAAAAATGCTCCTATTATGGATCCAAAGTTATTGCCAGATCCACCAACAATTACCATGATCCAAATTAAAAAAGTATACCTTAAAGGTTGATAAGAAACAGGTGTAAACTGTCCGTCGAGTGTTGTTAACATTGCTCCTGCAATTCCAACTATAGCAGATCCAATTATAAAAACTTGCAAATGCCTTTTCTTAATATCTTTTCCCATAGCATTAGCTGAAACCTCATTATCCCTTATGGCCCTCATCATTCTACCCCATGGGGACTTAACAGCTATTTGAAGCAAGTATAAAATTACTAATAACACTAAAAGGAATAACACAGAGTATGATAGTTTAACTAAAATTGAAGAAACTTCTGGAAGTGGAATCTTTAATATATTTGCAGTTTCTAACACCCATTCTCTTGATTGTAATTCAATTTCGTAAGGAACGGGTCTTGGCAATCCGTTAACATTTTTAACCCCTCTTGATAACCAATCTTCATTTTTTAAAATATAAATAATAATCTCTGAGATACCAAGAGTTGCTATTGCTAGATAGTCTGATCTCAACCCAAGAGATATTTTACCAATTATAAAAGCAGCAAAAGCTGCTAACAATCCTCCTAAAGGCCAAGATATGATTACAGGAAGATTAAATCCACCTAAGTAACCCGTTTTTGCAGGTTCAATGGATTCTATTTGTTCTATTGGAGAGTCAACTATTAACCTCATTATAACGTAACCTACAAATATTATTAAAAAAGAAATTAAGTATTTTATTCTTTTGTTTAAATTAACCCTTTTGAACATAAATACAGAAAAAATAATTGATAAAACAAATATCATCAAACCAATTATTATAAAGTTTCCTCCTGTTTCCCATGCATTGCTTGTTGGAGGCATTGAAATGATTATGTTAGCAAGGCCACCTAATGCAGCAAAGCCCATGACACCAAAGTTGACAATTCCTGCGTTGCCCCACTGAACATTAATGCCAAGGGTCATTATTGAAGATATAAGGCATAAATTAAATATCGTTAATGCTACGTTCCAACTTTGAAATATTCCAACTGCAAATAAAATTATTGCCATTAAAAAATATAAAATTTGTGTCCGTGATCTATTTTTCATATCTAAAATTTTAAATTATTTTACCTTTATAAATTCCTGTTGGTCTTATTAATAAAACTAAAACTAAAATTATAAAAGAAATAGCTATTTTGTAATCGGTTGAGAGTATTTGTAACAATCCATCTGGAACTAAATAATTAGGAAGAAAATAAAAAAATATTTTTTTGTATGCAAATGTTACTATTAATTCAGAAAATGCTATCACGAACCCGCCTATAATTGCACCTACAGGATTACCAACTCCACCTACGATGGCTGCAGAAAAAATTGGCAGAACTAAATGTAGATATGTAAAAGGTTTATAGCTTTTATCAAGGCCATAAAGAGTACCTGCCACACAAGCTAAGGTTCCAGTTATTATCCACGTGATTAAAACAACCTTTTCTGGATTAATTCCAGATAATAAAGCTAATTCCTTATTATCAGAATAAGCTCTCATAGATTTCCCAGTTTTTGTTTTATTTAAAAACCAAAAAAGTAAAACAACTAAAATTATGCTTAAAACTATTGTTATACCTTGTGTTGTTTTTAATGCTAATCCTTCGCTTAACCCCGTATAGTTTTTAAAGGTTTTCGCCTTTAAAATAAATCTTTCGCCATCAAAGAAATTTTTATCACCAGGTCCTATTATGAACCTAATTAATCCACCTGTAAAAAACATTACACCAATAGAAACAATTAAATTAATTACACTCTTTGAGTTTTGTCGCCGATAAAATTTAAAAATTATTTTATCCACCAATATGCAATAAAAAATTGTAATTATAATTGCAAATGGCAAAACTATAATCGCTGTTGGCAAGGGATTTAAGTTTATCTCAAGACTTAGAAATAACCAGCATAAAAGGATTGAAGTCATAGCACCAAATGACATAAATTCACCATGTGCAAAATTAGAAAATCTGAGAACGCTATAAACTATTGTTATGCCTAATGCACCGAGCGCTAGTTGACTACCATAAGTTAGACCTGGTATTAGTATATAGTTTGATATTAATGTAATTCCATTTAGAAAATCCATCGAAATCTAACCTCCTAAAAAAGCTTGTCGAACTTCTTTATTTTCTAAAAGTGAATTTCCAGTATCTGTAAAAAGGTTTTTTCCTTGATTTAAAACAAAACCCAAATCAGAAATTTTTAAAGCTTGTTTTGCATTTTGTTCAACCATTAAAACTGCAGTTCCTTGATTAGCTATTTCGGTAACTTTGTTAAATAATCCTTCCATAATAATTGGAGAAACCCCAGCTGAGGGTTCATCCAACATTAATACTTTAGGTTTGGTCATTAAAGCTCTTCCTACTGCAACTTGTTGTCTCTGACCACCAGATAATTCACCGGCCAACTGATATTGTTTATCTTTTAAAACAGGAAAGAGTTCATAAATATATTCTAGCATTTTTTTACAATCATGTTGTTCAACAAATGCACCCATTTCCAAGTTTTCTTCAACTGTTAATGAAGGAAATATATTGTTAGTTTGTGGAACGAAACCCATTCCTTTTAGAACTCGTTGCTGAGGCGGTATATTAGTTATGTCTTCACCGTCTAAAATAATCTTTCCTTGTTTTATGGGTAATAGTCCAAATAGTGCTTTCATAGCTGTTGACTTTCCTGCACCATTAGGACCGACTATTGACGATATCTCTCCTTTATTAACGCCGACATCGCAGTTAAAAAGAATATCAACCGATCCATACCCACAAGTTATATTTTCCCCAAATAGTAAGTACATAGCTTAAATATTATTCATTTAATTTTTACCTAGATAAACTTCTATAACTTCTTCATTTTTTCGTATTTTTGATATTTCATCTGTCATTAAGATGGATCCTTCAGCCATTACAATAACTGGGTCACATAATCTACTTATAAAATCTATATCATGTTCAATCATGAAAAAAGTATAATTTAACTCCTTGTTAAGTCTTAATATGGCGTCGCCAATTGTGTTTAACAAAGTGCGATTTACGCCGGCGCCTACTTCATCAAGGAGAACTATTTTTGGTCTTACCATCATTGTTCTTCCTAACTCTAATAATTTTTTTTGTCCTCCAGAAAGATTGCCAGCATATTCATTTGCAATATGTTTTAATTGTAAAAAATCTAAAACATCATTTGTTTTTTCCAAAATCTTTTGTTCTTCTTGTTTTATTTTATTTTGTCTGAACCATGTATTTATTATTGATTCACCTATTTGATTAGGTGGTACCATCATCAAATTATCTCTAACTGTTAGAGATGCAAATTCATGAGCTATCTGGAAGGTTCTAAGTATACCAAGGTTAAAAAGTTGATGAGGTTCATAACTAGTTATATCTATATTTTCAAGTTTTATACTTCCTGAATCAGGTTTAATAGAACCATTAATAATATTAAATAAAGTTGTTTTTCCAGCTCCATTAGGACCAATAAGTGCTGTAACTGTGGATTTTTCAATGTTTAACGAAACATTGTTTATGGCTTGTATACCACCAAAACTTTTGTAAAGATTATTTATCGAAAGCATATATATAACCAGAAAAAAGGCTTAAGATTGTGTCTTAAGCCTTTTTACTTTATCTATAACTTACTTTGTTAGTTTTCTCATTATCAATAAGGATTTCAGCAAAGCTTCCAGATGACTCGCCTGATCCAACAAGTTCTAGTGCAGTTGCTCCAACATAGTCTATGTCCTTACCTGCTTTAATTAATTTTAATGCTTTTCCAAGCTCACCAGGATATATTTTTTCCCCAGGTGCATTAGCTACATCCATAACACTCTTTTTAAAAGTATTACTTACAGTAGATTTAGACTTTTCCATTGCTAACATAATTAAAGCTGCAGAATCGTATGATTCTGGCCCATAAGGTCCAGATTCAAAACCTGCTTTTTTTGCTAGCTCAGAATATTTCGCAGCACCAGGACTGTCTGTTCCAGGGACTGATCCTATTGACCCATTAAGGTCTGGACCAATGGCTTTTGGTAATGAATCACCAATCATACCATCTGGTAAAAAGAATTTATCAAAAGCACCATTATCTAGAGATGTTTGAATTATTCCTTTTCCACCTTGGTCTAAATAACCTGCTACAATTAGGATGTCACCCCCTGCTTGTGCTAATGCAGCAACCTCTGCACTGTAGTCAGCTTTACCATCTTCATGAGCTGCTGTTACAGTAATTTTACCGCCTCTTGAGATAAAGTTTTTTTGAATACTTGCTGCCAAGCCTTTTCCATAATCATTGTTAGTATGTGACAAAGCAGCAGATTTAAAACCTTTTTCTATTAATAAATCAGCTATTACTTCGCCTTGTCTAGCATCGGATGGTGCGGTTCTAAAGAAAAGTCCGTTATCAGGTTCAGTTGATAAAGCAGGTGAAGTTGCTGAAGGAGATATCATAACTATACCATTAGGCATTGCTACATTTTTTAAAACTGCTGTAGTAACTCCTGAGCAATCCGCGCCCATTATGGCACTGACTTTATCAGAAGTTATTAATCTTTCTGCTGCAGCTTGAGCCGCTGCTGCGTCAACACATGTAGAGTCTGCTCTAACACCTTCAATTTTACCATGCATAAAATTACCTGAATTATTTACTTCTTCAATAGCTAATTCAGCACTTTTTGCCATCACAGGTGCTAAAGATTCAATAGGACCTGTAAATCCTAAAATAATTCCAATTTTCACATTTTTTGCAAATGCTGGAAAAATAAGGAAAATTGATAGTATTAACGAAATTAGAATTTTTTTCATAAACGTTTCCCCTTTTGTTTTATAAATACATTTAATTTTATAAAGAAATAATATTATTAAGCGAATCAAATTTTAAGTTGTTATGCAAAATAACCTTTAGTAGGTTAATTATAGATTTACCAAAAAGAAAAGATATTTTCCATATGTATTACAATGTTCTTAAAATATTAAAAGAAGGTTTAAATGACAATAAAGGATGGAAAAAAACATGGCAAAACCCCGAGATAAAGAAAAAATATGATGTGATTATTATTGGTGGTGGTGGACACGGACTGGCAACAGCTTTTTACTTAGCTAAAGAATTCAAAATTAAAAATATAGCAGTGCTTGAAAAAAACTGGATTGGTGGAGGCAACGTTGGACGCAACACGACCATAATTCGATCAAACTATCTACTAAATGAAAATGAAGCCTTTTACGAATTTTCCTTAAAATTATGGGAAACACTTGAAAATCAAATTAACTATAATGCAATGGTTAGTCAAAGAGGAGTTTTGAATGTTTTTCATTCTGATGCGCAAAGGGATTCTTTTGTAAGACGAGGTAACTCTATGATAATTAATGGAGCAGATGCAGAGCTGTTTGATGTTGATAAAATAAAATCAATTTATCCTTTTTTAGATTATGACAACGCGAGGTTTCCAATTAAGGGAGGTCTTTTCCAAAAAAGAGGTGGTTCAGTCCGCCATGACGCTGTTGCATGGGGTTACGCTCATGCTGCAGACGAATTAGGTGTAGATATCATACAAAATTGTGAAGTTACAGGGTTCAAAATCAAATCTGGAACCTGCATTGGTGTAGAGACTAATAAGGGTGATATTTTAGCCAATAAAATTGGTTGTGCTGTAGCTGGATCGTCAAGTGTATTAATGTCTAAAGCTAATATGAACCTTCCATTAGAAAGCCATGTTTTACAAGCATTCGTAAGTGAAAGTTTAAAGCCTTTTATTCCAGGTGTCATTACTTTTGGAGCAGGGCACTTTTATATATCACAATCTGACAAAGGTGGCTTAGTTTTTGGAGGTGATATTGATGGATATAACTCTTATGCGCAAAGAGGAGGGATGGATATGTTAGAAGATGTTTGTGAGGGTGGTTTAGCATTAATGCCTACCATAGGTAAGGCTAGACTTTTAAGAATGTGGGGAGGTATTATGGATATGAGCATGGATGGTTCTCCAATTATAGATAAAACTCACATCAAAGGATTATATTTGAATGCGGGTTGGTGTTATGGGGGCTTTAAAGCAACCCCAGCTTCTGGCTGGTGTTTTGCTCATTTACTTGCAAAAGGTGCTTCTCATTCACTATCTGAAAACTTTCAATTAGATAGATTTAAAAATGGCTATATGATTGACGAAAAAGGTCAAGGAGCCCAACCAAATTTACATTAAAGTAGAAACTAATGATTATTGATCACCCATTATTAGGTCCAAGGGATGCTAGTGAATTCATCTATTTGGGTGATGCGTCACTATTGAAAAGACCTAAATGGGATGAAGAAAAATCAGAAGATAATTTTTACAAATACCTATATCTCAGAGAAAATGTTGCCGGAATGCATAAAGAACTTTGGTTTCATCAACAAGGAGATAGAAGTTGGCTCGTGATTTCAAGAAATACTGTAACTCACGAAATTTTTAAAGTTGAATTAGCTACTGAATTTAAAAAAAATATGGGAAAGTCTAATGACTAGACCAACAAGAACTAAATCTAGTCTGATCAATACAAATAAAAAATTAAGTTTTGTATTTAATGGTAAAAAATACGAAGGTTTTCAGGGCGATACCCTGGCATCAGCTCTATTAGCTAATGATGTTAAATTAATTGCTAGATCATTTAAGTATCACAGACCAAGGGGAATTTTTACATCGGGTTCTCATGAACCAAATGCCTTAGTTGAAATTGTACATGATGATTATAATGAACCCAATAGCAAAGCTACTACAGTAGAATTATATGAAGGATTAGTAGCTAAAAGTCAAAATTGCTGGCCTTCCTTAAAATTCGATCTTATGTCAATAAATGATAAATTTTCAAAATTTATTGGTGCTGGATTCTATTATAAAACTTTCATGTGGCCGTCTTTTTTTTGGGAAAAGGTCTACGAACCAGTCATTAGAAAAGCTGCTGGCTTAGGAAAGTTATCAAAAAATAAAAATAATAAAAATTCAGAAAAAGGTTTTTTATATTGCGATCTTCTCATTATTGGCTCAGGTCCCTCAGGATTAATTTCTGCTTATATTGCAGGCTTGTCGGGAATTAAAGTTATAATAGTTGAAGAAGATTATGTCTTTGGTGGTAGTCTCAACAATGAAATTTTCAAAATTTCTAATATGTCACCACAAGCATGGATTCAATCTATTTTAAAGGAAATTAGAAAACTATCAAACGTTAGATGTATAGAAAATACCTCTGTTATAGGGATGTTTGATCATGGTGTCTTTGGAGCAATCCAAAAATTAAAAGAAAGTAAAATAGAACAAATATTTTGGAAAATAGTGTCTAAGAAAGCTTTGCTGTGTTCAGGCTCACTTGAAAGGCTAATTCCTTTTCAAAATAATGATTTACCAGGAATTATGTTATCAGGTTCTATTCGTAGTTATTTAAATAGATGGGGCGTAAATAATTTTGATAAAGTTTTATTATTTACAAATAATGACGATACTTATGTAACGGCATTGGACTTAATTTCGAATGGAATAAATTTAATTGGTGTTGTTGATACAAGAGATAATCCTAGAATTTTTGATCCTAAAATAAAAGTTTTTAAAAGCTCTCAAATAGTCAGTGCTAAAGGTAAATTATATCTTAAAGGTGTTGATATAGTTAATAAAGTAGGAGAACTTACACATTTAAAATGTGACTATCTTGGTATTTCAGGAGGTTGGAACCCAAATATTCATTTAAGTTGTCATACTGGGGTAAGACCTGAATGGAATGAAAAGATATATGCATTTGTTGCTGGTAAAACGAATGTCTCAACACATTTAAAAGCTGTAGGCTCAGCAAATGGAAGGTTTTCATTAAATGATTGTATCCTTGACGCTGAAAAACAAGTATTAGAAATACTTTCAGATTTAGAGATGAAACCCAAAAAATATAGCCTCCCAAAAATTAAAGAGCAATCTTTTGAAATAGATCCTTTTTGGTTTGTAAAGATTGGTTCTCAAAGAAAATGGGTAGATTTACAAAATGACGTGACTGTAAAAGATATTGAAATGGCTTATGCTGAAAACTTTAGATCAGTAGAGCATTTAAAGAGATACACAACTTTAGGAATGGGGACAGATCAAGGTAAAACTTCTAATGTTACCGGGTTAGCTATTTTAGCCTCATTATCAAATAAGTCTATACCAGATGTGGGAACTACGGTATTTAGACCACCTTACATTCCATTGTCCATAGAGGCTTTAGTTGGTTCGTCAATTGGTAAAAATTTTAAGCCAACAAGATTAACTCCAACTCATAATTGGGCTAGAGATAATGGCGCTAGTTTTACAGAAACAGGATTATGGCTAAGAGCTGAATGGTATTCTCAAAAAAATGAATATCACTGGAGAATGAGTGTTGATCGAGAGGTCAATTCTGTCAGAAATTCAGTTGGATTTTGTGATGTTTCAACCTTAGGAAAAATTGATATTCAAGGAAAGGATGCCCTGGAATTTGTAAATAAAGTCTACTGTAATGGATTTGCAAAATTACCAGTTGGCAAAGTTAGATATGGTTTAATGCTTAGAGAAGACGGTATTGTCATGGATGATGGAACAACAGCTAGAATGTGTGAAAATCATTTCATCATGACAACTACAACTGTCAATGCAGAAAGTGTATATAGACACCTAGAATTTTGCCATCAATGTCTGTGGCCAGAGATGGACGTCCATCTAATTTCAACAACAGATGCTTGGGCACAAATAGCAATTGCTGGCCCAAAATCCAGAAAAATAATTTCTAAAATAGTTGATAAGCAATTTGATGTTTCTAACAAAAATTTCCCTTTTATGGCTTGTAAAGAAATAACAATTTGTGGAGGTGTTTTAGCGAGGCTATTTAGAATTTCATTTTCAGGTGAATTAGCATATGAGTTATCTATCCCAACACAATATGCATCATCATTAGTGTCGTATCTTATGGAAATAGGAAAAGATGAAAATATAATTCCTTACGGTACAGAAGCACTTGGAGTTATGAGAATTGAAAAAGGACATGCTGCTGGAGCAGAATTAAATGGCACAATCTCTGCTCAAAATTTAAATATGGGCAAAATGGTATCCAATAAAAAGGATAGCATTGGCATGGTTCTATCAAAAAGAGAAGGCTTGAATACCTTAGATGGTTTGCGGTTAGTGGGCTTGAAACCCATAAAAGCTAACCATCAACTAGTATCTGGTTCTCATTTATTCAATTCAAGTGATACAATCACTCCTATAAATGATTTAGGTTACATTACTTCATCTTGTTATTCACCTACTTTAAAAAGTAGCATTGCACTTGGTTTTTTAAAAAATGGAAATTGTCGACACGGAGATTACTTAAAAGTAAGTAATCCTATTTTAAAAACAGAAGTTATAGCAGAAGTATGTAATCCTATTTTTGTTGATCCCAATGGAGATAGATTACGTGAATAACAAACAACTGCTTGAACCAATAAATTTTAAATCTGAAAGTATATTCTCTAAAAATGATTTACAGATTACTATAGATAACTCTAAAAATATTGTTTCCTTAAACCAAAATAGAGAAGAGCCAAAAAAATTTAAAACTTTATTCAAAAATTATTTTTTATTTGAACCACCAAAAATCTCTGAGTTACGTTTTAATAAAAAATATATGTCCTTCTGGGTTAGAACAAATAGTTTTTTTATAATAGGAGATGTCAATCCAAAAGATTTAAACTCTGTTTTTAGTTCCACAGCATCTATTACAGATCAAACTGGTGGATGGATATCAATTCAAATAAAGGGTAAAACAAGTAAATCAATTTTTGAGAAATTAATAAGTGTTAATTTAGAAGAATTTATTCAAGCAAAAGCAATCAGAGCTTCGATAAATAAAATTAATTGTTTTATTTTATGTGAAAGTCAATTTAACAAATACACTATAATTTGTCCAATTTCATACTATGAAAACATGAAATCAAGATTAGTAAGTTTAGCTGAGTTAATTAACTAAATTCATGACATCATTAAATCAGGTAACCACGTAATGATTTGGGGAAACATTATCAAAACGAGAATTGTCAAAATATCTGCTATAAAAAATAAAGTCACGCCTTTGAATACGTCTGTAACAGGAATGTCTTTTCTAACTCCTGCCACTACAAAGCAATTAAGTCCAATAGGTGGTGTTATAAGACATACCTCAGCCATTTTCACTACAATAATGCCAAACCATACACTTACTTGATTAAATGTCATTCCAAAAGGGCTTTGATCAGCTGTAACATCTGGTCCACCATTTAGAAGAATTATAGCTGGGTAAACAACAGGCAAAGTAAGTAACAACAGGCCTATAGCGTCTATAAACATTCCAAGTATGACATATCCAAGTAAAATTAAAATTAAAACAGTGTAAGGATCAAATGGTAGAGAAATAATCCAGTTTGCAAATGTTTCTGGTAAACCTGAAAAACCAAGAAATCTTACAAATATTAACACACCCCAAATAATAGAAAATATCATTGCTACTAGCTTAGCTGTTTCAATTAGAGCAAAATTGAGAGCCTGAAGTTTTAACCCTCTCATTATAGCTATTATTAAAACAACAAATGCTCCTAATGCTCCAGCTTCAGTTGGTGTTGCCCAACCAGCATAAATAGCACTAATTATAACAGTAATGACTATTGCAATAGGTATTATGCCAGGTAAAGCCTTCATTTTTTCATTAAAACTATATCTTCTGCCTGGAGGACCCAAATCAGGATTCATTTTTGCCCAAATTATTATTATTCCTCCATAAACAATGGCGGAGAAAATTCCGGGTAAAAAACCAGCCAAAAGAAGTGCACCAACTGATTCTTCTACAATAATTGCATAAATGATTAATATTGCAGACGGAGGAATTAGTGATGCTAGAGTACCACCTGCGGCAACAACTCCAGCTGCTAATTTTTTATCATAACCTTCTTTCAACATCTCCGGAATTGCAACTCTAGAAAAAACAGCAGCTGTAGCAGTAGAAGCTCCGGATACAGCAGCAAAACCAGCTGTGGCAAATACTGTAGCCACTGCTAGACCTCCCGGTACAAAGCCAATCCATGCTTTTGCAGCTTCATAAAGCTGCCTTGTCATTCCAGCTTGATAAGCTAAAAAACCTATTAAAATGAATATTGGTAACAAACCCAAAACAAAAGTTACAGATTTAGAGTATGGAATTGCACCAATATTACCTAATGCTGGTCCTACACCTATTAATTCTACGAGGCCTATTATTCCTGCAATACTTGCAGCAAAAACGACTCTTACCCCTGAAACCACCATAATCAATAAAATAATAGTGCATATTATGCCAACCGTAGTTGGATCATCGTATCCTATGCCAAATATTCCTGATGGTTGCCCGGATAAAAGTTTTTCAAACATACCTAATCCTTAATTGCTCTAATTTCTTCATTAGCAAGTTCTTCTGGGGTTTTCATAATGGGAATAGCTATTGGCTCAACATCAGAATAAATAGTCATTCTCAGAAACCCAAATATTTCCAGAATGAGTCTTAATGCCCAGATAAAAAAGGCGATAGGAACTAATATTTTTGCAGGCCAAGTAGGATAAAGATAATCATATGTTGTGTCGCCAATTATATAAGCATCAATTGCGAATAATAAACTAAAATATATTAAAATCACTACAACTGTAAGTGAAAGTATTGTTGAAACTAGTTCAAGCAACCATTTTGGTTTACCACTTATGTTTCCAACTAGTAATTCCATTCTAATGTGAGTATCAAGTCTTTGTGCATAAGCGACACCTAGAAATGCAAATATGGCAATTGATAACTCAGATAACTCTAAATAACCTGGCCAAGGATACCCAGCAACACGAGATAATATTTGAAATGAAGTTAAAATCATAACTATGAATAAAGAGATACCAGAAATTTTGATAAGGTTATCTTCAATAACTGATAAATACTTATTTAGTTTGGACAACAAATTCATGATTTTGAAAAAATTAACATGCACTTCTTAAATTAAGAAGTGCATGAAAAAAGTTATTTTTTAGCTGTTTCAAATATTAAATCTAAAAGAGCTTGAGCATCAAATTTATCTTTATTTGCATCCACCCAGGCATCCCATACAGGTTTACCTGCTGTTTTTCTAAACTCAGATAAAGTTTTTTCATCATACTTTATCTCTTTAAGCTTTGATTTAAACATTGGTAAATTTTTGTCATCAGCTTTCTTGTAAGCAGCCTTCATAGACGCTAAGGCATCAGGTTTTAGGTCTTGAAGAAGCTTTTGATATTGTTTTGGTAATTTTCCATATGAAGTTTTATTTATAACATATGGGCAGTCAGATGTACCCGGTGATAAGTTTGCTGTATACCATTCGGCAACTTCATGTATTTTATAAGCAGCGTGGGCATATGTATATGGAAAAGAGACTGCATCAACTGCACCTCTTGAAATTAAAGTATAAACTTCACTAGCAGGAACAGTTTGTCTTATAGCTCCAAGCTTTTCCATTGCTTTACCAACACCACCACCAGCTCTAACTCTCATACCTTTAAAATCTGAGAGGCTTGTTGGTGCTTTACCTTTACCTAAGAATTCATATTGTGGCAGATTAGAAGTCATATACAACATAGCGTTCCATTTAGCTAATTGTCCAGAAACTATAGGGTGATCATAAACTGCTTGTCGGATTTTAGCATCTTTATCAAAGTCCCCCATTGGTAAAAAAGGCATTGTTAAAACCATTAAACCGGCATTTTTTCCTGGATGATAAAAGTTACAAAATGCAGCCATTTCAAATGAATTAGCTTTTAAACCATCTAAATTCTCTTTGGATTTTGACAACTGACCACCATAAAAAATTTTTAATTGAAATTTTCCATTTGTTTCTTCACTTAGTCTTTTTGAAAGTGTTTCAGCACCTTCAGTAAAAGCTCTTCTTTTTCCCCATAAGCTGAATTTCCAAAAAACACTAGGTCCATCAACACTGGCAAGAACAAGATTAGCTAAAAAATTGGACATTAAAACCATTAAAGAAACGGCAATAATTCTTTTAATAAACTTCATTAATTTTCCCCTGAATAATATTATTTACTATAACTAGGTATAGTTATAATACTGTAATAGTCAATTTTAAAAAAATTAACAAATTAAATAATGACTTAAGAAAACCACTTTTTTGAAAATCGTTTAAAAATATTTGAGTAGGTAAACGAATTATGAATGATAAAAAAATAAAAAATAAAAAGCTCACTCTTAGCGAAATTAAAGCTTTAGTTTTTGATATATTAAAGAAACAAGGATGCAACGAAGAAAATGCAAATGCTCTTGCAAGAACTATAGCCAAAGCAGAAGAAGATGGTGCAGTTTCTCATGGATTATTTAGATTGCCGGGCTACGTAGCTTCTTTGCAGTCAGGTAAAGTTAATGGTCAGGCTTCACCAAAAATAGAATATGTTTCCCCAGTAATACTAAAATGTGATGCCAATAACGGTTTTGCTTCTACTGCTCATGAATACTCTTTACCTATGTTAGCAAAGGCTGCAAAAAAAAATGGTATATCAGTTTTAAGTATAAAAGGGTGCTTTCATTTTGCTGCTTTATGGCCAGAAACAGAATATTTGGCTAAACAAAATTTAGTAGGTTTTGCATGTACTGCTTTTAAGCCATCTGTTGCTCCTGCTGGAGCTAAAGAAGCTTTTTTTGGAACGAATCCTATTTCAATGGCTTGGCCAAGAAGTAATAATGATCCAGTTGTCTTTGATATGGCAACGGCAACAATGGCAAAAGGTGAGGTAATGATTGCAGCAAGGGATGGTCATTACTTGCCTGACGGAGTTGGTCTTGGAGAAAATGGAGAACCCTCAAATGACCCAAAAGAAATTTTAAAAGGAGTTTTACTTCCTTTTGGAGGTTATAAAGGCTCTGCAATTTCTATGATGGTTGAATTATTTGCAGCTGGTCTAACGGGGGATGTTTTTTCGTACGAAGCACAAGAAAATGATAATAATGATGGAGGTCCGCCAAGTGGAGGAGAATTTATAATGGCTTTAAATCCAGAAATTATAGCTGGTTCTAATTGGGAAAAACATTGCGATGATTTTTTTCAAAAATTATTATCAATTGATGGTGTTAGGCTTCCTGGATCACGAAGGCATAAAAATAGATTAGGAGACCAGTATCGATCTATTAATGAAGAATTATTGTTGAAAGTTAAATCTTTTCTGTAACTTTTAATTATCTTAACCTTCATTCCTTTTAATTAAATTAAGATATTCTATTACATCATTAAACTTTTCGTCAGGTAAATCTTTGTAACTTGATCCAAAATTATTTTTTACTTTCAATGCCACATGAGCATATGGATTTCTTCCACTTGGATGATGAGGGTGATCAGGTAATTTATTAATCAAACAATCTCCAGTTAACTGAATTATCTTCCACAAATATTTCTTATTTTGATCATTCATTTCAAAAAATATTCAAAAGAAATAAAGTAATTCCGGGAAATGAGAATAAAAGAATAACCCTAAAAATATCACTTACTAGAAATGGTAAAACGCCCTTAAAGGTCTCTGAAATACTAACGTCGCCAGCCATTTTATTTATTATAAAAACATTTAATCCAACAGGTGGTGTTATCAAACCAACTTCAACAACTATAAGGGTTAATATTCCAAACCATATTGCTGTTTCTTCAGGTGTCATTCCAAATTCAAGTGTCATGATTAACGGGAAAAACACAGGAATAGTTAAAAGTATCATGGCTAAACTATCCATTAAACAGCCTAAAAATAGATATAGGACAAGAATACAGGCTACAATTAAAAAAGGAGAAAGATTATTTTCTAATGCTATTTCTCCAAGTTGGTTTGGTAGTTGAGTTAAAGCTATGAAAGAATTAAAAAACTCAGCACCTAATAACACTAAAAATATCATAGCTGATGTAATTGCTGTACTTTCAATTACTTCTACCAAGTCTTTAAGCTTAAAGTTTTTATTTAAAATGGCAATTAAACCTGCTCCACCTGCTCCTATTGCTCCTCCTTCTGTTGGGGTAAACCAGCCTAAATATATTCCTCCAATCATAGTCAAAAAAATTAAAATGATTT